>NZ_JABLTE010000021.1 GCF_013315795.1 Nocardia barduliensis
GTCATCGTGGTGGGCGGGGCGTTCGTGGCCGCCTGGTCGGTGGCCGCGGCGGCGTTCGTCGCGGGGCTTGCCACCACGTTGCTGGTGTATCTGCTGGCGCGCTCCGGTGGGCGCACCGAGGTCGTCACGCTCGTGCTGACCGGTGTCGCGATCAACGCCTTCGCCGGCGGGCTTATCGCGTTGCTGTTGTTCGTCGCCTCCCCCGCGGCGCGCGATCAGATCGTGTTCTGGCAGCTGGGTTCGCTCAACGGGGCCAGGTGGGAAGCGGTCGGTGTGGTCGCGCCGCTGACCGCGGTCGGTGTCGCCGCGGCGGTGCTGCTGGCGCCGCGGCTGGATCTGCTGGCGCTCGGGGAGTCCGCGGCCCGGCATCTGGGCGTCGACGTGGAGCGGCTGCGCCGTCACGTGATTCTCGTGGTCGCGGTGCTGGCCACCGCCGGTGTCGCGTTCACCGGCATCATCCTGTTCGTCGGGCTCATCGTCCCGCACCTGGTGCGGATGCTGGTCGGTCCCGCCCACCGGGTGCTGATCCCGCTGAGCGCCATCGTCGGCGCGGTGGTGCTGCTGGCCGCCGACGTCACCGCCCGCTCCCTGGTCGACAACGCCGACCTGCCCCTGGGCATGCTCACCTCCCTGATCGGCGGCCCGGTCTTCTTCTGGCTGCTGCGCCGCACCCGAGCCCGTTCCGGAGGCTGGGCGTGACCGTACGGCGCGTGGCGCACGGCCGCGACAGATACCGAGGAGTCCTCGGCACGATGTGCCCCTCATGGCGGGGAGGTGCGCGGTGAGCTTGTTGCGGACGGTGCACGAGCTGCCGGAATGGCCCGAGAAGGGGCAGGCGACGGTGCGGGCGGCGGGGGTGAGTGTGCAGCGGCGCGGTGGCGGGCAAACGCGCCGGGTGCTCGACGGTGTCGACTTCGAGGCGGTCGCTGGGCAGGTCGTGGCTCTCGTCGGGCCCAACGGCGCCGGTAAGTCGACGTTGCTGGCCGCGCTGGCCGGGGAGCTGGCGCTGAGCGCGGGGGCGGTGGAACTCGACGGGCGGCCGCTGTCGCACTGGACCACGCTGGACATGGCCCGGCGGCGGGCGGTGTTGCCGCAGACCCACACCGTCGGGTTCCCGTTCACCGCGCGGGAAGTGGTGGCGATGGGCCGCGCGCCCTGGGTGCGCACCGAGCGCCGCGAACTCGACGAAAAACAGATCGCCGCCGCGATGGCCGCCACCGACGTCGAACATCTGGCGGCCCGGTCGTTTCCGACCCTCTCCGGCGGTGAACGCGCCCGCGTCGCGCTGGCGCGGGTGCTGGCGCAGGACACCGCCACGCTGCTGCTGGACGAGCCCACCGCGGCACTGGACCTCGGACATCAGGAAGCCGTGCTGCGCCTGGCCGCCGCCCGCGCCGACGACGGCGCGGCCGTGGTGGTCGTGCTGCACGATCTCGGTATCGCGGCCGCCTACGCCGACCGCGTCGCCGTGCTGGACTCCGGTCGCCTCGCCGCCGACGGACCACCGCGCGAGGTGCTCACCACCGAACTGCTCACCCGCGTCTACCAGCACCCGGTCGAAGTGCTCGACCATCCGGTCACCGGAGCGCAACTGGTCCTGCCGGTGCGCCGCTGAGCCCGTCCGGTGGCTGCCGCCCGCACCGATCCCCTCGTCGTGCACAGGCAGCATCCGGCCGACGGGACCCCGCAGATCGGCCTCGAGTGGTCGAAGGAGCACACAACGACGTGGAAGGCGCTGATTGCTCCGACTCACACCACCCGCACGGATGCCGCCCTGTGGCAGGAAACTCACCCCGGCCACCGCCAGCCGAACTCGGGAGGATCCACCCGCGACCGCGGCTTCGCCGTCCGTGGGTGTGGTGGAGTCCGAAGCCCGCGGGCGTCAGCGCCAGATCAGTTTCAGCACCGCCGGTGTCAGCAGCATGCGGATCACGGTGGCGTCCAGGATCAGGGCGGCGATCATGCCGTAGGCGATGTATTTCATCAGCACCAGATCCGAGAACCCGAACGCGCCGGTGACCACGATCAGGATCGCGGCCGCGGAAGTGATCACGCCGCCGGTGTGGGCGATGCCGTAGCGGATCGCCTCCGGGGCGTCCGCGCCGGCGGCGCGGGCCTCCGACACCCGCGACAGCAGGAACACCTCGTAGTCGGTGGACAGCCCGAACACCACCGTGACGATCAGCGCCAGCACCGCGAACATCAACGGTCCCGGGGTAAAGTGGAAAACCCCCGCGCCGTGTCCCTCGACGAACATCCAGGTCAGCATGCCGAGGGTGGACACGAGGCTGAGCGCGCTCATCACCACCGCCTTCAGCGCCAGCACCAGGGAGCGGAACGCCGCGTACATCAGCGCCAGCGCCGCCGTGACGAGCAGGGCCAGCAGCGTGGGCAGGCCGTCGAGCAGTCCGTTGATGCTGTCGCGTTCCAGCGCGGGCACACCGGCCACCATCACCCGCACCCCGGGGGGTTCGGGAATGGCGCGCAGGGCGGCGATGACCTGGTCGGCGTCGCGTTTGTCGGCCAATCCGGCGGCGAGCACGTTGATGCCGTCCTTGGTGGGCGCGGCGGGCTCGAAGCGGCCGGTCAGGCCGGGGATCTGGTTGGCGGTGTAGCGGATGTCGCTCAGCTGCCGCGCGTCGGCGCCGACCACCACCAGTTTCAGTGGTTCGGTGCGGAAGCTGGGAAACAGTTCGTCGAAATGTTCCTGTGCCACGCGGGCGGGGTTGTCGTCGGACAAATAGCGTTCGCTGAGTCCGCCGAATTCGATGTTGCGCATCGGGATGGCGAGTGCGAGCAGCGCGAGCACGATCGGCACGGCCACCGCCAAGGGCCTGCGCATCGCCCACAGCGCCAGCCGGGCGAAGAACCCGGCGTCGATCTGCGCTTCGGTCTTGGTGCGGGAGAACCGTTTCCAACCCAGGAAGTCGATGCGGCGTCCGGCGATGCTCAACGCGGCAGGCAGCGCCGTCACCGACAGCAGCGCCGCCAGCAGGACCGAGCTGATGCCGCCCAGCGGCACCGAGCGCAGCACGCCATTGGGGAAGATGAACAGCGCGCCGAGGCTGAGGGCGATGATCGCGGCCGAGAACAGCACGGTGCGCCCCGCGGTCGCGACGGTGCGGGCGGTGGCCTCCTCGACGGTGTGGCCCGCGGCGAGTTCCTCCCGGAAGCGGGTGACGGTGAACAGCCCGTAGTCGATCGCCAATCCCAGGCTGACCAGGGTCATCACGGCACTGGCGAAGACGTTGACGTCGAGGTGATCGGTCAGCAGCCGCAATCCGCCCTGGGTGCCCAGGATCGTCATGCCGCCGATGAGCACCGGCAGCAGCGCCCCGATCACGCCGCCGAACACGAAATACAGCAAGATCGCCACCAGCGGCAGGGCGATCATCTCCGCGCGCTTGATGTCGCGCTGCATGCCGGTGTTGATGCCTTCCACGATCGGCTGCAACCCGGCCAGCTGCACGGTGGTGCCGCCCGGGCCGCCGCCGGCTTGCCCGGCGCCGAGATGGTCCTTGATGGCCAGGTAGTTCTCCACCGTCGCGGTGCCCGAGCCGCGCAATCCGACGCTGGCGAAGGCGTGGGTGTGGGTGGGGTCGGTGGCCTGGGCGGAGAACGGGCTGTCCCAGTAGCTGTCGATCTTCTGGATGCGGTCGGGGTAGGTCGACAGCAGTCCGGCGAGCTGGCGGGTGACCGGGCCGCGTACGGCCGGATCGTCGACGGTGGCGCCGTCGGGGGCGGTGTAGAGCAGGATCAGGTCGCTGTCGGTGTCGCGGCCGAAGGTGCGGTCGGCCAGTTCGGCGGCGGCGACCGATTCGCTGCTCTCGTCGAACCAGCCCTCCTGGGTCAGCCGCCCGGCCAGGTCGCGGCCGTACCAGCCCGACAGCAGCACGAACACGACGAAGAAGGCCAGCACGAGGAAGCGGTGGCGGTGCACGAACCGTCCCCACCGCAGTGAACCGGAACGGCGCATCGCGTCGCGGGCCCGGTCAGCCGCAGGCCGGGGTGCGGTAGTCGGCCGAGCGCAGGATGCCGCACAGGTCGGTGCGCGAGATCTTCCACTTGCCGTCGATCAGCACGAAGTGCACGACCGTGGTGCGGACCGCGGCGCCGGTGCCGTCCTTGTCCAGGCGCATGGTGGCCGTCAGCGTGCCGTCGTGGTTGTCGAACACCGGGTCGGTCACGCCGTAGACGGCGCGCGGATTGTCCTGCAGCGCCTTGTACATGTCGGGGATGGCCTGGCGGAAGGAATCGCCGTCCTCGATGAGGGCGGTGCGTTCGCTGTCGGGCAGTGCCGGGTCCAGCGCACGTTTGATCTGGGCGTCCAGGTCGGCGGCGGTCGGCAGCGGCGGGTGGGCGGCGCTGGAAGAGGCCGCGACCGAGGACGACAGCGACGCGTTCGCCGACGAGCGGGCGGCCTCGACCGCGGCGTCGTCGGTTCCGCTGTCGCAGGCGGCGGCCGGCGCGGCCAGCAGGAGAACGGCGGCGGTGAGCGCGGTCCGGGCGAGTCGTGTGCGGGTCATCACTTCCTACATACCTTCGATGACGGAGCTGATCCGTCCCAGCAGGGCACGCACGGCCGTGACGTCCCGTCCCGCGGCGGCTTCGATTGCCGCGGTGTCGGGGATCATATCCCGCACCAGCGCGGCGACACTGCGTTCGTCGTCGAGGTCGATGTCGGTGACCGTGGCTTCGGCGACCGCGAGCACGTCCTCCGGGCCGGGGACGGCGTCGGTGAGACCGCGGCGGTAGACCTCCAGCGTCAGCGTGGCGCGGACCGTGCGGAAGGCGAACGGGTGCCCCTCGGCGGTGGTCCCGTACCCGTGCGCGTACGGACCGAGGGTGATGTCGTCGATGACAAATCCCGACGAATGGTCGGCTTTCAACCCGGATCTCCCTATATCGGACAGTGTGGTGTCCACCGTAACTCCGCGTACCGACATTCCGCTCGAGCCGACACCCCGGTCGGTCGGTTGGTTACGCCATCATGGTCAGATGGTGAGGTTGCGCAAGATTCGTCGGTAGAAGGAGTTCGGTGGATGCGCTCTCGCGGCTCGCTCGTCTCGGCAGTCGGGGGTGCGGCGGTGCTGGCGCTGCTGGCCGGATGCTCCTCCGGCGACGGCGGTCCCGACCTGCCGACCAGGGAACCGGCCACGGCCGCGGTCGCGCCCGCGGTGACGACGGCGCCCGCGGGCCGGGTGCTGCCCGCCGGGCCGATCGCCGCGCTGGAAGCCGACTCCGGCAGCGGGCTGCTGGCCACCCTGGACGGCGCTGTCCTGACCGTCGTCGACCCGGACGCCGCCGAGCCGCTGGTGCGCACCGTGACCTTGCCCGAGCGCGCGAGCGCTCTCACCCCGGGCAGGCCCGGTGAGATGCTGGCGGCCGCGCCGGGGCGGGTGCTGCGGGTGGATCTCGCCTCCGGAACGGTCACGGCGGTCGCCGTCGACGGCGACGTGCGGTCGGTGCGCGCCCGCGGCGACGGCGGTGTGCTGGTCGGCACCGCCGACGGCCGGGTGCTGGAGCTGACGCCCGGCGGTGCGGTGACCCGGACGGTGTCCGGGCTGGTCTCGGCCGACGAGATCGCCGAAGCCGACGGCGAGCTGACCGTGCTCGACCGCCGTCAGACCGCGCTGTTGGAGATCGACCCTGGCAAGAAGCGGCCCGGATTGGCGCTGCGGGCCGGTGACGGGGCCACGCAGCTCATCGGCGACGCACGCGGCCGGTTCGTGGTCACCGACACCGCAGGTGGCGAGCTGCTGGTCTACACTGCCGGACCGCTCGTGTTGCGCCAGCGTTTCCCGGTAGGATCTTCGCCTTACGCACTCGCCTACGATCAGCGGTCGGACACCGTGTGGGTGACGTGCACGCAGCGCAACGAGGTCGTCGGATTCGACCTGTCGACTGGTATACCGAAGGAAGTGGGCCGCTACGCCACCGTCCGGCAACCGAACTCGGTGGCTGTCGAGCAAGGCACCGGTGATCTGTTCGTGGGATCCGCGACCGGCGACGGTCTGCAACGGATCGGTGCGGACGATCGGAAGAGAGGGCACTGATGGCTCGGACACCGCGCGCGGGCGACGATACCGCGACATCTACTGATCCGGCAGCACACCGGGGGCGCGGGCGCGCGCTGCCCGCGGGCTGGGAAACCTCGAGCGAGGACTACGAATACGTACCGCTGCGGCTGCCGCCGGATGTCACGCGGGTGACCGCGTCGATGCGGCTGGCGATCCAGGCGGAGTTCGGTGGCTGGGAACTCTCGCGGGTGCGGGCCTACACCGACGGCAGCAGGCGGGTGCTGCTGCGGCGGCGAAAATCCGCACTACTACCCCAGCCCGAACCCGGAATGTGAGCCGATGTACGCCCTGCTACTGCGACTGATGTTCCTGGTCGCGCCAGAACGCGTCCACCACCTGGTCTTCGCGGTCATGCGATTCGCCGCCTGGGTTGCGCCGCTGCGCTGGGCGATGAGCAAGGTCCTCGTCGCCCGCGATCCGATCCTGCGCGTGGAGGCGTTCGGGGTCGAGTTCCCCGCGCCGCTGGGCTTGGCCGCCGGTTTCGACAAGAACGCCGACGGGGTGGACGCCTGGGCGCCGCTGGGGTTCGGTTTCGCCGAGATCGGCACCGTCACCGCGCAGGCGCAGCCGGGCAATCCCGCGCCCCGGTTGTTCCGGCTGCCCGCCGACCGGGCGCTGATCAACCGGATGGGTTTCAACAATCACGGCGCCGCCGCGGCCGCCGACCGGCTGCGCGCACGCCGCGGTGCGGTGCCGATCGGCGCGAACATCGGCAAGACGAAGATCGTCGAACCGGAGGCCGCCGCCGCGGACTACGCCACCAGCGCCGCGCTGCTGGGGCCGCTGGCCGATTTCGTCGTGGTCAACGTCAGCTCGCCCAACACGCCCGGGCTGCGTGATCTGCAGGCCGTCGAATCGCTGCGGCCGCTGCTGCGGGCGGTACTGGACAGTGTGCGGGTGCCGGTGCTGGTGAAGATCGCGCCGGATCTGTCCGACGAGGACATCGACGCTGTGGCCGATCTGGCCGTCGAGCTCGGCTTGGCGGGCATCGTGGCCACCAACACCACCATTCGCCGCGACGGGCTGCGCACCGACGCGGCCGAGGTGGCCGCCATGGGCGCGGGCGGTCTGTCCGGTCCGCCGGTCGCCGACCGTTCGCTCGAGGTGCTGCGGCGGCTGTACCGGCGCGTCGGTGACCGGCTGGTGCTGGTCTCGGTCGGCGGTATCGAAACCGCCGACCAGGCGTGGGAACGCGTCCTCGCCGGTGCGACGCTGTTGCAGGGTTACACCGGGTTCATCTACGGTGGCCCGTTCTGGATGCGCAGGATCCATCGCGGTCTGGCGCAGCGGTTGCGCGCCGGAGGGTACGCCGGCCTCGGTGAGGCCGTCGGCGCGGAGCACAAAGCGCACGCCTGAACGACGGGCCGGTAGTCGGGGAGCAAGGTGTGCCGCTCGGCGAGAGCGGGTGGCCCTCGGCCTCAGCCGTGCACGAACGGCGGTTCGGGCGTGCGGGTGTGCCACTGCCGGGTACGCCGACCGTGCCCCGGCGGCGCCGGATCTCCCTCCGGTCGCAGTTGCTGCCCCAGCCGCGCGGCCATGCGCTTGGCCAGCAGGATCACCGCGTGGTCGCGCAGGATGCCCAGGTGGTCGGCGTAGACCTCGACGCGGGCCTGGGTCATGCGGTCGTGCACGGCGTGCGGGTCGCTGAGCAGTTCGTCCAGCCGCATGCCTGCCAGCGCCTGGCTGTGGGTCAGCCGCCGGTCCGGTAGCCAGCTCAGCCGCCAGCCGTCGGGCGCGTCGGTGTCACGGCAGGCCGATTCCGGGGTCACGTCACTGGTCATCGTCCATTCGGTGGTGTGGATGGTCATCGCTGTCTCCGGTGCAACAGGTGGAGTGAGGCCGGCTCCAGGGTGCTGAGTTCGATGATCACGAATGCCTCCTGTCGTGCATCCGCTGGTGTGGCGCGCTGCGGTGCCGCACCGTGATTTCTGCCGGTTCGTCGGGCACGCTGCCGCGTGCCCGGGCCGATGAAAGTGGCCCGGCCGGGCGGGCCCGGTGGTGGCTCGCACCTGTGCGGCGGGCGGGGTGACCGCGGCGCGGGGCGGGTCGATGGCGTAGGGCACGACCGGGCGTCGATCGGGGTGAGTGGATTCCGGACGGCGCGTGGGCGGGCGCGGCCGGGTTCGGGCAGCGGCGCCGAAGGGCCGGGCCGGTGACGGCATGGGGTGTGCGGGCCGGCGCGCCGGGACGGCGCGGGCGATGACCGGTGCGATGTCGCGCGGAGTGTCCGGCGGCTCGTTCAGTCCATCACCGGCTTCGGCCCCAGTTCGGTATCGGATCCGGCGGGGCGGTTGCGCCGTCGCCGTCGTGGCTGCCGTATCTGAAGCATCATTCTCATCACCAGCCCTCCCTGCCTGGTGCTGCGATTAGGGATCGCCACCTCAAGTGTGGCATTTGCCGTTCCCCGAGCGCAATTGCCGTTGTAGTTTGGTAATTGACAATTTGCCCGCTGGCTAAACCCGATTCGCGTGGCCGACGTGCGCACGACGGTCCGGTGTCGCGCCGATAGAGGAGGGGGCATCGCCATGGTCCCGCAGGATTCGGGAATGGTTGCCGTGCGCAATATCCTCACCCGGCTGTGCAAACGGTCCGGCCTGAGCTCGGATCGATTGCGCAGCACCGAAATCGACGTACTGCCCCTGCTGGATCTGCTGGCCGTGCGGCAGTACGCGCGGCGCGCGGGTATCGACCGGGAAGAGGCGGTGCTGCCGCTGGTGCGTGACCTGGCCAGGGGTTTGCAGCCCACCCACCGGCTGGTCGTCGACGCGGAGCTGTCGCTGGGGCTGCTGCGCGAAAACCCGCCCCCCGGCGTGGATCTCGACCAGCTCTACGCCGCGGATCTGGGTGAGCGGCGCGAATACCTCGCCGTGCGGTGGGCGGCGCTGCACGAAGCGCTCGGGGCGCAGCCGATTCCGGACACCTTGACGGTGCGCTCGCTGCGCGGGGCGCCCGAGCGCCGCGCGTTCACCGAACTGGCCGCGCAACTGGCCACGGCTTCGGTGTTCGACGGCGCGCATGTCGTCGACTTCGCGGAAACGACTGCGCGAGAACCGGATCCGGTGGATTCCCGCGGTGTGGTCACGGTGATCGGCGATGCGGTCATCGACCACATGTACCTGGTCGACCGTATTCCCGGGCCCGGCGGCACCGCGCCGGGCAGCTACGGGGAACATCCCGGCGGCAAGGGGCTCGCGCGCGCCGTGGCGGCCGCCCGGCTCGGGCTGCGGGCGCGGCTGATCTCCGCGGTCGGCGACGACGACGCGGGCGACCGCATCCTGGAATACCTGCGCAGCGAACGCGTCGACACCGAACTGGTCAAGGTGGTGCCCTACGCGCCGACACCGGTGACCGCGGTGATCGTGGCGGGCACCGGCGCGGCGAGCACGATCGGCTGCAAAGACGAGCGAATCCGATTGAGTTCCCAGGACCTACGCAGCGACGCGATCCGCTCGGCGCTGGCCACGTCGGACGCGGTGCTGCTGACCTTCGAGCAACCCACCGGAGTGCTCGAGCAGATCATGGCGCAGCTGCGCGGGCTGCCGCGACGGCCGCTGGTGGTCGTGCATCCGGCGCCGCGGCTGGATCGCCCGCAGTATCTGTATCAGCACCTCGGTGTGGTGGACTACCTCGTCGGCGACGACAAGGACCTGCAGGCCCTGGCGATGGCCGACGGAGCGGCCTCGTGCGGGGACCAGACCGCCACACGGCTGCGCGCGCTGGGTGTCGGGGCGGTGTGCGCGATCAAGGATTTCCGGTGCGCGGTGTGGTCGGAGCAGGTCAGCGACCGATTCCAGCCGTTCCCGACGGCGCTGGACGACTCGGTCGGCGCTCACGCTGCCTTCTCCGCCGCCCTGGTATATCGTCTCGTTTCGACGCGCCGCCCCGCCGCACGCAACGACTACGTCTGGGCGACCGCCGCAATGGTGGCGACGCAATCGATCGGGGCCGTCCCCGGGGCAATGCCACTGGTGAGTGAGGTCGAGCGAATTTTCAAACTCGCTACGGAGGAGCATTGACCAACGCTGTGGATCCTGCCGACACCGAGCATCGGTTCCGTCGCAACGGGCATGATCTGCGAGTTCGGGTGGTGGAGTTGAACGGGGACGGGGAGCGGGGGCACCTGCTGCTGTTCGGCGCGGTCGCCGACGGCTGCCTGGTCCGGGTACACTCGCGCTGCCTGTACGGAGAGGCGTTGCGGTCGCAGGACTGCGATTGCGGGCCGGAGCTGGACAAAGCGCTGGATCTCATCCAGGCCGCGGGCTCGGGGGTGCTGGTGTATCTGGAGCAGGAGGGCCGGGGGGCGGGACTGATCGCGAAGGCGCTGGGCTATCGCGAGAGCGAGCGTTCCGGCACCGATACCTTCACCAGTTACGAGAACCTCGGCTACCCCGCCGACGCCCGCACCTACCAGGCCACCGCGCGGGCGCTGGCCGAGCTCGGACTGCGTTCGGTGCAGCTGTTGACGAACAATCCCGCCAAGGTCGACGCGCTGCGACGGGAAGGGCTGCAGGTCACCGCGGTCCCGTTGCGCACCCGGGCGCTCAGCGAACGCGCCCGCGAGTACCTGGAGGCCAAGCGCACCCGGCGCAAGCACTGGATCCCCACCGATTCCGTGCCGTGGGCGCTCGAGCCGCACGAGGGCGACGCCGCGACCGACGAGCCGCTCGCCGTCGACCCGGTCGTGATCACCCCTGGTGAGAACCATCGTCCCCGGTCCGGGCCCGGCCCCGCGCCGGATCTCATCGGTGCCTGAAGGATTGTTGAAGTTCGGCCACTTCGATTCCCGCCTGTGGCTACCATGAGTGAGCCGCGCCACATGTGGCGCGCCGACTCGTGAGAGACTGACGATGCATTCGCCGCATCATGTCAGGGTTCGAGTCTCGGACCGGACGCCGGCGGAAACCGGCGGTCGGTCGACCCCAGCGATATCGGGAACAGGGATATGACGACAACAGAAATCGGATACGCGCACCAGTCGGGCAAAACGGTGTACACCGTCCCCGCCGCATTCCAGGAGACCGCGCGGCTGCGCCCCGACCAGATCGCCTTGCGGAAGGTGGGCGGCACGCAGGAGTACACCTGGCGCGACTACGCCGAACGGGTGCGCTCGATCGCCGCGGGCCTGGCCGGTCTCGGCGTCGGCCACGGCGACACGGTCGGCATCATGCTCACCAACCGCCCCGAGTTCAACCTCGTCGACACCGCCGCCCTGCATTTGGGCGCCACCCCGTTCTCCATCTACAACACCAGCTCCCCCGAGCAGATCACCCACCTGTTCACCAACGCCGGAAACAAAGTCGTGGTGACCGAACAGGTGTTCCTGGACCGGATCACCGCCTCGGGAGTGCCGATCGAGCACATCGTCATGGTCGACGGGCCCGCCGAGGGCGCCGTCACCCTCGAAGAGGTGGAGGCCGCGCCCGTCGCCGACTTCGATTTCGACGCCGCCTGGCAGGCCGTCGGCCCCGAGGACCTGGCCACCCTGATCTACACCTCCGGCACCACCGGCCCGTCCAAGGGCGTGGAGATCACCCACCGCAACGTGCTCGCGCAGATCATCGCCCTGGTCAACGGCCCGCTGCAGGTCGGCCTGGACGACCGGGCGGTGTCCTACCTGCCCGCCGCGCACGTCGCCGACCGGATCTCCGGCCACGCGATCAACCTGCTCACCGGCATCCAGATCACCACCGTGCCCGACCCGCGCGAGGTCGCCGCCGCCCTGCCCGACGCCCGCCCGACCATCTTCTTCGGCGTCCCGCGCGTGTGGCAGAAGATCAAGGCCGGCGTCGAGGGCAAACTCGCCGAAGAGCCGAGCCCGGTGAAGAAGGCGCTGGCCAACTGGGCGATCAGCACCGGCATCGCCGCCGCCCGCGCCGATCTGGCAGGCAAAGGCCGCGGCCCTTTGCTGAGCGCGCAGCACAGGATCGCCGAGACGCTGGTGCTGTCCAAGCTGCGCCACGCCCTCGGACTGGATCAGCTGCGCGTCGCCTCCTCCGGCGCCGCCCCCATCCCGCCGGAGACCCTGGAATACTTCCTCGGCCTCGGCTTCACCGTCAGTGAGGTGTGGGGCATGTCGGAGACCACCGGCGTGGGCACCTTCACCGAGCTGGACAAGCCCCGCCCCGGCTCGGTCGGGCGCGCGGTGGACGGCATGGAACTGCGGCTGGACGCCGACGGGGAGGTGCTGGTGCGCGGACCCATCGTCACCCGCGGCTACCGCAACATGCCCGACAAGACCGCCGAGGCCATCGACTCCGACGGCTGGCTGCGCACCGGCGACATCGGCACCCTCGACGCCGACGGCTACCTGCGCATCGTGGACCGCAAGAAGGAACTGATCATCAACGAGGCGGGCAAGAACATCGCCCCCACCAACATCGAGAACTCGGTGAAGGCCGCCTCCTCGCTGATCGGCCAGGTCGTCGCCATCGGTGACGCCAAGCCCTACATCGCCGCCCTGATCGTGCTCGACCCCGACGTCGCCGCGATCCGCGCCAAGGAACTCGACGCCACCGGCGAGGACATCGCCACCCTGGCCACCCGCCAGCAGATCATCGACGAGGTCCTGGCGGCGGTCCAGGCGGGCAACACCAAACTCTCCCGCGTCGAGCAGATCAAGCGCTTCACCATCCTCGGCGCGGTCTGGGAACCCGGCGGCGACGAACTCACCCCCAAGATGTCGCTCAAACGCGCCCCCATCGCGGCCAAATACCAAGCCGACATCGAGGCGCTCTACGCCAAAGAGCCCTCCGACCGGGTGATCAGCGTCAAGTAGTTCCTCCCGAACGTCTGCGGCCCCGAGCATTCGCCCGGGGCCGCAGTCATCTGTCCGGACTCTAGGGCTCCAAATACAGCCGCTCACACGGCAATCTCGGATACCCGTCGACGTCGTCGGTCGACACTTCCACCGCGTCGTGCCAGTGCCGGGCACGCCACTCCTGAACGAACAAGCACGCCGCGGTGACGCAGGCGACGAAGTCCAATCGGACACCGTGCCAGAACACCGACAAGTGGACATCCGGCTCGGACGGGAGCGGAGATTCCCGGCGATCATCACCGTTCACCGCCGGCACTTCCTTGCCGCCCGCGCGTAGGCATCCGGGCGATCTACTTCGGCTAGTCCGCAGTTCGGCAGCTCGTTCCACGCGTAGCGGCTGCTCTCAGGCATACGGGAAGCCCTGCCTTCGGCGCGCGACACGCTCGGCTACGCATGCCCGGATAGCGGCGACCACGACACTACCGGTGGGACGGAAGGTGTTGTCCGGGAGATTGACCCACGCCCGGAACGCGGTGCCACGATCGGCCGGGCTGGGCAGCGCCACGGTGCCGCCCGCGCGCACCACCGAGACGTTGAGCCGGAACATCGCCGCGAACAGTGTCATGTCGTCCGGCAGATCGGGTCGCGTGAGGTAAGTCCACCGCTTCGACCGGGGATGCGACATGATCGGCCCGACCGCATAGTCGTGCCGCTGCATCCAGACCTTCACGTCCTGCCCCAACGTGGCGGGCATGATCACCGCCCACGCCACCCCCATGCGCAGGACTATGCGCCCCACGTGGGGTGGATCGACCTCCGCAGGAAGATCGCACACCTGCCGGTAGTAGGCGCACCGCGACAACGGCGTGTCGCCGAACGGTATCCGGCCCATAATCATCGAACCCCCTGCTCAAATCGATCGACGGTAGAGATGCGCCCGGTTCCGTGCGTGCCGTGAAACCAGGCATGAGGCGGGAATGAGCCAGCGGCGGCATTTGCGCTGAGCTCCCCCGTCCGGGCGCATTCAGCACACACCTCGAAGTCGCTGCGAGTAAGGTCGCCGCGGGTGTTGAAAGGTGGTGGATCGGTCTCTCCCAGTGAAGAAATGGCAGGGATGATGAACAGTGCGAACATGCACCTTTCCGAGTGGCTGGCCCGTTCAGGTTGGAGTCGTAGCGAATTGGCGCGCCGGGTGCGTGCCTTGGCGACCGAATGGGGCGAGCCCCAGATCAGGCCGGACGCTTCCAGCGTGCGCCGGTGGGTGGACGAGGGAGAACGCCCGCGCCCGCCGGTGCCGGCGCTGCTCGCCGACCTGTTCTCGGCGCGCTTCGGATATCGCGTGACGACCTACGACCTCGGCCTGGGCGAGATGCCGACGGTTGACCGCGCCCTCGTCTACAGCCCATCGTGGACACAGACACTCGACGCAGTCGCAGACCTCGGGAGGGCCGACGTGGATCGCAGGAAGTTTCTGTCCACAGCTCCGTTCGCGGCGGTCGCGGCGATCGGGCCGTCCCGCGACTGGCTGCTGAACACCCTCGATCAGCTGCCGGGCCAGCGGCAACGGGTACGGCTGGAAGACGTCACCGCCGTCAAGAACATGTTCGGCACCTTCCAGGAAATGGATATCTTCCAAGGCGGTGGGTCCGGACGGCTCGTCTTGGCGGCGTACATGAACGAGCACGTGTACCCGCTGCTGCGGCGTACCCATACCGAGGACGTCCGGTTGGCGCTGTGCGGTGCGGCAGCCGAACAGACCTACCTGCTCGGATGGATGGCGTTCGACAACGGCGAGCACGGTACGGCGCAGCGGTATCTCATCCAGGCGCTTCGGCTGGCCGAAGAATCCCGCGATCCCGCGCTCGGCGCTCACGTGCTGGCCGGACTGGCCGACCAGGCAACCTTGCTCGGGTATCCGCACGAAGGCCGACGACTTGCCCAGGCGGGCCGCCAAGGCCTGTCGAAGGTCGACGCGCCCGCTTGCCTTGCGGACCTGTGGACCCTGGAGGCTCGTTCGCTCGCTGTCATCGGTGACAAGGCCGGTACCGCGCACGCGATCAACGCAGCGGAAAACGCCTTCGCCCGGATCGAGCCCGACCGAGAGCCCGAGTGGGCACGCTTCATCGACCCGGCCTACATCTGCGGCGAGTGGGCGAACGCGTTCCGCGACCTCGGACAGTCGGAACAAGCCGCGGCGCACGCTCGCCGATCGATCGCGCACGCCCGCACGCAGAATCGCGCGCGCCGGGGCGCGCTCTCCCACGCCGCGCTGGCGGTCACCCACATTCAGAAGCGAGACCTCGAAGCCGCGCATGCGGCAGGGGTGCGGACGCTGGATCTGGCGCGCAAGGTCAAGTCCTCTCGCTCCGTGGAAGCCGTCCGCGATGTACAGCAACATATGGCCGCCTTCGGTCCGCACCCCTTGGTCGCGGACTTCAACGAACGAACCCGGACATTGCTCGCGGCATGACCGCGCAGCGCCGAGACCTCGGCCGCGGGAGGCTGGTGCAAGAGCGTCTCCAGGCGAACAGTCCCTCAAGAGGAGACTTCGCCCGTGGATTGGATTCCACCGAGCTTGGTCGGGTTGACCTGGAAGCGGATGTTTTCGATGCGGCCGTCGACGATGTCGTAGGTGAGCGCGCCGACTCGGTAGTCTCCGATGACGCCGATGATGCTGAGTTCGCCGTTGACGGTGGCGGATTCGAGGCGGATGCCGGCGGAGACCGGCTTGGTCATGACGCCCAGTATCCAGCGCGCCACGTGGTCCGGGCCGTGCAGTGGGCGGCGGGCCGCGGTGACGATGCCGCCGCCGTCGTTCCACAAGGTCACCTCGGGTGCGAGCAGTTCCATGAGGGCGTTGAGGTCGCCGCCGTGGCAGGCGGCCATGAACTTCTCGGTGATCTCTCTGCGGGATTCGTTGTCGGCGTCGAAGCGCGGGCGGCGGGTCTGCACGTGATTGCGTGCGCGGTGCGCGATCTGGCGGACGGTGGCATCGGGGCGATCCAAGAAGCCGCCGATTTCGGCGTAGGTGTAACCGAACACCTCGCGCAGTACGAAGACAGCGCGCTCGGTGGGATCGAGGGTTTCGAGGACGACCAGCATGGCGGTCGACACGGTGTCGGCCATTTCGATCTCCTCGGCGGTGTCGGGTGCGGTGAGCAGCGGTTCGGGAAGCCATGGGCCGACATAGGTTTCGCGGGTAGCCCGGGCGGAGGTGAGGCGGTTGAGCGAGAGGTTGGTGACGGTGCGGACCAGGTAGGACTTGGGGTGCTCGACGGCAGCCCGGTCTGCCGCGTTCCATTTCAGCCAGGCGCTCTGCAGGATGTCCTCGGCGTCGGCGACGCTGCCGAGCATCTGGTAGGCGGTGCCGAAGAGCAGGCGGCGGTGTTCGACGAAGGGGTCGCTCGGTGCGTCGATCTGCTCGGCGGCGGGTTGCCTCTCGGTGTGGTCCTGCATGCAACTCATACCTACCGGTCTCCAGGAGCGGGGTCCACTGGGAGGCCGGGTGCGTCGTCCGGCCTCCGTCGCGGGGCGATCATGCGGTGGCGCGGGTGGCACGGCCGCCCTTGGACAGCTGCACCTGCGCCTTCATGTACTTGCTCATCTTGAAGGCCAGCGGCGGGGTGCTGCTCACCGATTGCTTGTAGGCGACGGCGGCCTTGCCTTTGAGGTACCAGCGGTTCGGGGTGTCATCGGCGTGGGTGAACTGAATGACCGCGTCCTTGCGGCCCAGGCTCACCGGCTGGTGGAAGTAGCCGTAGCGGAACGGCTGCACGGTCTTGCCGCGCAGCAGCCGGGCCAAGGTGTCGGCGGTGTAGGCGGCGGTGGGCAAACCACTCTGGCACGTGCCGTGGACCTGGCCCCAGTTCTGCTGAACCAGCGCGGCGTCACCGATGGCGTGGATCTCCGGGTGCGACACCGAGCGCAAGGTCGGGTCGGTGATGATGAGACCTTTCACGTCCGTCGCGATTCCGGCCTGGGCGGCCAGAGGTGAAACCTTGACGCCGGTGGTCCACAAGGCCAGCTCCGAGGCGATCAGTTCGCCGGTGTCCAGTTCCACGGCGTCGGGCAGCACCTTGGTCACCTTCACGCCGACCCGGCGGACCACACCGAGCCGGTCGAGGACTCGGTTCAGGTAGGCGCGGGCCTTGTCCCCCATCATCGAGCCCGGTTCGGCATGGCTGACGAGCGTGACGGTCAGGTCCGGGTGCGCCTCGGCGATCTCGGCGGCGGCTTCGATGCCGGTGAGTCCGCCGCCGCAGACGGTGACGCCGCCACCGGCCAGGGCCACGTCGGTCAGGCGCTGCGAAAAGCGGTGTGCCCGACGGGGATCGTCGAGCGTCCATGCGTGCTCGTTCGCACCGGGGACGATGCTCGTGTCGGTGCTGCTGCCGAGCGCGTAGACGAGGTTGTCGTAGTGCAGGATCGCGCCGTCGTCGAGGGTTGTCAGGCGGGCCTCGGCATCGATGGCGGTGGCGGTGGCCTGGTGGAAGTCGACACCCGAACCGGTCAGCAGGGCGGGAATGGCGTAGTCGGCCAATTCCTGTCCGGCGGCGACCTGGTGCATGCGCAGCCGCTCGGTGAAGCGGGCCGAGGGGTTCACCACGGTGATGCGCACACCCAGTTTGCGAGTGTTGCGAGCCAGCCGGATGGCGGCCAGCATGCCGGTGTAGCCGGCGCCGAGGACGACGATTTCTCGGGCGGTAGTGGTGTTCATCGCTTGCTCCCTGGGGCTCGTTCTGCGTGGTCGGCTATGGGACAAGCGAGCCCGTCCGAACGTGACAACTCGTTGTTGTGACCTGCGTCACGGTGGCGTAGCAGGGCGGCGATGGGATTTTCGAACGATGATCGATCCGGGGCGGGAAAGATTCGCGTCGACCTCACCGGCGCACCGCAGACGATGCTCGCGACGCTGTCTGGACGGCCGAGCGTTTCGCTCGAACCCAGGTCCGGCGTCGAGTGGTACGAGCCCCTCGGCGATGAGCGGCACGGGGCGGTCGTACCGCCTACGGCGGACCATGGCGCGAGGAGAGGGAAGTTTCGTGCTCTTGCGTTCCGCAGCACTGCGCGAACACAAAAGCACTGTGGCCCCGAGCGATTCGCTCAGGGCCACAGGCCGAGGTGAAACCTACTTCTGCTCGTACGTGGCGACCAGCGTGGCGCGCGCCAGGGTGTGGGAGAACAGGTTGAAGCCGAGGTAGGCAGGCGTGGCGGTCTCGTCGATGCCGAGGCTTTCGACGTCGACGGCGTGCACGACGATGAAGTAGCGATGCGGGCCGTGGCCGGGCGGCGGGGCCGCGCCGACGAAGCCGTGGAAACCGCCGTCGTTACGCAGGGTGATCGCGCCGGTCGGCAGTGCGCCGCCCTCCTCGCCGCTGCCCGCGCCCGCGGGCAGGGAGGTCGCGCTGACCGGGATGTCGGCGACGGCCCAGTGCCAGAAACCGGACGCGGTGGGCGCGTCGGGGTCGTACACCGTGACCGCGAAGCTCTTGGTCTCCGCCGGGAAGTCCGACCAGGACAGCTGCGGGGAGATGTCCTTGCCTCCCGCGCCGAAGACGCCGCTGACCTGGTCGTTGTCGAACGGCTGGCCGTCGGTGACGTCGGTGGAGGTGAGGGTGAACGACGGCACCTGCGGCAGGGCGTCGTAGGGATTGTACGTCATGAAACCTCTCTTTGCGGATCGGATCAGCTGTGCAGTAGGAAGTGTTCCAGTACGCGGGTGCCGAATTCGAGGGCATCGACCGGCACCCGCTCGTCGACGCCGTGGAACAGGGCGGTGAAATCCAGCTCCGGCGGCAGCTGCAGCGGTGCGAAACCGAAGCAGCGAATACCCAAGCGGGCGAACGCTTTCGCGTCCGTGCCGCCGGAGAGCATGTAGGGCACGGTGCGGCCGCGCGGATCGTGGGCCAGCACGGCGGCGTTCATCGCGTCGACCAGATCGCCGTCGAAGGTCGTCTCATAGGAGTCGAGCTTGGTGATCCACTCGCGTTCGACGTCGGGGCCGATCAGTTCGTCCACCTCACGCTCGAACGCCGCCTGCCGCCCGGGCACCACGCGGCAGTCCACCACCGCCTCGGCGGTCTGCGGGATCACGTTGGCCTTGTAGCCGGCCTGCAGCATGGTGGGATTGGCCGTGTCGCGCAGCGTGGCGCCGATGATGCGCGAAATGGTGCCCAGCTTCGCCAGCTGGCCCTCGATGTCCGGACTCGACGGATCGAACTCCAGACCCGTCTCCTCGGCGACAGCGGCCAGGAAGGCGGCCACCGACTCCGAGAGCACCAGCGGGAAGGTGTGTTTGCCCAGCCGGGCCACCGCGTCGGCGAGGATCGTGACCGCGTTGTCCTCGTGCAGGAACGAGCCGTGGCCCGCGCGGGCCTTGGCACGCAACCGCATCCAGCCCAGCCCCTTCTCGGCGGTCTCCACCAGATACAGCCTGCGTTCGGTGCCGTCGGGGCGCGGCACGGTCAGCGAGAACCCGCCGACCTCCCCCACCGCTTCGGTGACGCCCTCGAACAGGTCGGGGCGGTTGTCGACCAGCCACTGCGAGCCCCACTTGCCGCCGTTCTCCTCGTCGGCCAGGAACGCGAAGACCAGATCGCGCGGCGGCACCGTGCCCTCGAGCTTGAACTGGCGGGCCACCGCCAGTGTCATCCCGACCATGTCCTTCATGTCGATCGCGCCGCGGCCCCACACGTAGCCGTCGCGCACCGCGCCGGAGAACGGGTGCACGCTCCAGTCCGCGGCCTCGGCGGGCACCACGTCCAGATGCCCGTGGATCATCAGCGCGCCACGACTCGGGTCCGCGCCTTCCAGCCGTGCGAAGACGTTGCCGCGGCCCTCCGCTCCGGACTCGACGTATTCGGTGACGTAACCCGCCTGGTGCAGCTGGTCGGCCACCCACTGCGCGCACTCGCGCTCTCCCTTGGTGGTGGCAAGGTCGCCGGTATTGGAGGTGTCGAAGCGGATCAGCGTGCTGACCAGCTCCACCACCTCCGATACCGCGCGGGAGTTTCTGTTCGGGTCGATTCCTTCGCCAGTTGCGGACACGCTCCCTTTCCTACCACCCGCGCGGCGCGGCAACCGTGTGGCCGGGGTGACACGGCGGTGTGCTGCGGCCCGCACGGTGCGTGATCATGCCCGGCACGGTTGTCGTCAGGATGATCGCAACTGTCCGCTCACGCCGTGCCGGGGCGCTCGATCTCGTCGGGGAACACCACCCGCACGAAGGCCCAGAAGCGGAACACCATGCCCAACGCGGTGCCGATCACCTGCGCGGCCACGAAGTCGGCCACGTTCTGGGTGACGAGGGAGACCTCGGGCACCTCGAGGTGCAGCACATACCGCGAGACCCACAGCGGTGCGGTGTTGATCGCGACGGCCAGGAAACTGACCAGGTAGAACAGCGCGGCCTCGTGATGCCCGCGCCGCCCGCCGCGCGCGTCGAAGGACCACTGCTTGTTCAGCACGTAGGACAGCGTGATCGCCGCCAGCACGGCGACCACCTTCGCCGTGACCGGGTGCGCTTCGAGCACAGTGCTCTTCAACGTCAAGAACACCGCGGTGTCCAGCGTGAACGCGGCGATACCGACGGAGGCGAAACGGAGTAGTTCTCGACGTCGTGCCTCGCCCCCCAGCACGGACGTCACCCGAGCGAAAACGGGGCGTTGGGAAAACAGCACAGGTAAAGTCTCCGGCACATGTCCCGACCCCACAACAAGATCGGCAGATTCACCGCACCGCTTGTTCCACGGGTGCACGGTCGGTGGATCGCGGGCAGGCGAGAAGCGTGAAGAAAGCCGAGCGGCGCACCCGTCCTCAGCAGACCGGATCCGACATCGCGGCGGTTGCCGTGGAGCCGATCGCCGTGATCGGCATGAGCTGCCGCTTCGCCGGGGGCGCTGATACCCCGGAAGCGTTGTGGCGGTTGCTGATCGAGGAGACCGATGCGATCGCCGACGACCCGCCGCCGGGTCGCTGGTCCGGTGACTACCGCGGCTCCGACCGGGCTACCGCGGGCAAGACGGTGTCGGTCGCCGGTGGATATCTGGCCGATGTGGCCGGTTTCGACGCCGAATTCTTCGGAATCACCCCGCGCGAAGCGGCCGATATGGATCCGCAGCAACGTTTGGCACTGGAATTGGCGTGGGAGGCATTCGAGGACGCCGGTATCCGGCCCGACCGGGTACCGCGGACCGGCGTGTATTTCGCCAATAAGTTCAACGACTATCGGGCCGTCAAACTCTCCCGCGGCGCCACCGCCATCACCCCGTTCACCAGTACCGGCGATGTCGAAGGGGTGATCGCCAACCGGGTCTCGTACTTTCTGGGTTTCGACGGCCCCAGCATGACCGTGAACGCCTCCTGCGCGGGATCGCTGGTCGCGGTGCATCTGGCCTGTCAGGCGCTGCGGGCGGGCGAGAGCGCGCTGGCGGTCGCGGGCGGGGTGCAGCTGAATCTGATCCCCGAGACCGCGATCGGGCTGTCGGCGCTGGGTGTGTTGTCCGCGCACGGCCGATCCCGTACTTTCGACGCCTCCGCCGACGGCTACGTGCGCGGCGAAGGTGGCGCGGTCGTGGTCCTCAAGCCACTGCGGCAGGCGCTGCGCGACGGTGACCGCGTGTACTGCGCCCTGCTGGGCAGCGCCACCAACAACAACGGCAGACATCACTCCATGCCCGCCAGCAGCGCCGACGGCCAGCGGCAATTGATCCGGCGCGCGTGCGCGCAGGCAGGCGTCGACCCTCGCACGATCGACTACGTGGAAGCACACGGCACCGGCACCGCGGTCGGCGACCGTGCCGAACTGTCCGCACTGGCCGATGTCTACGGCAGCGGCCGCGCGCCCGGCGCACCGCTGACGGTCGGATCGATCAAAACCAATATCGGGCACACCGAGGCGGCCGCGGGTATGGCGGGACTGGTGAAGGTGGCACTCGCCCTGTCGCATCGCCGCATCCCGCGCAGTCTCCATTTTCGGCGCCCGCCCGAGTATTTCGATCCGGCGACCGCAGGAGTGCGCATCGCCGACACCGCGCTGCCGTGGCCGCGGCACGACGGTCCGGCGCGCGCCGCGGTGAGCGCGTTCGGTTTCGGCGGCTCCAATGCCCACGTCATCGTCGAAGCGGCCCCTGCCACCGACCCGCTGCCCGCCGCCGACCCCGCCGAGCGGCTGATTGTGCTGTCCGCGCGCACCGAGACCGCGCTGCGGGCGCAGGCATACCGATTGCGTGAGCACCTGGTGCGCAACCCCGGCCTCCACCTGGGCGACCTCGCCCACACCCTCGCGAGGAGAACGCCGTTCCAGCATCGTCTTTCGGTGGTGGCCGACGGGGTGCAGCAGGTTGCCGAGTTTCTCGACGGCTACCTCGACGGAAACGCACCCGATCACTCCGACGACGCGCAGAACGAAGCGCTCGATGTCGTCCTGTCGGCGGCTCTGCGCCCCGGCACCGTCACCCGGCGCGACTTGCTCACCGCGGTAGGGATGCTGTTCGAGCGTGGCGCCGACCCCGATTGGGCGGCGGTGAACCCGCCCGGGCGGCCGATCCCGTTGCCCACCTATCCATTTCAGCGACAACGGCACTGGGCGGTCCCGCAGACGTTCGCCGCAGACAACGGCGTCGCTTCCTCGGAGCCGGCAGCCGAGCCGCTGTCCGAATCCGCTGTGCTCATTGGTCATCCGATGCGGAGCCACGCGTCCACCGAGCAGGCGACCGGCCCGGCCGGGTCGTCGGAGCGCACCCTCACACCGGCCGGATCCGCCGGGTCTTCGGTGCGGACTCCAGCATCGTCCGGCGCCGCCGCCACGCCGGTCGAGCGGTCGGCGCGGACCTCCGCACCGGCTGGAGCCGCCATGGCGGGTTCGGCAACGCAGGCGCGAGCGGACGAGCCACCAGCGGCGTTCGGCGAGCCGGAAGACACCGCCGGACCGGATGTCGCGGCGCTCGCCGCGTTGGTCACCGGGGAACTGGCCGAAGTCGTTGGCATCTCCCCCGACCGTGTGGCCGTCCGCCAGAACTTCGACCAGCTCGGCATCGGCTCGGTGCACGCCGTCGAGCTGTCCGCCCGCCTGTCCGCCCGCCTCGGCATCGACGTGCCCGCGGCCATTGTGTGGGGCTGCCCCACGGTCGAGTTACTGGCCGCCGAACTCGGCCTCCGCCTCGCGCCAGAACAACGCGCGACCGACCCGGCCGACCGGACGGCCTCGGTGAATCTCTCACCGGAGACCGATGAGGAAGCCCTTTCCACGGCGGAGCTGCTGGCTTTGAGCCGGGAACTACTCGGCTGAATCCGAGCAGCGCCGCCCTGTGACCGAGCCGTCATCGATCCGCGCCGCCACAACGCCGTCGGTCTGCCCGTCGAGTCGGATGATCAGCGCGGTCGGTGATGAGCGCCGCGTGAGACCGGGTCATCGACTCGATGGCCGCTCCGAGGCCAGCAGTTCGCGGGCCAGCGCTTCGCTCCACCAGCGTTCGACCGCCTCGGGCGACCAGCCGCGCTCGGTGACGAACGTGGTGTAGACGTCGATGTTGCACAGCGCGGCGTAGATGTCGGTGGCGGTGGAGACGTCCAGGCGTCTTCCTCGCCGCGGCGCTGCTGGGCTTCAGCATCGCGGGGGCCGAGACCGGATTCCTCTCCGACTGGCATGCCTGGCTCGGATACGTCAGTGCCGCATTGCTTTTCATTTCCTCATCGGCCGGTCCCTACAACGTCGACGGCACCAACCGCGTCGCGGTCGCCGGCCTGATCGGCTGGCTGGGGTGGGCGGCCTGGATCATCGCCTGCAGCGTCGCGCTGCTGGGCCGGTGATGCCGATGCGGCTTCCGCCGCCGCCCCTCGGGCGAACTAGGCTCTGGTCATGAAGGTCTTCGTCGCGGGGGCGACCGGCGCGATCGGACGATACGTCGTCGCGGCAGCGGTCGAGGCAGGTCACGAGGTCACCGCTTTGGCACGCACGCAGGAGAAGGCAGCCGCGGTGCGCGCCCAGGGTGCCAGACCGGTCACCGCGTCGCTGTTCGATCGAGACGAACTCCGCGCCGTGGTCGCCGGGCAGGACGCTGTGGTGAACATGGCCAGCGCCCTCCCCTCGGTCGCGCAGTTCATGTCCGACCGTGCCTGGCGCAGAAACGAGCACGTCCGCATCGACGGGTCCGCCGCCCTGGTCGACGCCGCACTGGCCGTGGGGGTCGAGCGGCTGATCCAGGAGTCGATCAGCATGCTCTACCCCGACAGCGGGCCGGACTGGATCACCGAGGAGGTTCCCGCCGATCGCTACCCCCGCGCCCTGTGCAGCATCGCCGCCGAGGACAACGCCCACCGCGTCACCGCAGCGGGCGGCAGCGGGATCGTGCTGCGCTTCGGGGTGTTCTGCGGCGTGGGCGCCGCCCACAGCGAACAGATGCTCGCCATGGCCCGCCGCCACATCGCGCCGGTCCTGGGTCGCGCCGACGCATACATCTCCACGATTCACCTGACCGACGCGGCCGCGGCCGTCGTCACCCCGCTCAATGCTCCCGCGGGAACCTACAACATCGTCGACGATGAACCGCTCACCAAACGCGAGTACGCCACCGCACTGGCCGCGGCTGCGGGCAAGCGGCCCTGGCTGCGCGCCCCCGGCCGCGCCGCCCTGCTCGGCGGCCACCGGCTCACCTCCCTGACCCGGTCACTTCGGGTGAGCAACAACCGCTTTCGCACCACCACGAACTGGTTCCCCCGCTACCCCAGCGCTCGCGAGGCGTGGCAAGCCACCGCCGCCCCGCTCGGCAGCGGCTCGTCCGAGGCGTAGGAGCCGACGGCGGTCGGAGCATGTGGTCGGTTGCGAGCCCCGACCGCCGACTCCGGGACCGTCAGGTCGTCACGGGCTCGGTGACGCGGCGGACCGGGCGGATGCGGATGCCCGACTCCGGGCGCAGGTTCACCGAGGCCAGCGGCACCACAGGGTGGGTCACGTCGAGTTCGAGCCGGAAACGCTGCACCGTCATGGCCAGGATCAGCACCATCTCCGTCATGGACATGTCCTTGCCCAGGCAGATGCGCGGGCCGCCGGAGAACGGGAAGAACGCGAACTTGTGCCGTTCGGCCACCGCCGCGTCGGCGAAACGCTCCGGACGGAATTCCTCCGGGGCCTCCCACAGTCGCTCGTCACGGTGAATGTAGTACATGCACAACGTGACTCGCGCACCAGCGGGCACGTGGTAGCCGCCGATCTCGTCGTCGTCGATCGGAGTGCGCTCGACGATCCAGGCCGGCGGATACAGCCGCATGGTCTCCTCGATCACCATGCGGCAGTAGCTCAGCTGCGCCAAGTCCGAGAACGCCGGGGTGCGATCGCCGATCGCCGCGCGCACCTCCTCGGCCAGCCGCTCCTGGATCTCCGGGTGGGTAGCCAGCAGATAGCACGCCCACGACAGCACATTCGCCGGGGACTCGTGACCGGCGACGAGCAGGGTCTTGATCTCGTTGAGCAGATCCTCCTCGCGCATGCCCTGACCGCCTTCGTCGCGGGCGCGCACCAGCGCGGTGAGCACGTCGGTGGTGTCGCCGCCGCGGCGGCGTTCCTCGATGAGATGGCGTACCACCTCGTCCAGTTCACCGACCTTGCGCGCGACCCGACGGGCTTCGGGTGTCGGGAAGGACTGCGGCAGCTTCACCGGCGCGTTCACCCGCTTCATGATGAACGCGAACGCCGCCCGCATCGCGTCGGTCACCTGGCCGGTGCCGGTGGACAAATCGATACTGAACAGGATTCGCCCGGTCACCGCGAGCAGCAGTTTCACGTAGTCGTCGTAGATGTCGCGGAACTGTCCGGCCGCGGCGTCCCAGCCGTCGAGCATCGCCGCGGCGCTGTCGGTGATGTCGTCGGCGAAACCCTTGACGTGGGAATGGGAGAACGCCGGGGAGATGAGTTTGCGTTGCGTGCGCCAGTAGTCCAAGTTGTTGGTGGTCAGCTGCCCGTCGCCGAGCAGGATGCTGAACTCGTCGTAGATCGGGCTCTTGCGGTAATTGGTGTAGTTGTCCTTGAGCACGTACTCGGTCATCACCGGGTCCGCGACGAGATACACCAGCATCGGGCCTGCCTTGACCCGCACGACGTCGCCGTAGCCCGCCAGCAGCGCGCCCACCGTCGTCAGCGGGTTCTTCGCCAGTTTCGGCAGCATGCGTCCGGTTTCCACCAGACCTGGCCCGGGTGCTTTCATGGTCCGACCTTTCACTTCAAGAGCTCGGCGTGCTTGCGCAGTTGATGCAGGTAGTCCTGTTTCTCCACCACCAGCGGGTACTGCTCGGCGTGGTAGAGCCGCAACCCGGCATACAGGTCGGGCTGGCGGCCCTGGGTGGCGCGATCGAAACGCTCGACCCGCCGGGGATCGCTCGCCTTGACCCGCAGGTACTCGGCGACCAGGTCGGCCTGTTTCTCGTAGACGTCCCAGTGTGAGCCGATCGGCCGCACCATCCCGACCACGAACAGATCGCGGGTGTGCGGCGGAAAGATGTTCAGATACAGGCCCGGTCGCAAACTGTCCCCGGCCCAGTTCAGATGGGCGCGGTCGACCACGGGATAGTTCGGGACGAACCCGGTGGCCAGCACCACCATGTCGACTTTCTCTTCGGTGCCGTCGGTGAAGGTCACCCGGTCGTCGTCGATCGCGGCGACGTCGGGCTTGGGCGTGATGTCGCCGTGGCTGTAGTGGTGGTGCAACTGGTCGCCGAGCATGGGTATGACGATGCCCTCGCCGAAATCGGGCACCGGCAGCCCGAACGAGCGGGAGCGGCCACGCAGATAGGAGAACAGCCGCTGGAAGGCCCGCTTGCGCAGCGGCCGCCACATCCGGCCCTGCAACATGCTGTCGGTCGGGCGACCCATCAGGTACTTGGGCATGCAGTAGAAGCCGCGCCTGCTGCTGTGCAGGGTCAGCGCGGCGTTGACCGCGCAGTCGGACAGGATGTCGGCCGCCGATTGTCCGGCGCCGATCACCAGCACCCGCTTGCCGAGCACCTGTTCGGGGTGCCGGTACTCGCTGGAATGCAGGACGGGCACCGTTGCCGAACCGGGGATGTCGATGCGTCGCGGCGTGCGGTCGTGTCCGGTGGCGATGACGACCCCCGCGTACGACCGCTCGGACCCGTCGGCCAGCGTCACCACCCAACCGTCAGCTCCCGGTTCTGTCCGCTGTACCGAGGTGTTGAACCGGATGTGCGGCCACAGCTCGAAGGCGTCGGCGTAGGAGTGCAGATAGCGCAGCACGAGTTCGTGACCGGGGTAGTCGGGATAGTCCTCCGGCATCGGGAATCCCGAGAACGCCTGCACGCCTTTGGACGCGATCACGTGCGTGTTGCGGCTGACCGGCGAGTCCGGCCGCCGCGCGTCCCAGATCCCGCCGATCCCGTCGGCCGCCTCGAGCACTTCGAATTCCAGGCCGCGCGCGGCGAACCGGCGGGCGGTGGCCAGACCGGCCGCGCCCGCGCCGATCACGCAATAGGTGCTCATCTGTTCCCTCTCCGCTGCCGCTCCCAGCCTTGGCCGCTCGAGCTCCGTCGTTCGTCATGCGCGGGGCCTCGCGCTGCCATGCTCGGCTGCGGCCCGCGTGCTCGTCCGCTCATGCCGCACCGACCCGCTCGGTCTGCGCGGATCGCGCGGGCGGGGCCGGTTCCGGGTCGGTGCCCGCGCTCGCCCGCCAGGCCACGACGAAGCAGGCGACGTAGATGAGCGTCTGTGCCACCAGCGTGAAGTAGACGTTCTCGTTGTAGACCGCGACGATCAGCCACGCCACGGTGAGCAGGGCGACCGTGCGTTTGCCCCCGCGCATCAGCCCCGCGTACACCGCCAGCATCCACACCGCGCCCACGGCGATGTACACCCACGGCCCGAACGGGGCACGGAACGACGCCAGCGTCAGCACCGCCAGCCAGATCGCCAACTGCTCGGCGCGCACCCGCGGCCCTTCGGCCCCGGCGGAGAGCCGCCGGTGGATGCGCACCGCGGTGACCGCGACCAGGATCAGCAACAGCAGCGTGTAGACGTTGGTGATCACGCGGGCGGGCCCGGTGGGATCGGCGATGTCCCAGCCCATGATGTTCGCCTTGTACGGCAGCCCGTACGGCGAGTAGTTGACCAGCTGATTGGCCCGTTCCACGAGCACGAACTGATGGAACTCCCCGCTGGCCAGCCGCTGCCAGGTGCCGTCGGACAGGAACTGCCGCCACGGTTCCCGGCCGAAGATCGCCAGCGTGGCCAGCGAATACAGCCCGCAGAACGCCGCGGTCCACACCGCGGGACGCCAGCGCCGCTGAACCAGCAGATAGACCAGCAGGATCGCCGGGGACACCTTGGCGATGATCGCGAACGCCAGCGCCGCGCCGCCGAAGACGTTGCGCCGCAGATGGAACAGGACCATGGCGCCCGCGCCGCCGACATACAGCACCAGCACGTGGATGTTGCCGATCTGCAGGGTCGCCAGCGTCGGCAAGCTGATCCACACCACCGGGGTCAGCGCCGCCAGCACCGCACCCTGCCTGCCGCCGATCCAGCGGGCGATGGCGAACATGGCCACCAGCACGATCGCCACGTACAGCGAGTACCACAGGGCGCGCAGCGTGGCGAAGTCGTGGCTGAACAGCAGCAGCAACCGCGGCAGCAGCAAAAACGGCGGCGGATACAGGTAGGCGTCGCGATCCTGCGGGGTCACCGCGGGCAGCACCGAATCCGCCTGTGGCGATGCGTAACGGTGGCGGTCGTAGAGACTCGCCGGGTCGTGCTCGGCCATGAGCGCACCGCTGACGTAGCCGGACAGGTGGGTCTTCTTCACCAGGAAGTCGTCGTCGGCCGACAGCGAGGCGTCCACGTTGTCGGCGTCGAGGATGAACTGGGTCAACCGGGCCAGCACCGCGACCACCAGCAGGATGCTCACGCTCCACAGCACCCGCACCACGATCGGTTTGCCGCGCACCACCTCCCGCCACTCGGCGGGCACCGTCGGCACGACGAGCACGAACAGCGCCGCGGCGCACACGATGCCGAGCACGGCGGTCACCGGCCCGGGGAGGCCGGTGAGCGCGAGCACGATCAGCACGACGGGGACGAGAATGCCGACCACGAACACCGCGTACATCGCGGCGTAGTAGTCGAGCGAACCCCGGAACCTGGTCCATGTCCTGGATATCATCTGCAACCTACGGCTTTCGGTTCCCGCGTCGCCCGGTGCGGGCCGCGCGGACGGTCTATCTGGTGGCTGCTCCGGCACGCTCGGCCAGCAGCGGAACAACCTGGCGCACCACGTCCTCGGGGGAAGGCGCGGCGCGCAGGTCGGCTCCGATCTGTTCGGCGGCGGCGCGGAAGCGCGGTTCGCGCAGCAGCGTGCGGATCGAGGTGGTGAGTGCTTCGATGTCGCCTTGATCAGCGGGGGTCTGCGCGGCGAGTCCGGCGCCGGCGCGCACCAGGCCCCTCGCGTAGTCGAACTGGTCGAACATCTGCGGTAGCACCAGTTGCGGCAGCCCGAACCATCCCGCGGTGAGGCCGGTGGTCGAACCGCCGTGGTGCACCAGCAGATCGCAGCCGGGCAGGAACAGGTTCAGCGGAACCTCTTCCACGACCCGGACATGGTCGGGCAGCTCGCCTACGGTGGCCCGGTCCGGCGCCGACAGCGCCACGACCACCTCGGCATCCTCGATGCCTGCCAGCGCCGCGAGCACCGACTCCAGCGGTCGCGGACCGGTCAGGCCGAGCGTGCTGCCGCCCATGCAGACCGCGATGCGTTTGCGGCCGTGCTCGTTGCGGTGCCACGGCGGCAGCGCGCCGGTGCCGTTGAACGGGACATAGCCCAGCGAAATGCCCGGTGCGGCGTCGGGCGCTTGCAGCCGCGGCGGGCAGATGTCGAGCACGGCGACCGGGTCGGCCAGCCGGGTGCCCGCCTCCTGCGCGAGTGCGGCGGTGCGTTCGGTGAACGGGCCCCCGGTGGGGTCGATCCCCCAGCGGTGCACCAGGACCGGCAGTTCGAGGTGCGCGCCGAGTGCTCGGCCGATGGTGGCCAGCGGGTCGGTGAGGATGACCTCCGCCGTCCAGTCGGTGGCCACCGCGGCGAAGGTGTCGAGGAATCGGCGGGCGTGGTTGTGCCAGTTCTGCGCGGCGATCTGCCACAGGCCCTGCCCGCTGGACTGGTCGCGGTCGGCGAACAGCGGAAGCGGGAACATGCCCGGGTTCACCTGGGTGCGCAGCTGGTCCATCGGCACGTTCAGCTCGGTCAGCTCGACAGCGTTGAGGCCCGAGCGCAGCGCGGTGGCCGTCACGTCGCCGCGCGAGGCGACCAGCACTTCGTGCCCGGCCAGCCGCAGCGCCCAGCAGAACGGCACCATCGCGAGCAGGTGCCCCGACGAGGGCACCGGCACGACGAGAAACTTCATCCGATCACTCCTTCGGCTTCATCCACTCCATCGGATTGGTGTGCCGAGGCACCCATGATGGAGCCGATTGCTCGGCGTTGCGGCGTTTTTCGACGACCACGATGTTGTGGTAGAAGTGCAGCGCCCCGATCCAGTCGTCGAAAGCGCCTGCCGCGCGGCCGGATTCCTTCTCGAATTCCTGGTGGTGCAAGGCGTCCACCAGGGTTTTCAGGTACCCGACGGTAATGGCCGGATCGTCGGTCGCCGTGCTGCTTCCGCCCCAGCCCGACCAGTAGGAGGTCTGGGTGTCCTCCACCACGTACAGCCCGCCGGGCCGCAGGTGCGCGAACAGCGACCGGAACGAGGCGATCACGTCACCGCTGATGTGGCTGCCGTCATCGATGACGATGTCGAACGGGCCCAGCGAGCGGCCGAGTTCGTCGAGGAACGCCGCATCGCCCTGGTCGCCGCGCAGCGGTTGCAGGCGCGGCTCGGCGATGCCGGACTTGTCGAAGTAGTCCAGCCCGAACACCAGCCCGCGGCGGAAGTACTGTTTCCACATCCGCAGCGACGCGCCGCCGACATCGGGCGCGGTGTATCCGCCGATGCCCAGTTCGAGTACCCGCACGCGGCTGTCGCGCAGCGGCGCGAAGTGCCGCTCGTAGTGCTGGGTGTACCAGTGCCCGCCCCACTTGTCCGAACCGAAGTGCAGCGACAGCGCGTTCAGATCGTAGTGCTGCGGGCGGCACGCGGTGACGATGCCGTCGGCGGCGACCGCGGCGGCGTCGCGGGCCAGCCGCCACGGGTCGTCCGGGGCGAAACTGCCCGGCCCCGGCTCGTCCTTGATCGCGATGGCGCGAGTGCCAACAACCGTGTCGGGCGGGCCGTAGACCGCGCGCAGCAGTTCCACCAGATCCTGGCGCACCACCAGCCACGGATCCTCCAGGGTGCCGGGCGCGATCGCCGGGTCGTCGGCGCCGAAGGTGACCAGATAGTCCAGCTGCTTACCCTCGTGGGCCAGCTCGAACACGGCGGTGACCGGCTGTCCGGGCCGGGTGCCGTGGCTCGCGCGCCAGGCGATCTCCTTCAGCACCGCGTCGGCGACGGTCTCGGTGCCGATCTCACCGATCCGTGCGGCGGTCTCCTCGTAGACGCCGTCGGCGACGGAGATCAACTGGGCGGCGAGCACGTTCTCGTCGTTCAAGGTCACGTCATCCATCCGTTCCGCCGGTGCGCACCGGCTCCGATTCCTCCGCCAGGCGCACGCCCTCGGCGACGAGCATGGCCCGCACCATGCCGTGAAAATCCACCGAAGGGCGCCACCCGGTTCGCTCCCGCAGCCTCGTCGCGTCGCCCACCAGCGGCTGCCTGCTGCGGGTGAGCACCGAGGAACGTTCGCGCACATGGTTTGTCCAGTCCAGTCCGGCCATGCCGAACGCGGCCGCGCACAATTGCGCGACCGTGTGGTGTTCGCCGGTGGCGACGACGAAATCGTCCGGCTCGTCCAGGGCTAGGATCCGCGTCATCGCCTCGACGTAATCCGGCGCGTATCCCCAGTCGGCGCCGGCGTCCAACCTGCCCACCTCCAGCGTGCCGGTCTCGCCGCGCTGGATCCGCGCCACGGCGCGCACGATCTTGCGGGTGACGAACTTCTCCGCCCGCAAGGGCGATTCGTGGTTGAACATGATGCCCGCGGCCGCGAAGACGCCACGGGCACGGTAGGCGCGGCAGGTCAGCAGCCCCGCCGCCTTGGTGACCCCGTAGATCGAGTCCGGTCGCAGCCCGCTGTCCTCGTCGCACACCGCGGCGGCGTCGGAGCCGAAGACATGCGAGGAGGCCGCGTAGAACAGGCGGGTGCCGGTGCGGTGCCGATCGATCGCCTCCGCGAAGTGCTGCACCGGCAGGGTGTTCACCCGGTGGGAGGCACGGGCCAGCTCGTGCGGGTCGCCGTGGTCGTCCTGCGACGAGTGCTGTACCGCCGCCAGCAGGTACACCTGCTCGGGCCGTTCGGACGCGACCAGCCGCCGCACGGCGGCGGCGTCGGTGATGTCGACCGGGCCGTCGCGGGTGATCCGCAGCACTCGTTCACCGCGCGCGGCGAGCAGGTCCGACAGCAGGGTGCCGTCCTGCCCTGCCGCGCCCGTGACGACGATGGTCATCTCACACCACGTCCAGTTCCGGCAGCGGGAACACCAGCCGCCCGCCCGCCGCGCGGAAGGCGCTCTCGCGCTCCAGCATCATGGTGCGGAAATGCCAGGGCAGCACGAAGAACTGGTCGGGCGCCAGCGCGCGCGCCTCGGCTTCCGACACGATCGGGATCGCGCTTCCCGGGGTGAACTTGCCGAACTTGTCGTCGTTGACCTCCGCGATGCACGCCAGATCCTCCGGACCGATGCCGCAATGCTGCAACACCACGTTGCCTTTGGTGGAGGCTCCATAGCCGAGCGTGCGCAGTCCGGCCTTGCGGGAGCGGTCGAAGAACTCCCGGACCTGTTCGCGATGCTGGTCGACCCGCTTGGCGAAGTCCGCGTACGGCTGGGGGGTGTGCAGCCCGAGCGCGGCCTCCTCCTGACGCATCAGATCCAGTGCGGCGGCATCCGCAGGCGACGGCACGCCCCGCTTGCCCAGTGTGAGGGCGAAGCTGCCGCCGTTGACGGTGTTGCGTTCCACCTCCAGCACCACGAAGCCGCAGCGCCGCGCCATCCATTCGATCTGGTCGAGGGTGTAGTACTCCAGATGCTCGTGACAGATGGTGTCGTAGGAGGTCGTGGCCAGCATCGCGGGCAGATAGCTCTGTTCGAGCACCCAGACGCCGTCGTCGGTGAGGCTGTCGTGCACCGTGCGCATGAAACCCAGCGGGTCGGGGACGTCGTAGAACATGGCGATCGAGGTGATCACCGTGGCTCGCCGCCCTTGCAGCGCCGATTCGACCAGCTCGCGGGTGAAGTAGCCGGTCACCAATCGCACGTGCGGCGGATAGAACCGGCGGAACTTCTCCCCCAGCGGGTCGATGCCCACGATCGTCGCCGACCCTTCGGGATAGGCGCGCAGCAGCGTCGCGTCGTTGCTGCCGATGTCGATCACCACGTCGTCGGGCGTCAACGGCACCCGCTGCCGGATTCTGGACACCCGGTGGGCGAGGTGCTCGATCATCGATCGATTCAGCCCCGAGCGGTATCCGTAACCAGGCGAATACATTTCGTCGAAATCGGCCGTGTGGCGCAACTGCACCAGCCCGCACTCCTCGGGACCGGTGGGCACACAGCGCACCAACTCCAAGGGGTAGCGCGGCACCCCGGTCGGATCGGTGGCCGGGAACACCCCGGTCAACGCCATCGTGCCGAGGTCGACGATCGTCTCGAGCCGGGTGTTGCCGCACACCCGGCAGCACCGCACCGCCACTGCTTGCGTCACGCGTTCTCCATATCGTGGGCCACCATCAACTCGACCAGTTCGGTGAAACTCGTGCGGGGCGACCACCCGAGCTTCTCGCGCGCCTTGGTCGGATCACCGGTGAGATGATGCACCTCGGCGGGCCGGAAATAGGTCGGATCGACCTCGACCAGCACCCGCGAAGTGCGCCGATCGATCCCCTTCTCGCCCAGACCGGTTCCCTCCCAGACCAATTCGACGCCGGTGGCGGAGAACGCGGTCTCACACAACTCGCGCACGCTGTGCGTCTCACCGGTGGCGATCACGTAGTCGTCCGGTTCGGGTTGTTGCAGCATCAGCCACATCGCCTCGACGTACTCCTTGGCGTACCCCCAATCCCGGCGAGCGTCCAGGTTGCCGATATAGAGCTTCTCCTGTTTGCCCTGCGCGATGCGCACCGCGCCCCTTGTCACCTTGCGGGTGACGAAAACCTCACCACGCCTGGGGGATTCGTGATTGAACAGCGTGCCGTTGACCGTGTACATCCCGTAGGCCTCGCGATGGTTCACCGTGATCCAGTACGCGTACAGCTTCGCCACGGCATATGGCGAGCGCGGATGGAACGGCGTGTCCTCGCTGAGTGCGACGTCGTGCAGACCGCCGTACAACTCCGAGGACGAGGCCTGGTAGAACCGGGTCGCGATGCCGGTCTTGCGGATGGCGTCCAGGATGCGCAGCGTGCCGATCGCGTTGGTCTCGGCGGTGAACTCCGGGATCTGGAACGAGATGTGCACGTGCGACTGCGCGCCCAGGTTGTAGATCTCCGCGGGGCGCACGTCCTCCAGGATCCGGTTGAGACTGCTGGAATCCATCAGATCCCCGTAGTGCAAAAACAGCCTGCGTTCGGAATGCGTATCGGGATACAGGTGATCTATCCGGTCGGTATTGAAATTCGACGCACGCCGGATAATCCCGTGCACCTCATATCCTTGCTGCAACAGGAATTCCGTCAGATAAGACCCGTCCTGGCCGGTGATGCCGGTTATCAGCGCCTTTCTCATCAAACCTCCAACCCCGAGACTAACCGGTAGCCAAATGGCGGGCAATACCTATCTTTCGGTCGCCGCCGGTATTAGAATTCGATTGCATGAGCGCGGCCTCCGAAAAAACTCTGGTAATGATTCCGACGTACAACGAGCGTCGCAACGTGGGCCCGTTGCTCGCTCAGATCCTCGAGCAGGGCACCGATTTCGATGTCCTGTTCGTCGACGACAACTCCCCGGACGGCACCGGCGATCTGCTCGATGAGCTGGCACGACAGCATGCGCCCCGCATCCATGTGCTGCATCGGGCCGGTCGTCAGGGTGTCGGCTCCGCGCACCAGGCCGGTATCCGCTGGGCCTACGCGCAGGGATATCGGCACATCATCACGATGGATTCCGATTTCGCGCATCCGCCGTCGTATCTTCCGGCATTGCGCGCGGCGGCGCCCGGTTTCGACATCGTCGTCGGATCGCGGTATCTGAAAGAGGACAGCCTCGCCGACTGGACTCCCTTCCGCAAGGTCCTCACCCGGGTCGGGCACTTTCTCACCGTGACATTGCTGCGGATGCCCTACGACGCCACCGGCGCATTCCGATACTACCGGCTGGACTCGATTCCGGTGGCCGCTTTCGATCGTGTCCGCTCGACCGGATACTCCTTCTTCTTCGAAAGTCTCTACATCCTCGCCGCCAACGGCTTCCGGATCGAGCAGGTGCCGATCCACGTCCTCAACCGCACCGCGGGCGCGTCCAAGATGCGCACCCGTGACGTGGCGACCAGCGTGCGCTTCCTGCTGGTGCTGTGCGCCGAGAAATACTTGCGCCCGAGCAGGCACCGCATCAGTTCGCTCGCGCATCGCTGACCCTCCGCCCGGCCAGCCAGTCGATCACCGCCGCCGCCTCCGGCCAGTCGGCGCCGGTGGCGGTGATCGGGAACTGGTCGTCCACATAGTCTTTGGCGAACTCCGATCGCGAGCCCACCGCGTCCCGTACTTCGGCCAGCGTCACGGTGGTGCGTGCGCCGACCTCGCGCAGGCCGGTGTCGTCGAGGTGGGCGGCGATCCAGTCGGCGCACCAGTCGACGGGGGCGAAGCTCTGGCGCGAGCGGCCGCTGGCGAACACCGGGCGGTCGGCGGCCATGTCGGCCAGCACGCCCTTGCGGTAGTTCCCGCCGTACATCGGTCCTAGGCGCACAACGAGATCATCTGCGCTGGAACACAACCGCTCGGCTTCCGCGCGATGGCGTCCGTACACGGTATCCAGCTGGGTGCGCGCGGAGATGCTGCTGATCTGCACGAACCGGTCCCAGCGCCACCGCTCGCGCAGCAGGCGCGTCTTGTCCACCGTCTCCGCGCGGTCGGCGCCGGGATTGTGGTCGGCCCAGAAACGCTTCGACGGGCAGGCGGCATTGACCAGCACGTCGTAGCGACCCGCCGTCCGATGCGCTTCATGGTCGGCGCGCACCACCGGCACCACCTCCCACCGGCCGCTGCTGCCGAGCGCCTCGACCAGCGCGGCGCCCACGTATCCCGCCGCGCCGACCACGGCCACGCGTAACCGGTTCATACGCGGTCCTTTACGGCGTGCGCGGCACCTCGAGCGGACGGACTCCGCCGCAGCCCGCCCGCCGTGCCGAGGTCGGCACGAGAACGGCTTGCCGCGCGCGCTTTCCCGATATCCGGTGCCCCGCTCACGCGCCGTTGCCTTCCAAGGTGTGCGGCAGTGGCGCCACCTGCACGATCGGCGGATCGCACTCGTCCCACGGCTTGGTCAGCATGGCGACGAACGTCAGCGGCGTGATCGAGTACACGGTGTGCATCACCCCGATGGGCGTGCGCGTGCAGATGCCCTTGCCCACGTGGATGAACTCCTCCGGGCAGTTCGGATCCTCGTGATCGTCCTTGGTCACCAGCACGCCGTTGCCCTCGACGAAGAGCAGGTACTCGACGAAATGCGGGTGGTAGTGCAGGCCACGCACCTTGCCGGGGTGCATGTAGATCAGGTTGAACTCCAGCAGTGGCTCCGGCGGGACCCAGGTGAAAATGCCGCCGCGCCCGTCGCGGACGGTGTCGAGGTTGCACGAGGGGGTGAGGACTTCGACCTTCATTACTGCATCCCTTCATCAGGCGGATACCGCGTCGGGGCGGACAGCGGCGAGCTTGTCCGCGAGTGAGCCGAGCAGCGCGGCCCGCTGCTCGGTGAGAAAGAAGTGACCGCCGGGCAGCAGCTCGGTGGAGCGCAGGCCCGGCAGGACGTCCCGCCAGGCCTCCAACTGGGTGGCCGCCACTTGGAGGTCGTCTCGACCGCCGAACAGGTGGGCCGGGCACGACGGCGCGGCGGCGGGGGTGAACCGGTAGTCGTCGAAGATCTCGAAATCGCTGCGCAACGCGGGCAGGAACAGCGCCATCACCTCGGGTGTCTCGCGCACCTCCGGCGGGATGCCGCCGTAATGGCCTACGGCGGTGACGAATTCATGATCCGACAGCTCCGACAAGCGCCCTGGCCTCGGCAGGTGCGGGGCGACCGCGCCACCGAGGAACAGTGCTCGCGGCACGATGCCCCCGGGAAGGCGGCGCGCCACCTCGTAGGCGGCCAGCGCACCCAGGCTGTGGCCGAAGAAGGCGAACGGCAGATCGGTCAGCGGCAGGACCCGCGCCAGCGCGGCGTCGACGAGATCGGTGAAGCGGCGGATCGGCGTCTGCGCCAGATGTCGCTGCCGGGCAGGCAGTTCGATCACGCACAGTTCCACCCAGTCGGGCAGCTCGCGCCGCCACGGGGTGTAGGTGGCGGCTTTGCCACCGGCGAACGGCCAGCAGAACAACCGCAGGGTCGGGGTACCGGCGGTTATGCGGTGAATGGTCAGCTCACCCGTTCCGAGGGATTGCGCCGGTTCGGAGGCGGCGGTATGTGTCATCGAGGTCGCGGCGGTTTCCGATTCGGGAGCGGCCGAGACTGCCGTCGAGGTCGGGACGGCGTCGGTTGCAGTGCGTTCCGATTCGTGGGCGGTCGGAAGCGCCGTCGAGGCCGCGGCGGCTGCGGCCGCACGGCTTTCTGATTTGGATCCGCCGGCGAGGGCGCGCAGATCGCCGACCGTCGCGATCCGGGTCACCGGCGCGCCCAGAGTCGCGAAGAACTTCGACAGTGGCGCCGACGGGCCGACCTCGTAGCGGGGTGTACCGGAGCGCAGCAACGCGCGCATGTTCGCGGTCCAGCGCACCGGGGCGGAGATCTGGCGGACCAGATGCTCCGTTAGGGTGTCGGGCCGGTGGAATTCGCCGGTGTAGTTCGAGGTCACCATGACCGCATGCGCGGCGCGGATACGCGGGGCGCACTCGGCCAGATGTCCGGCGAACTCGGCCTCGATGCCGCGCATCCACCGGGAATGGAACGGCGCGCTCACCCGCAGCGGGACGAACCGCAGGTCCGGCAGGCGCTCGGCGAGCACGGCGCGTGCGGCCGCGATCGCGTCGCTGCCGCCGCTGATCACAAGCTGGTCGGTCGAATTGTCGTTGGCCACCTCCGCGCCTGCCTCGGCTACGAGATCGCTCACCCCGGAGCCGGCGATGTCCGGCAGGATCAGCGCGGCCATCGCCCCCGCGCCCTCCGGTACGGCGCGCTGCATGAGCGCACCGCGGGTGCGCACCAGCCGCACCCCGTCGGCGAGGTCGAGCACGCCTGCCGCGACCAGCGCGGTGTACTCGCCGAGACTGTGCCCGCCGAAAGCGACCGGCCGCACACCGAATTCGGCCGCCAGTACCCGGTAGGCGGCGATCTCCATGGTCAGCACGCAGGGCTGGGTGTACTCGGTGCGATGCAGCCGCGGATCCCGCTCGGCGCAGATCCGCAGCAGATCCTCGCCCACCGCGGCGCTCGCTTCGGCGAAAGTGTCCCGGGCGAGGGCGAACTCGGCGCAGAAGTCCGCGCCCATCCCGGTGCGCTGGGACCCCTGCCCGGGGAAGACGATCGTGCACTCCGCGCTCATCGCAACGCCTCCGCCGTCGACTCGGCCGCGCGCGGCGCGGGGATGTAGCCGACTTCGGCACAGTGCGCCAGATACACCCGCACCAGATCCTCGGTCGGCGGGCAGTCGATGCCCGCCGCGCCCAGCACCCGCCGGGTGTAGGCGCAGTCGGCATACGAGCTCTCCTCGTAGTGGATGGTGCCGAACAGTTCGATGCCGTACTTGAACATCTCCAGGGTCTGGCTGTCGTAGACCTCGTCGGTGCCCAGCCGGTGGATCTGCCGGTCGGTGGCCCTGCGATGGAATTCCTCGAGCGGCACCAGATCCACTTCGTACCCGGCGCGCTGGACGTAGCGGACCACGTCGTAATAGCGCCGGATGTCGGGGTTGGTGAGGTGGTAGGTCTCCCGGTAGGTGGCGCGGTGCAGCGCGATGTGGGTGATCGCGGCGCTGACGTAGTCCACCGGGGTGATATCCCAGTGCACCGGCGTCAGCATCGTCTCGCCGGTCTCGATCATCGTCTTGAGGATGTCGTAGTACGCGCCTTTGACACTGACCTCGGAGAACGGGTACCGGCCGGTGCGGCTGTCGCCCATGATGTTGCCGGGGCGCACGATGTCCCAGAGCAGTCCGCGCTCGCTCGCCGCGCGGATCAGCTTCTCGGACTCGTACTTCGTCTGCTGGTAGGGCAGATGGTCATAGCCCTGCCCCAGCTCGAGATCGCGCTCGGTGAACGGCGGATTGTTGAAGTTGAGCCGGTCGCCCAGAGCGCTGAAGCTCGACACGTACACCAGGTACTTGCCGCGGGAGCGCAACGCGAACTCCACCGCGCGGCGTGTGCCCTCGACATTGATCGGGGCCAGCGCGTCGTAGAAGGTGACCAAGGTGGTGCGGCCCGCAGCATGGATGGTCAGGTCCACCTCGTCGGCGATCCGCCGCCAGGTCACCTCGTCCAGGCCGAGCCGCTCACTGGAGACGTCGCCCAGCACGGTGGTCACCCGCTCGGCGAAGACCTGATCGAGCGTTCCGTCCGGATCGTAGGTGCTCAGGAAGTGCTTGACCCGGCGCTCGGCAGCGGCCACGGTCTTGCCGCGCACCAGGCACGTCACCCGTACATCGCTGCGCGTGAGCAGATCGTGCAGCAGCTTGCCGCCCAGCACACCGGTCACGCCCGTGATGAAGACCGACCGGACCGGGATCGGGGCGTCCGTGTTCACCGGGGGGATGTCCTGCTGGACCGCCGCGGTCGCAGCCGCCGCGGTGGCGCGTGGGGCGTCGTTGCCGGTCGCCCCGGCGATGATGCCGTCGGCCACCAGGTACTGCGACAGCGACGCGATGGTCGGATACAGCTCGGTCGACTCCGCCGGGATCTTCACGTCGTAGTGCTTCATCAGCCGGTTGAGCATCCGGACGGTGGCCACCGAGTCGAACCCGAAGTCGGTGAAATCCGCGTCGAGGTCCAGCTCGGCCGGGTCGGTCTTGGTCAGATCGGCGAAGATGTCGCGGATGTGCTCGGCGAGCCGATCGCGCAGCCCGCTGTCGGATTCGTCGGCCGTCGGTTCGGTGCCGGCCGGTTGGTTGCCGCCAGTCGGCGTGGTGGTGATCGGCTCGGTGGCGCCGGGCGGCGTGGTGGTGACCGATTCGGTGCCGCCGGGTGGCGTGGTGGTGACCGGTTCGGTGGCGCCGGGCGTGGTGGTGGTAACTGGTTCGGTACCGCCGGGCGAGGCGGGCAGCGTGGGCGACTCGACCGGTTCGGTCGACGCCGGGAGGATCCGGTGCGCGGTGCCGTTCGTGGAACGGCCGTTGCGGGTCGGCTCGATTTCCTGCGCCACGACGGTTTTCGCGACGACGTGCGGAGCCGGGTGGCTGCGTCTGCGGTAGTCCTCGGGCACGATCCAGTACCTGCGCCGTGCGAACGGGTAAGTGGGCAGGCTCACGGTCCGGCCGAACGGCCGCTCGTAGCCCTGTTCCCAGTCCACGGTCCAGCCACCGGCCCACAACTCCGCGACCCGCGGCAGATTGCCCGACCGCAGCAGCGCGCGCACTTCGGCGCGGTCGGCGTCCGACTCGCCGGGAAGCTCGTCGAGGTCGCGGTGGGTGCGGGCAACACCGCGGAAGACCAGCAGCCCTTCGGCCGGTACCGGAACGTTCGAAACGGCTGTGCTGTCCAGCAATTCGACGAGTTCGGCCGTGGAGGTCGCGACCACCGCCAGGCGATGTTCGAACGCGCCGCGCCCGACGGCCAGCGTCCACGCCACGTCCGGCAGCGGCAACGGGTGATCGCGCAGCCGGTCCGCTGTGCGGGCGGCCAACTCGGCGAGCCGGTCGGCGTCGCGCGCCGACAACACCACGATCCGTGGCTGCCCGTCTTCGGGGGTCGGCGCGACGGGCTCGGCGTCGGTGAGGATCACATGCGCGTTCGAGCCCCCGGCACCGAACGAGCTGACCGCGGTGACGCGCGGCCTGCCGTCGTCGGGTCGCGGCCAGGCTGTGGGCCGATCGATGACCCGGAACGGTGACGCCGCGAAATCTATGCCCGGATTCGGCGGATCGCTGTGCAGGTTCGGCGCGATGGTGTCGTGGCGTAATTGCAGCAGGGCCTTCACCACGCCCGCGGCGCCCGCCGCCGCTTCCAGATGCCCCACACTGGATTTCGCCGATCCGATGCCGCAATAGCCGCGTTCGGATGTCGAGCGGCGGAAGGTCTTGGTCAGCGCGGCGATCTCGATGGGATCGCCCAGCGCGGTGCCGGTGCCATGGGCTTCCACATAGCCGATGTCCCCCGCGTCCACGCGGGCCGCGGTGAGCGCTCGGCCGATGAGGTCGGCCTGGGCGACCGGGTTCGGGACGGTGAAACCGTTGGTGCGCCCGCCGTGGTTGATCGTGCTGCCGCGGATCACGCCGTAGACGCGGTCACCGTCGGCGCGCGCGTGCCGCAGCGGTTTGAGCACCAGGGTCACCACTCCCTCGCCCGGCACGTAGCCGTCGCCGCCGGCGCCGAACGACCGGCAGCGGCCGTCGGTGGAGGCCCAGCGGCCGTAGCCGAGCAGCAGGTACTTGCCGGGGTGGATCGACACATTCACCCCGCCGGCCAGCGCGTAGGCCGCCTCGCCGCGACGCAGGCTCTCACAGGCCAGGTGCAGCGCGGTCAGCGACGCCGAGCACGCGGTGTCCACCGCGAGACTGGGTCCGTTGAAGCCGAAGTGGTAAGAGACCCGGTTCGCCACCGCGAAGTACCCCGAGATCGGCACGCCGACGAACGCCTGGTACTCGGCGTAACCCACCCCGGCGAAGACCCCGGCATCGGGCAGCCCGCGTTTCGCGGCGCTGCGGCGCACCCGATCCGGCGAGTACCCCGCGTCTTCCATTGCCGCCCAGCACGTTTCCAGGAACAGTCGTTGCTGCGGGTCCATCTCCTCGGCGTCCTTGGGGGTGATGCCGAAGAAGCGGGCATCGAACTTGTCCACGTCATCGAGGAATCCGCCCCAGCGCGCGTAAGTGGTGCCGGGCTCGTCGGGGTCATCGGACAGGTATTCGCGGTGATCCCAGCGTTGCGGCGGCACCTCCACGATGCAGTCGCGGCCCGCGACCAGGTTGGCCCAGAATTCCTCGACATTCCCCGCCATCGGGAACTTGCCCGCCATGCCGATGACGGCGATGTCGTCGGCGTCTTCCGTGCCGCCGAGGGCGGACTCGCCTCCGGTGTGATCGAGGGCGACGGTGTGCGCTGCCTCGGAGGCGGGGCTGGTGGTGGTCGTGTCGGCTGCGCTGCCCGGCGCTGTGCCCGTCGACGTTCTATCGGCGGCGTTGCCCGGTGCTTTGCCCGTCGACGTCCTATCGGCGGCGTTGCTGGGCGCGGTCGCGGTGGGCGTTGCGTCGGCTGCATTGCTGGGTGCGGACGCGGGGGTGGTGAGCGCGGCCAAGCGCGGCGCGTGCTCGTCGGCGAGGTATCCCGCGATGTCGCGGACGGTCTGGTACTCGAAGAACAGCGTGCTCGGCAGCGGGCCGAAATCGGATTCCAGCCGGTCGTTCATCTTGCTGATCAGCACCGAGTCGATGCCGTAGTCCTGCAGGGGAATACGAGTGCGGACGCGAAGCGGATCGAGTCGGCAGTATTCGGCGAGTAGATCTTTGAGGTAGGTCTCGGCGGTCTGTCGCAACTGCGTGGAACCCGGCGACGTCGACTCGCCAGCGCGGGGCGCGAGCCCATGAGCGTCTCGGTCGTTCCGGCGTGTGCCCTCGCCTTGGCGCGCGTTCGTCGCGAACCCGGGTACCGCCTGGCCCTCGGCAGCCTCTATCGATGCCGGAGTGCCATCGAGTGCCCCCGGGTTCGGTGTGCCCGGTGCCACCCCCTGGACGGTGTCGGCCGCGCGCAGTGGGCGCGGTGCCGCGCCGGTCGCCGGCAGCACAGCGCGCCGTGGGTCGGCGGCTGTCCGAGGCTCGGCGGTTGTCCCCGTTGCGGCGGCTCTCCGCGGTTCAGTAAGGCCCTGGACCTCACTCTGGGATACAGCGGCGCTTTGCGATTCGACCGGACCCGGTGATGCAGCCAGATCCGGGGATTCAGCTAGGCCCTGAGGTTCGGCAAGTGCCTGAGAATCGCCGACGCCCGCCGGTTCGGAGGGATGTTGCCGGCTCCGAGCGTCCGCTGCGCGGGGGGAGGGACGCGCACCGCTCGCGTCCGGTGCCCAGCACTTCTCACGGTCGAACTCGTAGCCCGGCAGGTGAATGCGGCGTGCGGCCGGGTCGCTCCAGCCCGTGTAATGGACATGCGCGCCCTCGACCCACTGCCGTGCCGCCGTTACCGGGTCGTCCAGCACGATGGCTCCGGCCCGGTCCCTGGTCGGGGTATCGACCGTTCCGGTGAAGACGCCTGCCGGACGATCGCCCTCGGCGAAAGCGGCCAGCCGAGCCGCGATCGCGTCCACCGAATCGCCGACCACCGCGAGCCGATGCTCGAATCCGCTGCGCCCGAGCGCCAATGTGCGCGCGATATCCGCGGGCACCAGCTCCGGATGCGCGGACAAATGCCTGCGCAGCGACCGCGCCATCCGGGTCAAGCTCGTGGCGTTGCGGGCCGAGAGCACGACCAGCTGCGGGCCGCCCGGTACATCGAGACGGACGGTGCTCGGCTCCGGTGCGCCGTCGACCACCACGTGCGCGTTGGTGCCGCTGAAGCCGAAGGAGCTGATCGCGGCGCGGTGCGGGGAACCGTTCCACGGGCGCAGTTCGGTGTTCACGAAGAACGGCGAGTCGGCCAACCCGAGCAGCGGGTTCACCGACGCGACGTGCAGCGAGGGCGGCAGCTGTCCGGCGCGCATGGCCAGCAGCACCTTGAACAGGCTCGCCATGCCCGCGGCGTGCGAGGCGTGCCCGATGTTCGATTTCACCGACCCCACCGGGATGGCGCCGACCGCGCCGGTGTAGTGCCGGAACGCGGCGGTGAGCGCCTCGATCTCGATCGGATCGCCCAAACGTGTTCCGGTGCCGTGGGTTTCGACGTAGCCGATGGTGGACGGATCGATCCCGCCGTCGCGATACACCGCCAGTTCCAGTTCGGTCTGCGCACGGACGCTCGGCGCGGTGATGCCGTTGGTGCGGCCGTCGTGGTTGATTCCGATCCCGCGGATCACACCGTGGATGGGGTCACCGTCGCGTTGCGCTGCGGACAGCGGCTTGAGCACCACCACACCGACGCCCTCGGCGATCACGAAACCGTCGGCGTCGTCGGCGAAGCTCGCGCAACGGCCGCGCGGTGACAGCATGCCCATCGAGGAGGCGAGCAGGTGGTATTCGGGTGTCACGAACACCGCGACACCACCCGCCAGCGCGAGTTCCGATTCGCCGGTGGCGAGGCTGCGGCAGGCCTGGTGCAGCGCGACCAGCGCCGAGGAGCAGGCGGTGTCCAGACCCAGACATGGACCGGTGAGATCCAGGTGATAGGCCACCCGGGCGGGCAGGATGGCCGGGCTGTTGCCGGTGAACATGTGGTGGGAACCGACCGTTCCGCGATTGCGCAGCAGGTTGGCGTAGTCCGACCCCGGTGACCCGGCGAACACGCCGCATCTGGTGCGGCGCAACGACTTCGGGTCGATGGCGGCGTCTTCCAGCGCGAGCCAGCTGTGTTCGAGGAACAACCGCTGCTGCGGATCCATGTAGTCGGCTTCGGCGGGCACCAGGTCGAAGAACGCCGGATCGAACTCCGCGACGCCGTCGAGGAAACCGCCCCACTTGGAGTAGGTCTTGCCCGGTGCCGCAGGTCCTGAGCGGAAGAAGTCGGCGATCGGCCAGCGCGACGCGGGTACCTCGGTCACGGTGTCGCGCCCAGCGGCGAGATTTCGCCAGAACTGCTCCAGGTCCGCCGCGCCCGGGAACTGCCCGGACATGCCGATGATGGCGATGTCCATCGATGTCGACCTCTCGCTGGGCCGCGCGGTCTGTGCGGCGGTGCGGATGGCGGGCGTCGATGCGCCCGAGACAGGAGTTGCCGGGGCGGTTACCGGTTGCGCCGATGTCGCCGCGGCGCCTTCTTCGGCCATGCGAGCGCTCAGGAGCCGTACCGACGGATGGTCGAACACCACCGTGGGGCGAAGCGTCAAGCCGTAGCGAGCGTTGACCTGGTCGATGATCTTCACCGCGAGAATGGAATCGACCCCGTACTCCGACAGCGGCAATTCCGCGCGCACCTCGCTGCGCGCAACCCCGAGTCCGTCTGCGACGATGGCGACCAGTTCGGCCTCCAGCGCCGAGGTGTTGCCGGACTGCGCGGGTGCGCTCACAGCGGTCGGCTGTTCCGCGGCGACCGCGGGTCCGGAGTGCGTGGCGGCGGCCGGTTCGGCGGCAACCGCGACGCGGGGCGGCACGGCGGAAACCGGTTCCGCGGCGATCCCCCGAGACGACCGGGCGGTCGCGATCTCGAAGCGGGACCGCGCGTCAGCGGCAGACTGGGCGACCGAAGCACGAGGCTGGGCGGCGGCGACCGCGAAAACAGGCTGTGCCGCAGCGGGTTCATCGGCAGCCGTGGGCTGAGTCTGCGCGGTGGCCGGTTCGGTGGCAGCAACGGTCTGAGACCGCGCGGCGGCGGGTGCGGCGGCAATAGCGGTCTGAGACTGCGCGGCGGGTGCGGCGGCGCTGACCGCGGCGAGCAGGCGGAAACTCGGCTCCGCGTCCGCGGACAGGCCGGGACCCCACGAACGGACTCCGGAGAATCCCGCCGCGGTCATCGCGGCCTGCCACTGCCGCTCGGACAGCAACGGCGAGTGCGGGATACGCGCCTCCGGATCGCGGTAGGCGTGCCAACCCTCCAGCAGCCCGAAGGTCAGCGCGAGCACCTCGAGGTCTGTTGTCGCCTCGGTGAACGCGAGCACACCGCCGGGCGTCAGCAGCCGCCGGACATTGCGCAGGGTCGCGTCGATCGACCGCGTCGCGTGCAGGACGTTGGCGCAGATCACCAGGTCGGCCTCATGCGCGGGAAATCCCTGCGCGACCGGATCGGCCTCGATGTCCAGCACCGCGAAATCCAAATGCGCGCGCGTGCCGAAGGTGCGCCGTCCGTGCGCGAGGAAACTGGGCGAGACGTCGGTGTAGTGGTAGTCGAACGCGATCCCGCTCGCGGCGAGCGCCTCGAGCACCGCGTGCGTGGAACCGCCGGTCCCGGCTCCGACTTCGATGATCCGCAGGGGCTGCGTGTCGTCGTGGCGGTGTGCGATCGCCGATACCAGTGCGGCGAGCAACCCGTTGCTGAAGTCGTAGGCGGCGTTGCCGCGATAGATGGCGCCCACCAAGCCGAGGTCGCCGCCGGGAAACAGCACTTCGGTCGCGGACAACTCCCCCCGCAGCACGCGCGGATACGCGGCCAGGCAGGCGCCCATCAACGTCACGTACGGCGCTGTCTCCGGGAAACGGGCGAGAAGGTCGGCGCGCATACCGCTGGTGCCAGGGGGCGGGCCGGGGACCACGATGCGGTCGTCCTGCCACCGCACCAGCCCGTGGCGCCGCAGGATGTCCAGGCAGCTGGTGCGCAGCCGGTCGAATTCCGGCCGCACGCCCAGGCGCGCGTCCAGCGACTTCGCGGTCCACTCCCCGGCGGTGAGGCCCATTCCGGCGAGGGTGGCGAAGAGCAGCATCGCCGCGTACCGGCCGAGTTCGGCTTTACCGGGCTCCACGATGCCCGTGGGCTGGACGGACGCCTCGAAACGCTCCACCGCGGCGTCGAATCCCGCGCGGGGCGGGGCGATGATCCAGTAGCCGGTGCGTTCGAAGGGGTAGCCGGGCAACGGGGTGCGCCGCAGCGGACCGCCGCGTGCGCGCCAATCGATGTCGGCGCCCGCGACCCACTGGCGGGCGAGTTCCTGTTCGCTTCGCGCCGGTGCGTACAGCGGTGGCCGGGCATGCGCGTCCACGGCACCGGTGACCACCGGGCCGAGCTGGTCGGTCCGGAACTGGTCGAGCGCCTCGGCCACCTCGATCGGTGCGGACGCGACCACCGCGAGCCGGTGTGCCAGTGCCGGCCTACCCACCTGCAAGGTGCGCACCGCGTCGGTGAAATCGGCGGGATCGAGGGTGCGGAAGTGCCGCGCCATGATCTCGGCGTAGCGACGCAGCCGCTCCGGTGTGCGAGCCGACAGCACGAAGATCTCCGGGCCACCCGTCGCGGCCGGGCGGACCCGCTCGTCGACGAATTCGGCGAGCACGACATGCGCGTTGGCTCCACCCGCGCCGAACGCGCTGATGCCCGCGTGCCGTGCCGTCACGACGCCGTCGACGGTGCGGCGCGGCCATTCCTCCAGTTCTCGCGGCAGGTGGAACGGCACCGAGTTGAACGCGATGGCCGGATTGGCTTGTTCGGCATGCAATGTCGGCGCGATCCGGCCGTGCCGCATCTGCAGCAGCACACGGGTCACGCCCGCCACTCCTGCCGCCGCCTCCAGGTGGCCGATGTTCGATTTCGTCGACCCGAGGGCGCGGGAGCGGCCGGTTCCGGCGGATCGGCCGAAAGCCGCCGCGAGTCCGGCGATTTCGATCGGATCGCCGAGCGGGGTGCCGGTGCCGTGCGCCTCCAGGTAGTCGATCGTGCCGGGATCGACTCCCGCCGCGCGCAGGGCCGCGCTGATCACCTCGGCTTGCGCGCCGGGATGGGGCACGCTGTAGCCGGAGGTCTGCCCGCCGTGGTTGACCGCGCTGCCCAGGACCAGGCCGTGGATGGTGTCGCCGTCGGCGCGGGCGGCCGACAGCGGCTTCAGATACAGCGCGCCGACGCCTTCACCGGGAACGTAGCCGTCGGCGGCGGCGGCGAACGGCCGGCAGCGGCCGCTGTCGGACATCATGCCCAAGCTGTGCAGCAGGAGGAATTTGTCCTCGTGCAGCAGCAGATTCACCCCGCCAACGATCGCCGCGTCGCATTCGCCGTCGAGCAGGCTGCGCCGGGCCAGATGCAGCGCGGTCAGCGACGCCGAGCAGGCCGTGTCCACGGTGAGGCTCGGCCCGCGCAGACCGAGCGTGTAGGAGGTGCGGTTGGCGATGGACGACGGGATCGAGGCCACCGCGACCGGCTCGCCGTCGCGGGTGGCCGCGACCCCGAGCAGCCGGTAGTCGCTCCAGGTGGCGCCGACGAACACGCCGACGCGGCGATCCCGCACGGCCGGGTCGGTGTGGTGGTATCCGGCGTGTTCCAGCGCCGCGTATGCCTGTTGCAGGAACAGACGCTCCTGCGGGTCCAGCAACGGCGCCTGGACCGGCGGAATCCGGAAGAACTGCGGGTCGAACCCGGCGACATCGCTCAGAAATCCGCCGGTCATCGGGGGTGCGCCGGGGCTGCCCTGGACGGCGGTGAGCCACCAGCGATCGGCGGGGACCGGGCCGACCGCGTCGTGTCCGTCCCGCAGGTTGCGCCAGAACTCCTCGATGTCCTCCGCGTCCGGGTAACGGCCGCTGATTCCGACGATCGCGATCGGTTCGTCACCGTCGGCGGCCGCGCGGCGTTCGTTCGTCGTCTGCGGCGCGGCTGTCGGCGCGCTCACCGGTTGCAGTCGTGCTCGCAGGGTCTCGGCCTGGCCCCAGACCGCGGCGAGTTGTGCGCGGTTCAGCGTCGCGCAGGACAACAGCAGGTCGAGTCCGGTCGCGGTGGGCAGCAGTCCGACACCGGCCCGCCGCAGGGCGGCGATCTGCTCGGCGGGCGGATGCATGCCGCCCTCGGCCCACAGCGGCCAGTTGACGCTGACCGTCCTGTTTCCGGCGCGGTCGCGCTGTTCGGCGACGGCGTCAAGGTAGCGGTTGGCCGCCGCGTAATCGGCTTGGCCAGGGTTGCCGAGCACTGCGGAGACCGACGAGAACAATACGGTCAGTTCGGCCTCCGGCAACGCCCGAGCCAAGTGCGCGATGCCGTAGACCTTCGGTGCGAGTACCGATCTCGCGTCGTCGCGGCCGGAGCCCGCGACCAGTCCGTCGCGCAACTGTCCCGCGCCGTGGTAGAGCACCTCGACCGGCCCGAAGGTGGCGTGGGCTATCGCGGCGACGCGTTCGGCGCCCGCGGCGACCGACACGTCGGCGCGGACGTGCACGGCTTCGGCACCGAGATCGTTGAGGTCGGCGAGCAGACCGGCGGCCGCGGCATCGAGTGCGCGGCGCGACACCAGGACCAGCCGTGCGCGGTATTCGGCGGCGAGGCGGTGGGCCAGATGCCGGGCGATACCACCGAATCCGCCGGTGATGACGACCACCGACCCCGGCCGCAGCACCGTGTCGCCGGAACCGGCCGCGGAACCCGCGAGCAGACGCGGGCGGCGAACTTCGCGGTGTCCGTCGTGGTAGCGGACCTCGGTGTCGGGATCACGTTCGTCGATGCCCAGTTCAGTGGACACGATCTCGCCGATCACGGCGGCCGGGTCGTACTGCACGGCCCGCAGCAGAGGTAGCGGCTGCTCGAGCCGCAATGTGCGCGCGAAACCGCCCAGCAGGGCACAACACGCTTCCCCCGCAGGGGTCGCGGGCCCGAGGGCCAGCACCCGGCGCACCGGCGGATCGGAGACCCCGGCGGTCGCCCGCACGAAATCGCGCAGCGGCAGATACACCCGCTCGATCAACGACTGCGGGTCGTCCTCGGTTACAGTTTCCGGCCACAGATACAGCGCCGCGTCGAAGCGCACCCGCCGGGCCGCCAGCTGTGCGATCAGCAGTTCCATGTGCTGTGCGTCCGTCGGGTCGATGACGAATGCATCCGCACCGGAGACGAATTCACTTCCCGGCCGTACGCGGACGACCGTAGCGGCGGTGCTGTGCGAGTAAGGGTGATCGGCGGTGTCGAAGACGAGCAATCCGGTCGGTTCGTGACGCGGGTGCACGGACGTGTCCGAATCCCAATCGAACCCGAAGGTGATCAGGTCCTCTTCTGTTGCGGAGGGAGGTTCGGGCACCGCGACCGGGGTTCTCGGGTCTGTACCCGCATCCCTGACCGGCGTGGATAGGGGCTCAGCCGCATCGAGGGCGGTCGGCAGACTCTCTGCGGCTTGGGTGATGTCGATCGCGCCTGCCTGCTCGGCTGTGGCTTGGTCGTCGCGGTGCCGGAGTTCCCCAGCGGCATCGATGCCCGGGTGGGTTCGCGGCGCGCTCGTGGGGTTCGCGGGACGGTAGTTCGCGCCCGCGGTGTCGGCGAGGTGTCCGGCGAGCGCTTCGATGGTCTGGTACTCGAACAGCAGCGTCGGGTAGAGCGGCTCGCCCACCCGTGTCTCCAGCTCGGCGGTCAGCCGCAGCAGGCGACCGGAGTCCAGGCCGAGTTCGTAGAAGCCCACGTCCGTCGCGATACCGGAGGGATCGGCGCCGAGTTCGGCGGCGACGAGAGCTGCCAGGTCGGCGGTGATCACGGCACGCGGGTCGTTCGGCGCGGCGGCCGGTGCCGGGCCAGGGTCCGCGGCGCGCCGCGGCGCGGGAGCGTCCCGGCCGGGCTGGGCGAGTAATCGCTGGATGTCCGCGCTGCCACGCACGCGCTTGGACGTCAGCCGATACCGCGCCACCGGCGATCCGTCCCGGTCGTAGAGCGCCACGTCTGCTTCGAGCAGGTCCGCGCCGTGTCCGCCGTGCACCGCTGCCCGCACGTGCACCTGTTCGGGCGTGGCCCGCCAGGCGCGTACGTCGCCGAAGTAGATCGGGATGAACGCGCTGTCGTCGTCCACGCCCAGCCGCTGCGGGTCGACGAACGGCACGATGGTCGAGGCGTCCAGGAACGTCGGATGCAGCAGGAAGCCGGGCAGATGCGCGGCCGCTTCGGGGCCCAGCCCCATCGTCGCGGTGACCACGTCGTCGCTGCGGGAGAAATGGCCGGTGACGCGCATGAAGTCGCGATGCTCGATACCGCGGCCGCCGCTCTGGGCGTACATCTGCGCCATCCCGCGCGCTTGCCCCGCCGCCGGGAACGAACCCACGTCGATCCCGGGCGGTGCCACTGCCGAATCGGACCGCACCACAGTACATTCCGCGATCGGCTCGACCGGCCCGTCCGCAGCGCCCGCGGCGTCCAAGCGCTGCACGTCGATGGCGATTCGTCCCGTCGGCCGGTCGACCCGGAACGCGATGCGTACCGCGCCGTCGGCGCCGAGGGCCACCGGACGCTGGAACAGCGCCTCCCGAATCGTCAGCTCGCCGGGCCGGTAACCGGCCGCCATCGCCGCACGCAGGATCATGTCGAGATACACCACGCCGGGCAGGATCCGGACGCCGTGCACCCGGTGGTCACGCACCACCGGGTCCTCGGCCCGCACGGTGGTCGCGAAGCTGTCCAGTTCGATCCCGCTCATAGCAGCGGCTCCACCCGGAGGAACGACGGCGCGGGCGCGCTCTGCGGCATCGGGACCACGATGCGCGGCACAGGCTCCGTCGATGTGCTGGGAACCGTTTTCGGCAGCATGAAGCTCCTCTTGCGGAAGACGGGTGGATCAAGGGGTCGGCGAGTCGGGCGGTGCCCGTCGGGCGCCTGCTCGACGACGAGGTGGGCGTTGGTGCCGCCGAAGCCGAACGAGCTGACGCCCGCCGCGCGGGGCCTGCCGTCGGCGGGCCGCCACGGACGCAGTTCCCGGTTGACATACAGCGGCGACCCGGTGAACTTGAAGCGCGGATTGAGGTTGTCGCAGTGCAGCGACGGCGGGAGCGCCGCGTGGTGCACGGCGAGGATCGTCTTGACGGCCCCGGCGATGCCCGCCGCGGAAAGCAGATGCCCGATATTGGTTTTCACACTGCCGACCGCGCACGGTTCCGGCCCGCGTGACCGGTCGCCGAGCACGGTCGCGAGCCCCTTCAATTCGATGGGGTCACCGATCATGGTGCCGGTGCCGTGCGCCTCCAGATACGACAGCGCGTCCGGCGACATGCCCGCCATATCGAGCGCCGAGGTCACCACGTCGATCTGCGCCCGCATATTGGGCGTCGTGATGCCCATGGTGTGCCCGTCGTTGCCGATCGCCGAGCCGCGCAGCACCGCGTAGACGCGATCACCGTCGGCGAGCGCGTCGTCGAGCCGTTTGAGCAGCAGCAGCGCCGCGCCCTCGCCCGGTACGAAACCGTCGGCATCCTCGGAGAACGTCGCGCACCGGCCGTGCGGCGAGAGCACACCCGCCGCCGAAAGGGTGACGAACAGCATCTCGTCGAGCAGCACCTCCACGCCGCCGGCCAACGCGGCGTCGACCTCGCCCGCGCGCAGCGCCTGGCAGGCCAGATGCACCGACAGCAACGACGACGAGCACGCGCTGTCGAGCACGACGTTGCCCGCGTGCCAGTCGAAATAGTCGGAGATGCGCGCGGCGATGAAGTTCTGCCCGACGCCGATGATGGTGTGCCGGTCGGCGACCGGAATCCGGTTGAAGTAGTTCGCCGCCCGGCTGCCCGCGTAGACGCCGACGCGCTTGCCCGCCAGCTCGTCGCGCCGGTATCCGGCGTCGGTGGTGGCCAGCACCGACGTTTCCAGCAGCAGCCGTTGCAACGGGTCCATCTGCCAGGCGAGTTCGTCGGTGACCCCGAAATACTCCGGATCGAACAGATCCACGCCGTCGACGAATCCGCCCCACTTGCTGCTGGTCAGACCCGGACCGCCGCCGGGGCGGTAGAACCGGGCCGGATCCCAGCGAGCCGGGTCCACCTCGCGGACACCGGATTCGCCCGCGGCGAGCAGGCGCCAGAACGCGTCCGGCGTGTCGCCGCCGGGCAGGCGGCAGCCGACGCCGATCACCGCGATCGGCTCGGCTGCCCGGCCGCGGCGGGCGTCGGCGGCCCAGGCGGCTGTGGTGGGTCTCGGCTTCCCGGTCTCGTCTGTGCTCGGCGGATCTTCCGATGCCGGTCGCGGATCGGCCGGGGGCGGTGCGGGCGTGAAGCGTTCGGGGAACTGCTCGGTCAATAGACCCGCCAGCGCGTCCAGCGTCGGGAATTCCAGCACCAGCGCCGGGTCGAAGGGTTGACCGACGACCTGCTCGATCCGGCGCACCGCCGAGGCGATCAGCACCGAGTCCGCGCCGTACTCCTCGAACCGCTTGTCACCCTCGAAGCGGGCGGGGGCCAGCTTCAATTCGTCGGAGAAGATCCGAAGCAGTTCCTCGTACGCCGCTGAGGAGCCGTTTGCCGCTGTGGACCCGCTTGTCGCCGTGGCGCTGTTCTTCGCCGTTGCGCCGTTCGGCGCCGCCGGCCAGGCCGGTGCGGCCGCCGTCTCCGGCGCGGGTCGGCTCGTGTGTGTCGAGAGGCGCAGGGGCGCGCCGTGATACGGCAACACCACTGGGGCGGGCAAGCCCAGCACCGCGTCGAGCAGCTCGAACCCCTCCGCAGCGCTGAGCGCCGGCAGGCCGGTGGCCCGATAGGCCGCGCTGGTTACCTCACCGAACCCCGTGTCGCGGAACGACGGCCAATTGACCGACCGGAAATAGGTTCGTCCCAGGGCATGCTGGGCCTCGGCGAACCGGTCCAGATGCGCGTTGGCCATCGCGTAGTCCGACAGGCCCACCGCCAGGCCGGGCAGCACGGCCGACACCGAGGAGAACAACACGAAGAAATCGGGACGGTCGGCGGCCAGCACGTCGGCGAGGACCGCGGTGCCGGTCAGCTTGGGTTCGAGCACGGTAGCGATGGCGGGGCCGGTCTTGCGCACGAAAGCCGGGCTCTCGCCCGAGACGCTTCCCGCGCAGTGCAGCACGCCACCGATCGGGCCCAGCTCGCGTCGCACCCGGTCGAAGAAGCCGGACAGCGCCGTCTCGTCGGTGAGGCTACCGAAGTAGGTTCGCACCGCGACGCCGCGATCACGCAGCTCGACCAGCCGCCGCACCTTGTCCGCTCCGGGCCCGGACCCGGCAGCCACCCGGTCCCAGTCCTGTTCCGCGGGTAGCGGTTCACGGCCGAGCACGGCCAAGCGGCGCGCCCCCCGCTCGACCAGCGCCGCGGCGAACTCCGCGCCGAGTCCGCGCGTGCCGCCGGTCACCACATAGGTGCGGGCGGGATCGACCACGAGACCGTCACGTGACGTCGCGTCCGCCAGTTCGACGGTCTCACGGATACCACCGCGATACCGCACTCGCGGGCAGCCATCCTCGGCGGCGGCGCTCTCAGCACCCAGGATCGCCAGCAACCGCACGTAATCGGCGCATACCGCACCGCGCTCGGCGACCACGTGCACGCTTCGCGTGCGCACGTCCCGGATCTCTTCGGCGAGCGCGGCGACCAGACCGCCCACCGGCGCCGACTCCGGGCCGTCGGCGCCGGGATGTCCGGCGGTGACGTGCACCAGCGCGAGCGAGCCGGCGCGCGCCTCGACCACACCCTGGTACAGCCCGATCCGGCCGAGGTCGCCGGTGGGCAGTCCGGCCGCCGAAACGAGGTCGCACACATCGAGCAGGCAGTCGGTGTCGGGGTAGCGCGTCACCAGCGCACGGCCGAGAGCCGCGCCCGCGTCGAAGTCGGCGCGGTTCAGGTCACCCGGCAGGTCCGACAGCCGTACCAGACGACCCGCGTCACCCGCTGCGGCGGCGAGCGCCTCCACCAGGTGGCGCGGGGTACGCGCGTCGTATATGACCAGGATGCGGCGGGAACGCAGGTCACCGCTGGGCAGAGGGGCTTCCCGCCACACCGGAACCATCAACCGGCGTTCCGCTGACGCGAGTTGCGGGGTTGACGTGTCTTGCGGGGCGGATGTCGACCGAGGGGCCGACGCAGACTCCGGAAGTCCGGACTCCGCCGCTGACCGGTCCGATGAATGCTGCGGAGCGTCGGCCGGTCTGGACCGCGCTACCGGATCAGATCCCGAATCTCGCGCGGGACCGGCACCAGGCGCGACATCCGGAATCCAGTACCGCTCCCGGGCGAACGGGTAGGTCGGTGCGGGGATACGGCGCCGGGGTCCTGGATCGCGGACGGTAGCCCAATCGACGTCGCCGCCGCCGAGCCAGCGCGCTATACGGGAGTCCTCCGCCGCATCCGGGCACGACCTGGCGCCGGGTACGTCGTCCACCCAAGCCCGTACGGCGGCGCGCAACTGGTCGATGTCCCGCGCCACGAAGGCGGCGCGAGCGCTGCCCGCCTGACGGCCCACCTGCATGGTGTAGGCCAGATCGGCGATGTTCGGCTGCTGCGCGGCAAGGTAACGGTCCAGCGCGGCAACGTATTCCGTCAACCGCTCGCTGTCGCGAGCCGACACCGGGACGACCTGACCGCCGCTGAACCGGGTCTCCGGCCTGCGGTCGACGTACTCTTCGATCACCACGTTGGCGTTGGCACCACCCGCGCCGAACGAACTCACCGTCGCCCGTCGCGGCCGCGCAGGGTCTCCGCCGGGCCAGGACAGCGGTCGAGTCGGGATCCGGAATGGTGTCGCCGCGAAGTCGATGTTCGGATTCGGCGGTATGGCGTGCAGCGAGGGCACGATGGTCCGGTGGCGCAGTTGCAGCAGCACCTTCGTCACCGCCGCGACACCGGCCGCCGCCTCGAGGTGGCCGACATTGGACTTCACCGAGCCGATCGGCAACTCGGACACACCGGAGTCGCCGAAAACCTTGGCCAGACCGGCTATTTCGATCGGATCGCCCAGTGCGGTGCCGGTGCCGTGCGCTTCGATGTAGGACACCGAAGCCGGGTCGATCCCGCCGACGCGCAGCGCCGAGCGGATCACCCTCGCCTGTACGTCGGGATTGGGCACCGTGAAGCCGTTGACGCGGCCGCCGTGGTTGATCGCGGTGCCCTTGACGACGCCGTAGATGGTGTCGCCGTCGGCTTCGGCGTCGGCCAGCGGCCGCAACACCATCGCGCCGACACCCTCACTGGCCACGTATCCGTCGCCACCCGCGCCGAAGGAACGGCAGCGGCCGTCGGTGGAGGCGAACTGTCCCTGGCTGAGCGCGACGAACTTGTAGGGATGCAGCGACAGATTGACGCCGCCGACCACCGCCAGCCTGCATTCACCGGTGCGGATGCTCTGGCAGGCCAGGTGCAAAGCGGTGAGCGAGGACGAGCACGCCGTGTCCACCGCCATGCTCGGCCCTTGAAAGTCCAAGGCGTGCGACACGCGGTTGGGGATGCTCCAGAACGTCGACCCCGGCAGCGTGCCGCGCCCGAGCCGGGACTCCTCCGCCCCGAACATCTGGTACGTGCCCCACATGACGCCCACGAACACCCCGGCCTGCTCCGGGTGCAGGCCGCCGCGGGCCAGGTCGGCGCGCGAATGTCCGGCGTCTTCCAATGCGGCCCAGGCGGTTTGCAGGAATAGTCGCTCCTGCGGGTCCAGGATCTCCGCCTCGCGCGGGGAGATGGCGAAGAACAGCGGATCGAAACAGTCGACGTCGTCGAGGAATCCGCCCCACTTGGTGTAGGCGGTGAACGGGTTGTGCCGGTCCGGGACGAAATAGCGGGTGTGGTCCCAGCGGTGCTGCGGGATCTCGGTGACGCAATCGCGTCCCTCGACCAGCACCCGCCAGTACTCGTCCAGCCCGTCCGCGCCCGGGTACCGCCCGCTGACACCCACGATCGCGATATCCCCTACGGCGTCCGCGTGTGAGGCGGAATTCGAGCCAAGGCGTGTGTGGGGCCGGGTGGGGGTCGCAGCTGACGCGAACGAGTCCGCCCCCCGCCGCGCCGCCGGTTCCGGTGCGGACCCGGACCCTCCGTCGTCCACGAGCGGGCGCGTGGCAGGGATCGACGCGCTGGAGGTGTCGGGCTCGTCGCCGAGCGCGGTGAGCCCGTCGACCGGCGCCTGCTGGCGTAGGGCGGCTTCCGCGTCCGATGCGAGCGGAGCGATCCCCGATTCCAGGGCGTCGGCCGTGGAAGCGGATGTCCGCGCCGCCGTTCGATCGGCAGAACTGCCACCGGCCTCGGTAGCCGGTGGCGCGAACGGCTCCCCAGCGGTGCCCAACCGCACCAGCAGGCCGACCACCGCGCGCGGTGTGGGGTACTCGAAGGCCAGCGTGGCGGGCAGGCGGTGGCCGCTGGAGCGCGACAGTTCGTCGCGGATCTCGAGGGCCGCCACCGAGTCGAGCCCGAGTTCGTGCAACGGCCGATCAAGATCGTCCTCTGGCGCCAACCCGAGGCAGCGCCGTACCAGCGCCTCCATTCGGGCAGGCAGATCCGAGACATCGCCCGCCGCGGAGGCGGCCACCGGCGCAACCTGATCCCGCAGCACCTCCGGCACGTCGACTCCGGGCGCCACTGCGGGCGCGAGTGGCATCGTGGCGACCGCGCCGGTCGCCCCGGCATCGATCAGTCGGGTGAGCGCATCGAGCGCCTGCTCCGGGCGCAATGTGCCGTAACCGCGCCGGGCCAGCCGCTCCACCGCGCCGCTGCTGAGCCGCTCGACCATTCCGGTCTCCGCCCACGGACCCCACGCGATCGACAGCGCGGGCGAGCCCGACGCACTGCGCGACTCGGCCACGCCGTCGAGAAAGGCGTTCGCGGCGCCGTAGCTGGACTGGCCCGGCAAGCCGACCACCCCCGCCGCGGAGGAGAAAAGCAGGAACATCCGCAAGGAACGCCCCTTGGTCAGCTCGTGCAGATTCCACGCCCCGAGCGTTTTCGGCGCCAGTACCCGCCGGGCCCGCTCGGCTGTCTGCTCGGCGATCACCCCGTCATCGAGCACTCCGGCCAGATGCACGACCCCCGCCAGCGGGGGCAGCTCGCGGTCGATCCAATCCAGCGTGGCGGCTACGGCAGCGCGATCGGTGACGTCGAGTGACCGCACCGTGATGCGAGCTCCACGCGCCCGCAATTCGGCGAGCACCGATTCCGCCCGGGAGTCGGGAGCCGACCGCGCGGCGAGCACCAGATCCGCCCGACCCTGGTCGACGAACCAGCGAGCCAGCCGCAAACCCACACCGCCGAGCCCACCGGTGATCAGCACCGTGTGCGCCGCGGTGTTCCCAGCCGTGAACCCGGCGGGCACCGTCTCCATCGGCACGAGCCGCGGCACGTGCCGGCGTCCGTGGCGCAGGGCGAGCTGACGCGGCGCCGAGGGCGTGACCAGCGCGTCGGCCACGGTCCGGATATCGGTCGTGTGATCGAGATCCAGGACGCGGCAACCGATTTCGCGGTGCTCGAGCTGCGCGCTGCGGGCAAAACCCCACAGCGCCGATTGCTCCGGCGCCACCTGATCGGTGGAATCGACTCGCTGCCCGTGCCGGGTGAGCAACCACACCGCGGGTTCACCCGCCGGCGCGGCAGCCTGCACCAGATGCAGCGCACCTGTCACCAGGCGCTCCGCGCGAACAGGTACGGGCGCGTCATCGGCCGACAGCGCGCCCGCGAAAACGATTCCACGCAGCGGTGCGCGTGCGTCGGTGGCCGCGCCCAGCAGTGCGCGCACCGCCGCGGGTGCGTCCAGATCGACCTCGTACTCGTTCTCGGCACGGAACCCGAAACCCCGGCCGGGCCGGGCGAGCGCGCAGTCCGCTCCGCGCGCCCGGAGGGCGTCGGCGAGTTCGTCGGTGAAGTCCGTGGCTCCGATGACCAGCCAGCGTCCGGTCGTGCCGGTGGGCTGCGCCGATTCGATTTCCCGCCAGTCGATTCGATAGGTGTCCGCGGTGAGCCGGTCCCGGGATGCGCGGGTGGACGCCTGCCCGTCCGGATTCGGTGTCGGCATCACTCGCAGTCCGTTCGCGACCACCACCGGGCAACCCTCCTCATCGAGCAGTCGAACATCGGCGACACACAGCTGTGGCGTCTGCTCGACGACGCGCACATGACCGAATCGAACGGTGCCCGCGGCGGCCGAGACGAGGACCCGGTCCACGGCGAACGGCACCCAGGTCTGCTCGCCAGCGGGCGGCGACATCGCCGCGTATGTGGCTTGGAACGCCGCGTCGAGCAGGGCCGGGTGCACCATGCCCGCGCCGCCGTCGGCGCCGAGGTCCGACAGTGACACCAAGGCTTCCCGCGGGCCGAAGCGCACGTCGACGACACGGCGGAACGCGGGGCCGTAAGGCAGGCCGGCCCGGCCGAGCAGTCGATAGAAGTCGGTTCCGGCCAGGGTTTCCGGACAACGCGCAAGCACCTGCGCGAGGCTGGGGCCTTCCGGCATCCGGTGCGGCCCGGTCAAGGCGAGGGCGCGCGCGTGCCGGCCTGCGCTCTCGGTCGTCACCTGCACCGACACCCCGTCGGTGCTCGGCGCGGAGTTCACCCGCACCCGCTGCGGGCCGGTCAGCGTGAGCCCGCTGGTGATCACCAGGTCGTCGATCGCGACGACATCATCAGCGAGCAGTTCGCGCGCGGTGTCGGCGATGGTCGCGACGAACCAGGCGCCCGGAACGACCACAGCCCGATCCACGACATGGTCGGCCAGATAGCTCGGGGCGTCCGGTGCGATCGTCACATCGAAGGACGTTGTGCTGCTGCGCGAAACAGGGGAACTCGCGTGCCGTACTTCCTCGGCAGGAACTGGGCTCTCGGCCTGCCGCGATCGCATCGCGAGGTTCGCACGCCGGGCGTGATCGACACTCGGTTCGGAAAGCGAGTCGACCCAATAGCGCCGCCGCTGGAAGGGATACGTCGGGGCGAGGACGCGCTTGCGATCGTGCGGCCGGTGCACCTGCTCCCAGTCCACCGGCACGCCGGCGACATACAGGTGGCCGAGCGCCGTCATCATCGTCTCGCGGTCGCCGCGTCCGCGTCGCAACGACGCGACGAACCGAGCCGAGTCGCCCAGCACTCGCTTGCCGAGCCCGGACAAGGTCGGCTGCGGGCCGATCTCGAGGAAAACTTCGATTCCCAACTCGGCCATGGCACGTATGCCCTCGGCGAAGCGCACCGGCTGACGCGCATGCCGCGCCCAGTACTCGGGGCTGAGCTCTCCCGCCCGCAACGGCGCCCCGGTGAGGTTCGAGACGAGCGGAATCGCGGGATCGGTCATCCGGGCGCGCGCCGCCGCCACGGTTAGGTCATCCAGGATCGGATCCATCGCCGCTGAATGGAAGGCGTGCGAGACGGCAAGGTCCGCGGTCCGGAAACCCTGGGCGACGAGCTGTTCTCGAAGCTGATCGAGCGAGGTGCGCGGTCCGCCGACCACCACTTGGGCCGGTCCGTTGTATCCGGCGATCGCCGCCGCGGGTTCGTATCGCGCCACCAGCGGCGCGACCTGCTCGGCGGAAGCGTCGACCGCCAGCATCCCGCCGCCCTCCGGCAGGCGCTGCATCAACTTTCCGCGCTCGGCGACCAGTCGCAGGGCGTCCTCCACGGCCATGGCGCCCGCCGCGCAGGCGGCCACGTACTCCCCGACACTGTGCCCGAGCACCGCGGCCGGGGTGATCCCCCACGAGCGCCACAGCTGCCACAACGCCCATTCGACGGCGAACAACACCGGCTGGGTGAACCCCGTCCGACCCAGCAACTCGGGACCGTGCTCGCCGTACACGGCGTCGATCAGCCCGATACCGTCCTCGATCGGTCCCAGCACGGCGTCGCAGTGCCGCAGCGCCTCGCGGAAGACCGGTTCGGAGTCGAGCAGTTCGCGCGCCATGCCGGGGTACTGCGCTCCCTGCCCGGTGAACAGCAGCGCCACCTCGGCTTTCGATGTTCGCTCCACCCGGCCGCGGATCAAGGTCGGCGGTCGGTCGCGCAGCTCTCGCGCGGCGGCGTCGCCGGTCGCGGCGACGACCGCGAGCCGCTCCTGGAAATGGGTACGCGCGGTGGCGGCGGTGTAGGCCAGATCCCCGAGCGGGACACGCGCCGAATCGATGTCGTCCGCCCAGCGCTGCGCGCTGTCGGCAAGGGCGGTTTCGTCACGGGCGGACAACACCAGCACCTGCGCGGCCGACGATTCCGGTCGCGGAGCCGGTGCGGGATCACCCTGCGCCACGATGACGTGCGCGTTGGTACCGCTCATCCCGAACGAGCTGACCCCGATCGCGGGTGGATGCCCGGTCCGCGGCCAGTCCCGTGCCTCGCCGACCACTTCGAGCGGCAGACCGGCCCAATCGATCAGCGGGTTCGGTGTGCGGAAGTGCAGGCTCGGCGGAATCCGGCGGTGCTGCAACATCAGCACGGCCTTGATGACACCCGCGACGCCGGCCGCGCCCTCGGTGTGCCCGATATTGGTCTTCACCGATCCGATGAGCAGGGGTTGCGTGCGCCCGGCGCCGTACACCTCGGCCAGCGCGGTGGCCTCGATCGGGTCGCCGAGCGGAGTGCCGGTGCCGTGCGCCTCGACGTAGTCCACCGTGTCCGGCCGCAGGCCCGCCTGGTCGAGCGCGTCGGCGATCACTCGTTGCTGGGCGGGGCCGTTGGGCGCGGTGAGACCATTGGACCGCCCGTCGTGATTCACCGCGACGCCACGCACCACGGCCAGCACCCGGTCGCCGTGACGGCGGGCTTCCGACAGCCGGGTCAGCACCAGCACGCCGCACCCGTCGGCGCGGACGTAGCCGTTGGCGTCGGCGTCGAACGCCCGTGAGCGTCCGTCGGGCGACAGCGAGGCCAGACGGCAGAAACCGATGGTGGTCTCCGGAGCCAGCTGCAAGTTGACACCGCCGACCAGCGCCAGATCACAACGACCCGCGCGCAACCCGTCCCAGGCCGATTGCAGCGCCACCAGCGACGAGGAGCAGGCCGTGTCCAGCGTCAGCGCCGGACCTTGCAGGCCGAGCACGTAGGCCAGGCGCCCGGCCGCGACGCTCGGCGCCGAGCCGATGACCGAGTAGGCGCCGATCGTGGTGGGGTCCGCGGCCCGGGTCGGCGTGCCCGGATACTCGCTGAAGCACAGGCCGACGTACACGCCGGTGCGGCTGCCCGCCAGAGCGCCGGGCGCGCGGCCGGAGCGCTCCAGCGCCTCCCAGCTGGTCTCGAGCAGCAGGCGCTGCTGCGGGTCCATCGCGCGCGCCTCCGCCGCGCCGATGCCGAAGAACGCGGGGTCGAATTCGTCGGCGCCGTCGACGAAACCGCCCCAGCGGGTGTACATCCGGCCCAGAGCCGCCGGATCGGGGTCGTAGTAGGCGTCGATGTCCCAGCGTTGCGGCGGCACTTCGGTGATCGCGTCGCGGCCCTGCCACAGCAGATCCCAGAAGTCCTCGGGTGTGCGAACCCCGCCGGGAAAGCGGCAGCTCATGCCGACGATGACGATCGGGTCTTCCTCGGACCCGGGCTGATCGCTTTGCGAGCCGGTCGACATCGTAAGTTCCGAATCAAGCTGCTGTGCAACGTTGTTCGACAGATCAGGCTTCATGGTGGCTTCTGACACAGGGCGGGCGTCCGCCCGATCGGCCGTTGTCGTGGCTTCTGCCACAGGGCGGACGTCCGCCAGACCGGCCGTTGTCGAGGCTGCTGCGGCGGGGCGGGCGTCCTCGACGGTCTCGGCCGCCGCCTCGCCACCGGCGACAGCGGGCGCGCCCTTCCGGTGCAGGAAGCGCGCGATATCGCGCACCGTCGGGTAGTCGAAGACGAGCCCGGCCGGCAGCGGCATCCCGATCTCCGCCGCCAGCGCGGCTCGCAACTCCATTCCGGTCAGGGAGTCCACGCCGGTGTCGTGCAGCGGCAGATCCGGGTCGAGTTCGCTCGCGCGGTCCAGCACACGCATCGCGACGCGCTGCACGAGCGCCTCCCAAGGAGCCACATCGTCCGTCGCGCGCCGGGGTGGCGGTGTGGTCGGCGGCTCGGTGCGCGGCGGAGCCACCTGGGGCGAGCGGTTGGCGTACCACCGTTGCGGCACGAAGCCGAAGACCCCCGGTGCGGCGCTGTCCTGGCTGATCAGATGAGTCAGCACAGCGGCCGCGTCGTCCTCGTACAGCGGCGGCAGACCCCGCCGGGTGAGCCGCGCGGTGACCTCGGCCCGGTCGGCGGCCATGCCCACGTCGGCGAACGGTCCCCACCCGATACTCAGCGCGGGCAGTCCCTCGGCCCGACGCCGCCACGCCAGCGCGTCCAAGGCCGCGTTCGCGGCGGCGTAGTTCGCTTGACCAGGGGTGCCGAGCACGCCCGCGACAGACGAATAGGTGACGAACAGCTCCAACGGCTGGTCGCGGGTGAGTTCGTCGAGATGGCGGGCCGCATGATATTTGGGCCGCAGCACGGTCTCGAATCGCGACCAGGTCTGCTCGGTCACCACGCCGTCGTCGAGCACGCCCGCGCAGTGGACCACCCCGCGCAACGGCGGGAAGCCGGATTCCGCGATGGCGTGCAGCAGTTCCGCGACGGACGCGCGGTCACCGACATCGGCCTGGTGGGCTGTCACCCGGGCGCCGCCGGCGCGCAGTGATTCCAGCAGCCGCGTCCCCGCCGCGTCCGGTGCCCGCCGGCCCACCAGGACGAGGTGCCGGGCGCCGCGATCCACCAGCCAGCGCGCGGCCGAGGCGCCGAGGCCGCCGAAACCGCCGGTCACCAGGTAGGTGCCAGCAGTTGACCGCGCGGTGGCCGGGATGTCGCCGCCGAGCAGGACGATGCGGCCGGGATGGTTCCGCTCCGACATGGCGCGAAACGCCGCGGCGGCACGCTCGGCGCGGTGCACCGCGTGCGGCAACGCATCGAGTGCCTGTCGCTCGATCAGCGCCATGACACCGCGCAGGATCTCCCCGAGCCGCCGCGGATCGACCGTGGCCGGATCGAATTCCCGATGGTCGACTTCGCCGCTGCTTTGGCCGGTCTGCCGCTGCACGGGGTCGACGACGTCCACGAGTCGGCCGCCCGGCCGCAATATGCCGACGGCGTGCGCGGAGAAATCGTCCCCGACGGTGTGCAGGACGACATCCATACCCTGGCCCGCGGTCGCCGCCCGGACGTCTTCGCGCACCTCGAGGCGCCAGGCATCGATCTGTGTGACCGAGAGACCCGCGGACCGCGCCCAGCGACACAGCGCGGCGGTCGCGAACACCTGCGCACCGGCGTGAGCGGCGAGCTGCACCGCGGCCATGCCGACACCGTCGGCCGACCCGTGCACGAGCACACGGTCCCCGGCGCGCAGGCCACCGACGTCGAACAGCGCGTGCCAGGCGGTGGTGAACGCGTACGGTACGGTCGCCCCTTCGGTGAACGTGAGGCGCTCCGGCAGGGGTGCCACCATGCCCTGGTCGACCGTCACGTGGCGGGTGAAACTGTTCCGCGCCAAAGCGACGACACGATCACCGACCGCGAAACCCTCGACGCCCGCCCCTACCGCGGTGATCCGGCCCGCGCATTCCGCGCCCAACGGTGCGCCGGCTTCGGGATGAAGACCGGAGGCCACCCACAGGTCGCGGGCGTTCAGTCCGGTGGCCGCGACCGTGATCTCGACCTCTCCGGCTTCTGGCGCACGCCGAGTCCCGGGTTCCCAGCGCATCCGGTCGAAATCGCCGGAACGGTGCGCGACCAGGCGGTAGCCGTCCGAGGGAGCGGGGCCGTCGGCGAGACGAGCGGTCAGCCAACGGCCGTCGCGAATCGCGAACTCACCAGTGGCGCGCTCGCCGAGCAGGCCCTCGATGACCGGCCCGCTGTCCTCGCCGGATTCGGCGGGCAAATCCAGCAATCGGCAGCCGAACTCGGGGTGCTCGGTGGCCAGCGTGCGACCGAAACCCCACATCAGAGCCTGATCAGGATCCGGCCGGTCGGCGGCTGCGACGCGCTGGGCGTTCACGGTCAGCATCCACAGCGCCGCGGGACGGTGTGCTGCCGAGTCCAGAGCGCGCGTCAACCGCAGAGCGGCTTCGACGCGGGTCCGCGCGGACGCGGCGGTCCACGCGAAGACGACACCTCGCGCCGACCGCGTGGTAGCAAACGACGAGACCGAATCGGCCGTATCCGCCGGGCGGACGATCAGGGTCTCAGCGCCGCGTGCGGCCAGTCCGTCGGCCACGGCATCACCGACCGGCCCGTCAGCGAAGATCAGCCAGCGGCCCCCCGCGATCTCCGGCGCGGGCGCCGCGCTCTCGGCCGGGACCCATTCGACGTGATGCAGCAGGCTCGAGAGCCTGGCCGAATCCGGTTCTGCAGCAACGCTTTCGGGCGTGACTGCGGGTTTCGCGGCCAGCAGATTCACCCCGTGCAGACTGGCGAGCAGTCGCCCCGACGCCGAATACAGTGTGGCGTCACCGACGATGACGCGGGTACCGCGTTCGGTCACCCGCACCCGGCAGCGGACGATCGCGTCGTCGGCAGTCGGGCTGCCGAAGAATCGAGCACGATCTATCCCGGAGGGCAAGAACAATTCCCCCGCGGCGTCGGCGGTCACCACGATGCTGTGCAGGCACGCGTCGAGCAGGATCGGGTCCAGCGTCACCGGAGGGTGCTGCGGCAGCCGGAAGACGGTCTCGGCGTCGGTGTCGCTGATCCGCCGGAACTCGACGGCACAGCGGTAATCAGGTCCCAAGTGCAGGCCCAACCGCATCAGGGTCTCGTAATAGGCGGGCCATGCCTCGGGCTCGGCGGCGGCCCCCACTACCTCGATCGGATGGGCCGAAACAGATTGCGCAGCAGTAAGTTCAGCGTGCGCATAGTTTGTCCCGGCATCGTCGGAACTTACGAAGCGCACGTCGTAGCCGTCCGGACCGCGATCGAGCACGACCCGCACGGCCGCTTCGGCGGCAACCTCCAGCGGCGTGACCAGGCGCAGGCCGGCGACCTCCCAGGTGCCCGGGAGTTCCGTGGCGATCTCGTTCAGTTGAGCGCACAGCCAGGCCGCGGGCACCGTCGGCACGCCACGCAGCCGATGCCCTGCGAACATCTCGGGCGTGAGCCGCAAGGTGCGCTCGGACGTGGGCCATGCCCGAGACGCGGCAGCAGAGGCCACTTGCTCGAGTGGTTGCGCTGGACTCATCTGGGTGGCGGTAAATCCCACGGGGCCGCCGGAGCTCGGCTCGAGTTCCAGCCAGTGCCGCTTGCGCTGGAACGGGTAGGTCGGCAGGTCGACCAGGCGCCATGGCCGATCGGCATACACTGCCGACCAATCGATCTCCGCACCGTCGACGTAACGACCGGCCAGCTCGGCCGCACCACCCGGCACCCCCGCGACCGACCCGCTCGCAGTGATTCCCACGGCGACGTTCTCCAGCGCGGCACGCAGCTGTGCGGCGGTGTCGAAGCCGATCGCCACCCGCTCACCGAAATGCGTGCGGCCCACCGCCGCGGACGCGCACAGATCCACCAGCACCGTGTCGGGCCGGGCGGCCAGCAGATCCCGATACCGGGCCGCCAGCTCCCGCAGCGCGGCGGCGTTCTTCGCCGACAGAACCAGCAGGTGGGGGCCGGGGTCGTCGGCGATAGCGGGCTCGGGCGCCCACGGCGCCTCTTCGAGCACCACGTGCGCGTTCGTCCCGCTGATCCCGAACGCGCTCACACCCGCGCGCCGCGGTCGCCGTGCCCGTCGCCACGGGCGCTCGGCGGCGACCACGCGGACCGCGACCGAATCCCAGTCGATGTGCGGATTGCCCGACCGGAAATGCAGCGAGGCGGGGATGCGCTCGTGCCGCAGGGCCTCGATCACCTTGATGATGTTGGCGATGCCCGCCGCCGCCTGGGTGTGCCCGAGATTCGACTTCACCGAGCCGATCCACAACGGCGCGGCCTCGGTGCGGCCCGCGCCCAGCACGGAGGCGAGCGCGTTGACCTCGATCGGATCGCCGAGCGCGGTGCCGGTGCCGTGCGTCTCGACGTAGTCGATGTCCCCGGCCGCGAGAGCCGCGTCCGCCAGCGCCGCCCGGATCACGCGTTCCTGCGCCGGACCGTTCGGCGCGCTCAACCCCTGACTGCGGCCATCGGAATTGACCGCCGATCCGCGTACCAGCCCCAGCACCCGGTCGCCGTCGCGCCGGGCGTCCGCCAGCCGTTTGAGCACGAGCATTCCCGCGCCGTCGCTCCAGACCACGCCGTCGGCGCGCGCGTCGAAGCTCTTGCACCGGCCGTCCGCGGCCAGGCCGCGCGCCCGTGCGAAGTAGATGTCGAGCGAGGGCGTCAGCACCACGGTGGCCCCGCCCGCCAGCGCGAGATCACATTCGCCGCTGCGCAGGCTGCGCACCGCCGTATGCACGGTGACCAGCGAGGACGAGCACGCGGTGTCGATGGTGAGGCTCGGACCGTGCACGCCGAGGAAATACGACAACCGGCCGGAGGCGACGCTGGCCAGATTGCCGGTGCCGAACCAGGCGTCGGGCGCGACATCCGCCCGCGCCATCCGTTCGGCGTAGTCGTTCGACATCAATCCGACGAAGACGCCGGTCCGGCTGGCCTCCAGACGGCTCGCTGGATAACCGGCGTGTTCGAGCGCCTCCCAAGAGGTTTCCAGCAGCAGCCGCTGTTGCGGGTCCAGCATTCGTGCCTCGCCGACGGAGATGTCGAAGAATCCGGCGTCGAAATCCTCGACGCCCGCCACGAAGCCGCCCCAGCGCGTGTAGGTTTTCCCCGCGGCATCCGGGTCCGGATCGAAGAACGCCTCCACATCCCAGCGGTGCGCGGGCACTTCGGTCACCGCGTCGGCTTCGGTGGTGAGCAGATGCCAGAGGTCGGCAGGCCCGCGGACATCACCGGGGTAGCGGCAGCCCATGCCGATGATCGCGATCGCGTCGGCGTAATCGTCGGGCGCAGTGCCGGATTCGGCAGTTGTGAGTTGCGTCACGTCCGATGTGGTAGGTGTAACCGGAAGTTCCGCCGGGTACACCGCGGGAGTGAGCTGCTCGAAGGTGCGCGTGATCGGTCGCTGTTCGGCCCGCTCCCGTGCCGCGCGGCGTGGAGCGCCGCTGTCGCGCGTGGATTTCGCGCCGAGCCTGGCGATCTCCTCGGACACCGCGGCGACGGTCGGATGATCGAACAGCAAGGTGGCCGGGAGGCGCACCCCCAGGTCGGCGGAGAGCGCGTTGCGCAATTCGACGGCCATCATCGAATCCAGCCCGAGTTCGCGCAACGGTGTGCGATCGGCAGGGGCGGTGGTGCGGCCCAGGGCCGTCATGGCGTGGGCGCGCACCAACTCCAGCAGTTCCGCCGGGTCGCGCGGGTCGGCAACGTCCTGCTCGTCGACCTCGCTGATCGTTTCCGGCTCCGCCGCGACAGCGGGGGGAAACACCGCGACGACTCCTTCGGCCGCCACCAACGAGCGCAACGCTCGAGCACCGTCCTCGACGGCCAACTCGGCGACGCCGTGGCGCGCCCACGCCCGGCGCGCGCGCTCGCTCAGTCCACCAGCCATGCCGGTGCCCGCCCACGGGCCCCACGCGATGCTCACGGCAGACAGTCCTTGTGCCGAGCGCAACCGAGCGAGGGCATCGAGGTACGCGTTGGCCGCGGCGTAGTTGCCCTGACCTGCGGTGCCCACCACGGCGCTGACCGACGAGAACAGCACGAACCGATCCAGCGAGTGGTCCGCGGTGAGCTCGTGCAGATGCCAAGCGCCCGCCACTTTGCCCGCGAACACCCGCTCGATGTGCTCCGGGGTCTGCTCGATCAGCAGAGCGTCGTCCAGAACGCCCGCGCAATGCACAATCCCGGCCAGCCTCGGGAGGTCGTCACCGAAGCGAGTGAGCAAACGCGACAGCGCGTTCCGGTCGGCGACATCGACCACCACGCTCTCGACCCGCGCCCCCAGGGCGGCGATGCGCGCCATCTCCTGCTCGTCCCCCGGACCCGGGGCACTGCGACCGGCCAGCACAACGGTGCCCGCACCGGCCTCGGCCAGGATTCGCGCGGCGGTCGACCCCAGCGCTCCGCGCCCGCCGGTGATCAGATACGCCGCACCACGATCCAGACCAGGCGGCGCCTCGACGTCTTCGGAGACCCGCATGCGCATCGTGTATCGATGACGTCCGCGCAGCGCGATCGCGTAATCATCCTCCACGGAGACGATTTCGTGCACCAGGCGGTGGTCGTCGCAGCCGGCGCCCACGGGCAGGTCGATCAGGCGGCAGCGCAACTCGGGAAGTTCGGTGCGCACCACCGCGCCCAGTCCCCACAGCGTCGCGGCCGCCGGACGCACGGGTTCTCCGGGCAGCGCTCCGGTCGCCCCCACGGTGACCAGATACAGCGGCCCGTCGGCGACCGTGCGAGCCATCGCCTGCACCACGCCGAGCGCGACTTCGGTTTCCGCGCGCGCCGCGTCGGCACTGTCGTCCGCCTCGACGTCGGCGAGATATACCACCGTCCTGCCGTCGACGGGCCAGACGGCCGGATCGGTTGCACGCTCCACTGCCACCGCGTCGGTGCCCGCGGCGCGCAATGCGGCGGCGAGCCGGTCCGCCTGCGGCCCGACGCCGATCACCAGGGCGGCGGCGAGGCGCTGTGCACGCGGCGCCGCTCCGGCGGGCTCCCAGGTCGGACGATGAGTGAAGCGCGACATGCGATCCCGATCCTGCGACTGCCCGACAGTGCCGGACTCGGCGAACCATACGTCTTCGATATCGCCGATCACCGTGTCGGCGGTATCGAAAACGGTGATGCGAATCGTGCGGCCGGTGCGCTCGGCCAGCGCCCACGCACGCACACCGGCCTGCACACCGGACAGACGCAAGCGGCCTATGCCGACCGGCAACTGGGCTGCGGAGCTGTCACGCGTGGCCAACGCGAGACCGGTCTGCACCGCGGCGTCGAGCAGGCACGGCAGCCAGGCGCCCGGTTCACCGGCCAGTTCCGCCGGACGTGTCAGTTCGGCGAGCACGCTGTCCGCACCCAGCCGCAGCCGAGTGATCCACCGGAACCGCGGACCGAACGTCAATCCGGCTTCCGCGCAGCGGCGGTAGAAATTACCGGTGTCCCACTCGGCGAACGGCATGCGCCGCGCCGTGGACACCTTTCCGGAATCACGTGGGCGATTCGAGGCAGCTCGAACCACCGCCGACACCGCGGTGACACTGCCATCGCCGACCTGGAACCGAACCTCGGCGCGGTCCTCCCGGCGGGACACCAGTGGCTCGCTCAATTCCTCGAGCGGCACCGGCCGCGCGGCCACGAAGTCGATCAGCTCGTCGTCGGCGCCACCGGCCGCACGCAAGGCCCGCAGCGCCAGCTCCGCCGCGGGCACCACAGCTCGATCCCGGAGCCGATGCTCGGCAAGGTATCCGGTGTCGGCGGACGGCATACCGATCCGCACTCGTTCGAAAGGGTAGGTGGGCAGGCCGTTGCGCCGCCGCGCCTCCCGGGGCACGGCCGCGCTCCAGTCGATCGCCGCACCGGCGCAGTACAGGTCGCCGACAGCGCGCAACAGCACCTCGTCGTCCACCGAGGCCCGGTGCATGCTCGGCACCCACAAGGCGTCCGGGTCGGTCCGGCGGCCGAATTCCGACAGCACCGGATGCGGTCCCACCTCGAGATAGGCGTCCACACCGAGTTCGGCGACCGAGCGCACCCCCTCGGCGAAGCGGATGGTGCCGCGGGCGTGCGCACGCCAGTAGTCGGCATCCATCGGAGTCTCGATCCGCGCGCCGGTCACGTTCGATACCAGCGTGATCGCCGCCGCGCGCGGGGCAGGCACCAACTCGGCGACCCGTGTCCGGAAGTCGTCCAGCATCGGATCCAGCAGCGGCGAGTGAAACGCCGTCGTACCCGGCAGTCGCACGGTGCGAATCGATTGTTCCTCGGCTGCCCGCACCACCCGGCGCACCGCGTCCACCGCTCCCGAGACGACGAACTGCTCCGGTCCGTTCACCGCCGCTACCGACAGGCTCGCCGCGAGTTCCTCCAGCAGCGCTTCGAACTCCACGGGCGCGGCGAATACCGCCGCCATCGCCCCTTCCTGTGCCACCGCCTGCATCAACCGCCCGCGCTCGGCCGCCAAACGCAGTCCGGCAGGGAGGTCGAGCACTCCCGCGACGGTCGCCGCCACCAACTCACCGAGGCTGTGTCCCAGCACGATCTGCGGCCGAATGCCGAACGCCGACCACAGTTCGGCGCAGGCCCACTCGATCGCGAATATCGCCGGTTGCGCGTACTCGGTGCGGGCCAGCAACTCCTCGTTCGCCTCGAACAGCAGCGACCGCAACCGCATACCGCCGGGAAGCGGCCCGAGTAGCTCGTCACAACGGTCGAGCGCCGCGCGGAAAGCCGGATATCTGCGGTCGAGCGCCGCACCCATCCCCGCGTACTGCGCGCCCTGTCCCGTGAACAGCATCGCGACCCGCGGTTCACCGGAGGCCGGGCCGGTCGACCGACCCGCGGGGGCGGCGAGTTCACGGGCGGCCTCTTCGGCCGTGCGCGCCACCACCGTGCGACGATGCGCGAAATGCGTTCGGCCCAATGCCGCGGTGGCGGCCGCATCCGCGACCGATACCTCCTGACGAGCCAACTGCTGCGCGTAGCGCTGGGACAGCGCGCCGAGCGCCGAAGCGGTACGTGCCGAAAGAACGAGCAGCGCCGGTTCTTCCGATTCCGCGCGAGCCGCCGGTTCAGGCGCTTGCTCCAGCACGACGTGCGCGTTGGTCCCCGCGAAACCGAACGAACTGACCCCCGCCAGCCGTGGCCGCTCGGTGCGCGGCCACGCGACATCGCGGGTCGGCACTGCCAGCGCCGTGCCATCCAGCGAGATCTTGGGGTTCATCGTGACGAAGTCGTGCTGGCGCGGAATGCGTTCGTGCTCCAGCTGCAGCACCACTTTGATCAGCCCGGCGACGCCCGCGGCCGCCTCCAGGTGACCGATCTGCGACTTGACCGAACCGAGCAGGCACACCGCCCCCTCCGCCCGCGGCGCACCGAGAACCTGGGACAACGCCTCGACCTCGATCGGATCTCCCAGCGGTGTGCCGGTGCCGTGCGTCTCGACGTAGCCGACCAGGCCGGCGTCGCAGCCCGCGTCGGTCAGCGCGTCGCGCAGCAGTTCGCGCTGCGCCGTCGGGTTCGGCGCGGTCAACCCCATGGAACGCCCGTCGTGGTTCACGCTCGAGCCTCGGATGAGCGCCCGGATCGCGTCGCCGTCGGCGATTGCTCGCGAAAGCGTCTTCAGCACAACGACACCCGCGCCCTCGCCACGCACATACCCGTTCGCCCTTGCGTCGAAGGGGCGGCAGTGGCCGTCGGGTGAGAGCGCTCCCATGCGGGCCAGCGCCTCCGAGGTGAGTTCGGATTGCAGCAGATTCACCCCGCCCGCCAACGCCACGTCGCACTCCCCCGTGCGCAGGCTGCGACACGCTTGGTGCACCGCCACCAGCGACGACGAACATGCCGTGTCGATCGCCACCGCAGGACCGCGCAATCCGAGCACGTAGGACACCCGTCCGGCCACGATGCTCGACATCGTCCCGGTGAGGGTGTGCGCGTCCACCGAGTTCACCCACTCCGGTGTGATCGTGCGCTGGTATTCCTGCCAGCTGACGCCGAGAAAGACACCCGTGCGCGCCGCGGCCGGACCGTCCGGGACTATGGCGGCGTCTTCCATTGCCTCCCAGGCGACTTCGAGCACCAGCCGCTGTTGCGGATCCATCGACGCCGCTTCGCGCGGCGCGATGCCGAGGAACTCCGCGTCCATGGCATCGATCGGCCCGGCGAGCAGACCGGCCCGCCGCCGCGCTCGCCGAGGCGCCGAATCCGTTACCGTCCAACGGTTCTCCGGCGCCTCGACGATCGCGTCGCGGCCCGAGGACAGCAGTTCCCAGTACTGCCGCGGGTTCTCCGCGCCGCCGGGAAAGCGACAGCCGATCCCGACGATGGCGATCGGCTCGCGCTGCGGCCGTGCCTCCAACTCCTGAATCCGGCGGAGTGCCCGTGTCAGCAAGACCCGTAGGTCATACCCATCATCCGACATCTGCGCAGCCACCCACATCTTGCAAAAGTTGTGACGTGGAACATACGACGGGCCCGGTTATGCGTCAATTACATCGCGTGTGCACAAAATTAACTCAAGTTACCAACTAGTAGCTTGAACTTCCGCTGAGGGATGTTGCCCGAGTGAAACATTCACATTTGAAGGATTCACTTCAGAGCTGCTGATGCACCCGCTGCGCCCCGATCCGATCGATCCGGTCGCGTCCCCAGTCGCCCAGCGGCGCCAGCGCGGCGTTGAGCGCGGCGCCGACCTCGGTCAGCCGGTACTCCACGCGCGGCGGCACTTCGCGATAGACGGTCCTGCTGACGATGCCGTCCTCCTCCAGCTCCCGCAGCTGCTGGATCAGCATCTTCTCCGAGACGCCCGGCAGGCCCTTGCGTAACTCACCGAAGCGCCGGACGCCGTGGTTCGCCAACTCCCAGAGGATCAGCGCCTTCCACTTCCCGCCGACGACATCCATCGCGGCATCGATGCCGCAGAAATATGGTCCCGATCGCTTCGCGCCCACCCGTCCGCCTCTCCACCTGTTCACAAACCCATTGGTAAGTACCCGACAAAATAGTAGGTACTTGTCTCCTTGCCCGGCAACGAGCAATCTTGGTCACAGCGCGCTGACCAGTACCTTTCTCGAACCTCAAGGAGTTGAACCCGCCATGGCGGAAACCACGAAGACCCCGGTGACCATCCTGGGACTCGGCGCGATGGGCCAAGCTCTGGCCGCGACTTTCCTCAAGGCCGGCCTGCCGACAACGGTGTGGAACCGCACTCCGGGCAAGGACGCCGAACTCCTCGCGGCCGGAGCCGTCGGCGCCGCGACCGTCGCCGAAGCGATCGACGCCGACGGTCCGATCATCGCCGTCCTGCTGGACCACGCATCGGTGCACGCCACCCTCGACCCGGTGGCCGACCGGCTGGCCGGCCGTCAGCTCATCAACCTGACCAGCACCGCTCCCAACGAGGCGCGCGAACTCGCCGCCTGGGCGGCGCGGCACGATCTCCACTACCTCGACGGCGGAATCATGGCGGTGCCGCCGATGATCGGTCAGCCCGGCGCCTCCATCCTCTACAGCGGCTCCCGGCCGGTCTTCGACGCGCACCGCGATATCCTCGAATTGGTCGCCGCCGCCGAATACTTCGGCGACGACGCGGGATTCGCGTCGACCTACGACTTCGCGCTGCTCGCCGCCATGTACGCGATGTTCGGCGGCTTCCTGCACGGTGCGGCCATGATGCGCTCCGTCGGCGTCTCCGCCGCCGAATACGGCGCGCGAGCCGCCGCTTGGGTCAGCGCGATGACCCAGTCGCTGCCCCACCAAGGAGCCGTCATCGACTCGGGCGTCTACACCGACCCGGTCCAATCCATCGCCTTCCACAAATCCGCACTCGACGCCATCACCCGCGCCAGCCGCGACGCGAACGTCACCCTCGATTTCGTCGCCCCGCTGAAAACGCTCCTCGACCGCCAGGTAGCCGACGGTCATGGCGCCCTCGGCTTCGAATGCACTTTCGAAGAACTCCGGTAGCCTCCGAACAGGGCCGGCTCTCCTAGCTCGCGCGGACGACACCGAATCGTTGCAGCATCGCTTCAGCTACCAGGTTTCGGTGTCGTCGCTCGGGTAACACGTCCACGTTGGAACGGGACCGAGTAGGAGATCGAACATGAGCAAGAAATCGTTCGGCAAAGGCGACAAAGTCGAATGGAACAGCCACGGCAGCACCACCGAGGGCGAGGTGGAAGAAGTGATCACCTCCGATACCGAGGCGGCCGGCCGGACTGTCCGAGCATCCGAAGACGACCCTCAATATCGGGTGCGCAGCGCGAAAAGCGGTCGTGATGCGGTGCACAAGCCCGAGGCCCTCCGTCGGCAGAACGATTGACATCGAAACCGGAACTGTCATGACGGTAGACAACAAAGAGATACGCGCAGAGTTCGACAGCGTCGTCAATATGACACCGAAAGAACTACGCAGGTGGCTCGACACCGACGAGTCCAAGTCGGTGGGACAGAAGCCCGAAGGCGGCGGAGAGTCGACCGGGCACGTCAGCGGCCGCCGCATCGTGGACATCCTCGAGAAAACCGACCTGACCGACGACGACTACGCGCACATGCGCAAAGTGATCGGCTATGCCCACCGCCATCTCGAGCAGCGGCCCTCCGGAGAGATCGAGAACAGCAAATGGCGGTACTCGCTGATGAACTGGGGCCATGATCCGATGAAGGCGGGCACCAAGTGACCGTGGCACGTCGATGGGTTTTCCCACCGTCGTGTCACCTGCGCCAAGGTCGCCCTCCGGGATCAACCGGCCGTACCGGGTGACGGCTTTGGTCCGACCGCCGTTGCCGCGCTCGCCGGAACGCCCTTTCGGACTGCCTGATCGAAAATTCGCATCGGGCGATCCGGTCTTCGACCGAATGGACGCATGCTCCGCGAGACCGCCGCCTGCGGTTGATTCGACCCGACACCGATGCGGTCTCGTCGGGGGAGGCTGCAAACCTTCCGCGACATTCCAGCACCGGCCCGAGCCGCAGGTTGCCGTCGCCTCGGTTGTTCCACGCGTCTGTCCGGCGGGAGCAGCGCGGGCGGATCGCTTACGTCGGCAAACTATTGGTCCCTGTCAGCGTCGGTGTCGCCCCGAAGCAGACCGGTTAGCTGCGCAAGCCGCGCAGGACAGGGCTCGCGATGCGCCCCGGAGCGCCTGCGGGGGCCATCGCGGGTACTCGACGTGTGAGTTCTTCGAGGGCGGCCGTCGCTTCGAGCCGGGCGAGGGCGCTGCCCATGCGATAGTGAATGCCCGCGCCGAATGCCACATGGTCCTGTGTATTCGGCCGATCGAGACGGAATTCGTCAGGGTTACGATCCACAGATCCGAATCGGTGGATTGATGCACTGGTGCCTGCTCACGCAACACCGCGTAGCTCGGCTAAGGATCGGCGATCACGTCCGGATCGTTGAGACGGAAGGTTTGGATCACGGTTTCGCCCCCAGAGCGGTCAGCAGTGCATCGACCCATCCTTCGACGAATCGTTCGTCGGTCATACCGAACGGGCTGTGGTGGTAGACGTTCGTCATCACCCAGTAGTTCTCGATCGCGCCGAGCCAGACCGTGGTCATGGCCTCGAAGTCACGTTCGGGCAGGTGCTCCTGCGCCGCACGCCCGGCCAGCCAGTCGGCCAGATGCCGGTAGGAAGGCGTGAACAGCCGTTCCCGCGCCTGCGCCATCACCTCGGGGAACTGCTCGGACTCCTTCATCATCACGCGGATCAGGTTGCGCCAGTTGGACATCGACAACAGCGACCCCCGCGCGACCAGGACGAGCTCGGCCCGCAGATCGCCGAGCGGGAACATCGGCGCCAACGCGAAACCGGTCTCAGCCAGCTCTATCGCGGCTTCGACGGCCGCGGCCAGCACCTGTTCCTTGGACCCGAAGTGTGTGTACAGCGCCCCAGACCGTGGTGACAGCCCCGCGGCTTCTTCGATCGCCGCGACACTGGTCGACGCATACCCCTGCTCAGCGAAGAGCCGCAGTGCCTCGGCGACGATCCGATCCCGAGTACTACCCACCTCGGATTCCCCAATCAATCACTTGGATATCGTAATCGTACGCTTGGCCAGCTGGGGAAGCAGGGCTCCCTCCCGTCTCGTGACGAGAAGCTCCACGCAATCATCGGCCTGACCCAGCGGTTGCGGTGGGCGCATCGAGCCCCGGTACCACCTCGCCCAACCGCTCCGCCGACACCCCACGAGCCCGCCACCACAGCCCGACCTACTCGAGAATCCGCAAGTCAAGGCGCGATTTGGTCCAGGCGGAGCGATCCGATAATCTTGCTGAGCACACCGGTCCGGGTGGCGGAATGGCAGACGCGCTAGCTTGAGGTGCTAGTGCCCTTTATCGGGCGTGGGGGTTCAAGTCCCCCTCCGGACACCAGTGCTAACCCCACAGGGGGTGGCACCAACGATTGCCAGCTGCTGTTGGTGCTGGTAGCGCACTTCTAAGGCCAAGGCTCGGTACAGCTGAGCCTTATCGGCTGGATCTCCCGCAGCGAGGACCGCGCGGATGTCGCCGAGTGAGTCGATCAACTTTCGGATCTCGGTTTCGGTGAGCCGGTTGATCTTGGGCAGACTCTTCAGCTCGGCTTGAGCTGCCGCTTTGTCCGCCTGTGCGGCATTCATCGCCGTGACGAGCGCTTGCGGGTCGACTCCGGCCTCGATAGCGGCGAGGTGACGCGCGAGTCTGGCTTCAGCGTCGGTGACGCGTTGGCGAAGCATTCGCCGCTGGGTGTCGGTGTCATCGATGTCTTGGGCGGCCACGAGAGCTGCGATGGTGTTTTCCCGGCATTGATGGTTGAACAAACTGGCCAGCCAGCCGTCGATCGGCCCGACGACGACGTCCTCGCGGAGGTTCACTGTTCGGGGATGGTCCTGCAAGACGGGACTACCGGCGGCGATGGTCTTGGCGCGGCATCGGTAGTACACGGCGTCACGGACCAACTCCGCCTGCATCTTTCGGCCGCAGCCCTCGCAGCGCACGAGGCCGCTCAATAGGTATGGGCGCAGACTGCTGGCCGGTCTGTTGCGCTCGAGCTTCGCGCGAGTGCGGTTGCTGGCACCCGCGCGCTGGCGCCTCAGCAGTTGAGCCTGGGTGAACGTTTCGACCGAGATGATGGCCGGATGTGCGGGCTTCTTCGATCGCACGATGCGGTGCGTAGGCGAGCGACGGAACCGGGTGACGTTACCTGCCGCGGCGTCGTCGGGATCGAGAAGTTCTTCGTGTTTGGTCCACCGACCGAACACCGCATAACCGGTGTAACGGGGATTCTGCAGAATCGCGGCAACCGTTCCGGCCTGCCAGCCATCCTTGGCGCGATGCCGGTTCTGCTCCGGCCGATGCGCGGACGGGCACGGCACGCCTTCCCGGTTCAAAGCGATGGCGATGGCTTTGTCGCCGCGGCCGGCGAGGTAGTCACGAAAGATTCGCTGCACTACCGGGGCGGTGCTCACATCGAGTGACAAGATCCGCAGCTTCAATCCGTCGGAGGCGCGGTTGGGGTTCGGGTGCGGTGGACCGTCGACCGTAATGTACCCGTACGGCGCTCGGCCGCCTTGGTGGCGGCCTTCGTTGAGGACTTGAGCGTCCATGCTGGCGCGGGTGCGCTGCTGCACGTGCTGGCGTTCGGACTCACTCAGCCCGCCGAGCATGCTCATCATCATCGAATGCGTGACATTGCGCGGATCGAAACGTCCCCCGAGCTCCGGTACCCACACCTCCACCCCATGTGCCTGCAGTCGCGGCGCGACCAGACTGAACTGGTTACCGAACCAGCACCGTGTTCCCTCGCCGACGACGATCGCTGTCCAGCCCCGGGCCGCATTCTTCAGATCCGCTAGCAGCCGCGCGGCTTCGCTGCGGCGGTGCCAGGGCACCGACCGTGATTGGCCGATGTCGAAGTAATCGGCGGCGATGGATGCTTCGGAGACGAACTTTTCCGCGTTGCCCCGCTGCCACCGATACGAGGTCTCCGGATCTTGATTGTCCTCGGTCGAGCAGCGTCCGTAGAACGCGAATTGCTGGTCAGCGCCGCTTTCGACGGTTTCGGGGACGATTCCCAACAGTTCGTCGAGCACGGCCCACTCGTTTGACTCGCTGGGCATCGTCCTCCCTCTCGATAGGGTGTTCACGCGCATGTCGGAGCAGCAACTCGAGTAGCACCCTGGCCGCGCTGTCATTCAACTCCGGCGGGCTTTTGGGGCAAACAACTCTGATGATGCCAGGCCCATCGCTGCCATGGTTAACTTGCCGGTTGCTGTGGTTAGCGCACACAGTCAGCGCCCCCGCGCTTGACGTACTCTGCGGGACACAAGATTGCTGGGCGCTCAGGATGCCCGGAGCCAGATCTGAAGACTCGTAGTGCCTCTGTCGGCAAAGCGGGCGAAACCGCCACAGTTGTGCCGGTTCCCGGTCGGGCGATGCTGTGAATGAATGCGCGACGCCAAAGTCGTACACGGATTGTGTCCCGCTGCTGATAGATTGCCGCCTGGTTGACGGTGGCAGCTTTGACGCCATAGACGGCCACATGCGAGCCCGGTCTCCGACAGCGCGGTCCGCTGAAGACAACGCTGAAGACAACTCTGGTGACGTCGGCGACCCTCGGGAAATCATTCGGTCTCCGCCGGTCCCCAGAAAACGACGGCAGCCGCAACCCAGAACTGTGCCTACCGTTTTCGCGATTCGCCTTGGCGGATGGGCAAACACAGATCAGCGTCACGATGCACGTGATCTGTGTGGCGGACGGGACGTGGGCATGTCAGGCTCCTGACCACCTGTCCGCTGACTCTCCCGCCTTTCAGACTACCCGAACGACCGGCCGCGTCGTCGTCCACGCAATATCGGGCCCCTCCCTCTGCACCCGCCGGGATCGATGAAATAGCCCAAGCAAGTTCGGCCGGTGGGCCTGACCTGGACCTCGTTCGCACAATCGGCGTTTTGCCAGTTCAGCGAGCCGATCCTTGCGTAGCACCAGCGATTCATGTAGGCGGCCTGCGAGCCAAGCTCGCAGGCCCACCAGCACGGCAGTCAGAGATCTCCGCATCGCAGTCATGACCAGCTTCTCAGGGCGACGCGTCGATTAGTTGGCGCCGCACAAACAGGCCGCTGTGCTTCAAGCGCCATATCGGCGTGGCGACCCGCTCGATCGACGGCTGGCATGCTGCTTTCCGGTCGTCATTGCCGGGCGCGGTCCTTGATGTCGGCGAGTTCCGCGCGGGCTTGGGAGATCTGAGGGGAAGTCATGGGAACGAATCGGGCTGCTTGGACGATCTCGCTGTTGTTGGTGATGTAGAACTCGGCGAACCTCGCCACCTGTGGCTTCTTCACCGCCAGATCGGAGAGGTAGATGAACAGTGGTCGAGCCAGCGGCTTGTAGCTGCCGTCCTGGGCTGCCTGCACCGACGGTGCGACACAGCCTTTGCCGCTGTTGATCTCGACCGCGCGCAGTTTGTCGCTGTTCTCCTGGAAGTAGGAGTACCCGAAGTAGCCCAGCGCGCCTTTCGCGCTTGCCACGCCACGGACGGTGAGGTTGTCGTCCTCGCTGGGGTGGTAGTCGGTGCGGCTGGCGCCTTCCTTGCCGTTGATTGCTGCGGTGAAGTAATCGAAGGTCCCGGAGTCCGTGCCCGCTCCGTACAGAGTCAACGGTTCGTTCGGGAACGACGGGTCGAGGTCGTTCCAGCTCTTCACCGTCGAGCCGGGCTCCCACATCTTCTTCAACTGTTCGACGGTCAAGCATTCGGCCCAGGTGTTGTCCTTGTTCACGACTACGGTGAGCGCGTCGTTGGCCACCTGCAATGCACTGAACAGCACACCGTGGGAGCCGCACAGATGCGTTTCGGAGTCCATGACTGGACGTGAGGCGTTGGAGATGTCGGTCTCACCCGCACAGAATTTTTTGAATCCGCCGCCGGTGCCGGACGTGCTGACGGTGACTTTCACATCAGGGTGGGCCTTCATGAACAGTTCACCGGCGGCAGCCGACAGCGGCTCGACCGTGCTGGACCCGTCGATCACCACCGGCCCCGACAGTTTTTCGTTCGAGCTGGAGTCCTCGCCGCCACAAGCGGTGAGACTCGAGGTGGTGACGGCTGCGAGCACGAGAATAGCTGCGCGCTTCACCAGGCGGATGGTCATGTGGGTTTCGCCTCTCTGCTTGGTTGCCCACCCGGTCACGGGCAGGCCCCGGCATCACGGGACCATTGCATCGAAATATTTCGTTCATAACTCCAGGTGAACAGGAAGCAGACAAGACCCTTGATGAACGGGAACTTTCGATTCGAGACAGTTCGGATCATGGCCTGCGTCAAGCAGATTGGGCACGGGAGCGACCAGGATGGCGAGCGCCCGAGTGCGCGCCCGGTCCGCTGACCCGTATGGCCGGATGGAACGGCGGTGCGACCGAAGCGCGAGCTTTGTGGAGTTCAGCAGTCGCAGTCCGTGGTGTGGCGGGGTTCGGCGCGCAGGGGGCCGCCGGGGCGCAAGATGTCTTCCATGCTGTTCATGGCGTCGTGTTCGACGCGGTACCAGCTCCAGGTGCCGCGGCGTTCGCGGGACAGGACACCGGCCTCGACGAGGATTTTCAGGTGGTGGCTGAGGGTGGATTGGGCGAAGTCGAATTCGTCGGCGAGGTCGCAGAAGCAGGCTTCGCCCTCGGGTGATCGCCGGACCAGGGTGAGAAGTTTGACGCGGATGGGGTCACCGAGGGCTTTGAACAGGCGAGCCGCCGCTACCGGGTCATGGTCGTCCGCCGTGGCGATCGCTGTGGTGGCCAGCGGGTCGGGTGCGGCGGATAGCGAGGACATGGTGACATCGTGCTCATGTTCGGTGAACGTCCGGTGAACGTGGCGGCACGTTGAACTGATAACCGAGTCCGCGGATCGCCTTGATCCATTGCGGGTCGGTTTCGTCGTCGCCCAAGCGTCTGCGCAGGCGCATGGTGTGCACGGTCAGGCTGTTGCTCGATGTCGGCCGCTCGCCCCAGAGGGCGCGGATGAGGTCTTTGCGTGGGATGACGGTCCCGGCGCGTTCGGCGAGGTAGCGCAGTAGCAGGAATTCCATCGGCGGCAAGGGCACTTCGAGGCCGTCGAGCCACATGCGGGGTACGGCGCCGTCGATGCGCAGCCGTCCCAAGTCGATGACCATGGGCTGGATCTCGATCGGTTCGCCGGTGACGGCGAGTGAGCCGAGCATGGCCAGCAGTTCTTTGCCGCGATAGGGCCTGCGCACGACCGCGGTGGCCCCTGCTGTGGCGGCGCGGGCGGCGAAGTCGCCGGTGGCGGGGCCGGCCCCGGCGATGACAGGGACGGCTGATTCGTCGGCATGGACGATTTCCAGGAACTCGATCGCGTCGAGCCGGCCGGTCACCGGCCCGAGGATCACAGCGTCGGGGCAGGAGCGGCCCAGCAGCAGCAGCGCCGCGGCCGGTTCGGGGCATACGTGCAGCTCGACGGGTTGTCCGGCCAGTTCCGTGGCTAGTTCCCGTGCCACTTCGGTGTCGTCGACGACGAGCACGCTCAACCGGTCGCCGGCCTGCCTGGCACCGGTCAGGCAGGCGCGGCGACGTGCGTGGAATTCCGACTGGCCGGATTTCCACGCGTGGGTTAGCGGGTCGCTCATGTCAGCCGAACCGGCCGCTGACGTAGGCTTCGGTCCGGGGGTCGGTGGGGTTGCCGAAGATGTGTTCGGTGGTGGCGTATTCCACCAGCCGCCCGGTGCGGTGGCCCATTTCGTCGGCCTCGGCGGTGAAGAACGCGGTGCGCTGGGAAACGCGCGCGGCCTGCTGCATGTTGTGGGTCACGATGATGATCGTGAATCGCTCGGCCAACTCGGACATGAGGTCTTCGATCTTGGCGGTCGCGATCGGGTCCAGCGCCGAGCAGGGCTCGTCCATCAGGATCACCTCCGGGGAGGTCGCGATCGCGCGGGCGATGCACAGTCGCTGCTGCTGGCCTCCGGACAGGCCGAAGGCGTTCTGCTTGAGCTTGTCTTTCACCTCGTCCCACAGCGCGGCGCCGTTGAGTGCTTTCTCGACGACCTCGTCCATGCTGTCGACCTTCATCCCGATCACGCGGGGCCCGTAGGCGACGTTGTCGTAGATGGATTTCGGGAACGGGTTGGGCTTTTGGAACACCATGCCGATGCGGCGGCGCACTTCGATGACGTCGACCTCGGGGCCGTATATGTCGACGCCGTGATAGGCGACGCGGCCTTGGACCCGGGCGCCGGGCACCAGATCGTTCATCCGATTCAGGCAACGCAGCACGGTCGACTTACCGCACCCTGACGGACCGATCAGCGCGGTGATCTCCTTGCTGCCGAAGCTCATATCGACCCCGGTCACCGCCCGGAAGTCGCCGTAGAACACTTCGAGGTCGCGCAGACTGATCACGCCGTCGGGGTAACCCTCCACTCGGGGCAGGTCGCGGGAGCGTTCGATACTGACGTGTGCGGCGGGGCGCCGATAGGTGTCTGCTTCGGTATTTCGTTCGATTTTCGTCACGACGTTCTCCTCCATGGCGCGCCTCACCAGCGGCGCTGGTAGCGGTTGCGAAGCCAGATCGCGATGGCGTTCATGGCCAGCAGGACGATGATCAGCAGCAGGATCGCGGCGTAGGCCAGATCGCGGAAGGCTTGGCGGTCCTGCGGAACGAGGTTGTAGATCTGCACCGGCAGCGTGGTGTACCGGGAGAAGACCCCGTCGGGGTTGAACGTCACGAAAGTCGTGGCGCCGACCAGGATCAGCGGCGCGGCTTCACCGATCGCGCGCGACAACGCCAGGATCGAGCCGGTCGCGATGCCCGGGATAGCTGAGGGCAGCGTCTGTTTCCAGGTGGTCTGCCATAGTGTCGCCCCCAATGCCAGCGAGCCGTCGCGGATTTCGCGCGGCACCGCCCGCAATGCTTCCCGGGTGGTGATGATGACCACCGGCAGGATCAGCAGCGCCAGCGCGATGGCGCCGGCCAGCACCACACCGCCCATCGAGATCGGGCCGCGCACCACGAAGGCGAGGGTGAGAATGCCGTAGATCACCGTCGGCACAGCGGCGAGGTTCTGAATGTTCAGCTCGATCAGCCTGTTCCACCAGGTGTTCGGGTCGGCGTATTCCTCCAGGTACACCGCCGCGGCGATCCCCAGCGGCAGCGCGATGAATGCGGTCAACGCGCACACCCACAGGGTTCCGTACAGCGCCGAGGCCACACCCGAGCTGTCGGGCCGGATCTTCGAGGGCTGTTGGGTCACCAGATCGGCGTCGAAGCGGGCGATGCCCTTCTGCACGATGATCGCGAGGGTGAAGAACAGGAACACGCACACGATCGCCAGACAGGCCCACAGCAGCAGCGCGAAGATCGTCGAGGGTACGCCGTTGCGCGGGTTGCCGCGCAGATCGGGACGGATGATGGAGGTAGCGACTGTGGTGGCCATCAGTAAGCCTGCCTGTATTTGCGGACCAGTTGGATGCTGATCAGGTTGATCACCAGGGTGATGGTGAACAGCAGCGCGCCGACGGCGAACAACGCGTAGTAGACCGGGCTGCCTTGCGGTGCGTCGCCGCTGGCGATCTGGGCGATGAACCCGGTCATCGTCTGGGCGCCTTCACGCGGGTCGAACGACAGGTGAGCTTTGCTGCCCGCGGCGATGGTGACGATCATCGTCTCGCCGATGGCACGGGAGATACCGAGCACGATCGCGGCAACGATTCCTGACAGCGCGGCCGGAAAGACCACGCGCATCGTGGTTTTCATCCGGTTGGCGCCGAGTGCGTAGGAGCCTTGGCGCAACGCCAGCGGGACCGCGGACATGGCGTCCTCACCGAGGGAGGCCACAGTCGGCACGATCATGAAGCCCATGACGATGCCCGGTGCCAGGTTCGTGTAGATGCCGTCGAACTCGATGATCTCGCCCAGGATGGGCGTGAGCACGGTCAAGGCGAGGAAGCCGTATACCACGGTCGGGATACCGGCCAGGATCTCGAGCAGCGGCTTGAGCACCTTGCGCACGCGGGCGGAGGCGTATTCGCTGAGGTAGATCGCCGAGCCCAGCCCCAGCGGCACCGCGACCGCCAGCGCGATCAGGGTGATCATCAGGGTGGACACCACCAGCGGCAGCACACCCCAGGACTTGTCGGTCCAGGTGAACTTGTCCCCGAACGCGGCGGTCCATTCGGTGCCGAACAGGAAATCACCGATATCGACGTGGCTGAAGAACGTGCCCAGCGGCAGCAGCAGCGACAGCACGATGCCCGCGGTGACCGCTACCGACAGCAGGGCCGATCCCACCAGCAACAGCTGGATGATTCGTTCGCCGATCCGAGCGCTGCGCGGGCTCAGATCGACCGGGGCGCCTTGCCACACGCCGGGATGGCCCCCCGTCTCCGAGGGGCCATCAGCGGTGGAGTGACCAACGGTCACTTAGTGCCCGCCTTGGTCTTGAGGGTGTCGAGTTCGCTGGTGGCCTTGGTCTTCTGCGCGTCGGTCAGCGGGACGAACCGCGCGGCCTTGACGATCTCGTCGTTGTGCTTCAGGTAGAACTCCGCGAACGCCTGCACCTGCGGCTTCTTCACACCGGCGTCGGAGACGTAGATGAACAGCGGCCGAGCCAGCGGCTTGTAGGTGCCGTCCTGGGCGGCCTGCACCGACGGGGCGACACAGCCGTTGCCGCCATCGATCTTCAGAGCCTTGAGCTTGGAGGCGTTCTCTTCGAAGTAGGAGAACCCGAAGTAGCCCAGCCCGCCCTTGGCGCCGGAGACGCCCTGGACGGTGATGTTGTCGTCCTCGGTCGGGTTGTAGTCCTTACGGCTCTGGCCCTCTTTGCCGTTGATCGCGCCGGTGAAGTAGTCGAAGGTTCCCGAATCCGCACCCGCGCCATAGAGGTTCAGGGGAACATCCGGGAAGGAGGGGTCGACCTGGTTCCAGTTGTTGACCGTCGAGTTCGGCTCCCAGATCTTCTTCAGCTGCGCCACGGTCAGGCAGTCGACCCAGGTGTTGTCCTTGTTCACCACGACAGTCAGCGCGTCGTTGGCGACCTGCAGTTCGGTGAAGCTGATGCCCTTGTCGGTGCACAGCTGCTTTTCCTCGTTCTTGATCGGGCGCGAGGCATTCGAGATGTCGGTCTCACCCACACAGAACTTCTTGAAACCGCCACCGGTGCCGGAGGTGCCGACGGTGACCTGGACGTCCTTGTTGGCTTCCATGAACAGCTCACCGGCGGCGGCCGACAGCGGCTCCACGGTGCTCGACCCGTCGACGACGACCGGGCCCGACAGATTGCTACCGCCCTTGTCGGAGTCCCCGCCACAAGCGGTCAAGGTCAGGGTCAGTGCGGCGACCGCACCGAATGCGATCACGTGCGCGCGCTCGAGCCGGCGCATGGTCATATGGAGCCTCCATCAACTCTCCCAGATCCGGTGCGAGCCACCGAATCCCTCATCTCGGGACCCTTGAATCGAAGAATTTCGACGTGAACATGAGATGAACGCCACACAGCGGAGGAAACTATTATCGAGAAATTTCGATCCAGCAATCGGGGGTCAGCCCAGAGGTGCCCGATCGGTGGCGAGAGCCGAGAGCATGGTGGCGCCGAGCGGTTCGGACGGGCTCATCGGCACGACCGCATATCGATCGGCCTGCTGGGCGACGGTGCCGATCGCGGCGAGTTCTTCGGCAGCGCGGCACCGCAGCAAGGTGGCCACCGGCGCCGCGGCGGCGAGGGAGTTGTTGACTACCCACGCCCAGGGATGAATTCCGGCGCGTTCGAGGTCTGCCTGCAACGCGACAGCTTCCAGTACAGGGGTGGTTTCGGCGAGGGTCACCACGATGATCCGGGTGGCGGCGCGATCACGCAGCCGCATCAAGGGTGTAGTGAAGCGAGCACGGTCGCCCATGGTGCGGGCGATCTCGCGGTGATAGGAGCCGGTGGCATCCAGCAGCAGCAGGGTGTGTCCCGTGGGTGCGGTATCCACGACCACGAACCGGCGCCGCGATTCACCGACGATGCGGGAAAACGCCTGGAACACCGCCACTTCCTCGGTGCACGGTGAGCGCAGGTCCTCGGCCAGTGCGGCCCGGCCCTGCTCGTCGAGTTGTGCGCCCTTGGTCGCGAGGATATGCCTGCGGTAGCGCTCGGTGGCCTCGGCCGGGTCGATTCGGGAGACGTGCAGCCCCTCTCGGCTGCCTGCGAGCACGTGCTCGAGGTGTGCGGCGGGATCGGTGGTCGTCAGGTGGACATCGTGGCCGCGGCGGGCGAGTTCGGTGGCGATCGCCGCGGCGATGGTGGTTTTACCGACCCCGCCCTTGCCCATGCACATGATCAGCCCATGATCGTCCTCGGCGAGTTCGTCGATGAGCAGTGCCAGCGAGGCGTCGGCCGCGATGTCCGCCGCGGTGACATCAGGGGCGTCGCCGGGCGCGGAGGTGTCGGCGAAGAGTTGATCCAAAGCCTCGATACCGACCATGTTGGTGGCTTTTAGTTCGATGCGGTCGATCGGCAGACCGGCCAGCTCGGCGGGCAGGGCAGCCACTGCCGCTTGTTCTCGGTGGTGGATCGCGCACGCGAGGGGGTCCTCGGTAGTCGGATGCGGGAGCACGGCGTTGAGGACCACGTGCTGGTTTCGGGCGCCGATGTCGGCGAGTTCGGTGTGGGTGCGGGCGATTTCGTTCAGTGACGCGGTCTGCGCGCGGGCCACCAGGACCAGACGGGTCAGCAGGGGGTCGGTGATCGCGTGCACTGCGGCGGTGTAGATGTCGCGCTGGGCGTCCAGGCCCGAGAGCGGGCCGAGGCAGGACGCGTCGCCGGTGCCTTCGAGGAATTCGGTCCAGGCGCCGGGCAGTTGCAGCAGCCGGATCGTGTGCCCGGTGGGTGCGGTGTCGAACACGATGTGGTCGAACGCCTCAGCGGTGTCACCGGTCGGGGTGAGCAGTGCAGTGAATTCGTTGAACGAGGCGATTTCGGTGGTACACGACCCCGACAGTTGCTCGGTGATCTTCTCGATTTCCTTGACCGGCAGCAGATTCCGCACCGGAGCGATGATCCGCTCGCGATAGGCCGCTGCGGTCTGCTGGGGGTCGATCTCCAACGCCGACAACCCGGCCACCGCGGGGATCTCGGTGATCCTCGCCCCGATCGTCATCCCGAACACGTGCGCGAGGTTGGACGCGGGGTCGGTACTGACCAGCAGCACCCGCGACCCGCCGCGGGCCAACGCGACCGCCGACGCGCAGGCGAGGGAGGTTTTGCCGACGCCGCCTTTGCCGGTGAAGAACACAAAGCGCGGCGCGTCGGTGAGAAAACCGGGTGTCGTCATCATGTTCAGCAGCAGCCGGGGCCGCTGCAGTCGCCCTCGGTGAGCCCCAGCAACGCCACCCCTGCCGGTGCCGTGGCCGGGCCGGGATCGGTGATCCCAGCCCAGGTCGCCAGCTGGGCGCGGCCGGGGTAGCGGCCGGTGAGCACGGTGACACCATCGACGAGCACCAGCGGCAGGCCGTCGGATCCGGCGAGTTCGAGGAAGCGGCGTACCGGTTCGTTACTCGCGAACACCACCGGCTCCGAGGCCAGGTTGTGGCGAGTGATGTCCCCGCCTCGGCTGCGGATCCAGTCCAGGTCGGCGGAGAAGGTGACCAGTGCCTGATCCACGTCGGGTCCGCAGATTCCGGTGTTGCAGCACAAGGCCGGTTCGAAAACCTCGATGGTGCTCATCGTGTCGTCGCTCCTTCAGTTCAGGCGCGGGCGGGCAGTAGTTCGGCGATGAGGTTCTCGATGCGGGTTTTGATTTCGTCGCGGATCGGGCGCACGGATTCGACGCCTTTGCCTGCCGGGTCTTCGAGTACCCAGTCGCGGTAGCTGACGCCGGGGAAGACCGGGCAGGTGTCGCCGCAGCCCATGGTGATGACCACGTCGGAGTTTTCGACTGCGTCGAAGGTGAGGATCTTGGGTGACTGGTCGGAGATGTCGATACCGACCTCGGCCATGGCTTCGACTGCGGCCGGGTTGATCGACTCGGCGGGTGCGCTGCCGGCGGAGCGGACCTCGATCGCGTCACCAGCGAGGTGGGTGAGGAAGCCTGCGGCCATTTGAGAGCGTCCGGCGTTGTGGACGCAGACGAACAGGATACTGGGCTTGGTTGTCATACGGTGGTGAACCTTTCAGGTCGCGAGGGAGGTCAGGTGGTGGGGATGTCGAGTTCGGCCAGCAGGTGGCGGACGCGGGTTTCGATTTCTTCGCGGATGGGCCGGATCGCGGCGAGGTCGAGGTCGGCGGGGTCGTCGAGATTCCATTCCTCATACCGGCGGCCCGGGTAGAGAGGGCAGGCATCCCCGCAGCCCATGGTGATGATCACGTCGGCGGCCTGCAGGATTTCCTCGGTCCACGGTTTGGGGAACTCGCCGGTGATGTCGATACCGACCTCGGCCATGGCCTGCACGGCGGCGGGGTTGATTTCGTTGCCGGGTTCGCTGCCGCCGGACCACGCGACGGCGTTGTCCC
>NZ_JABLTE010000220.1 GCF_013315795.1 Nocardia barduliensis
ACACATTAAATGCGAGGCGAACCAGGGGGTCAGGTCAGCACGAGATGCGGCCATGACCGACGCCGACGCATGTCTATACGGCTTTGCGTATAGACAATCCTGGATCACACCCGCCGACGGATGTAGCATTGCGACTCCTGCAATTCCGTTCCGAATTCGCGCCGGTTTCCGGCATACGTGCGGCGTGGCCGCCATTTCGGATTTCTGCGAATTTCCCGGCGAATTCCGGGAACAGGGTCGACGCTAGCTCGACCTCGAACAGCCTCACAACCCCAATTCGCCGGAAATTCTCCAAATTTTCGGCGAAGCCAGCCTCGCCGACAAAGCAAGCCGCGCATGAAATGCACACCATGCCGCGAAATTTCGACCGAGCCCACCGTCGGCCAGCCAAAAGAAAATGATTCAAAGAATAAGAACAGAGAGAAAAAGACGGGAACGGAAACACATTAAATGCGAGGCGAACCAGGGGGTCAGGTCAGCACGAGATGCGGCCATGACCGACGCCGACGCATGTCTATACGGCTTTGCGTATAGACAATCCTGGATCACACCCGCCGACGGATGTAGCCATCTACCTGGACATATGCTAGGTAGCGCCGGGGCCTTTTGAAGGCCCCCCACGCAACCCCCCACGTTGCCCCCCACACTTCCCCACAGATTGCCAGCATTGAACTCGCAGGCCATTTGACGGCCGATCGAGCGGGAAATCTTACACTCTTCAACGAAGTAACGAATGGGGAGAGAATTACTCATTCGCAGCGAAAACCCCCGCATCGCCGCGCAGAAATCGCTAAGTAGATCAGTTTCAATACGACAGTACAATACGTGTCGAATTCTATTCAACCAGCGGTTTCTATTCACAGAGCTGCGCCGGTTTCGTCAGCGGCTGGGCTTGCCTGGATTGTGGTCTTCGCCCTGGCGGAGGTGTTCGAGGAGTTGAAGGGTTTCTCTGCTCGGGGTTTCGCCGATCTCGGCGAGCTTTCGGGTCAGGAGTGCGTAGGCACGGTCGAGGGCCGGGTATTCACCCAGGCGTGCGTGCTGGCGCAGGATGTCGCGCCAGAGCGCTTCGTTGTAGGGGTCGGTTTGGGCGGTTGTCTCGAGGAGTTCGAGGGTCGCGCGGGGGTCGTGGTCGGCGTCGTGGGTGGCCAGCCAGCCCAGGGCGTTGTGGGTGTCGCGGCGCGCGGATTCGCGGATCGGTTCGGTCCAGGAGTCGGTGAGGTCAGGGGCGAGTTCTTCGGTGGCGATGGCGGTGATAGCCCGGCACGCGGCTGTCCGGTCGGTGTCGTTGCTGGCGCGGCGGCGTGCGGTGACTGCGGCGGTGAAGTCCCACCAGTCGACACTCACCGCGGTGCCGGAAAGCCGGTAGTGCACCCGGTCGTCGGCCAGGGGCTCATTGAACCGGCCGCCGGTCGCGGCACCGAGGGCGCTGCGTAGTCGGCTCAAGGTGTTGGTGAGTACGCCTGAGGCGCGATCGGCTGGGCGTTCTCCCCACAACAGCTCGGTCAGCTGACCTCGCGACAACCCGCCCGGATGCAGGGCCAGCACTGCCAGCAGCTCGCGCAGACGTGGTTGCAGCTGGCCTGTGATCTCCACGCTCTCCCCGGAATCGGGCACACGCCAGAAGACCCGGGTCGGCCCGAACACCCGCAACCGCAACGCCGGAACCTCCGCCGGTGCTGGGACAACCTCTGGTGCTGGATTCGGCACGGAGTCGGCTGGCGCGGTGTGGGTGTCGAGGACGGGCTCGGGCGCCGCGGAGAGGTCGGTCTCGCGCGAGTGGCCGGCGGCCTCGCCGGTGTCGACGAGCGCAGACTCGCGGACCGGGGACGGCGTGCGTTCTGCGGCGTCCACCAGGACCGGCTCCGGCGGGATGGGTCGCGCAACCGGTGCCGGCACGGTGGCAGGGTCGATGCTGTAGATCCTGGGCCCGTCCTCGTCGCGGCGTCTGCGCCGGACTGGGCGGTCTTGGCGGGCAGGCTGCCCAGTGCTGGGTGGGTTGAACTGGCCGGAGCGTTCGTAGCGGCGCAGCTGGATCTCCACGTCGATGATGGTGCCGCGAGCGGGCGGGATCAGGTGCTGGCGTGTGCGGCGGCCGGTCAGCAGGGCACGGGCACCGGCGCGGGAGGCGGGCAACTCTCCCACGACGGGGAACCCGATTGCGTCGATGTAGGCGCGGCTGCCGCCGATGACCACGATGCCCCGGGGGCGTCGACGCCGGGTGAGATTCAGGAGCCGCTCGGCGGCGGGCTCGGGGTCGATGTGCTCGGCGCGCACCACGAACAGGGTGGCGTCGGCGGCGGCGATGACCGGATGCGCGGGCGAGCCCGGTTCGGGGACACCGCAATCGGCGAACACGGTTGCTCCGAGCCCGCGCCAGCCCCGGTTCGGATCGGTCAGCAGTGCAGCGGCCGGGACAGGATGGGCGGGGTCGTATTCGGGCGGCGCGGCCAGGAACGCCTCCCCGCCGGGCAGATGCTGCACGTGCTGGGCCAGCAGCTCAGGGGTGATGGGATGGCCGACGGCGCTTCGGCGGGCGAGGCTTGCCAGGCCGAGACGCGGGTCCGCGCCGACCATTTCGGCGAGCTGGCCGCCTGCGGGGTCGGCTTCCACGATGAACGCGGTTTCGGGGCCGGGCCAGGTGTGGGCGAGCGCGACGGTGGTCGTGGTGGTCCCGGCGCGTGGGGTCAGTCCGGCGACGGCGATCAGGTACGGCGCCTGCGGCCTCATCGATGGTTCCTATCCCTGCTTCTGGACGTTGGAGATCACCAACGCGCCCCCGGTTTCGGCGGGGCGGGTGTTGATCAGCTGGAGGTAGTCCATGCGCGTGCGGTCCGGGCGAATCTCGGTGATGTGGACGTTGGCGGTGGTCGGGGCGATCGGGGTGATCGCCACGCAGTGCCGGGTGCCGTGCGGGACGGAGGCGATGCCCGCGGCGAGGCCCTCGAAGGTGATCCCGCTCTCGGGCGCGAGTAACGGCATCGCCTTTCCGGCGTCGCGGTCGATGTAGTAGGCGGCCTCGAAGGAGGCGATCACCCCGGCCAGGGTGGCGGGGTCACCGGCACGCTCGGTGACCACCTCTCCGGTGAGCCCGGTGCACGGCCCCTGAACCGTAGTGGTCGAGTTGGGTGGTGCTGCCATGGAGGGCACCTGCGCGCCGGTGTCGCTGGTCTTGTCGGTCGACACCAGCAGGATCCCGGCCAGGACAGCAATAGTGGCCGCCAGCGCGGCCCAGGCACCGGGCGGCAGCCGGTCCGCTAGACCTGCCCCCCATCGGGGATCCCGGGCGGCGGCGGCTGCGCCGGAAGTCTTACGTATCCGGCTGAACCAGAAGCCCCCCGGTAGGAGCGACTCGTCGGGCTCGTCGACGTCATGGCCGGAGCCGGTGTCGGCGACGAGACGTAAGTCCGGAGGAGTCTGGGGCAGGTCGAGCCAGGCTTCGTCGTCGTCTTCTGGTGGGTTGCGCGGGTACCTCGCCATTCATCTCGCCTCGCCTCGGATCGGGTTGTCTCCGGCCTGCCCGCACCCCCGCGAGGGGGACGGTGCGGGGG
>NZ_JABLTE010000221.1 GCF_013315795.1 Nocardia barduliensis
GCCGATATCTGCGTCGAGGGTGACCTGAGTTGCTCGGCACCCGATCGCGCCGCCCTGTTGCGGGTAGCCGCGCAGGTCGCCGCCCAGGCGGATCTGCGCGACCCGGTGGCCGCGCTCGGCTCGATCGAGGCGCTGCTGTCAGGTGTGCTCGGTGACGCCTGGACCACCGTGGTGAACAACGACTTCCGAATCGGCCCCGGGATCGTCGATTACGTACCCGCGACGAGCCTGGCCGACCGGCTCACCGACGCCTCCGACCCCCGCACCCCACGACCCGGCCCGGACGAGACGGCCGCCGCGACCGCGCGGTGGGGACAGATCACCGGAGTCGTGGCCGCAGACCCGCTCGGGCAGTTGCCGAAATTGGCCGGGCAGTTGTCGGCTGCATGGGGCCAGCTGGTCGGCGACAACGCCGATCTGACGAACCCGGGCGTGTGGCTGCGCTACGCCGACATACACGGCCGCCACACCGGCTACGCCGCCGCCGGACAACTCGCCAGCGGCATCGCGTGGATGACCGCACTGGCCCACGACCTCGCCGGGAGCCACCAATGACCACCAGCAGCAACGACTTCTACAACGTCACGACCCTCGACGGCCACCGCCCCGGAGACCTGGTGCGCACCCGGCCGGTGTTCGTCGCGCAGCTGAGCGAGGCGCGGGGGGCGTGGCAGGTCGTCTACGCCACGGCCAACGCCCGCTCCGAACCCATCGCGGCCTCGGGGATCGTGCTGGTCCCCGAGACGGTCGCCGCCCCCGGTGACACCGCGATCCTGGTGTACTGCCCGGGGTTTCGCGGCCTGGGCGGTGTCTGCGCGCCCTCGCAACTGCTGGCGATCGGTGCCGAACCTGACACCGCCGGGATCGAGGCAGCCTTGGCTCGGGGGTGGGTGGTGGCGATACCTGATGGCCAGGGACTCGGGCTCACCGGAGCAGGGCCGCACACCTTCCTCGCGGCGCGCGCTGGTGGGCGGGTGGTTCTCGATCTCGCGCGGGCGGTCTATCGGGGCGCGAACCTCGGTGTCCCGGTCGCGCCGGTGGTGGCCTGGGGATACGCCGATGGCGGGCGTGCGGTCGCCGCCGCCGGGGAACTTCAGCCGTGGTACGCGCCCGAGGTGGACCTGCGCGGTGTCGCCGCCGGAGCCGTCGCCTCCGACCTCGCGGCCCTGGCACCCGCGTTCAGCCGAGGCGTGGGCGCGGGACTCGGGCTCGCGGCGCTGATCGGGCTCTCACGCGCCTACGACCAGCTCCCGCTACGCCATGTCCTGACCGAGGACGGAAGAGGAGCGGTGGACGAGGCACAGCACCTCACCGGTAGCGAACTGCTGCAACGGTTCCCGCAACCGGTGGCGCACTGGTGCCGCCGCCCCGACCCTTGGAACGATCACTGGTGGCGGCGGGTGCTGGCGATGGAGACCCTCGCCCACACCAGGCCCGCGATGCCGCTGCACCTCTACCACGGCAACAGTGATGAGATCGTGCCCGCGAACGCCGGGCGGCGCACCCTCATCGCCTACCGCCAACGCGGCACCCGGGTCAGCTGGCGCGAGTACAACGCCGGACACCACGCCACCGCGGCCACCGCCACCAGGGACGTCCTCGCCAGCCTCGCCGGGGGCATCACCGGCCGGCCACCACCCAAGCCTGGCCGGCCGATCGGCGAGGGCGAGCACAGCGAGCACGCGAGCCGCCCCTGACCCCTCCCGAGGGGAACCCTGCCCGCACCCCGAACCCTCCCGGGGTGCGGGCAGGCCCGGGGAATCACACAGTCCGCGAACTACTCCTGAGGAGGCGAGGTGAATGACACACCGCAAGAACCCCGGTGACGATCCGTGGGCCTGGCTCGACCAACCACGCACGGGACCGGACTTGCGTCTCGTGCCCAGCCTGGACCCCGGTCTCGATTCCGAGACCGGGGCCGAGCCAGGTTCGCGCCTGTCGGTGCGGCGGGACCGCTGGCTGGTAGCCGTGGCGCAGACTCCTGACGCGCCCGACACGGGTGTTGGGGTGCTGGGGTGGATCGATGCCCGGAAGCGGGTGTCGTGGCGCGTGTGGGCCGCGCTGGCGGCCAGCGTGGCCGTACTGATCGGTGTGGTCGCCGTATGGGCCAGTGACACACGCGACGCCGGTGATCCCGTGCGTGCCACGGCGGTACCGCCGAGCGCCACGTCGACGGCCGAGGGGGCGTGCACCGGGCTGGCGGGGGCCGTGGTCACCGACCGTCGCGCCGACACCACCGCGACCGTGGCGGGAGTGATCGCGGCGTTCGAGGCCGCCTACTACATCGACCGCAACGCCGAGACCGCGATGCGGCTGCTGGCACCCGAGTCCGGCATCACCGCCGATGGACTCGCCGCCGGGATCGCCTCGATCCCGCTGGGCACCATCCATTGCGTCGCGGTAACCCCGATCTCGGAGTCGACCGCGAACGTGCATGTAGTCGAGCTGCGCCCGGACCGGCAACGCATGGACTACCTCCAGCTCATCAACACCCGCCCCGGCGAAAGTGGCGGCCTGCTCATCAGCAATGTCCAGAGGCAAGGATGACCACCACTCAGGCCCCCGTCCCCCGACCACTCCCGCGCGATCGGATCGCGGCGGCCACGAGGGTGTCCTCATGACCGCCGCAGAGCCGGTTCCGGGCTCGCAGGCGCCGCTGCTGATCGCCCTCGCAGGCGTGAGCCCTCGCGTGGGCACGACCACCACGACCGTCGCGTTGGCCTCGGCCTGGCGCGGCCCAGGGGCCGCGCTGGTGGCCGAAGCCAATCCCTACGGCGGGCAGCTCGCCGACATGGTGGGGGCCGACCCGTATCTCGGGTGGGCCAGCCTGGCTCACACCCTCGACCACACAGGCACTTCTGCCGAGCCGGGCCGGGTGCTCGAGCACCTGCAATACCTGCCCAACGCTGTGCCGATGCTGGCCGCATCACCGGGCCGTGACGCGACCCGCACCGCCGTGACCACCGCAGTGCTGGCCGACCCCGAGGCCCGCTGGCGCACCCTCGGGATGACGGTGTTCGCCGACTGCGGTGTCCCCGACCCGGACTCGGCCCTGGATCCGATCCTGGCCGCCGCCGACGCCTGCCTGGTCGTGGTCCGCCCCGCCTACATCGACCCCGCCCGCGCCGAGCGTCGCATCCTGCGGCTCACCGAGCACTGCCGTACCCGTGGCGTGCTACTCGTCGGGGAAAACCTGCGCAGCGACTTCGCCGACGCCCTGCTCCTGCCGCTGCTGGGCACCCTGCCCACCGCACGCGCCTCGGCCGAGGCACTGATGCGCGGGACTCGCCAGCCGCGTCGCGGTCCTCGCCTGCTCCCGGCCGCCCGCACCATCAACGCCTCACTGCGCGCACAACTGCGCCCGACGCACCCGCCGACGAGCGCACCACATCGGTTTACTCGCCCGCCGACGCGCCAGGACAGCGCGCTCGTTCGCCGCCGCTCCGATTCCACACCCACGGTGTACCTACTCGACCCCACCACGAC
>NZ_JABLTE010000222.1 GCF_013315795.1 Nocardia barduliensis
ACTCCGGCCACGGCACGCGCGCGCACGGCCCCGAAGGACCGCCGCGCCGGAGGACATCGCTCGTTCTTCTCCGCGTCCGGCGCCACCGGGTGAAGAATCTACGTATGCGAACCGTACTCATTCTCGGCCGGGTAGGTCGGCCAATAGGAGACCGCGCCGGTGGGCTTGTCGATGACGCACACCGAACCGCCGACGATCACCCGCGGGGTGTTCGGGTCGGTGTGCGCGGCGTGGGCGAAGGCGGCGACGGCGACGAAGCAAGCCTCGAATTCCGTGAGCTGATAGGTGATTCCGCGTTCGGTGTAATCGCCGTTGGCGAGATGGTGGCCGACGATCCGGTGTGCCTGGGGCAGGTCCACCGGTGTGGTCGCCTCGGTCGGGTAGGCGTGGATGTCCATGTGTCGTCGCAGCCGGGGAGTGGCCGCCCGCTCCTTCCGGGTCTCTGGATAGCACGGCAGCGGCTCGGTGCGAGCCGGTTTCCGGTCACTCGAACCGGATGGTGGACAACATCTTGCGGGCGAGGGCCAACGGATCGGGTTCGTCGGCCAGTGACGAATTATGCAGTGCCCCTTCGCGCCACAGCGAGGCGAAGCCGTGCACCAGCGACCATGCGGCGAGTTGCGTCGCCTGCTGATGGTCGCGGCTGTGGCCCGATTGGATGGCCGAGACGCCGGAGCGCAGCGCCGCCGCGGAACGTTCCCGTGCGGCCCGCAGTGTCGCGTCCTCCGCGTGCAACAGGTTGTGCCGGTACATCACGTCGAAGTGTCCGGGGTGCTCGCGCGCGAAGCGGATGTAGGCCACCGCGACTTCGCGGAAATCCGCGCCGGCCCGCGCGAGCTGTTCGGCCAGCAGTTCGAAGCCCTCGGTGGCCAACGCGGTGAGCAGGCCCGCTCGGTCGCCGAAGTGATGGGCGGGCGCGGCGTGCGAGACGCCCGCGTGCCGCGCCAGGTTGCGCAGCGAGAGCGCGTCGACGCCCTCGGCGGCGATCCGCTCGGCCGCCGCGGCGAGCAGCGCCGCGCGGAGATCTCCGTGGTGGTAGCCGTCCTTCGCCATCCCTCGATGGTGGCCGATTATCTAGACATTGACAAGTTCCAGGCGCCGCCCCTAATCTTTCCACTGTCAAGATTTGCTCTCGTTCCCCAGGAGATCCCGATGGCACCGCTGGTTGTCCTCGCCGCCGTCACCGCGATCGCCCGCCTCACCGGCTGGCTGATCGGCAACGGCTGGCTCGATTCGTGGGCGCACGCGGCCGCCCTCGGTCTGGCCGCGATGCTCGTCCTCACGTCGAGCGCGCACTTCCTGCAGCCGCGCCGCGACGCGCTGATCGCCATGGTGCCGCCGCGGCTGCCGAACGCCCCCGCCCTGGTGACGCTGACCGGCGCACTCGAAGTGGCGGGGGCGGTCGGCCTGCTGATCCCGGCGACCGCCGTTCTGGCCGCGGCCTGCCTGATCGCGCTGCTGGTGGCGCTGTTCCCGGCGAACGTCCGGGCCACCCGAGCCGACTTGGGCATCAAGACGATGCCCCTGCCGCTGCGGGCGCTGGTTCAGCTGCTCTTCATCGCCGCCTGCGTGGTCGTCATCGTCGGCTGAATACGGCGAAGGCCCGCTCACGCACCGGAACGCGGTGGGTGAGCGGGCCTTTCGCCTGCTGGTCAGCTGGAGCGCATCGCCTTGGCGATGGTGCGGCGCAGGAACGGCCGCGCCAGATCCTCGGGCAGATTCGCCCAGGCGAGGAAGAACCGCGTCAGCGGATCGAGTGCGATGTGGTGGCGGCCGCGCTCCAACCCGCGCACCGCCGCCTCGGCGACCCGCTCGGGGGACATCGGCTCGATCGAACCGGTGATCGCCTTGGTTTCCACCGGCTTTCGCCGGTTCTCCATGGCCAGTCCCGGTGTGTCGGTGTCGGCGGGATAGATCACCGTGACGTCCACGCCTTCGGGCTCGACTTCGTAGCGCAGGCACAACGCCAGCTGCCGGACACTCGCCTTGGTCGGCCCGTAGGCGGTGTAACCGGAGATCCCGAGGAACGCCGCCGTCGAGCTGACCAGCAGGATCTTTCCGCTGCGCCGCGCCACCATCCCGGGCAGCACTCGCCGCACCGCGTGTACCGCGCCGAGATGGTTCGCCGACATCTGCGTCTCGAACTCACCGGCGTCCACCTCGAGGAACCGGCCGGGCAGGGCGAGGCCGGCGCAGCAGGCGATGACCTCGCAGGGCCCGTTGCGCTGCTCCAGCTCCGTGATGGCCGAGGCCAGTCGATCCTGGTCGGTCACGTCCGCGGCGGCCCAGTCCGCGCCGAGCTGTTTCGCGGTGTCGCGCAGCGGCGGCTCCCGGCGCGCGATGATCGAGACCGTCGCGCCGCGCCGCGCGAAGGCGCCGGCCACCGCGGCGCCGATCCCTTCCGATCCACCGGTGACGATGACGTGCTTGCCGACCCAATCGCTGACCCGTGCCATCGCGCCGATCCTAGGCCCGGCTCGCGGTGACGATCTCGGCGATCCGGTCCCGCCACAGCAGATAGGTGCCGGAGCTGCCGTCGTCGGGCAGGTCGTCGAGCGAGGATTCGATCAGCGCGTCGGTCTTCGCCACGCTGGTCCCGCAGAAGACCTGCGCGGCCGCCTCGCTGTGCTCGTTGACGCTGTTGGTCTGCTGCCGGATGCGCGCCACCATGGCCGAACCGAGGGACAGCTGCGGCCGGTACTCGCCGGCCACGTCCCAGAGTTCCTCCATCGCAGCGGTTTCCACGCCGCCTGCGAAGGTGACGGCGATGCCGACGCCGCTCCACAGGTCGGCGTGCCGCTGCGGGGCGAACTCGCTGATCAAGCGCACCACACCGGCCGGGCTGCCGCCGCCGATGAACCACAGCGCACGGCCCGTGCCCTGATCGACGATGCGTTTGAGGTTGTCGCGGTCGCCGAGCCAGCCGGGGTAGCGGGTCTCCACGTGCTTGTCCCGCACGTAGCGCCGCATCTGGAAGAACGCTTTGTAGAAGCCGTAACCGTCGATGGCCAGCCACCGGAACAGCGGGTGCTGCGGGAACAGTTTGCGCCACCGGAACTTCGGGATCTTCGCCATGGCGAGGCCCACGCCGACGTACATGGTCAGCGCGTATTCGCTGGCGGGTCCGTCGATCAGCGCGGCGGCGCGACGGCCGGGCGAGAGCGAGTCGAGCGCGGTGAGGCCGACCGCGGCGCCTTCGTAGGCGAACCCGCGGTACTTCGGCGGCACCTGGAGCAGGGCGGTGATCAGCTCGTCGTTGTCCGAGCTGCGGACCGCGGAGTCGATGCCGCCGACCAAGTGCATGGTCACCTGCTCGAGTTCGAGCGCGGTGTGCTGGTCGGGCTGCTCGAATTGGCTGAGCACTTTGCGGACACTGGCCGGGCTGGGAACGAAAATGGCCGCGCGCAGCGGACCCAACGGGGAGGGCATGGGGG
>NZ_JABLTE010000223.1 GCF_013315795.1 Nocardia barduliensis
GACGGCGACCAGGCGGTCCAGATCCATCGAGAAGTACGCCAGGTTCTTGTCGAAGTTGGCCAGCTCGAGCAGTCCGCCGGTGTAGATGTCGGCCTTGCCGACCTCGACTATGCGCCCGAATTCGGCGGCGGCCACGAGATCGCCCTCGCCTGCGACCTGCGCTACGCCGCCGACGCCGACCACGTGCGCCTGGGCCAGATCGAGACACTGGCCAACCTCATCCCCGGCGGCGGCGCGACCCAGCGCCTCACCCGCCTGCTCGGCGCCGCCAAAGCCATCGAGATCACCCTCGAAGGCACGCCCTACACCGCCCAGGAAGCGTTGCGCCTCGGCTTGGTCCACCGCACCATCCCCGCCGAAGACCTCCTCGCCGAAACCCAGGCCACCGCGGCACGACTCGCCGCACGCAACCCCGTCGCCGTCGCCGAACTCAAACGCGCCATCTACTTCGGCACCGACAAATCCCTCTCCCGCGGCCTGGACGCCGAACAAGCCGGATTCGTCTCCGTCGGCACCACCGCCGCGGCCGCCCGCACCACCAAAGCCTTCTTCGAAGACCTCGACCGGCTCGCCGACACCCCCTTCCTCGCCGACCCGCAACCATGGCTGGACGGCACCCGCGTCGACCAGGTGAGCCGATGACCACCCCCACGGCCACCGGAACGTGGCACAAGACCGCCTGCATCCTGTGCGAGAACAACTGCGGACTGCTCATCCAGCTCGAGGACCGCCGCTTCGCCAAGATCCGCGGCGACAAAGACCACGTCGCCTCCGCCGGCTACACCTGCAACAAAGCACTGCGCCTCGACCACTACCAGAACGGCGGCACCAGACTCACCACCCCGCTACGCCGCGAACCGGACGGCACCTTCACCGAAATAGACTGGGACACCGCCATTTCCGAGGTCGCCGCCCGCCTCACCGAAATCAAGGACACCCACGGCGGCGACAAGATCTTCTACTACGGCGGCGGGGGACAGGGCAACCACCTCGGCGGCGCCTACAGCACCGCCCTGCGCCGCGCCCTCGGCAGCCGCTACCGCTCCAGCGCCCTGGCCCAGGAGAAAACCGGCGAAGGATGGGTCGACGCCCACCTCACCGGCGGCCACACCACCGGCGACTTCGAACACGCCGAAGTCGCCGTATTCCTCGGCAAGAACCCCTGGCAATCCCACGGCGTCCCCCGCGCCCGCACGATCCTGCAACAGATCGCCAAAGACCCCGCCCGCACCATGATCGTCATCGACCCGGTGCGCACCGAAACCGCCGACCTCGCCGACATCCACCTGCGCGTACGCCCCGGCACCGACGCCTGGTGCCTGGCCGCCCTGCTCGCGATCCTCGTCCAGGACGACCTGCTCGACCACGCCTTCCTCACCGCACACACCACCGGATCCGACACCGTCCGCACCGACCTCGCCCACATCGACGTCTCCGCCTACGCCGACATCTGCGCAGTCCCCGAGCAACTGCTGCGCAGCACCGCCCACCGCATCGCCGCCGCCCGCAGCGTCGCCACCTACGAAGACCTCGGCGTCCAGCAGAGCCCCAACAGCACCCTCATCTCGTATCTGAACAAACTGCTGTGGCTGCTCACCGGAAACTTCGCCAAACCAGGCGCCATGCAACCCCATTCGTGGATGGCGCCACTGGCCGGATACAACCGCGAGGTCAAACGCAGCCCCGTCACCGGCGCACCCATCCTCGGCGGCATGCTGCCCTGCAACGCCATCGCCGAGGAAATCAACACCGACCACCCCGACCGGTTCCGCGCGATGATCATCGAATCCGCCAACCCCGCCCACTCCCTGGCCGACTCGACCGCATTCCGCGAAGCACTTCACGCACTCGACCTGGTCGTCGTCATCGACATCGCCCTCACCGAAACCGCACGCCACGCCGACTACGTCCTGCCCGCCGCCAGCCAATTCGAGAAATGGGAAGCCACCTTCTTCAACCTCGAATTCCCGCACAACACCTTCCACCTGCGCGCACCCCTGCTCGACCCACTACCGGGCACCCTGCCCGAACCCGAGATCTACGCCCGGCTGCTGCGCGAACTCCGCGCCGTCGGCCCCGGAAAACTCGCCCTCCTACGCACCGCCGCCAAACTCGGACGACGCCCCTACGCCTGGACCTTCGCCGCCCTGCTGGCCACCGACAAATCCCTCGGCGGCCTCGCCCCCTACCTGCTGTACGAAACACTCGGCCCCACCCTGCCCGGCAACGCGCGTTCCGCAGCAGTGCTGTGGGCACTGGCCCAGCGCGTCGCCAAGGTCTACCCGGCCGCGATGCGCCGCGCCGGACATCGCGACGCCGACGCACTGTTCGACGCCATCCTCACCGAACGCTCCGGAGTCACCTTCACCCTCGACGACTACGACGACGCCTGGAACTACCTCCCGCACCCCGACAAACGCATCCCGCTGGCCATCCCCGAACTCCTGCACGCCCTGCGCGAACTCACCACCACCCCAGCCACCCACACCAGCACCGAATTCCCGTTCGTGCTCGCGGCAGGGGAGCGCCGCTCCTTCACCGCCAACACCATCTTCCGCGACGACACCTGGCGCCGCCGAGACCCCGAAGGCGCACTACGCCTCAACCCCGACGACGCCGCCCGCCTCGGCCTCGCTACTGGCGACCGCGCCCGCATCACCACCCGCCGCGGCAGCGCCGTCGCCACCGTGGAGATCAACGACCGCATGCAACCCGGCCACGCCTCGCTACCCAACGGCCTCGGCCTGGACCTGCCCACCGGCGACGGCACCCGGCGCACCGGCGTCGCCGCCAACGAACTCACCGACCTCACCTGGCGCGACGCCATCGCAGGCACCCCCTGGCACAAACACGTCCCCGCCCGCATCGAACCCGCCTGAACCCAATCGAGGACACCCCAGCACGAGCCGCAATCCGGCTCACCGCTGGGTCTGCCTCCCGATGCCCGAGGCGGTGTTCCACACACCTGCGGCCACGCCAGGACGCAGACCCCCTGTGTAGAGCGGGACCACGCCTGTCCGCTCGCTGACACCGCGGCCGTGCTCCGGCGCCTCCGCACAGCAGTTCCGCAGACCCCTCAACCCGGGTCAGCGCCGCGACCGACCCGGAATGCCAGGCGGCGGCCACCTGTCAGTCGGCCGCGCACAATTCGGGCGAGCTACTGCCCGGCCAAAGCGACAGCGTCGCACCGGCTGCCCACACCTCGGCCGAGAAACCCGCTTCGGACCAGGCCCGACACCGGCAGCCGGTGTCGGGCCACACCCGTCAAACAGTCGGCGCGGGCTCCCGCTCCGCCACGACCACGCGATCATCGCGGCGATGACTCGCACTATGGAGGAACTCGCCGCGCTGGCCGGGCCGGAGGGCCGAGCGCTCATCGATCAGAGCGGCCTCACCGTGCGGCGCCCCGACGTATGCCTACCGGTGCCGG
>NZ_JABLTE010000224.1 GCF_013315795.1 Nocardia barduliensis
GGCCAGTTGACGGGACCCCGCTGGTCGGTGAGGTTGCCGACTTATCGACGCGCAGGTGACGGCGTCACCTTCCTCGGCTAATTGCTGCTCGATGCCGGGCAGGTCGGCGACCTCGAATTCCCTGCCGACCCCACACCAGCAAAAAAAATCCCATCAACCTTCATAACGGTCCCCTGTTCGATTCGAACGATCGCGCGGGCATTCGTGTCAGCAGGCTGAGAATCAGCCTGAATGGCATGGCCCACGTCGGCGATGTTCGAATGCTAGGTATTACTCCCGACTGACGGCAACACCTGTAGCGCGAACGTCGCACGAAAATGGGGTGGCAGTCAGCTACGGGCTTCGACTACCGGCGGTGGCGAAGTGCCGCTTCGAGGATGGAGGATTCCTGATCGGACGCGGAGCGCACGAATTGCAGTAACGCCCCTTCGGCATTCCCGGATTCATCGAGCACCTGACGAAGCGCTCGCGAGGCGGCTTCCTCTCGCGTAGAGGTCGGTCGGTAGAGGTAGGCGCCATGCTCCAGAACGCGGGAGACCCAGCCTTTGCGATGAAGGTTGTCCAAAACCGTCATGACGGTTGTGTACGCTGGCTGACGCTCGGCCGTGGTGCACATTTGGAGGACGTCGCGCACCTTCATCGGTGCGCCGGCACGCCAAAGGGCGTCCATTACAGTGGCTTCCAGATCGCCGAGCCCGAGCACCGAGCACCTCCGTGGACAAGCCGACCGCATCGGAGGCCGACGTTCACACGATTGTGGCGGCACCTGTGATCGGATTCAAGTCGCGCGGTGGGGAGACCTCACAACGGCGCCGCCTCGTTCGGAGGTGGCAGAGTTGACGCGGTGTCGGCCTTGCGCCGTGCTTCGTCGTGGAGCTTGTCGGCGAGCGTCCTCCAGGTCCGGGCGTAGCTGAGAGCTAGTTCGGCCACGACTTCCGACCAATGCTCAGGAAGGCTCGATGCCAGGTCTTGGCAGCTGCCCGGATCGACCATGTGCTGGTAGAGCCAGCGCAACGTTTGCCGACCGGTTTCGTTGTACCGCAGAGCGGGGTCGTTCCTCAGCTTGGCCAACAGCACATCGGGTTCTGCGGCAGGCCCTGCGGACGTTGCTCGTTTTGCGGCTGTTGCCGGCTTTTCGACGGTGCTCTTGGGTCGGCGGCGATACCGGTCGGGCACCGGATCCTCACCGCGCTGCGCGCGCCGGCGAACATCGGACACGGTCGCGGGAGAAAGCCCGGTAGCGCGGGCGATTTCACGAAGCCCCGCGTCGGGGTTGTCGCGCAGCATCTGCGCGGCACGTCGTCGTGAGGCGGCGCTGTCTAGTGGTCGTAGTCGACCATCCATGCCGACCCTGGAGTTCAACTGCGCTACGTTCGCAGTCGAACAGGCGGCTCGAACGGTCGAAACCGTTTTGCCGGACAGGCCGGTAGCCACCGCTACGGCTCGATCCGACCAGTCCGGATGCTGGGCGATCATGCGTTCGGCGGCAGCTCTGCGGTCCGCGGTGCTCAAGGTGAGACCGTGGCGAATGTTGGAGGCGACCGCCAGCAGGAACGCGGTGTCGTCATCACAGTCGATGATGCGCGCGGCGATTGCGGTGCGTCCTTTGGACATTTCCGCTCGGACTCGATGCATGCCGTCGATCACGCGCATCGTGGCGCGATGGACGATGATCGGCGGCAGTTCGGCTTCGGTCTCCGCGAGGACTTGGGTGTGCGATGGATCCTCGCCCGTCTGCCGGGCCAGATTGCTGTGGCTGAGCAGCCGTATCGGGACCAGGCTGACCGGAATATCGTCGAGCGGAGCGACCACAGGTACACCGTCTGCCCACCGCACATAGGGCTCGCCGAACGGTTCGTCGGGTTGGTTGTCACTGATCGAATCGGGCATGAGCGCCTCCTCCCCTCGTTGCGACCACGCGGCCTCGCCGGCACGCCGAAAAGCCCTCCCCAAGGTACTAAGGCACTTAGTAGGGCGGCAACAACGCGCCGCCCTATCAACGGAAGCAGGCGCTTGTTCGAGAGTTACTGCGCCCCAATAACTGTGGTCTTCGGAGTCGGAGAGACAACGCGTCGGTGTACCGACGAGTTGTATCGGCGGTAAGTTGGGATGCGCTGCATCGACGCGCTCGCCTCGGGTACATCCGCGGTCACCCTGAAGTGCTGCGGCAACGTGTGTTCCGATGGTTTCATCGACGTGGCTACCGGTATCCATTCGGCCCCAGACCCGGCTGTGCCTGGTGTGCGTCCTGCGGCGGGGCGTGACCAGCGACAGAGGATAGGAAGACACGATGCTGTCAGCGGTCCTGTTGCTCGTCTCTGCGACGGTGGTGGGGACCGCCGCGCCCTCGATACTGAAGCGGGTGGATGTCACCAAGCAGGATCCAGTTCTTGTGCTGGTTGCGTGGCTGGCCGCGATCGTCGGCGTCGTCACCGCGACGGTCGGTAGTGCGGTCGTATTGCTTCTTCCCGAGCACGGGGCCACACTCGTCCCTCGAGCCTTGTCTTCGCACTGGGCGTGGCATTCATTCACCCACGGGGCATCGACGGCCGTGGAGTGTTTCGTCGGTATCGCCGGAGTGGTGCTGCTTCTGGCTCTCGCTGTCTGGCTCGGTAACCGCATCATTCGGGCGACTCGCCGACGCCTACAAACTTCCGACACCAACGCGGCTCTACTGCGGGCCGTCGGTCGCACGATGTCGGCAACGCCCGATGTGCTAAGACTCGACCACGCCGACCCTGTCGCGTTCGCAATCAGCGGCAGCAGCGATCTGATCGTCGCAACCGAAGGGGTCTTCCAGCTCGGCGACGCGGCCGCGGCGGCGGTTCTCGCGCACGAACGAGCGCATCTGCGCGGCCGCCATCACGTCGTGTTGATGTGGACATCGGTGCTCGGCAAGGCGCTGCCCATCATCCCGCTGTTTCGTCAGGCCCCGGTGGCCATCGCCGAGATCGTGGAGATGTGCGCGGATACGGCGGCCGCGCGCGAATGTGGTGACCAGGCGGTACGTACGGCGCTGATTCGGATGGCCATGCGACGGTCGCCGACAGTGGCGCTGGCGATGGCCGACCATGCAATCGAGCGGCGCCTGCTGCGATTGGCACGGAGCGGGGAACGCCATGTCAGTGCGACTCGCCGAACTCTCCTGCGCGTGGTCACCGGCGTGATCGCTGTGACGGTACCTTTTCATCTCACCGTGACATTCCTACATGTCGCGATCATCGCCTGAGTCCGGTACCGCCGTGATTTCGACGACCGCGCACGCAGCCTCCATACCCGGTCCGCCGCTGAAGAGCATGACGTGGTCTCCTGTGCTGACCGCGCCGGTGCGCAACAGATACTCGAGTCCACGAATCTGATCCACCGGCCCCGCATGACCGACCGTCCGAGTGAACTCCCAAATGCCACGGTCCTCCTCGA
>NZ_JABLTE010000225.1 GCF_013315795.1 Nocardia barduliensis
GCCCCAGGGCGTCCTCTACGGCCGCGACGCCGCGTCGGGCCTGCTGTTCGTGGACCGGTTCGGGCCTGAGGCTCACAACCACAACCTCGTCGTCCTCGGGCGCAGCGGTGCGGGCAAGTCCTACCTGGTCAAAACCGAGATCCTGCGAGCCCTCTATCGCGGGATCGAGCAGGTCGTCATCGACCCCGAAGACGAATACCGCCGCCTCGCCGAGGCTGTGGGCGGCACCCACATCCGCCTCGGCGCACCCGGCGTCCGGCTCAACCCGTTCGACCTGGAAGTCCACACCCGACCCGACGGCCGCCGCAGCGCACCAGCCGACGCACTCGTCCGCCGCAAGCTGTTCTGCCACACCCTGATCCAGGTGCTGTTGGGGGACCAGACCGCCGCGCAACGGGCCGCCCTGGACGCTGCCCTGGCAGCCACATACACCGACGCCGGGATCACCGACGACCCCGCCACCTGGACCCGACCCGCGCCCGCCCTGAACGACTTGCGTGACCAGCTCGACCGGCTCGCCTCGCCCGCTGCCGTCGAGCTGGCCGCCGGACTACACCCCTACACCGGCAAGGGAGCCTATGCCGGGCTGATCGACGGGCACACCACCACCGAACCCGAGGGCGGGATGATCGTGTTCTCGCTGCGGGAGCTGCCCGACGAGCTGAAAACCATCGGCACCCTGCTCGTGCTAGACGCGACCTGGCGACGGGTGTCCAACCCCGGCCAGCGGCGGCCTCGCATGATCACCGTGGACGAGGCATGGCTGTTGCTGCGCCAGCCCGCCGGGGCGGCGTTCCTGTTCCGGGCGGCGAAGAGCTTCCGCAAGTATTGGGCGGGATTGACCGTCGCGACGCAGGACTGCGCAGATGTGTGCTCGACCGAGCTGGGTCGCGCGATCATCTCCAACGCCGCGACTCAAATTCTGTTGCGCCAGGCACCTCAGGCCATCGACGAGGTCGCTACCGCCTTCCACCTCTCCGACGGCGAGCAGCAGTTCCTGCTCTCGGCCGCACGCGGTTCGGGGCTGCTCGCGGTCGGCGGCACCGACCGCGCGGTGTTCGGGTCGCTGGCCTCGCACACCGAGAACGCCCTCATCACCACCGATCCCGGTGAACTCACCGCCACCGGCGACATGGACTACTCCGATGTCGACCTCGGCGAGCCACCGCTCCCGGTGCCTGCGAACCCCGGCACGGAAGCGTCTGAGCAGCGAAAGGCCCCACAGCGATGACGCCCACTCGCAAGTCGGCCGGTGACCCGACCACGTCGAAAGCAACCCCGGACAGGCCGATTCAGGCGGGCGGTGCGGACGTCCCACACCGGGCCAACGGGCCGGACGAAACGGCGCACAAATTCGGAAGCAGGGGGAATAACCGCAGATCGAAAAACAATTCGACCGCACCGCTTGACCGCGGGCCGATATCGAGCGTGAATATAGACCCGTCACCGGGAAATGGAAGTATCCAAAATTCGGTGACGGACCATTGGCTCAGCACGGAGGAAGTATCTCAGCGATTGCAGATCCCTGAGAAAACCCTCGCGAACTGGGCCTCGCTCGGAAAAGGTCCTCGCTTTGCTCGAATGGGCAGATATCGGAGATATCGATTCAGCGACCTCCTCGCTTGGGAGGAAGCCCAGCTCGAACTCGGGGAAAGCGCGTGAATCCGACCGGATCCGGATGGCAGACCAAACAGTGTGGAAAGGTACTGGAGAGATGCCTCGGCAGGCGTTGGCAATGGGAACATACGGCAAGATCAGCTGCACGAAACTCGGCACACGGCAATACCGGGCACGGGCCCGATACCGCTCCTACAGCGGAGAAACCATCCGGGTCGAAGGATGGGGAGCCAGCAAAACCGCCGCAGAGCACCGACTTAAAGAAGTCGTTCAGGAACGGATCAAGTCCGAGGGGCGTCAGCGGAACGGTGCCGTCACCTGGAACACCCTGATCCCCGCACTGGCGGACCTCTGGCTCGAAGAAATGGAACTCGACGAGACTGTGGCCCCCCAAACCCTGCAATGGTATCGGGAGGAGATCGAACCCTCCGACGATCCACGTGCCCGCAAGGGCACCGTGAAGATCAAAACGGCGATGAGCGGTGTGCGGCTGTTCGAGGCTGACACCTCCTACCTGGATGCTCACCTGAAGATGATCCAGAAGAACGGGCACACCCGTAAAGCCCAGTGCCACAAGATCATCCTCACCGGCATGATGAGCCTGGCCGTTCGTCACGGGGCGATTAGTGAGAACCCCATGCGCGAAGTCGGCAAGATCAAACGCAAGAAGAAGAAACCGAAAGCGATGGACGAGACAACCCGCAACGGGTTACGCGCCCAGCTCGAAACCTGGCTCGCCGGAAAGGCGATCCCCGGCACGCCCGCCTACACGCGCGGCCCTGCACGCGACCCCGACATCCTCAACGCCGCCGACATACTCCTGGGAACCGGAGCCCGGCCGGGTGAATGCCTCGCGTTCCGTCGCTGCGATGTCGACACCTCCGCGACCCCGTGGGAAATGACCATCAGCGGCACCATCGTCCGTGTGACCGGAGTGGGGCTGTACCGGCAGGAGTGGACCAAGACCGACGCCGGGTACCGCACCGTCGTGCTACCGACGTTCACCATCGAGACCCTGCGGGCACTTGGTGCCGACGATTGGGATCCCGACGACGAAACTCCGCTCTTTCCCTCGCGGCGTGGCGGCTGGCGCGACCCTCATAACTTCGGTCGCACCTGGCGCGCCGCACGCGGAACCACCTACGCCTGGATCACCCCGAAGACCTACCGCAAGACGAACCTGACCGCCGTGGCTGAAGGGTTCGGACCCGAACAGGCCAAGCGGCAAGCCGGACACCGCAACAGTGCCACCACCGAACAGCACTACATCGACCGGCCCGCGCTGGCCCCCGATTCCACCGCCGTTCTCAACCAGCTAGCACCATTCGTCTCCGGCACCGCCCAGGACAACCCCCGGAACCAGGATGGGTAGGGAACGCGACAATCTGTCGACGCCCTGCCGCCGGGCCCACAGCGCGGCAGGCACCCCGCACCGCTACGGGGCCGCAGGACATCCGCCGCCGGGAACCGTGCAAAACTTGACCGCCCCCGCGCTAACCCCCCGGTTTGAACGGGAAACCACGGGAACCAATGGGAAGCGTCGGGACCAACCACCGTACCGTTCCCGCAGTTCACAGGATATTTCAGGAAGCGATGGGAACCACGAGACATCTAGAACCCCTGCGTGGGGGTCAGGGGTTCGAGTCCCCTTAGAGGACGTCTTACGTGGTGAGTTTCTTGTAGCAGGTCAGCGCTGCGGCGAGTTGTAGAAATGCTGCGAAGAGGCGGCCGTGTCGTTCGTAGCGGATCGTCAAGCGCCGGTATCCGGTCAACCATGC
>NZ_JABLTE010000226.1 GCF_013315795.1 Nocardia barduliensis
CCGGTGACCACCGCACCGGCCACACCCGCCCCGACAACCACTCCACCGACCACGACAACCCCGCGCCGGTGGGTGACACCGCCCTCGACCACCGCCCCGACACCGGCCCCCTCGACAACGACTGCGCCCGGCACGACAACGGCACCGACACCCGGATCCGGTTCGGGCTCGGGGTCGGCGGAGTGCGGGGTCACCAACATCAACGGTTGTGTGGAGAACGCGGTCGACGGGTTCTTCCGGCGCATCGTGGAGACCTCGCTCAACCCGCTACTGGAACTGCTCTCGCAAACCCTGCTCACCACACCCGAACCCGGGCAGATCCCCGAGATCGGCACTCTGTGGAATCAGTCCTGGCAGATCGTGGTCGCGCTCTACGTCCTGGTCGTGATGGCCGCTGGGGCGTTGTTGATGATGCGCGAGAGCGTCCAAACCCAATGGTCGATCCGCGAACTCGCACCCCGCCTGGTGATCGGCTTCGGGGCCGGGGGATTGAGCATGATGATCGCTACCGCCGGAATCGGTTTCGCCAACGCCCTCGCCGGTGCGCTGGCCGGAGACGGCGTCGACTCCGGCTCGGCCGCCGACGCGCTGACCGAGCTGGCGATTACCAGCAACCAGAGCCGAGGCGTGTTCGTGCTGCTGCAACTCGCGCTGTCGGTGATGCTGCTGGTGCTGCTCATCTCCTACGTCGTGCGGGTCGCGATCACGATCCTGCTGATCGTGTGCGCGCCCCTGGCGTTGATGTGTCACGGGCTGCCCGGCCTCGACGGCATCGCCCGCTGGTGGTGGCGCAGCTTCGCCGCGTGCCTGGCGATCCAGGTTGTGCAATCGCTGACGTTGGTGACCGTGTTGCGGGTGCTGCTCACCCCCGGTGGGTGGCATCTGTTCGGCCCGGACGCCAACGAGATTGCCGACCTCACTGTCGCTTTGGCGTTGATGTTCGTGTTGATCAAGACGCCGATGTGGCTGTTGTCGGTGCTCGAGATCGGGCAAGGTCGCAGCTTCCTGGGGTCGATCGTGCGCGGGTTTGTCGCCTATCAGACCCTCGGCATGCTCAAAGGAGCCACCTCGAGCAGTGCCCGCTCCGCCGCGTCGGGGGTATCGGCACGGCGACTTCCGCGCCCTGCCCGCGCCCCCCGAACGCCTCGCACCGCCACCAGCAATGGGCCGCCCGATCCGTACGCGCGGGTACGCCCGACACGGGACGGACAGCTCATGCTGCCCTTGGAAGGAGTCCGCCGGGTCGCGCGGCAACCCAGCCCGGCACCGGCCGAGGCGACCGGCACCCTACCGCCACGTCCCAGCCGGTCGGCGAGGGGACGCCAGCTCGCGCTGGACTTCACTGGGCCGGACCCGTACCGGGGCATCCGCGCCGGGGCCGGGGGACAGTACCCGCTCCCGATCCCGGTGCGCCGGGTCCGAACATCACCACCGGCTCCCGAGCCGCCGCCGCAGCGTCCCGGCCGTCGCGCAACACCGCAACAGCTCGCCTTCGACTTCACCGAGCCCACCCCGGCCGACCCGTACGCGCGTCTTCGCCCGACGCGCAGCGGCCAGTACCCGCTGCCGTTCCCCGTCACCCGGGCCAAAGCCGTTGCACCGCCACCGAACCCACCACAACCACCCGCACCGGCGCGTCCGGCAGGGCGGCAGCTGCATCTGCCCATGGCCGATCTGCCCGTGCGCCGCCGCGCGCCCCGCGCCCCGAGAGGAGGCACCCTCCAGTGAGCACCATCGTGCGCATCCCCGCCGACGTCGACCGCTCCGACCGGCTGCTGGGGCCCTTCACCGCCCGCCAGCTCGCCGTCCTGGCCACCACCGCCGTACTGCTGTATTCGACCTGGGCGGCGACTCGATCCTTGCTGCCTCTGTCGGTGTTCGCCGCTGTGGTGGCCCCGGTGTTCGTCGTGGTCGCGGTCGCGGTGCTCACTCGGCGCGACGGCCTGTCCGCCGACCTGCTGCTCGTCGCGGCTGTTCGCCACCGTCTCCGCTCACGCCACCTCATCCGGTCGCACGGTGGCACTCGTGCCCAGGCACCGCGCTGGATCACAACCCGCACCAAACCTCAACGTTCCCGGCTACCGGTGCCCGCCGAACTGTCAGCGAATCAGACACGCCTGCCCGAGTCGGTGTCGAGCAGCGGCAGCGGCGCTGTCGGGGTAATCGACCTCGGCGCCGACGGCCTCGCCGCCATCGCGGTCGCCGGAACCCTCAACCTGTCGCTGCGGACCCCGGCCGAACAGGACAGCCTCGTCGGCCAACTCGCGGGCTGGCTGCACACCCTGCGCCAACCAGTCCAGATCCTCGTCCGCTCGGCCCGCCTGGACCTGACCGAACACATCACCGGCCTGCACACCGCCGCCGCCCAGATGTCGCCCGACCTCGCCGCGTCGGCCCTCGACCACGCCGATCACCTCACCGAACTGGCTGCCCGCGAGGACCCGGTCCACCGGCAGGTACTGCTGATCTGGCGCGAACAGACCCAGATCCAGCCCACCAGCGGGCTACGTGCCCGGCTACCCGGACAGCGCCGGGCCCGACGCACACTGTCGGGTGGTGCGCGCCGGGCCGCCGAGTCCCGCCTCCTGCGCCGGATGAACGAGGCCGCCGATGTCCTGTCCCCGCTGGGGATCTCGGTGACCGCCCTCGACCATGATGCCGCGACCGCCGTGGTGGCCAGCTGCGCCAACCCCGAGGGTCTGGTGTCGGCCGCCGCCGACATCGCCGCCGCCGACACCGTGATCACCACCGACCCCGACACCCCGACACCGGACCCGTTCGCCGGGGAGGCGATCGACCGGTTCGCCCCCGAATCCCTCACCATCGGTACCCGCCATCTCGAGATCGGCTCCGATTGGAGTGCGACCCTCGCGGTCACCGGCTACCCGCGCGAGGTGACGGCCGGCTGGCTCGCGCCCCTGCTCTCACACCCCGGCAGAGTCGAGGTCGCGGTACACATCGAGCCGGTCGACCCGGCCACCGCCGCCACCCGGCTGCGCCGCCAGCAGGCCCGCCTCGAGTCCTCGAGGATGCACGACCTCGGGCGGGGCCGATTGACCGACCCGCAGGTCGACGTTGCGGTCGAAGACGCCGCTGACCTGTCGGCCCGCGTCGCGCGGGCCGAGGCAAGGTTGTTCCGGGTCGGGGTCTACCTGACCGTCCATGCCGCCTCGGAATCCGAGCTGGCCGACGAGGTAGCCGCCGTCCGCGCTCTGGCGGCGAGCCTGCTCGTGGACACCTGCACCCTGTCCTACCGGGCGGCTCAGGCGTGGGTGACGACCCTGCCGCTCGGGCTCGACCTGATCCGGGTCCAGCGGACCTTCGACACCACCGCCCTCGCCGCGGCATTCCCCTTCGACTCACCCCAACTC
>NZ_JABLTE010000227.1 GCF_013315795.1 Nocardia barduliensis
CGCCAAGCCCGCCCCAGCCGCGAAGCCCGCCGCGGCGACCGCGCGCACTCCGCAGACCACCCCCGCGCCGACCTCGAACGCCGCGCCCACCTCCGGCCCCAAGCAGGCCGACACCGCCACCGACGAGTCCAAGGTGCTGCGCGGCGCAGCGGCGGCGGTGGCCAAGAACATGGCCGCTTCGCTGAGCATCCCCACCGCGACCAGCGTGCGCGCCATCCCGGCCAAGCTGATGATCGACAACCGCTTGGTCATCAACAACCACCTCGCCCGCACCAGGGGCGGGAAGATCTCCTTCACCCACCTGCTCGGCTACGCCATCGTGCAGGCGGTCAAGGCCTTCCCGAACATGAACCGGCACTACGCCGAGGTCGACGGCAAGCCGCACGCGGTCACCCCCGCGCACACCAACCTCGGCCTCGCCATCGACCTGCCCGGCAAGGACGGCAACCGGTCGCTGGTCGTCGCGGCCATCAAGGGCTGCGAGGCGATGACCTTCGGGCAGTTCCACACCGCCTACGAGGACATCGTCCGCCGCGCCCGCGACGGCAAGCTCACCGCCGAGGACTTCTCCGGCGTCACCATCTCGCTGACCAACCCGGGCACCATCGGCACCGTGCACTCGGTCCCCCGCCTGATGAACGGTCAGGGCGCGATCATCGGCGCGGGCGCGATGGAGTACCCCGCCGAATTCCAGGGCATGAGCGACGAGCGCATCGCCGAACTGGGCGTCGGCAAGCTGATGACGCTCACCTCCACCTACGACCACCGCATTATCCAGGGCGCGGAGTCCGGCGACTTCCTGCGCACCATCCACCAGCTGCTGATCTCCGACGATTTCTTCGACGAGATCTTCCACGGCCTGGGCGTGCCGTACGAGCCGGTCCGCTGGCGCAAGGACATTCGCGAACGCGGCGTGGACAAGAGCGCGCGCGTGCTGGAGATGATCGCGGCCTACCGCAACCGCGGCCACCTGATGGCCGACACCGACCCGCTGCGGCTGGTCAAGGACAAGTTCCGCAGCCACCCGGACCTGGACGTCACCCAGCACGGCCTGACCCTCTGGGACCTCGACCGCACCTTCAACGTGGCGGGCTTCCACGGCCAGGAGCAGATGAAGCTGCGCGACGTGCTGTCGATCCTGCGCGACGCGTACTGCCGCCACGTCGGCGTCGAGTACACCCACATCCTCGATCCCGAGCAGCTGCAGTGGATCCAGGAGCGGGTCGAGCAGAAGCACGCCAAGCCCACCGTCGCGCAGCAGAAGTACATCCTGAACCGGCTGAACGCGGCGGAGGCCTTCGAAACCTTCCTGCAGACCAAGTACGTCGGGCAGAAGCGCTTCTCGCTGGAGGGCGCCGAAGCCGTCATCCCGATGATGGACGCCGTGATCGACCAGTGCGCCGAGCACAGCCTCGACGAGGTCATCATCGGCATGCCGCACCGCGGCCGGCTCAACGTGCTGGCCAACATCGTCGGCAAGCCCTACTCGAAGATCTTCACCGAGTTCGAGGGCAACATGAACCCGGCAGCCACCCACGGCTCCGGCGACGTGAAGTACCACCTCGGCGCGCAGGGCACCTACCTGCAGATGTTCGGTGACAACGAGATCGAGGTCTCGCTCACCGCCAACCCCTCGCACCTGGAGGCGGTCGACCCGGTCCTGGAGGGCCTGGTCCGCGCCAAGCAGGACCTGCTGGACAAGGGCGACGGGCCGGAGGGCTACTCGGTCGTACCGCTGATGCTGCACGGTGACGCCGCGTTCGCCGGTCAGGGCGTGGTCGCCGAGACACTGAACCTGGGTGGCCTGCGCGGCTACCGGGTCGGCGGCACCATCCACATTGTGGTGAACAACCAGATCGGCTTCACCACCGCGCCGGAGAACAGCCGCTCCACCGAGTACTCCACCGACATCGCGAAGTTCATCGGCGCGCCGATCTTCCACGTCAACGGCGACGACCCGGAGGCGTGCGACTGGGTGGCCCGCCTGGCGGTCGACTTCCGGCAGAAGTTCCGCAAGGACGTCGTCATCGACATGATCTGCTACCGCCGTCGCGGCCACAACGAGGGCGACGACCCGTCGATGACCCAGCCGTACATGTACGACGTCATCGACACCAAGCGCTCGGTCCGCAAGGCCTACACCGAGAGCCTGATCGGCCGTGGCGACATCTCGCTGAAAGAGGCCGAGGACGCGCTGCGCGACTACCAGGGCCAGCTGGAGCGGGTGTTCAACGAGGTCCGCGAGCTGGAGAAATACTCACCGGGACCGAGCTCGTCGGTCGAAGGCGACCAGCCGGTGCCCGCCTCCGTGGTGACGGCCGTGGACAAGCACATCCTGCAGCGCATCGGCGACGCGTTCCTGCACGTGCCCGACGGCTTCAACGTGCACCCGCGCGTCAAGCCGGTGCTGGAGAAGCGCCGCGAGATGGCCTACGAGGGCAAGGTCGACTGGGCCTTCGCCGAACTGCTGGCCTTCGGCACGCTGATCGACGAGGGCCGCGCGGTGCGCCTGACCGGTCAGGACTCCCGCCGCGGCACGTTCACCCAGCGGCACGCGGTGATCATCGACCGCAAGACCGCCGAGGAGTACACCCCGCTGCACAACATCGGCAGCGAGAACCCGGGCTGGTTCGCGGTGCACGACTCGGCGCTGAGCGAATTCGCCGCCGTCGGCTTCGAATACGGCTACTCGCTGGGCAACCCCAACGCACTGGTGCTGTGGGAAGCGCAGTTCGGCGACTTCGTCAACGGCGCGCAGTCGATCATCGACGAGTTCATTTCCTCCGGTGAGGCCAAGTGGGGCCAGCTCTCCGACGTCGTGCTGCTGCTGCCGCACGGCCACGAGGGCCAGGGCCCGGACCACACCTCCGGCCGCATCGAGCGCTTCCTCCAGCTGTGCGCGGAAGGCTCGATGACCGTCGCGGTGCCGTCCACCCCGGCCAACTACTTCCACCTGCTGCGCCGCCACGCCCTGGACGGCATCCGCCGCCCGCTGATCGTCTTCACCCCGAAGTCGATGCTGCGCAACAAGGCCGTGGTCTCGGACCTGAAGGACTTCACCGAGAGCAAGTTCCGCTCGGTCTTCAACGAGCCCGCGTACGAACAGGGCATCGGCGACCGCAGCAAGGTCAAGCGCGTCCTGCTCACCAGCGGCAAGCTCTACTACGAACTCGCCGCCGAAAAGGCCAAGCAGAAGCGCGAAGACGTCGCGATCGTGCGGATCGAGCAGCTCTACCCGCTGCCCGTCCGCCGCCTCAACGAAGCCCTGGAGGGCTACCCCAACGCCACCGATCTGGCGTGGGTCCAGGAGGAACCGGCCAACCAGGGCGCCTGGCCCTTCTTCGGCCTCAACCTCCCCGAAACCC
>NZ_JABLTE010000228.1 GCF_013315795.1 Nocardia barduliensis
GTCGCCCTACCATGGGCCCGTGTCCGCACTACCTCTCATCTTCACCGCGGGCTGGGCCAGCGGTGTGAACGCCTACGCGGTGGTCCTGCTGCTCGGGCTCTTCGGCCGGTTCGGATTCGCCGATTCGGTGCCGGAAGCGCTGCAGCGCACCGACGTCCTGGTCGCGGCGGCGGTGTTGTTCCTGATCGAGGCGGTGGCGGACAAGATTCCGTATCTCGACTCGTTCTGGGACGCGTTGCACACCGTGGTGCGGCCGGTCGCGGGCGCCGTGGTCGCGGCGCTGCTGGCCGGGCAGGACGGATCGCTCCCGGAACTCGCCGCGGGCGCGGTGGGCGGCACGGCCGCGCTGGTGAGCCATCTGGTGAAGGCGGGGACGCGAATGGCCGTCAACACCTCTCCCGAGCCCGCCAGCAACATCGTGGTCAGCACCGCCGAGGACGTCACCGTGGCGGGCGTTGTCACGCTCGCGGTGTTCCACCCGGTTCTCGCGGCGGTGATCGCGGCGATTCTGCTCGTTCTCGGCCTGATACTGGTGTACTTCTGCGCCAGCCGGATCCGTCGTTATCGCCAGCGGCGGCGTGCCCGCCGGGCGGCGCGCGACCGAGCACTGGTTGCGGAGTGATTGCCGGGCAGCGGGATCGTCACGGGCGTGCCGCGCCAGTCGACCACGCGGCACGCCGGGCGGGGCGCCCCGTTGCGCCCGCCGTCACTGTGCCGGCGACATGAGGGCCCGGCTGACGCCACTGGTCGGATGACTCGGCGCCGGGACGTCGCCATTCGGACGTGTGACGCTGCGGGGCAGTGTCACTACCGCGGACGAGACCGCCGTCGCGACGAGTTCATTGTTCGGGCAAACGGCGGCGGCCACCGGCCACGTCGGTTACCAGATCAGTGTACCCGTCGACGAGTTCGGCTAGTTGATACCAATGTTTATGGGTATTGTCGCTGCGCGCGCCCTCGGTGTGAATGACCTGATTCGCGTCCACCCAGCTGCGCGCCATTCGATCCACTACGGCGCCGAGGCTTTCGGTGTGCAGCGAGGCCCCATTGCGATGCTGGGGAATCTCCTGCGCGACCCAGTCGTTGATGTCGTCGACGAGTTCCCGGCGCCGACAGTCGATTTCGTCGATGAGTGCGGCGTCCAGCACTTGCGCACGCCGCTGGTGCAGCTCGGCGAGTGCGTGTGCCGACCGCAGCAGTTCCCGGTCTTGGAAACGACGCCCTTGGAAAGCACACAACAATTGCGGCGCGGTCGGTAAGGCGCCGACCGTCGGCGCGCTCATCGCCGTACTCCGAGTTCACCCGACACCAACGCGCTTTGTACCAACATAATTGGCTCTCGATTCCGTTTTCCCGGTCATCGGATCGGTTGTCACAACTAGGCTAGCTGGATCATGCACGTACAGATGCAAGAACGCAAGATTGCGTCCGCATTTCTGCGGTAAAGGACTCCTGACAGTGTGTGGAGGCCCAGAGCACCCCCGCCGCAACCCTTTTCGGCATACCGGTCGAGCGGTTTCTCCGCCGCTCGGCCGCCCCGGAGACGACGCCGATCACCTCTACGCGCGCATACCTCCGGTCGACTCCACGCCCGCGCACACGCAGCCGGGTTCGAATTCGCCTACCGTTACCGACCTTCGGTTGCCGGCATCCACCCGGCTATGCTCAGAGCTGGGTCACGGCCGCGAGCAGCGTCAGCGCGGGCAGCGCGCCCTGCACCACGGCGCCTCTGACGAACCGGCGGTCATGAGCAACCAGCACCACAGCCGCGGCCAGCATCGAGCCGCACCCCGATAGCACCAGCGCCCAGCCCGCCTCCGGCACCGAACGCAGGATCGCTACGCCGACCAGCGTCGCCACCGCGAGGAACAGGTTGTAGAAGCCCTGATTGAACGCCCACGGCCGGGCCGCGGGTAGTTCGGCTTCGGAAACCCGGAAGACCCCCTTGTGCACAGCGGGATCGGTGAACCGGACGGACTCCATGACGAAGATGCCGACATGGAGCAGAGCGGCCGCGACGGCAAACACCTGTACCACCCAGAGCATTCGACCTCCTCACGAAGCGCACCGACCGGAAGACGCCGATCACGGATTCCCGCCGACCCGAGCGACTCCGGCGCGCCGAGGCATCCTATGGCCCGAGCCGTGCGAGCACGTGCAACACACCGGCGACACGCCGCCGTGCGGAGGCATTCGCCCCGAGCCGCCAGCCGCTTCCCTGGTGCGCGAGAAGTGTTGCGGACCCGAGTTGGCAACCTGGTTCCGAGAAGCCCGACAGCGCGGTATCACGCGCCTCACCACGCCATCTATATCAAACGTAATAACATGGGCGGCGGTTCGCCGGGCATAAACTGGGTACTGACCGCAGAACTACCGACTTCTGACACAGAGCAGGGCCATGGCCGGTTCGGACCCGTTCGCCACGCAGCACGATCGGCCTCCAGGTATCGAGCAGGAACTGGAGGGCGCGGGTCTCGACGACCCCGAAGTGATCGGCAAGGGCGGGTTCGGCGTGGTCTATCGCTGTCGGCAGCGGGCGCTCAATCGCAGCGTCGCGGTCAAGGTCCTCACCGCCCGCCCCGAGCTCGAGCCGGAGAACGTCGAACGATTCCTGCGCGAGCAGCAGGCGATGGGCGCCCTGTCCGGGCACCCGAACATCGTGCCGATCCTGCAGGTGGGCACCACCCGCAGCGGGCGGCCCTACCTGGTGATGCCGTTTCATTCGCAGGGCTCCCTGGAGAACCGCATCCGCCGCGAAGGTTTCCTGCCGCTGCCCGAGGCGATCGGGATCACCGTCAAACTGGCCGGCGCCCTGGAGACCGCGCACCGCGCCGGGATCCTGCACCGCGACATCAAACCGGGCAATGTCCTGCTCACCGACTACGGTGAACCGCAACTGACCGACTTCGGTATCGCCAGGATGGAAGGCGGTTTCGAGACCACAACGGGAGTGGTGACCGGCTCCCCCGCGTTCACCGCGCCGGAGGTGCTGCGCTCGGGCACACCGTCGGTGGCCTCGGACGTCTACGGGCTCGGCGCGACGCTGTTCGCCATGATCACCGGGCACGCGGCGTACGAGCGCCGTTCCGGCGAGCAGATCGTCGCGCAGTTCCTGCGCATCGCGGCCGACCCGCTCCCCGATCTGCGGCTCGACGGCATCCCCGACGACGTGGCCGCCGCCATCGAGGCGGGCATGGCACACGATCCCGCCGACCGCCCGCCCTCGGCCGCCGCGTTCGGTGAGATGCTGCGCGCTGTCCAGCGCGGCAACGACATGCCGATCGAGCACATGACGCTGCCCGCCGCCGAGCAACCGGCCCCGGAAGACCTCAGCAC
>NZ_JABLTE010000229.1 GCF_013315795.1 Nocardia barduliensis
CCCCCTGCCTGGTCGGCTGACGCCGCGCTGTACCCGATCCGTGCGGTCGCGCCGGATACTATCGCCGTATCCGGCAACCCGACTTCGAGGCGGACTTCATGAGCACGCTGCCCGTGTGGGCCACCGATCCGGGCGCCCTTCTCATCACAGAAGAGGGTTACGCGGCACTTCCGGAGGAAATCCAGCGGCAGATCGAGGTGGTCGACGGCCACGTCCTCGTCTGCCGCAGCGGAACGTTCGAGCACAACAACGTGGCCCGGCGGATGGCCAACGCGTTCGAGCAGGCGAGCCCGGACGAGCCGTGTACCGGCGTGGTGACCGACTTCGAAATGCATTCTGTTCGGAGCCGCCCGGGAAGCCCGGGATTCTCGTTTCGCCGCCCGGACGTCGCGTGGTATCGGTGCATCGATGGGGACCGGAAATTGACGACCGCGGACGTGCTCTTGGTGGTCGAGGTGGTTTCGCCGGGGTCCGAGTACACCGACACGTGGATAAGTGCGCGGAGTACGCGAACGAGGGAATTCGATCTATTCGATCGTGCATCTGGCCGCGGATCGCAAAGTCAAGATAATCCAGGAATATCGTCTCGATTGGGCGAGCCGTAGTTACCGGTTGGCGGAGACCCACCAGGACGTGCTCCGGCTGACCGATCCGTTCCCGGTTGACGTCGACTTCGCCGTCCTGGACGGGGGCTGAGATGCGCGCCGAAGGTGGCGTAGCCGCGTCGGCTCAGTCGTCCAGTGCGGTCGGGCGGTAGTAGCGCCCGTTGTAGTACAGCAGTGGCGCCGCCGCGGGCTCCTCGTCGGTGTTGTCGTGCACCCGGGTGACCAAGGCGACGACGAAGGTGTGGTCGCCGATGGGGATCAGCTGGTGCACGGTGGCGCGCAACCAGATGGGGGTGCCGTGCAGGACCGGTTCGCCGGTGTCCAAGGTGGTCCACAGGGCGCGGTCGGTGAAGCGCTCCTCGGCGGTCCGGGAGAACCGATGGGCCAGGTGCTGCTGATGTTCGCCGAGGAAGTGGATGACGACGGACTCGGCGTCCAGCATGGCGGACAGACTGGATGAGGTGTGCGCGATGTTGAACGAGACCAGCGGCGGGTCCAGCGACAGCGAGGCGAAGGAGGTCGCGGTGAAGCCGACCGGCCCCTGCGGCGAATGCAGCGTGACGACGGTGACGCCCGCCGGATAGTGGCGCATCGACGCGCGATACTGCTCCGCGGTGATGCCGCTGAGGTCATCGGGGATCCGCAGTTCCGTCTCGGGGCGTGGTGCGTCGGTCACATGACGAAACTACGCCCGGATTCCGCGCACGCCAGGCGGGTGTGGCGTTCGGCATGATTTCGCGGCCGCCGCCGCGGTCAGTCCACGTCGATCGGAAGGCCCGCGGTGATCCGCAGCAATTCCGGGAACGACGTGCGGAAGAGCGTGTTCGGGTGTCCGCCCGCCGCCCAGATCTCCCGATGACGCCCCAGCGCGTTGTCCACCCAGGTGGGCAGGTTGGTCGGGTGGCCGACCGGCGCGACGCCGCCGATGGGCTGACCGGTCACCGCACGCACCATATCGGCGGGAGCGCGGGTCAGCGTCCCTTCCAGGCGCGCACCGGTCTTCGCCAGATCGACCTGGTGCTCGCCGGACACCAGCAGCAGGACCGGGTCGTCGTCGAGCAGGAAGACCAGCGATTTCGTGATCGCTCCCACGTCGACGCCGAGTGCCCGCGCGGCGTCCGCGGCGGTGTGCGTCGGTTCGGGCTGGGTGACGATGAGACCGTGATGACCCCGGGAGATGAGGGTGTCGGCGACCCGGCAGGCGACCGGTGGCAATGACGACCTGCGCATCTCACCAGGGTAGAGCGATTGCGGACGGTACGCCGGATAAGTCGCGCGGCCGGCTCAGTATTCCGGGTAACCCTCGCTCGGGCCGAGCATCCCGGCGATCCGCTCGCGGGTGATCCGCGCCAGTTCGGTCAGGTCACCCGACGAGACCCGTTTGTGCGCAACCGCTTCGAAGGCGCGGTCGACATCCCGCGGGGACAGCGCGAGCAATTCGAGATCTGCCTTGGTCAGCAGGGCGTCGCGATCCGGATACGGCCGTGCGTCGCTCACCGTGGTCGCCCAGGTGACGTTGCAGCAGCATTCGTACAGGGCGTGCACCGCGCGGGCGCGCGGCAATTCGTTGAACCGGTCGAGGCCGATTCCCCGATGCATCAGCATGGTGTCCTCCGAAACCGATGAATGAGGTTTGCTGACTCGACCATGATCCGCCGTTGGGCGAGCCGGGAACCAGTGCGCCGCCGCTTTTTTGCACAAGATTTACTCGCCGCGGAGTTTTCACCGCGAATCCTCGCATGCCGAGAACTCCCGGGCCGGGATACCGGGCGCGCGTCACCTCGATACGCTGTACAAATGACAGATTGGCAGGCTTTCACCGTCGAAACCAAGGATCACGTCGCGCAGGTGACGCTGACCGGCCCCGGCAAGGGCAATGCGATGGGTCCCGACTTCTGGCGCGAGCTGCCGGAGGTCTTCCGAGCGCTGGACGCCGACCCCGACGTGCGCGCGATCGTGCTGACCGGGTCGGGAAAGCACTTCTCCTACGGTCTGGACCTGCCCGCGATGAGCGGCACATTCGGTCCACTGATGGCCGAGCGCGCCCTGGCCGCGCCCCGTACCGACTTCCTCACCGAGCTGCGCAAGATGCAGGCTTCGGTCACGGCGGTGGCGGACTGCCGCAAGCCGGTGATCGCGGCGGTGTCGGGCTGGTGCATCGGCGGCGGGCTGGACCTGATCGCGGCGGTCGACATCCGCTATGCCAGCGCGGACGCCAAGTTCAGCTTGCGTGAGGCCAAGGTCGCGATCGTCGCCGACATCGGCTCCCTGCACCGGCTGCCCGGCATCATCGGCGAGGGTCACCTGCGGGAGCTGGCTTACACGGCCAAGGACATCGACGCCGCGCGCGCGGAGAAGATCGGCCTGGTCAACGATGTCTTCCCGGATCAGGAAGCGGCGCTGGACGCGGCGCACGCGACCGCGCGCGAGATCGCCGCCAACCCGCCGCTGGTGGTGCAGGGCGTCAAGGACGTGCTGGATCAGCGCCGCATCGACGAGGTCGCCGCGGGCCTGCGCTACGTCTCCGCCTGGAATGCCGCGTTCCTGCCCTCGGAGGATCTCACCGAGGCGATCAAGGCCGTCTTCGAGAAGCGCCCGCCCGAATTCCGCGGCCAGTGACTCCCACGGCGCGTCCGCGTCGCGGCGGGCGCGCCGTGCCCGGCCCCAAGGGTGGGTATCGAGGG
>NZ_JABLTE010000022.1 GCF_013315795.1 Nocardia barduliensis
CTACGGCACCAACCTGTTCGGATTCACCATCTACGATCTCGCGATCGACCTGCCGTTCCTGCCCGCCCACCCGACCTTCGGCCTCACCGGCCCCCACGGCCGCGCGGACAGCCCACCCATCACAGGAACCCTCACCAACGGCGGCGCCACCTGCACCGGAGGCGGCCGAGGCGCCCTGACCTGCACCTCGAAGGGCCACAGCTTCAGCTTCGGCTGGTCGGGCACCCAGATCAGCTGACACCCCGAGCCGCCCCGCTCGCGCGAACTGCGAGCAGGGCGGCCCTCCCCGGTCCGCCCACCTACAGTGCCCGCAGTCGCGACTCGGCGCCCGCACATAACTGCGACCGGCCCGCGATGAGAGCGCCTCGGTTCATCCCGCGCGGTCACCGCCCCTCTTTCCAAGCCGTGTACGGCCCGGGCAGACAGACCGCGCAGGGACGATAGCCCGCGGCCACCGCGTCGGGCTCGGTCGCGAAGAAGACGCGATGACGGCGGTAGGCGCCGCGCGCCAGGGCACGCAGGGCGGAGGGGCAGTCGAGGCGACCGTAGATCCGGCCGCGGCGATGGCCGCCGTAGCGGCCGGGCACGGGGCTGCGATAGGGCAGGCCGTCCGCGGCGAGCAACGTGTACATCGGCGGGTTATTCGGCGTCGTGTAGCACGAGGCCCAGCGTGTGGCGCAGGCCGCCGCGCACGCGGCTGACGCCGTGGCGGATCGGGGCGCGGGACCAACCGCGGCTGGATCGGGTCGGCCGGTCACGGGTGGTGAAGATCAGCGCGTGGCCCTGGTCGAGGACGGAAACGGTCGCTTTCGACTGGGCTCTGAGCCGTTGCTCCACGATCAGGAATTCACCGCCGGTGTAGTCGACTCCCGGCCGATCCAGACCGATGACGACCTGGAGCGGGAACACCCACTCGCCGTAGAGGTCCCGGTGTAAGGCGTTCCAGTCACCGGTGCCGTAGCGCAACAGGATCGGAGTCGGCTTGGTTTGTCCCGCGGCGTGGCAGACGTCGAGCCAGTCCGCGAACTCGCCCGGCCACGGAGCCGGGTCGCCGAGCCGCTCGGCCCAGGATCGAGCCAGCGGCAACAGCTTTCGGTAGAACGCCGCGCGCAGCAGCATGATCGGCTCGGGCACCGGATTCGCGAAGTACCGGTAGGTGCCTTCGCCGAATCGGTAACGCGCCATGTCGACGGTGGACCGGAAGCGCGGGATGTCGGCCCACATGGCGGTGAACTCGGCGCACTCCTGCGGCGTGAGGATCGGCCCGGTCGCCGCGCAGCCGTGGGCGTCGACCTCCGCGAGCAGCGCGGCCCACGGCTGGGCGTCGACGCGGTCCGTCAGGGAAGCGGCGGCTTTCACCTGCTCCGTGGTCTGCGCGGTCGGGTCCGCGCCCGCACGCGGCCGCGCCCGATGACCCTGCTCGACCGCGCCGATGCTTCGCTCGCTCACGCCGCCTCCAAGCTCAACAGCGCCTGCTTCGCGACGACGCCGCCGACGTACTGTCCGATCGCGCCGTCACCGCGGACCACCCGGTGGCACGGGATCACCACCGGCAGCGGGTTGTGCGCGCAGGCGGAGCCGACCGCTCGCACCGCTCGCGGGTTGCCGACGGCGGCGGCAACCGCGCCGTAACTCGCGCGCTGTCCGTAACCGATGGCGGGCAGGTGCTCGATCACCTGGCGGCGGAACCCCGCGGCCAGGCGCAGATCGAGCGGCAGGTCGAAATGCGTTCGGCTTCCGTTGAAGTAGTCCTCGATCTGCCGCGCCGCCGCGTCCAGCCGGGCGGGAGCCGCGAGGATCCGCGGGCTGATCCGAGCGGCCAGCGTGGCGAGCACCGCGTCATGATCTTCGCGCGGGTAGGCGACACGGACCAGGCCGGTGGGCGTCGCGGCCAGCAGCAGTGTCCCGACCGGGGTGTCGAGGGTGCGGTAAGCGACGTCGAGCAGGCCCGCGGCTTCCGCCTCGACCGCCAGTCGCGCGCGCAGGGCGGTGAGCTGGGCCGCGTCGGGTGTCAGTGCGTGCGACAGCGCGTTCAGGCCGGCACGATCCAGGGTGGCCATCATGCGTCCTCCTTCGGGTAGAGCTTGCGCAGGGTCTTCAGGCCGTCCGCGGCGGCGCGGCGGGCGGCGTCCGGAGAGTTGCCCAGCAGTTCGGCGATCTCCGTGTGGGGAAGCCCGGCCAGGTAGTGGTAAGCGACCGCTTGGCGCTGCTTGGTCGGCAGCGCCCGCAGGGCGGCCCAGAGGTCGGGGTCGTAGTCGGCGGGGCCGGGGGCCGCGGTGGGACGCTCCGGCAGCGTCTCCGCCGGTACCGGCGCGCGCGTGAGCGCCCGGCCGACATCGATCGCGCGGCGATGCGCGATGGTCACCAACCATGCCTCGAGGTTGGTGTCCTCGGAGAGGCCGGGAAACGCGCGCAGCGCCGAGAGAAACGTCTCCGACCAGGCGTCCGCCGCGTCGGCCTGGCCGAGCACCGCCCGGCAGACGCGCAACACCATCGGGCCGTACTCGGCCACTACTTCCTCGAACGGGGGCAGGCTCACACCGGGTAGACGGCGCAGGCGCCGGGAACGTGAGATTCCGTCATCGCGCCCCTGGTTCGCCTACGCGGCGCGACAGCCCGCTGGCGCGCAGCACCCGCCGCGCGATACCCGCGCGGATGGACTCGTCGGTGCCGACGATCCGGACGTGGCGGCGCGCCCTGGTGATCGCGGTGTACAGCAATTCCCTGGTCAGCAGGGTCGATTCGGGCTCGGGCAGCACGACCGAGACGGTGTCGTACTGGCTGCCCTGGCTGCGGTGGATGGTCATGGCGAAGACGGTGACCACTGCGGGGAACTGCGTGGGATGCACCAGGTACGGTTCGCTGCCGCGTTGCAGCGCCGCGCGCAGCGAGCCGTCGGGCATGCGCACCACCACGCCGGTGTCGCCGTTGTAGATGCGCGCCTCGTGATCGTTCGCGGTGACCAGCAGGGGTTGCCCGGCATACCACGGCGCCTGGTAGGAGTCGGGGCCCGCGCCTCCGGCTGCGGCCCATTCGGCGGCCATCCGGTCCCAGCGCTCGACGCCGAACGGCCCCTGCCGGTGCGCGCACAGCAAGCGGTGCGATTCGAGTGCGCTCAGCGCGCGGGCCGCGTCGCCGTCGAGTGCGGCGGCGGTCACCGCGCTCGCGGCGCGCACCACGTCGGCGCGCACCGCGGTCAGCTCATCGGGTGCGCACAGGGACAGTTCGTCGCCGCCACCGCGCAGCAGCTCGAGTGCGGCGTCCGCGTCTCCGGCCCGCACCGCGACGGCCAGGTCGGCGATCCGGCCGCCGAACCTGCGGCCCCGGGTCAGCCGGACGATGCCGCCACGCAGGCGAGTGCGCTCCAGCGCGGTCAGGGCCTCGGCGTGCTCGGTGGCCTGCTCCGGGCCGAGGATGTCGTCGAGAACGGGGTTGGGGGTAGTGGCGACCGGTCCGGCGACCAGGTCGGCGAGCACGGCGCCCGCGTCCACCGAGGCGAGCTGGTCCGGGTCGCCGACCAGGACCAGCCGGGTGTCCGGGCGCAGGGCGGCCAGCAGCCTGCTCATCATGGTCAACGAGACCATCGAGGTCTCGTCCACCACGATCACGTCGTAGGGCAGCCGGTTGAACTCGTGGTATTTGAACCGGGTGCCGCGGCCGCGCTGCCAGCCGAGCAGCCGGTGCAGGGTGGCGGCGGTGAGTTCGGGCAGGCCGAGCGGAACGGCCTGTTCGCGGACGGCTTCTTGCAGACGCGCCGCCGCTTTCCCGGTCGGTGCGGCCAGCGCGATGCGCAGCGTGGGCAGCTTCGGCTCGGCCGCACGGTGCGCGGCCAGCAAGGCGATGATCCGTGCGATGGTGTGGGTCTTGCCGGTGCCCGGCCCGCCCGCGACCACGGTGGTCCAGTGGGTCGCGGCCAGCGCCGCGGCCAAGCGCTGGCGATCCGGCGCCGTACCCGCCGACGCCTCGAACAACCGGTCCAGCTCGCGCCGCACGATCCTCGGGTCGACCACCGGGTGGTGCGCGGATCGCTCGGTGAGCACCCGCCGGATCGTCTGCTCCTGCCGGTAATACCGATCGAGGTAGAGCAGTGGGCCGGAATCGCCTCGGCCCTCGGATTCGACCAGCCGCAACGGCCGCAACGGCCCGGCGGGACCGCCGAGCACCAGCGGGCTCACCCGCAGCGCGGCCACCACGGCCGGGATGTCCGGCCACGGCAGCGTCGCCGGATCGATGCCCGCGTCCCAGGTTTCGTCGGCGTCGACGCCGATCTCCCGCATCCGGTGCAGTTCCAGGCACACCGAGCCGGAGCGCACCGCACGCACGGCCAGCGCCGCGGCGAACAGCACCGCCTCCGAGGATTCCCGGCCCAGCCTGCCCAGCCGCAGCGCCACGTGCACGTCGGCGGCCGACAGCACGCCCGCTTCGTTGAACGTGCGCAGCAGCCCGGTTCCGCGCTGCGCCACCTGGATCGAGGTCACCGCGTGGCCTCCCCGGCCAGCAGCGCCGAGAGCGCGACCACCAGATCGGCGGGCGGGTACCAGTCGAAGACACCGCACCCCGCCGGGGTCTCGGGTCCGATCATGCCGCGCACGAACAGGTACCGCACCCCGCCCAGGTGCCGAGCGGGATCGTAACCGGGCAACCGCCAGCGCAGATACCGGTGCAGCGCAACGGAATACAGCAGCGCTTGCAGCGGATAGTGCGAACGTTGCATCTCGGCGGCCATGCGGTCGCGGGTGTAGTGCGCGACGGTGAGATCGCCGGTGCCGAGCCGGTTGGTCTTGTAGTCGACGACGACGAATCGCGGCCCCGCGCCGCCGTCGACGCGCAGCACGGCGTCGATGCTGCCGGTCAGGTATCCGCGCAGTGGCATGTCCTCCAGCGCCGCCAAGTGGTCGGCGTACCCGGACAGATCGTCGTCCGCCGGAAGGTGCTCGCGCAGCAACTCGGCGACGCGCCGCAACGTGGCCGCGGTGGCACCGGCGCGTTCCCCGCCCGCCAGCGGCAATTCGAACTCGAGTTCGCTGAGGCGGTCGCGGGGGGCGATGTCGGCCAGGCAGCCGCCGTCGAGCGGCGTACGCAGCACCGCGAGCAGCGCGGTGGCCAGCAGGTCCGGGTCCAGTTCGGCCATCAGCTCGTCCACCGCCTCGCGGCACCGGTCGCGCACCTCGGCCGCCAGATCCGCACGGCCGGTGTCGATCCGCTCCAGCACGCCGTGCACCAGCGTGCCGAACTCCGCGCCGTAGGGCAGTGCGTTCATCAGCGAGGACGCGCCGGTGTGCTCCGGTTCCGCCGCGCCGATCAGAGCGGTACCGGCCGGCTCGTCGCCCAATCCCCGCAGCTGCTCCGGTTCGCTGCCGGACTCGGGTGTGACCGGTTCGTGCGCCGACGCGGTCAGGGCCGAGTACGACGTGCGCCGCCACTGCTGGTCCAGCACCCGGTCGAATCGAGCGGCGGCCAATTCGCCCTGCGCGGGTGCGCTGCGCACCCGCCGGATCGCGACGTCGTCGGTCCCGGCCACCGCCGTCACCGAGATCGCCGCGGCCGCGTCCTGAGCCCACGCCGAAAGCGATTGAGCGGCAACGGCGTCGGCGGGCACCGGGGCGCGCGTGGCGACCACGGCGCCCCGATCGGCCCGCCCGAAGACCATCCGGTGCAGCGGCGCGGCCGCGGTGGTGATCGCGGGCGCCCACCAGGCCACGATCTGGCACATCGCCCTGGTCAGCGCGACGTACAGCAGGCGAAGCTCCTCCCCCGCTTCCTCGGCTTCGCTGCGGGTCTTGCGTTCGGCGTATCCCGGGGCGTCCGGGCCGCCGACGTCCAGCACACGCGCACCGTCGTCGGTGTGGAACAGCAACGTCGCCGGATACGGATTCTTCGCGCTGTCCCAGGCGAACGGCAGGTAGACGACGGGGAATTCGAGACCCTTACTGGCATGCACGGTGGCGATCTGCACGGCGGCGGCGTCGCGGTCGAGCCTGCGGCTGCGATCGGCGACGGCGCCGGAGGCGGGGTCGCGCACCCGGTCGGCCAGCCACCGGGTCAGCGCGGTCAGCCCGAGACCCTCGGTGAGCGCGACCTGGTCGAGCAGCTGCGCGATGTGCCGCAGGTCGGTGAGCTGCCGCTCCCCGTTCTCCACGGCGAGCAGCCGCCGCGCCAGTCCGGTTTCGGCGGAGATCTTCTCGAAGACGGCCGCGAATCCCGCGCGGGAGAACAGCCACGCCGCCTCGCGCAACTGGGCGCTGACCTGTCCGACCAGATCGGCGCCGCCGCTATCGATCTCGGCCGCGGTGACGCCGAGCAGCGGTGTGCACGCGGCCAGCCGGACACGGTCGCCGCGGTGCGGCTGTTCCAGCGCCCGCAGCACCCACAGCCAGTCGGTGGCGCTGCCGGTCGCGAAGACGCTGATGCCGCCGGCGAGCACGGAGGCGACGCCGACGCGATCCAGCGCGGCGCGTACCACGTCGATCTGCGAGCGGGTTCGCACCAGCACCGCGATGTCGCCGGGCCCGATCGGCCTGCGTGCCGCGTCCACCGGACGGTGCGGGGTCGCATTCGCCTCGGCGGTAACGGGTTCGGCCTTGCCGTCCAGCGAGACCCCGGATTCGAGCAAGCGGACGATGTCGGCGGCGAGATCGTCGGCGACCTTGGCCCGCATCCGTCCGACGGCCGGGAAACCGGATTTGTTCAGCGGCCCCGCCCCGGTGCGCGGAAGGCATCGGACACGCATCGGAGTGGTGAGCTCGGCGGGGCCGGACAGCCGCGACCACGGCCTGGTCGGGGCGACCGGGTGGACGCGGATCTCCTGGTGGCCCAGAGCCGCGCCGCCGTGCAGGTGATCCAGCGCGGCCAGCAACCCGGCGTCACTGCGCCAGTTCGTGGTGAGTTCCCTGCGGGTGTCGGCGTGCGCGACGGCGTCCAGGTAGCTGAGCACCTCCGCGCCGCGGAAGGCGTAGATCGCCTGTTTGGGATCGCCGACCAGCACCAGGGTGGCGTGCCCGTGGAAGGACCTGCGCAGGATGTCCCATTGCAGGGGATCGGTGTCCTGGAACTCGTCGACCAAGGCGACGCGGTAACGCGCGCGGATGCGCAGGCACGCGCGCGGGCCGTGCTCCGGATCGGCGAGCACCTCGTGCAGCAGCACCAGCAGGTCGTCGAAGTCGCGCAGCCCGGCCAGCCGTTTGCGCCGCTCGGTCTCCGCGCGGACCGCGGACGCGAACGCCACCCGCTCGCCGGCCTCGCCGTCGGGCACCAGTGCGGCGTGCCGGTCTCGCACCGCGGCGAGCGCGAGGGTGCGGGCCTCCTTCACCGAGAACGGCGGCTCGGCGCGGGCATAGCGGTGCAGGTACAGGTCGTCGACGACGGTGCCGACCAGGTCGTCGACGGTCTCCACCAGCCGGGTGCCGGGATCGTGTTCACCCGCGAGCCCGAGTTCGTCCAGCATGCGCTGGCAGAAGCTGTGCGTGGTGGCGATGGTTCCCGCGTCGAAATCCGACAGCGCCGTCAGCAGCCGCCGCTGCCGCAGCCGGACCTCGCTCGCGTCCGCCTGCGCGAGATATCGCACCAGTTCGTCGGCGTGCGCCCGTGCCGCGTCCGGATCGGCCAATCCGGCGGCCACGGCGACGAATCGGTCGCGGGTACGTTCCCGCAGTTCCTGGGTGGCCGCGCGGCTGAACGTCACCAGCAGCAGCTCGGAGACATCGATGCCCGCCTCGGCGACGTAGCGCACGGCGAGACCGACGATGGCGTGCGTCTTGCCGGTGCCCGCGCTGGCTTCGAGCACGGTTGTGCCGGTGGGCAGCGGCCCGAACGGCTCGAACGCGGCGGCGTCGAAAACGCTCGCGGCGAAGGAGGTTTCCTGAACGGTCATGCGCACCTCCCTCGTGCGCGGCCGGAGGTCACGCGATCCACGGACGTCGCGAGCGCGCGGGTGACCGGCCACGCCGCGCGGACCTGCATTCGAGGCGACTGTCCGAGCTGCCATTCTGCCGCGCGACCGGTCGCCGACCGGCCACCGACACGCGCCGTGGCCATATCTCGCGGATTCGGCCGCCGGATCGCGCCGAGGCCCCGGCGCTCGCCCGCCGCGTGACCGGTCACGGCTGCCCCTGGCTTTCCGCGGCCAGCAGCGGAGCCCACATCCGCCGGGCCAGCGCGCCGAAGCGGGTGCTCTCACCGGGCTCGCCCGCCGGAGCGGGCGCGGCCATGAGGTCCTCGAGCCGGGGCGCGGGACCCCAGACGTAGCGCAGGTGACGGTCGGTGTGATCGCCGAACGCGCCGGGACCGTTGGGTCCGCCGTTGAATTCGCGCTCGGCCGCGGCGATCGCGTCGTCGGCGCTCGCGCCGCGGATACGGCGCTCGGCGTAGACCGCGCTGGCGGTGGGCGCGACCGGCAGCGGTTCGGTCAGGCCCGCGTCGCGCAGCGCGACGAGTTCCCGCAGGATCTCCCCGGCCCTCGGCACGTCGGGCGCGGTGAGCTCGCAACGCCAGGTGGGACGCCCGAATTGGCCGCGCCCGGTGCTCACCGCCCGCCAGGACCGGTCCTCGGTGACGGTCAGCGCCAGCAGCGAAACCCACGCTCCGATCCGGTGTTTGGGAGCCAACCGGGAGAAGGTGGTGCGAATCAGGGTTTCACCGTGGACCGCGGGCACGGTGCCGGTGAGGCGACGTCCGTTCCCCAGGTCGACCGCGATGTCCACCGCGCGGACCGGGCCCGCGTAGTCCGCCTGGGCGGCGCGCGCCAACCGGTCGACGGTGTGCTCGATCTCGTCGAGCACCGCGGCGCCGAATCCGAACGGCGGCAACGTGCCCCGTCGCCACTCCGCGGCCCGCAACCCGGCCGGGTCCGCGCCGTTGAGGCGGGCGGTGAGCAGGCGTTCGCCCAGCTCCCACTTGGCCAGGCCGTCCAGCTCGATGGGCAGCCGGTCGGCGATGTCCTCGTCGTGCTCGGGGACCCGCAGGCCGAGCCGCTGCCACAGGAACGCGCGCACCGGATGCTCCACGAACGCGATCAGGTCGGCCAGCGCGACATCCGCCGCTTCCGCGGCAGGCAGCGGCGCGGCCAGGAAACCGGGACGCGGGCGCGCGGGCCCGGCGGCGGCGTTGGCGCCTGCCAAGGCCACCGTGTCGAAGCTGAACGGCCGCTCGGCGCGGAAATTCCGGCGGTCGAAGGACTGCAGCGGATGCCGCGTCACGACCGCGCCCATCGCCGCGCCCCCGACGTGGGCGCGCAGCGCGTCCAGCAACTCGGCGACCGGGATGGCGGGCGGCCGGTGCGCCCCGCTCACCGGATCGGCGCCGGTGTGCAACACCAGCAGCGCGTCCCGGGCCGCGAGGATCGCGTCCAGCAGCAGTTGCCGGTCCTCGCTGCGCGGATCCCGTTCGCCCAGCAGGGGTTCGCGAGCCAGCACGTCGTCGCCGTCCGCGGCGCTCGCGCGCGGGAACACCTCGTCGTCCAGCCCGAGCAACACCACCACCCGGTGCGGCACCGACCGCATCGGCACCATGGTGCAGACGGTCAGCTCACCGGTGCGGAAGTTGGCCCTGGTCGGGCGCGCCGCCAGCCGCGAGCGCAGCAGCACCCCCACATCGGTCAGCCGCAACGGCACCTCGCCCGCGTGGCCGGTGGCGGCGGCGAGTTCCTGTCTGGCCTCGGTGCGCACCCATGCCTGCGCGTCCGGGACGTCGGTGAGCAGATCCAGCGCGCGGCCCAGCGCCACTGCCCACTCCTGCGCGGGCCGGGGTCCGCGCAGGTCGCGCAGGCAGACCGCGAGCCGGTCGACGAACTCCGCGAAGCGCCCCGCCAGGTCGACGTCGTTGCTGTCCACGTCGTCCAAGGGCAGCGCGAGGTCCAGCCAGTCCTCGGAGGTCTCGCCCGCCGTGACGCCGAGCAGGATCCGGTCCACCGCGCTGTTGAGCGTGTTCTGCGCGAAATCGGCCAGCCCGAACGCCTGGCGCTGGCGCTGCCCGATCCCCCACCGCGCGCCCGACTCGGCGGCCCACTCGCGCAGCCGCTCGATGTCGTCGTCGTCGAATCCGCAACGGCGGCGGACCGTTTCGGCGGCGGCGAGATCGAGGACCTGGGTGACCGTGACCCGGCCGTCGGCCAGCTCGAGCAGTACGCCGATCACCGCGAGCAGCGGATTGGTCACCCCGCGGCCCCGGTCGGCCAGGCGCACGCGCAACCGGTGCGCCGGATGCTCCGCATCCGCCTGCGACTCGGGCGATCCCGAGGTGCGCTGCCCGAACGCCGCGCGCACCAGCGGCGCGTACGCCTCCACTTCCGGGCACATGATCAGCACGTCGCGCGGCTCCAGCGTCGGGTCCGCCGCGAACAGCCCGAGCAGGCATTCCCGCAGCACCTCGACCTGCCGCGCCGGGCCGTGACACGCGTGCACCTGTACGGTGCCGTCGGCGCCGACCTGCCCAGGCGCGGGCGGCCACCGATCGTCCCGGATGCCCGCCTGCAGCGCGCGCAGCAACGTCGGAGGTGAATCGCTGTCCGGCGCGACGTCCTGGGATCGCGCCGCGGTGACCGGATGACAGGTGTCGGAACCGTCGGCGGCGAGTGCCGCGAGCCGCTGCTGAAGTTCCCGGACGTCGCGGGCCAATCCCGCCAGGAGCGGGTGCGCGACCGCACCGGCGCTCGCGTCCTCGGCGCGCGTACGCGCCGGGGGCAACTCCCGCAGAGCAGACCAGAGGACCGGGCTCGGATGGACGAGCCACAGGTGCACATCACGGGCGGCGGCCAGCGCCGACAGCACGGCGAGCTGATCGCTGGGCAGTCTGGTCATGCCGAACAGCGACAGCCGCGGCGGCAGCGCGACCAGATCCGGCCGCGCGCGCAGGCGGGCGCACGCGGCGTCGAGCCGCTCCGCCGGACTCGGCTCCCCGATCTCGGCGCGCAGCCTGCGCCACAGCGCCGGTTGCCAGAGCAGGTCCTCGGGCATGGCCGACCCCGCGCCGTCGGTGTCCGAGCCCGCCGCCCACTCGGTGATCAGCGCGGGCCGCTGCGCGGCGTAGCTGTCGAACAGGGCGGCGATCTGGGCCGCGGTCGCATAGCGCCGACCGACGCGATACGCCCCGCCCGCGGTGGCGCCCGCGCCGAGATGCCTGGCCAGCACGGCGCACCACGGCTCGGACAGCGACGCGTCGATCACCCGCAGCAGCGCCCACACCGCCCGCTCCTGCGCCCACGGGTCCTGCGCGGGTGTCACTCCACTCGCCGCGGCCAGCGCCTCGGCGACCAGCGCGGCGGGCGAGGGGAAGGCGACATTCGCGCACACGCCGTCGGCCGAGCCGTCCGCGCCGAGCACACCGGAGAGCGTCTGCGTCAGCCAGCGCTCCACGCCTTTGGCGGGCACCGCGACCACCTCGGCCGCGAACGGGTCCTCCTGCGGCCGCGCCAGCACCTCCGCCAGCGCCATGGCCAGCACGTCGGCGCGCTGGGCACGGTGGATGTGCAGCGGCATCTGCGCCCTCTCGATCGATGGTGTCCGGCTGCGCTGGCCTCGGACTTCGTGCACGTTTATACGCCCGGCGACCGACGCGCAACCGCACCGCCCCATCCGGACGCCAGTGAAATAGACCACACGAGAACGGATTACTCCGCCGTGTCACGCCGGGACCGAAGCGGCCGTGTGCGACAGTGCTGCACCGGGGAGGTGAGAGTTTGCACCGGGGCGGAACGAGAGAGCTGCACCGAAAGGCTGGTTCGCGTTCATGGATGCGATGGTGATTCCCCTGGTCCCCAAAGGCGGATTCACGGTCCGCCGGGTCGGCGATCGCTGGGAGCTCGTCAACTCGCGCCACTACGGTCGCACCGTCGTCCTACATTCCTGGCCGCGGGATCGGCACACCGAGGCGTTCGAGCACTGCTACCGGCTCAACGGGCGTACCGTCGAGGAACTGCGCGCCGCCTTCCGCTGACCCGCCCCGGCCTGCGGCGTCGAGCGAAATCCACTGCGCCGCAAGCGCCCGAAACGGACATAGCACACCCCGCGGCCGAGCTCAAGACGTGCGTCCGGACCCGCGATGTGCGATCGTGGTCCCTCGTGCGTCATCCGTCCTCCGCCACCCGGGCCGTTCCCCGCGTGGCCGCCTCCGCCTGTGTCCTCGCCGCCGCGGCCATCATCGCTCCGAGCCTGCCCGCCGCGTTACCGATCGCGGCCGCCGCGCCGCTCGCGCACACCCAGGCGTGCCTGTCCGGTTTCGACTGCGATATGAGCAGCCGCATCGCGAAGGCCGACGCCTACCTCAACGGTCGTCCCGGTGTCACCGGCTACGTCCTGCGCGACCGGGTCGCGGGCGGGGTCTACGCCAACGCCAACGCGGAGAACGCGGTCTGGACCGCGTCCACGATCAAGCTCGCGATCGCCGCCGACCTGCTCAACCGGGCGCGGGTGGGCGCCATCTCGCTGTCGCCGGAGGACCGCGGACTCCTGGAGGGCATGCTCGCGACCTCGAACGACGGCGCCGCCGACCTGCTCTGGACCAAATACGCGGGCATCGACCGGATGGCGTTCAACAACGCCTTCCGCGCCAACGGCATGAGCTCGCTGGTTCCCCAGCCCACCAACACCGCGCTGTTCCCGGACTGGTCGTTCCAGAAGTGCACCGCCGCCGACCTCGACCGGCTGATGGACCACATCCTCAACCACATGCACCCCGACGACCGCAACTACCTGGTCGACCGGATGCGCGCGGTGGACTCCAACCAGCACTGGGGCGTGTGGGGCGCCGGCGCGAGCATGCGGCCCGGCCTGAAGAACGGTTGGTCGGCCGAGCAGGGCGGCTGGGTGGTCAACTCGGTCGGCTTCGCGGGACCGGGCGAGCGCTACACCCTGGCCATCATGAGCTCGCTGGGTGACGCGGGCGGATACACCGAGGGCGCCGACACCGACACCAAGCTCGCGGAGATCCTGCTCGCCGGGCGCTGACGCGTCCGCCTCGCCTCAGGCGCCCGCGCGCCTGCGCAACGTCATCGGCGCACCGTCCCTTGGAAATGGAATGGTGGTGAATCCCCAGGGCATCCGGTATTTCTCGGGGATCCGCCACTCGTATTCGCGCACCAGGGCGGCGGTCACCGTCTTGACCTCGAACGTGCCGAAGTGCATCCCGATGCACTTGTGCGCGCCCGCGCCGAACGGCATCCAGGCCAGGCGGTGCGATTTGTCCTCGCGCCGGTGCTCGCCGAACCGCTCCGGATCGAAGCGCTCGGGGTGCGTCCACAGTTCCGGTAGCAGGTGATTCACCTGGTAGGCGAGGTCGACGGGGGCGCCCGCCGGAATGTAGTGGCCCGCGACCTCGGTGTCGCGCACGGCGCGCCGCGACAGTCCCGGAACCGGCGGCATCAGCCGCAGGCTCTCCCGCACCGCCAGGTCCAGATCGCGCAGCGCCTCCAGGTCCGCGATGGCCGGGGGCGCGTCGCCGAGCCGCGCGTCCAGGTCGAGCACCTCGGCGCGTACCCGCTGCTGCCAGTCCGGGTGCTTGCCCAGGTAGTAGGCGACGGCGGTGGCGGTGGTCGTCGTGGTGTCGTGCGCGGCCATGATCAGGAAGATCATGTGGTTCACCACGTCCGCGTCGCCGAAGACGCCGCCGTCCTCGCTGCGGGCGTGACACAGGCCGGAGAAGAAGTCCGCCGATTCGGTGCGGCGCTTCTGCGGCAGCATCGCGGTGAAGTAGTCCTCGAGCACCTTCCGGCCGCGCAGTCCGGCCCGCCAGTGCCCGCCCGGCACCGGATGCCGGATGATCGCCAGCCCCGCGTGGGTGCAGTCGACGAACGCGTCGATCAGCTGCCTGCGCTGCGGGCCGACGTCCGCGGCCATGAAGCTCTCCCCCGCGATTTCGAGGGTCAGCTCCTTGATCGTGGGATACAGCCGCACCGTGCGTTCGGCGTCGGGCTCGCGCGGCACCCAGCGCGCGACGCTCGCCCGCACCGCCGGGGTGAGCGCGGCCAGGTGTGCTTCCAGCCGGTCCCTGGTGAACGCCTGCTGCATGATCTTGCGGTGGAATTTGTGCTCGTCGAACTCCAGCAGCAACAGGCCGCGCCGGAAGAACGGGCCGATGAAGTAGTCCCACCCCTGGCCGAAGTCGCGGCGCCGGTGACCGAGCACTTCGTCGAGCGCTTCCGGCCCCGAGACCAGCACCCGGTCGACACCGAGCGAGGTGTTCAGCGAGACCGGTCCGTACCGGCGGTAACGCTCCATCATCTCGGCCGGACCCCAGCGCATGTAGTGCAGTGCCCGGCCCAGATAGGGCAGTCCCGCGTCGCCGCGCACCGGGACCGTAGCGCTGCCCCGTGGCGGGGTGGCCAGCACTTGGCGCCGTTCCGGCAGTAGGCCGAGCGCCCGGTCGATCAGATGGCCGTGCGGTACCTCGATCAGCGCGACGTTCTCCGAATCGGCCTGCACGCTGGGCTTCCGGCCGACCGCACGGTCACCGGCGACCATGGCAATCCTCCCTGAGCGACAGCCTCCATCGTAGGCTCTCGGCCGCGTTCGCTCGGGCGGTTCGGCCGCCGCGATCTCCCGGCCTCGGCCCCTCGGCGGTGGGACATCGCACCGCAACACGCCAGGAACGGGGATCTCGTCGTGACGGTGTCCGGCTCGGCGGCTACGGTTTAGCGTGTCAGGAACCGACGCTGGGGCGATCCCCCCAAGGTCCATCGAGGAGCAGGACGATGAGTACTCAGACTGTCGAGAACGGCCGGCACCGGGTGGTGGTGATCGGTTCGGGCTTCGGCGGCCTGTTCGGCACCAAGCACCTCAAGCGTGCCGACGTCGACGTCACGCTGATCTCCAAGACCTCGACCCACCTGTTCCAGCCGCTGCTCTACCAGGTGGCGACCGGCATCCTGTCGGTCGGCGAGATCGCGCCCGCGACCCGGCTGGTGCTGCGCAAGCAGAAGAACGCGCAGGTGCTGCTCGGCGAGGTCACCGATATCGACCTGACCGCCAAGACGGTGACCTCGCGCCTGCTCGACCAGGACACCGTCACCCCGTTCGACAGCCTGATCGTCGCCACCGGCGCGCAGCAGTCCTACTTCGGCAACGACCGGTTCGCCACCTACGCGCCCGGCATGAAGACGATCGATGACGCGCTCGAGTTGCGCGGCCGCATCCTCGGCGCCTTCGAGCAGGCCGAGCTGGCGACCACCCAGGAGGAGCGCGACCGGCTGCTCACCTTCGTCGTCGTCGGCGCGGGGCCGACCGGCGTCGAGCTGGCCGGTCAGATCGCCGAGTTGTCCGACCGCACTCTCGAGGGCACCTTCCACAACATCGATCCGCGCGACGCGCGGGTGGTGCTGATCGAGGGCGCGGGCGCGGTGCTCGGGCCGATGGGGCCGAAGCTCGGCGGCAAAGCCGAACGCCGCCTCGAGAAGATGGGCGTGGAGATCCAGCTCAACGCGATGGTGATCGACGTCGACGCGTTCGGCGTGACGGTGAAGGACTCCGACGGCACGGTCCGCCGGATCGAGTCGGCGTGCAAGGTCTGGTCGGCGGGCGTGCAGGCCAGCCCGCTGGGCAAGATGATCGCCGACCAGTCCGACGGCACCGAGGTCGACCGCGCCGGCCGCGTCGTGGTCGAACCGGACCTGACCGTCAAGGGCCACCCGAACGTCTTCGTCGTCGGCGACCTGATGTCGGTGCCCGACGTGCCCGGCCAGGCGCAGGGCGCCATCCAGGGCGCGACCTACGCCGCCAAGCAGATCAAGGCCGGGCTCAAAGGCCAGGCGCCGCAGGAGCGCAAGCCGTTCAAGTACTTCAACAAGGGCAGCATGGCCACCATCTCGCGGTTCAGCGCCGTGTGCCAGGTGGGCAAGCTGGAATTCGGCGGGTTCATCGCGTGGCTGGCCTGGCTCGCACTGCACCTGTACTACCTGGTGGGCTATCGGAGCCGGATCGTCACCGTCATCCAGTGGTTCGTCACCTTCCTCGGCCGCAGCCGGGGGCAGATGGCCGCCACCGAGCAGTGGGTGTTCGCCCGACTAGCCCTGGAGGCCATCAGCAACGGCGACGACGAGGACGCCGAACAACTGGCCGCCGCGCTCGGCACCGCCACCAACAGCCGCGTCGCGGTGGACAAGGCGCATACCGACGCCAAAGCAGGCTGACACAAGCGGCAAATACTCGGTTATTGCAATTCGAGGTGTTATAGCGGGCTCGACCAATCCAGGTCGCCAGCAGATCCGAATGTGGGGCGTCGACGTCTCCATCCGGATGAAAGGCGATTCATGGGCACAGGCAAGCACCGAGCACCCGAACCGCACCGGCCGAGGATCGGTCCGATCGTCGCGGCGGGGACGGTTCCGCTGATTCTCGCGCTGGTAGGAACCGGTACCGCGAACGCAGAGCCCGATCGGGCCGTGCCGGTGACCAGGACCGACCCCGTCCCGAGCGACCAGGGTGCCCAATGGCCCGGCGCCGAGGCGCCGAACGTGCGTCCGTACGAGGGTCTGCGGATCCCGGACGACACGCTGAGTTCGTTGCAGTGGGCGCGTCCGTTGCCTGCCCACGAGTACCTGGCCCCATTGGTCGGGCTGCACCTGCCCGGCCCGGTCGCCCCGGTGCCGCCGATCGCACCGCCTCCCGGCAAATTGCGTTTCGGTGATGTGCAGGTCGACGCGCCGGAGTGGCTCTACCGGGAGCAGGCGATCCAGATCAACGACAGCGCCGCGATGGCCGAGGCCGAAATGGCGACATTCCTCGACTCCGTCGGGATGGAGCGCACCAGGTCCGACCGTGTCGCGAGCCAGACGGTGGGCGCCGCCGCGATCGGCGCGGCGGCGGGCTTCGTGTTCGCGAGCCCGTTCGCGCTGTTCGGGGCGGCCGTCGGCGGAGGTCTCGGGCTGGCCATCGGTCTGCCGTTCGCGCCGATCGGCCTCGCTGCCGGCCCGATCGGGGCCGCCTACGGCGCGGCTCTGATGGCCGCCCCGCTGTCGGCCATCGGTGCGGGTATCGGAGCGGGGCTCGGTGCGGTGCACGCCCTGAGCGCGCCACCGCGGGCGCTCAGCGCGCCGGAGTCGGTCGACCCGGGCCACGAGGCCGGGCAACCGGCTCCCGAGGCGGCCGACGGCTGAGCGGATGACACTTCCCCAGCAGCGAGCCGAAAAGGTGGGAACCCGACGACGCTGTCGGGTTCCCACCTTTTCTATCTCCAGGTCTCGGCTCGATTACACCTCTATGGGACCAAGACGACATGCGGCACGTTCGGTGAATCGCTCCCGATAGCCGGTCACGGTGTGCCGTGCGCTTCGCGCCGAAATCCGCGGCTCACCCCGCAACGCTCAGCAGCGCGCCGGTACGGGTGAACAAACTGCCGCCTGCCGCCAAGGGCAGCCTGGTTTGCGTCAATCCCGTTGTCGCCGCGGCGCACTCGTCCGGATAGACGAGTTCGCTTTCCAGTGCCCGAGCGGCGGCCAGCGCGTCATCGGCCGCAGCGCCCGCGCCCAAGACCAGCCGATGGCGCAGCAGGGGCAGGTCGTCGACGTCGGCGATCAGGTCTCCCCGCCACTCGCCGCCGTCCTCACCCGCGCGACCGACCTGGACGCGCTCGCGCATGCGCAGCCGGGCCCCGGAGGCCAGCCGGATCGTGGTGACCGTGTGGTGTCGCGCGCCGCCTGCCACGACCATCGGTTCCGGATCGAAATCCAGCCTCGCCCCGCTACCGACCGCGAGATGCCAGCGCCCGAACGACAACGGCGTCGCCGCGCCAGGCAGGGCGAGCGTCGCCGCGACCGAGCGCACCACCAGTTCGGCCCCCGCGGCGACCTCGATCACGATATCGAGTTCGTCACCGCCCAGCGGCGTCGCGGCGGTGCCGATCAGGTGCACCGTGTTCGGACCGGTGCGACGGGCCGCCATCGCGCCGCTCGCGTGGATCTCCGGAAGCGCCGCGGCGGTGGCGACTATGCGTAACTGCGTGCGCAACAGTGGATCTCAGCGTGCGACAGTGGACCGGTCGGCGTTCGCCCGATCCTGTTCGGCGACCGCGCGCAACTGCTCGCGCACCCAGGCCAGCACCGGGGTCGCGGCGGGGTCCTCGGTCAGCGAGACGAGCACGGTCGGCCGGTCCGCACGCACCCGCGCCGCGTCGCGCTCCATCACGCCGAGGTCCGCGCCGACCAGCGGCGCCAGATCGGTCTTGTTCACCACCAGCAGATCGGAGAAGGTCACCCCGGGGCCGCCTTTGCGCGGCACCTTGTCGCCGCCCGCCACGTCGACCACGAAGATCTGCACGTCGATCAGGCCGGAGGAGAAGGTCGCGGTGAGATTGTCGCCGCCGGATTCGACCAGGATCAGGTCCAGCGGCGGGTTCGCCGCGACCAGATCGTCGATGGCGTCGAGGTTGGCGGTGATGTCGTCGCGGATGGCGGTGTGCGGGCAGCCGCCGGTCTGCACGGCGGTGATCCGCTCGTCCGGCAGGACCGCGTGCCTGCGCAGGAAATCGGCGTCCTCGGTGGTGTAGATGTCGTTGGTCAGCACCGCCAGCGAGAGCTCGTCGCGCAGCTGCCTGCACAGCGCCGCCACCAGGGCGGTCTTGCCCGAGCCGACCGGTCCGCCGATGCCGATGCGCAGCGCCTCCCCGGGCGTGCGGGTGCGTTTCGGCCGATCGTGACCGTGGTCGTGCGGCTCACCGTCGATCAGGTGCGGGGGCATGGCGCGGTCTCCTTCTTCCGGGGCTTCAGCTGGCGAACAGGGGCATGTCACGCTGCCGATGACGCTCGGCGAGCACGTCCTGCAGCGGATCGGACAGCGCGGCCAGACCGGTCACGGCTTCCGCGGCGACACGATCGCACAGGTCGGCCAGCCGGATGGTGCACGCGGCGATCGCGGCGGGGTCCAGGGCCAGCAGACGCTGGGCCGCGGTGGCCGCACCGGTGAGTGTCGTGTAGACGACCACGCCGGCGGTCTCGCGGGGCGTCACCCCGGCGGCCGCGCCGACCATGCCGAAGACCGTGGACAGGTGCGGTGTCGGGCCGAGCGGCGACCAGTCGTGCCGGGGCCACAGCTGCTTGGCCAAGCGCAGCAGACCGCGGCCCTGGGCGCGGGACGCGGCCCGTGCCGCGGGCGCGGGCGTGCGCGCGTCGGCTTCCGCCTCGGCCCGCGCCGGATCCAGGTCGCCCGCGCACACCGCCGCGGCGAGCGACGCGGCCACCAGCCCCGAGGTCCGGATCCGGCGGCGAAGGTACAACTGCACGGTCGCGACGTCGCGGACCAGGCCCGACGCGACGGCTTCTTCCACGCCGCCGGAGTGCACGTGCCCGCCGATCGGCAGTCGCGAGTCGGCGAGCGCGAGCACCGTCGTCAGACCGGACGCCGCCGGGCCGGTCACAACGGATTCACGCATCCGCCGATCCTATGTCCCGGCTGGCCGTCCGGTTGTCCCGGACGTTCCCGGCTCAGCGGCGCAAGGCACGTTCCATGAACCGCTGGGTACGACCGCGGGTCAGGTCGGTCCACGCCTGCACCGGCGCTGACCACCACGGGGCGATCTCCCGTGGCCGGGCGGTCACCGCGTGGCCGACCAGGTCGGCGGCCTCGCTCACGGTGAGCCCGGGGACGCGGCTGAAGTCGGTGGGCGCGCTCATCCTGGTGTGCACGAGCGGCAGGTAGATCGAGGTGGTGGTGACGCCGTCGCGGGCCACCTCCGCCGCGACACTGCGCAACCAGACGTCGAAGGCGGTTTTGGACGCGCCGTATGCCGCCCAGCGCGGCGCGGGCGGCATACGCACACCCCAGGTGGACATGTTCACGATGTGGCCGCACCCGCGAGCGCGCATGGCGGGCAGCAGGGTGAGCAGCAGGCGCACCGGGCCCAGGTAGTTGACGTCGATCGTGCGGGTGAAATCGTGGAAGCGGTCGTAGGACTCGTCGATCGGGCGGCGAATCGACTTGCCCGCGTTGTTGATCACCACGTCCAGGTGGCCGTGCTCGTCGAGGAGCACGCGGCCGAGGCGTTCGACGGCGTCCATGTCGGTGAGATCGGTGGGATAGGTGTGCGCGACGCCGCCCGCGGCGGTGATCTCCGCGGCCACTCGCTCGAGTTCGTCACCGGAGCGGGCGACGAGCAGCACGGTCGCGCCCGCAGCGGCCAGCTTGCGCGCGCTGGCCTTCCCGATGCCGTGCGACGCACCGGTGACGAGCACGATCTTGCCGCCGACCGCGGCGCGCAACGCCTGCTCGCGCGGGCGTGACGTCGGATACAGCAGGCGCGTCGCCACCCGTTCGGCGAGTGGCCGCCCGTTGTTCGAGGCCCGGGTCTGGTTCACGAATTCGACTGTAGGCGCACACCGGGGCGGCCACCCGCGGTTCGCGCGATCACTCCACGCGCGACATCGCACACACCAGCGCACCCGTGGTGACTCGAGCAGTTCTACTCACGCGCCGACAGCGGCCGCGTGTTCGAATGTGGGTAATACACAGACTTTTACACCGGGGCATAGCCAGTGCACCGGGCCGAGGGGGACGCCATGTCGACGCCGGACACGCAGGTCTCGGTCGCACAGTGGATCGCGCGCGGTATCGCGATCGTGGTGCTCGTTCCGCTTCGGCTGCTGTGGGAGGGAATCCTCCTGCTCGGCCGCGTCACCGGAGCGATCCTGGAGTTCGTCGCGCGGCGCCTGTTGGTCCCGGCGGCGGAGCTGATCTGGCACTGGGTGCTGCGGCCCGCGTGGATTTTCGTGAAGGATTTTCTCTGGGGCTGGGTGGTGGGGCATCTGCTGTGGGGCTTGGTGCTCACGCCGCTGCTGTCCCTGCTGCTGGAGTACCTGTTGCGACCGCTGCGGCGCGCGGTGGAGGTCTTTCTGTGGCGCAAGCTGATTCGTCCGGTCGGAGCCTGGTTGCTGCGCTGGGTCGTGTCCCCGATCGGGTACGCGACCGCCTGGGTGTGCCGCCGCGCCGCCGAGTGGCTGATCGTCTGGCCGCTGGCGCAGCTGTGGCGCTGGGCGCTGCGTCCGCTGTGGCGTGCGGTGCGCGCGAGCGCGCGGTACGGATGGCGGGTTGCCACCGTCATCGTGGGCGTGCTCGTCGTGGCGCCGTGCCGGGCGCTGTACCGCTCTGTGCTACGTCCGGTGTTCGCCGCCTTCGTGGTCGTCTGGAACGCGCTGGTGGCGCGCCCGGTCCGCTGGGTGCACCGCACGATCGTCCGGCCGATGAACCGCTGGGCGGCCGAGATCGTAGCGGCCGTGTTCGGCCGGTGACCCTCGCCTCGCGTGGCTCAGCGCGGGCCGGGCGAGGCCAAGCGCGCGATCAGCGCCATCGCGGCGAGCGCCGTCGCCCCGACGGCCACCGCGACGTGCATGCCGTCGACGAAGGATCCGCGCGCCGCCTCGACCAGCGCCGCGTCGCCGCCGAAGCGCTGGATGGTCTCGCCGAGCGTCGCCGCGTAGTCGCCGCCGGACCGGAAGATCAGCGCCGCCAGCGAACCGAGCAGCGCCAGGCCCAGCGCGTTGCCCAGTTCGAAGCTGGTCTCGGAGATGCCCACCGCCGACCCGGCCCGCTCCGGCGGCACCGAGGACACCGCGACCTCGGACACCAGGGTGAACGCCAACCCGTAGCCGACGCCCGCGATCGTGGACCCGGCCAGATACCACCAGAGTCCGCCGTGCGCGCCGACGCCGAGCAGCATCAGATTGCCCGCCGCGGAGGCGAGCAAGGCGAACACGAACGTCGCGCGGGCGCCGAAGCGATGCCCCACCCGCGCGCCGCCCATCGAGCAGACGAATACCGCGATCGCCATGGGGATGCCGAGCAGCGCGGCCGCCAATGGCGTGCGCCCGGTCACCGACTGCAGGTAGATGCTCGTCAGATAGCTCAGACCGGCCAGCGACATCATCCCGGCCAGACTGGCGCCGATCGCCACCGAGAATTGGGGCCGGGCGAACAATCGCAGGTCGAGCAGGGGTTCGTCGAGGTGCCGCTGCCTGCGGACGAACACGGCCAGGGTTACCGCGCCGATCAGCGCGATGACGATCGCCTGCCCATCGATGCCCTCGGTCGCGGCGTGCTTGATGCCGTAGACCACCGGCAGGATGCCGCCGATCGACAGGGCGACGCTCGGCAGGTCCAGCGGTCCCCGCACGCCCGCCCGGTGTTCCGGCAGAACGAACGGGCCGAACGCGAGCAGGACCAGCAGCACCGGGATATTGATCAGGAACACCGAGCCCCACCAGAAGTGGTGCAGCAGCATCCCCCCGATGATCGGCCCGACGGCCGACCCACCGGCGAAGAACGCCGTCCAGACGCCGATCGCGGCGGCGCGCTCGCGTGCGTCGGGAAAGAGGCTCGAGATCAGCGCCAGGCTGGACGGCAGCAGGGTCGCGCCGCCGACGCCCATCAGCGCACGCGCCGCGATCAGCACCCCCGCGCTGGGCGCGAACGCGGCGAGCACCGACGCGATGCCGAAGACCGCCGCGCCCACCAGCAGGATGTTGCGCCGTCCGATCCGGTCGCCCAGATTGCCCATGGTGATCAGCAGGCCCGCGATGAGGAAGCCGTAGATGTCCAGAATCCACAGCTGCTCGTCCGCCGACGGGTCCAGGTCGAGCGTCAGCGTCGGGAGTGCGAGGAACGCACGGAGATGTCCATCGATACCAGCAGGACCGGCAACAGCAGGACCGAGAGGCCCAGCCAGGCGCGGCGCGAGCCCGTCGGGGACGGCGCGGTCCGCACCGGCTGCACGTCTGTCATCTCCGCATGTCCTCTCCCTGGCGCGTACGTCGTACGCATGGGTCCGGGTACAGTGTACGCAGCCGGGTCGAGGGACGGAAAGCAGGACATGGGATGACCGAGATCAAGCTGCACCGCGCCGCCATCGTCGACGCCGCGATCGAACTCGCCGACGCCGAGGGTTTGGACGCGCTGTCCATGCGGCGCATCGCCGAACGGCTCGGCGTCGGCGCGATGTCGCTGTATCGCCACGTCGCGAACAAGGACGAACTGCTCGCGCTGATGACCGACGACGTGGCCAGGCGCAATCCGTACCCCTCGCCCGAGGGACAGCGGTGGACCTGGCGCGAGCGGGTTCGCATCGCCGCCGAGATCGACTGGGCGCTGTACCGGCAGCATCCGTGGGTGCTGCTCACCTTCGCCACCCCCCGCTACAGCTTCGGGCCGCAGAGTCTGGCCTGCCTGGCGTGGCTGGTGGACGGCTTCCTGGAACTCGGCGTGTCCACCAGGGAGGCGACCAGCATGTCCTTCACCGTCTGGAACTACATCTCCGGCGCCACGCTGCCGGAGATCAGTGCCCAGCTGATGGCGCGCAAGGGCATGGACCCCGGCGGTGACAACGCGCTGCGGACACTGCTGAACGGCACGGCAGCGGGACCGGTCCCGCCCGCGCTGGCCGATCTCGCGGGCAGTGGGGTGCGGGATCTCACTCAGGAGGAATTGCTCTACGACGGGCTCGAGGCGCTGTGCGACGGCTTCGCGGCGCGTGCCGTGCGGCGCGATCGGTTGACCTCGACCTGACTTGATGTTGCAGGCTGGCCCACGACCGCCCACGACGAGGAGCCACCGTGCACGCCATTCGCCTCCATGCCTTCGGCCCGGCCGAGAACCTGCGCTACGAGCCAGTTCCCGATCCGGTGCCCGGCCACGGCCAGGTCCGCATCGCGGTGGCGGCGGCCGGTGTGCATCTGATCGACACCGCGCTGCGCAGGGGCGCGGCCGGGCCGTTTCCGCTGCCGCAGCTGCCGACCGTCCCCGGCCGCGAAGTCGCGGGCACCGTGGACCGCATCGGCGCCGACGTGGCGGAGAGCCTGCTCGGCGCGCGCGTGGTGGCCCATCTCGGCGGTGTGCCCGGCGGTTACGCCGAACTGGCCGTGACCGACGCCACCCGGCTGCACGAGATCCCGCCGAATCTGGACGCGGCGCAAGCGGTGGCGATGATCGGCACCGGACGCACGACCTTGGGCATCCTCCAGTTCACCGAGTTGCGGCCCGGCAGCGTCGTCCTGGTGACGGCCGCGGCGGGCGGCATCGGCACCCTGCTGGTGCAATACGCGAAGACCGCCGGCGCCACGGTGATCGGGTTGGCCGGTGGCCCCGCGAAAGTGGATCAGGTGCGGCGCAACGGCGCCCACCTGGCGGTGGACTATCTGCTGCCGGACTGGCCCGACCAGGTTCGCGCGCACATCGGCGACCGCGGGGCCGACGTGCTGTTCGATTCCGTGGGTGGCGCGGTCGCCCGCAGCGGCATCGAGCTACTCGCACCGGGCGGCCAGCATCTGGTCTACGGCTGGTCCGGCAAGTCGGACGAGGAAGGGCCGGTGCGGCTCTCGGCCGGCGAACTCGCCGCACGCGGCATCACCTCCGAGCAGGTGATCGGCCCGCCGTTGCTGGCGCGCGCAGGCGGCGATCTGCGCGTCCTCGAGGACCGCGCCATGGCCGAGGCGGCCGCGGGCCGACTGCGCCCGGCGGTCCATCGCTTCCCGCTCGCCGACGCGGCCGCCGCGCACCGCGCGCTGGAGACCCGCGCGACGACCGGCAAAGTGGTGCTGGAGCCCTAGCCGAACCGGTTCACTCGATCTCGTCGCCGTTCACCACGGCATAGGCGAAGCCGTCCCAGCCCTTGCTGCCGACGGTCTGCACCACGGTGGCGTCCAGGCTCGGTTCGGCGGTGAGCAACTCGACCAGCTCGCGACTGGCCTGGGCGTTCGGGTCCTCGGAATGCTCTTCGGCGATCGCACCGCCGCGGACCACGTTGTCGACGATGATCACCGAGCCCGGCCGGGTCAGCCGCAGCGCCCACAGCACGTAGTTCGAGTTGTTGACCTTGTCCGCGTCGATGAACACCAGGTCGAACGGGTCGGGATCCTCCTCGGCGAGCACGGGCAGGCTGTCCAGCGCGGCGCCCACCCGGATCTCCACCCGGTCGCCGACGCCCGCCCGCTCCAGGTTCGCCCGCGCCACCTCGGCATGCTGGGCGGCGAACTCGAGCGTCACCACACGTCCTTTGTCGCCGACCGCACGGGCCAGCCAGATCGTGCTGTACCCGCCGAGCGTGCCGATCTCCAGCACCCGCCGCGCTCCGACCGTCCTCGCCAGCAGATGCAGGAACTTCCCTTGCGGTGCCGACACGTCGATCGGCGGCAGGCCCGCCGCTTTGTTCGCCTCCAGCGCGGCCTCGGAAGCCGAATCCGTCACCAGCGTTTCCACGAGGTAGCGGTCTACGTCGGCCCATCCAGGTGTCGTCATACCTGGAAGTCTGCCACCGATCCCGCCCGTGGGACCGGCTTCCCGGGTAGCGTGCGGCACACAGAGACGGACATGTCCCGCGATCGCGCCCCTAGACGGACGGACAGGACCCGACATGACGAATCTCGCGCGGATCATCGCCGCCGCCGCTTGCCTGATCGCCGTGGGCCCCGCCGCACCGGCGTACGCCGCGCCGACGGACGGCGGGGCGGAATACGCCGCGCTCGGCGATTCCGGCGCGGCCACCACCGGCGTGCGGAATTTCGACGCCTCGGCCCCACCGCGGTGCCTGCGCTCCACCGCCAACACGCCGAAGCTGATCGCCAGGGACCTCGGCCTGCGGCTCGACGACCGCACCTGCAATTCGGCGCGCATCCCGGACCTCACCGCCGCGCAGGGGCCGGGCATCCCACCCCAGTTCGACGCGCTCGGCCCGCGCACCAGACTGGTCACGGTGCACATCGGCGCCAACGACGCCTTGATGGCCGAGCACGTCGTCGGCTGCCACGTCTCCGGCCTCTTCGGGGTCGGCGGGTGCGCCGGTCCGGACTGGGATGCCGCCATCGACGCCATCGCCGCGTCGTATGCCACCGCGTTGCAACAGATCTCGGTGCGGGCGCCCGCGGCGCGGATCGTGGTCGACGGCTGGCCGCTCTACGTGCGCGACGGCGGCTGCCCCGAGCTGGTCGGTCTTCGTCCGTCCGACGCCGCGCGCATCCAAGCCGCCTTCGACCGCCTCAACACTGTGGTGTCCCGCGTCGCCACGGCGCAGGGCGTCGTCTACGTCGACACCCGAGCGGCGTCGGAAGGCCACGACGCGTGCGCCCCCGTCGGCATCCGCTGGATCGACCCGGTCATCGCTACCGAGACGCTCATCCCCTACCACCTCACCCCGCAGGGCATGCGTGGCGTCGCCGACGTCGTCCTCCCGGCGATCCGCGCCGCCGGACTGCCCGGCTGAGCCGTACCCCCGCTCCGACGAAAGCCGCCCCGGACTCGGGCGGAGTCCGGGGCGGGTCTGTCACTTCGAGAAGTTCTCCGGCGGCTGCCAGGGACGGCCGTGCGGGTCGTCCGGTCGCTGGGCCGGTGGTTGCTGCTGCGGCTGCTGCTGCTGTGGCGGCTGCTGCGCCGGGAAAGCCTCCTGCGGAGGGATCACCGGCTGGTGCGGCGAAGGCTCGAAATCCTGCGGAGGCGGCGGCGGGGTCGGTATCAACCCCTCGACCGGAGTCCGCGCCGTCGCCTCGGCGGCACGCACGGCCCGCTCGATGGTCGGGTCGGGCGCGGTGTCGAACCAGTCCGCCACGTCGGAGTCGTCCTCCGGCTTGGCTTCCGCGCCGTCGGAGGCGGGCGGTTCGTACCGGAACACGCCGTCCTCGCCCTGGCTGCCGAAGCTCTTGGCGAACCCTTCCAGCGCTTTGCCGAAATCACTGGGCACCAGCCACACCTTGTTGGCGTCGCCGCGCGCCACCATGGGCAGCGTCTGCATGTACTGGTAGGCAAGCAGTTCCGGCGTCGGCTTGCCGGATTTGATGGCGGCGAAGACCTTCTCGATCGCCTTGGCCTGACCTTGCGCCTGCAAGTAGGCGGCGGCGCGCTCACCCTGCGCCCGCAGGATCCGGCTCTGCCGTTCGCCTTCGGCGGCCAGGATCGCCGACTGTTTGGCGCCCTCGGCGGACAGGATCTGCGCCTGTTTCGAGCCCTCGGCCGTCTTGATCGCCGATTCGCGCTGGCCCTCCGCGGTGAGGATCATGGCGCGCTTCTCGCGGTCGGCCTTCATCTGCTTTTCCATCGACTCCTGGATCGACGGCGGCGGATCGATGCTCTTCAGCTCGACCCGCGCGACGCGCAGACCCCAGCGCCCGGTCGCCTCGTCCAGCACACCGCGCAGCTGGCCGTTGATCGCGTCACGGGAGGTGAGGGTCTGCTCGAGCGTCATGCCGCCGACCACGTTGCGCAGCGTGGTGACGGTGAGCTGCTCGACGGCGGCGATGTAGTTGCTGATCTCGTACACGGCCGCCTGCGGGCTGGTGACCTGGAAATACACCACGGTGTCGATGTGCAGGGTCAGATTGTCCTCGGTGATCACCGGCTGCGGCGGGAACGACACCACGCGCTCGCGCAGGTCCACCTTGGCACGGACCCGGTCGGCGAACGGCACGAGGAACGTGAGCTGGCCGGACACGGTCCGCGAATACCGGCCCAGCCGCTCGATCACCGCGGCCTCGGCCTGCGGCACCAGCGCGATCGACTTGAAGACCACCACCACGACCAGCAAGATGAGGACGGCGGCAACGATCAGTACAGCCATCAAGGCCCCTTCCAGACGACGGCGGTCGCGCCGTCGATCTTCATGACATACACGGTCGTACCCGGTTCGTACACTTCGCTCGTGTCCATCGGCCGCGCGGTCCACACCTCCCCGCCCAGCTTCACCTGGCCGGAGTGCTCCGCGACCTGCTCGAGCACCAGAGCGGTCTTGCCTGGCAAGGCGTCCACGTTCGTCGGCGTGGGCGGCGCAGTTCCCAAGCGTCGCCGGATGATCGGGCGCACACCGAGGAACAGCACCGCCGACATCACCGCGAAGACGATGGCGTCCACCACCAGCGACGTACCCGCCGCCGCGCTGACACCCGCCGTGCCCAGTGCGGCGACACCCAGCATCAGCAGGGTGAAGTCGCCGGTGAGCATCTCCGCCGCCGCGAGCAGAATGCCCGCGACCAGCCAAAAAATTGCGGCCACACGACCACTGTAGTGCTCCGATGATGATCTCGGGCGCGACCTTCGCGAGTACTCCGGATGAATTCCGATCGCGGACGCGCGGTGACCCTGGTCCGCCGAAAGCCGCAGCGGCGGTGCTAGCTTCAGGCAGGTGAGCGGGCGTGACAGGTATGGCGACATCTTCTCCGGACATGAACGATCGAAGAAACGGACGGTGCCGACGGTCACCGCGGAACGCGATCTGGTCGTCGAGGACGCCGCCACCGGATTCTGCGGCGCGGTGGTCGGATTCGATCGCAGCTACGACGGCGAGTTCGTGAAATTGGAGGACGCGCGCGGCACGGTGCGCCTGTTCGCGCTGCGCGAGGCCGCGTTCCTCATCGACGGCGCACCGGTGACGCTGGTGCGGCCGACCGCCGCGCCGCCGAAGCCGCCGCACCGCTCCGCCTCCGGCTCCACCAAGGTCGAGGGACTGCGCGCCCGGGTCGCCCGCGGCAGCCGGATCTGGGTGGAGGGCGTGCACGACGCCGCCTTGGTCGAGCGGGTGTGGGGCCATGATCTGCGGGTCGAGGGCGTGGTGGTGGAGCAGCTCGAAGGCTTGGACAACCTGGCCGCGCGCCTGGCCGACTTCGAGCCGGGGCCGGGCAGACGGGTCGGCGTGCTGGTCGACCATCTGGTGACCGGGTCGAAGGAGACTCAGCTGACCACCGGGCTCGGGCCGTACGTCCTGGTGACCGGGCACCCCTTCGTCGACGTGTGGCAGGCAGTGCGCCCGGCGACGGTCGGCATCGCGCAGTGGCCGCAGGTGCCGCGCGGCGAGGACTGGAAGACCGGCGTCTGCGCACGCCTGCGCTGGGGTACCCCGCAGGACGGCTGGCGCCGGGTGTACGGCGCGGTGACCTCCTTCCGCGATCTGGAGGCCCCGCTGATCGGTGCGGTCGAGCGCCTGATCGATTTCGTCACCGAACCGGACTAGGCGTACCTCCGCCTGCCCTCCGGGCATGCGCGGGGCTGTCGACGGACCAGGTCCGGCCGCGCCCACCAGAGGTTTCGAATCGGTCCCGGCCGTCCGATGCCGGACGGTGTCCGCGCGGACCCGGTGCTCGCCGGGAGCCCGGCGCCCGCGGTTTCCGCGCTGCTCACCAATGCCCTTGCGCATGGATGCCCACCGGTAGCGCCCACCCTTTATGCTCGATAATTATGTGCTCTCCAAGCGCGACGCTGACGGTGTGGGCGAGCTCCTGGCTGGCCGGCCGCAGTGCGCCCGACGACGTTTTGGCCGCCTTGCACGCGTGGGCGCCGAAGCACACGATCGCGGCGGGTGACCCGGTCACCGGCGGTCGCACCGACCTGCCGTGGTCCGCGCACGGCAATCTGCCGGGAAGCGGAGTGATGGCGCTGCTGAAGGTGATTCGCGAAACGATGGCCCAGCCCGGTTCGCAGCTGCGGTTGGTGCTCCCCGTCCCCGGCGACGTCCGCGGAGTCCCCACGGGCACGGCGTTCGCCGCCGACGCGCTCGAGGCCGAAGAGGGCATCCTGATCGGCGTGCCAGGCACCGACGGCACCGGCCTCATCCCGCAGTGGGCCGACGACGACACCCTGCAGTGGACCGTCTACAGCACGCCCATCCCCGCGGCGCCCGGCCCCGACATGTCGCTCGGCGAGGCCGAATACGCGATGCGTGAAGCGGTCCGCGACGCCGCCGACGCGCTGATGAAACTGCACACCACCTCGCTCGGCACGGCCGACTCCGATCCGCGCGAACTCATCGAAGCCGAGCTCGCCGACTACTCGCGACACGACTATCCCGAGTCGATTCCGTTGCGCGCCAGGCGCATTCTCGATACCGCCGATCACGTGGCCGCCATCCTGACGGTGGCGCAGCGGGAGCCCGCTTCGGCGCCCACCTCCGCCAGCGCGATCGGAGCGCAGGAATCGCTGCTGCGCCCGCTGTGGGACGCGATCCGTGCCGCTCGCCTGGTCGCCGTGCACGCCTCGGCGCGCGGAAGCCGCTGACCGGAGCCTCGGGTGGTGTGACATGCGCATTCTCCGTCGTGGCCGCACAGTCGCCCTCGCCCTGTTCATCGCTCTCGGTTGGCAGGCCCCCGCCTCGGCGATCGTCGGCGGCGCCGAGGCGTCGACAGCGGAGTATCCATGGCTGGCCGCCGTCGGCACACCGCTGTTGCTCAACCGCGCCTCCGGCCAATTCTGCGGCGGCGCGCTCATCGCGCCGGACCAGGTGATCACCGCGGCGCACTGCGTGGCCCTGACACGGCCGCTGGCGCAGACGCTCACCGTCACCTTCGGCCGCGACGACCTGCGCGGGCACGACGGAAACACGGTGCAGGTCAGGGATATTCGCATGCACCCCGGGTTCCGGTCGAACGGTCCGGACACCGCGGCCGTCCATCAGAACGATGTGGCGATCCTGACCCTCGATCGGCCACAGCCGGGTCCGACCGTCGGCATCGCGGCGCCGGGGTCGGGCGCCGGAACCATCCTCGGCTGGGGCGCGACCTCGGAGACCGACGAAGGCAATACCCGCCTGCACGCGGCGAGCGTCCCTCTGGTCACCGACGAGGTGTGCGCCGCCGCTTACGGTTCCGCCTTCGATCCGTCCACCATGCTCTGCGCGGGCAGCCCGGCCGCCGACGCCGCCCGATACGACAGTGGCGGACCGCTTCTCGTCGACGGTAGGCTCGCCGGTCTCGCCTCCTGGAGCAAGGGCACCACCCGCCCCGGCTTCCCCAGTGTCTACACCCGCCTCACCGGCGTCGAGTTCTGAGCCTCCGGCGCGGCGATCACTGCTGGGGCGGCTGATACCCCTGCTGCGGCGGATACGGCTGCTGCTGGGGGTACTGCTGGTACTGCTGCGCAGGCTGCTGCTGGTAGGGCTGCTGGTACTGCGGAGGCGCCGGATATTGCGGTTGCCCGGCGACCTGCTGCGGAGGATAGGGCTGCTGGAACTGCTGCTGCGGATACGGCTGCCCCTGCGGGAACTGCTGCTGCGGATACTGCTGCTGCGGCTGGTTCGAATTACCCCGCTTGCGCAGCCAGACCACGAGTCCGATGACCACGACGACGACCCCGATGCACAGCAGCAGACCGCCGATCGAGAAACCGCCCCGGCCGCTGCTGCGGCTGCGGCGCCTGGCCTCGGTGGCGTCGAGCGCCACGGTCCACACTTGGGTATCGGACCAGGTCTGCGGATCGAGCAGCGCGGCATTGGTCAGGACGTCGGTATAGGTCATCGAGAGTTACCCCCCAGAAAGTCGGATTCGGCGATCGGTCGCAGGGGATGCTATCGCCTGAGGCGGGTCAGTTCCCAGCAGTGGGACGACGCGGCACCGCGCAACAGCCGACGGCACACGGTGCGCCGTCGGGCGTGCAGCCGTAGCCTGCGACCTCGCCGAGCCTGCGCGGTTCGACGCCACGAAGTTGCTCGGAGACCAGTTCGACAACCAGCTTCGCGAAGCGCGGGTCGGTTCCCGGCGTCGCGGCCCGGGCGAAGCCCATACCCAGTTCGGCGGCCCGCTGCGCGGCCTCGTTGTCCAGATCCCAGATGACTTCGAGATGATCGGAGACAAAACCGACCGGACAAACGATCACGGCCTCGACTCCCTTGGCGGCGAGATCGTCCAGATGGTCGACGATATCCGGTTCCAGCCACGGCACCTGCGGCGGACCGGAACGAGACTGCCAGACGACGTCGAAGTCGGTGAAACCCGTTGCCGCGGCGCACAATCGGGCCGCGTCCGCGACCTGCCGGCTGTAGAGCCGCCCACCGTCGGCGGGCGGGCCGGCAGCGGCGTCGGCCGACACCGGAATCGAGTGCGCGGTGAACACCAGGCGCGCCGCGCCGCGCCGCTCGGCCGCGAGCCGATCGCGCGCCGCGCGGATGGCGTCGGCGAACGCCTCGATCAACAGCGGGTGGTCGAAATACTGGCGCAGCTTGAGCAGGCGCGGCGCGCCCGCACCGCAGGCCGCGCGCGCCCTGGCGATGTCCTCGTGATACTGCAGGCAGCCGGAGTAGCCGCCCCATGCCGAGGTCGGGAACACCAAGGCGGAGCCGACACCGTCGGCGGCCATCCGCGCGACGGTGTCCTCCACCATGGGATGCCAGTTCCGGTTACCGAAATAGACCGGCAACTCGAGGCCCGCGGCGGCCGATTCCGCCTCGACCGCGGCGATGATGTCGCGATTGAGGGCGTTGATCGGCGAGACACCGCCGAAGTGCAGGTAGTGCTCGGCGACCGCTTCGAGTCGTTCGCGCGGCACTCCCCTGCCCCGGGTGACGTTCTCCAGGAACGGCATCACGTCTTCGGGACGCTCCGGACCGCCGAAGGACAGCAGCAGCAGCGCGTCGGCGGTGCGGTGCACGGTGTCTCCCCTCGAGTCCGCTCAGTTGATCGCCATGTCCTCCGGGAACCAGGTGTTGTGGCTGGCTCCGCCATCCACGTAGATGATCGAGCCGGTGGTGCCCGGCAGCCAGTCCGACAGCAGCGCCACGATCGACTTCGCCACCACCGTGGGGTCGTCGACATCCCAGCCGATCGGCGAGGCGCCGTCCCAGTAGGTGTTGAGCTGGTTGAGCTTGGCCGCGTCGTCGGTCGCGGTGCCCGCGATCGCCTTGGCGGCCAGCGTCTTGATCGGACCGGCGGCGATCAGGTTGGAGCGGATCTTCTTGGCCGTGCCCACCTCACGGGCGACGTACCGGTTCACCGACTCCAGGGCCGCCTTCGCCACGCCCATCCAGTTGTAGTACGGCATCGCGGTGCGCGGATCGAAGTCCATGCCGACGATCGAGCCGCCCTCGTTCATCACCGGCAGCACCGCCCGCGACAGCGAAGCGTAGCTCCACGCCGAGATCTCGAACGCCTTGGCGGCGTCCGGGCCAGGACCGTCCAGGAACGGACGAGCCTCCGGACCCATCAGGGTGCGGGGTGCGAACGCGATCGAGTGCAGCACTCCGTCGATCCCCTGCGGAGCCAGTTCCCGCAGCTTGTCGGCCAGGCCGGCGAGATCCTCTTCGCTGGTGACATCGAGCCCGATGGCCGGCGGGACCTCCTGGGGCAGGCGCTTGGCGATCCGGTCGATCAGCCGCAGCCGCTCCGGAATGCCGGTGATGATCACCTTCGCGCCCTGCTCCTGCGCGACGGCCGCCGCGTGGAACGCGATCGACGAATCGGTGATGATGCCCGTGACCAGGATGGTCTTGCCTTCGAGCAGTCCGCCCATGAGTTCTCGGTTCTCCTGAAATTCGAATGTGGGAGTTGACCGCGGGTGGCCGTGACCAGCCGCGCTACGCGTTCGGTGTGGTCAGTGGCCCATGCCCATGCCGCCGTCGACGGGGATCACCGCACCGGTGATGTAGCCCGCGTCTTCGGAGGCGAGGAAGCTGATGACCGCGGCCACGTCCTCGGGCTTGCCGTAGCGCTGGAGCGGGATGGCCTGCAACGCCATCTCCTTGTACTTGTCCTCCATCGCATTGGTCATGTCGGTCTCGATGAAGCCCGGCGCGACCACGTTCGCCGTGATGGACCGCGAACCGAGTTCGCGGGTGATCGAGCGCGCCATACCGATGACGCCCGCCTTGGACGCGGCGTAGTTCACCTGGCCCGGCACACCCGCCAGACCGACCACCGAACCGAGGAAGATGATCCGGCCCCAGCGGGCGCGCAGCATGGCGCGGTTGGCGCGCTTGGCGACGCGGAACGCTCCGGTCAGGTTCGCGTCGATGACCCGGGTGAACTGGTCCTCGCTCATCCGCATGAGCAGCGTGTCGTCGGTGATGCCCGCGTTGGCCACGAGCACCTCGACCGGGCCCTGGTGCGCCTCCACCTCGGCGAACGCGCCGTCCACCGACTCGCTGTCGGTCACATCGCATTTCACACCGAACAGGCCGTCCGGCACCCCCGATCCACGATGCGTGACGGCCACCTTGTGACCGTCGGCAAGCAGACGCTGCGCGACCGCGAGTCCGATGCCGCGGTTACCGCCGGTCACCAGGACCGAGCGAGATGTGAGGTTCGACATGGGGTTCAACCTACCTGGTCGGATCGGTAGGCCACGACCGGGCCGCCACGTTTGTCCGACCGCCATCCGAGCGCCGATACGTTGGTGAAACGCCACAACGACAGCGCGAATCCAAGCCCTCCTACGCCGACCGAGGATTGCGCCACGCGGCACCGGCCCTCGGCGGGCGCCCCGGTACGGGACCAGCTCAGCAGTCGGGGCACCACGTCACGGACAGCGCGTCGAAACCAAGGTCGGCAACCTGCTTTCCGGGGCCGACATAGAGATACGGCCGACCGCCGTCACAGTTGTGGGCCGCTGTGAACAGCAGTTCGACCTTCGTATTGTTGATCACCGATCTGGTACTCGGATCTCCCGCGGGGCCGCAGTAGTTCCGGAAGTTCTTTGTGTTGAGCGTGACGATCTTGGCCGTTCCGGAATAGCCCGCCCCGGAATACTGGCACAGACTGTCCGCCGGGCAACTCGCCGCCGACGCCTCCGGCGGCGCCACGACCAGCGCAAGCGCGGCGAAGGCGATCGCGGAGACAATTGCAGAAATTCGCATGATTCCTCCCCAGTGGGGCGACACTCCCTTGCCGCCCGTCAGGGGCACGTTAGCACGGCTGTGGCTGCGACACGTCGTGATCGCCTGCGTGCCTTCGCCGTTCGCGCTAAGGCAGACGCTGGCGGTACAGCAAACCGATGACCACTCCCGCTGCGACGACCACCAGTCCGAGCAACATCCAAGGGCGACTGGCATCGCCTCTGGTCAGCTCGTACCCGATCTGTTCCTCCAAGGTGTCGTACACCTTGGTCAGCTCCTGCAGTGACGACGCGGTGTAGAACTCGCCGCTGGACAGTCGTGCTATCTCGCGCATGGCATCGTCGTCGACCTCGACGCGCACCTGGTCCTTGCTGCCGTCCTCCCGGGGAATCTCGACCACGCCCCAGCGGGTGCCGAACGAAATGGTCGAGATCGGGACGTTCTTGGTCTTCGCGAGGCGGGCGGCGACGAACTCGTGCCTGGGATTGTCGACGTCCTTGAAGTCCGGGACGGTCTGTTTTCCGTCCGACATCAGAACGATCCGGGCGGGCGGGGGTTCCTGGGCTCCACCGAGCACCGTGGCGAGCGTCTCGATCGCCTGCAGTGCGGTGAGGATGCCTTCGCCGGTCGCCGTTCGCTCGGCGAGCTTGGCGTTGTCGATGGCCGCCTTGACGCCTTCGTGGTTGGTCGTGGGCGAGACCATCACCGACGCGGTGCCCGCGAAGGTGACGAAGCCGATGTTCACGCCTTCGGGCAGCCCGTCGACGAAGTCCTTGCCCGCCTGCTTGGCGACCTGGATGCGGCTCGGGGCGACGTCGGTCGCCTCCATCGACAGCGAAACGTCCATCACGAGCATGACGGTCGCGCGATTGCGCGGCACCTTCTTGACCGCGGTGGGTCCCGCGGCGGCGACGGTGAGGAACACCAAACCGACCAGCAGCAGCGCGACGGCCACGTGCCGGAACGGGCTCGGCCGCGAGGGAGCGACCTTCTCCAGCAGCTCCATGTTGGTGAACTTCAACATGTGCTTGCGCCGATTGCGCTGCACCAGGACATAGCCGAGCGCGATCAGCGCGATGACGGCGAGGAATCCCAGCCAGATCTGTGCGGTGAAATGCGAAATACTCACTGACGTGGCACCCGCCCGGTCGGGGCGCCGAAGCTGTGGCGCCGGGTGGACACGAACCGGACCACGTCGGCGATCCAGTCCCGATCGGTTCGCAGGGTCAGCACCGGGGCACCGCAGCTGCGCAGAGCCTGTTCGACCTGCTCCCGGTGCCGCTGCGCGGCGGCCGCGAAATCGGCGCGCAACGTAGGGGTCACGCTGAACTCGCGGGTGCGCCCGGTCTCCGGATCGTGCAGCACGACATCGCCGATGTCGGGCAGCGACAGGTCGCGCGGATCGAGCACCTCGACCGCGAGCAGATCGTGCCTGGCCGAGATCGCGCGCAACGAGCGCTGCCAGTCGATGTCGCCCAGGAAGTCGCTGATGACCACCGCGAGACCGCGTTTGCGCTGCGGGCGGCGCAGCGATTCGATGCCGCCGCGCAGGTCGCCGCGCACGCCGTCGCGCGCGTGCGGGGTGGTCGCGATGCTGCGCAGCAGCGACTGGGCGTGGATCCGCCCGCCGCGCGCGGGGATCCGGGTCAACCGTTCGCCGGTGGCGACGACCGCGCCGATCCGGTTGCCGCCCCCGCTGGTCAGATGGGTGATGGCGGCCGCGGCGGCGATGGCGAGATCACGCTTCTGGCAGGCGGCGGTGCCGAAGTCGAGGCTGGCCGACAGATCGACCACCATCCAGGTCTCCAGCTCCCGATCGGCGATCATCTGCCGTACGTGCGGATGGGTGGTGCGGGCGGTGACCGACCAATCCATTTGGCGGACGTCGTCACCCGGCTGGTAGGCGCGCGCCTCACCCGGCTCGGAGCCGGGTCCGGGAATGAGACCGAGATGGTCACCGTGCAGCACGCCGTCGAGCCTGCGGCGCACGGTGAGTTCGAGGGTCCTGAGCGCGACCGTGAGCCTGGGGTCGGTCAGCTCCCCTGCGTGGAAGGACGGCGGTGCGTGGGACGACGACATCGGCACTGGCGCGACCGGATCCGATGCCGAGGTCACTTCGGCGGGATGGTGCCCGCGGGCTGGGACTGCTGCCCGTTGGGCGGCTGGGGCACCGCCTGCTGCGGCGACGGCGGCTGCGGAATCTGCTGCTGCTGCTGCGGGGCGCCCTGGGCCGGGGCGGGCGCGCCCGGCGCGACGGCCTGCGGGGCGACCTGCGGCAGGCCGACCGTCTGCAGCACGCGCTTGATCACGTCTTCCGGGCTGATCTCGTCGGCGAGCGCGTCGTAGGACAGCACCAGGCGATGGCGCAGCACGTCCGGAATCACTTCCACCACGTCCTGCGGCACCACGTAATCGCGGCCGCGGATCAGCGCGACCGCACGGGCCGCGGCGATGATGCCCAGGCTGGCGCGTGGGGACGCGCCGTAGGAGATCCAGCTGGCCACGTCCTGCATGCCGAAATCGGCCGGCTTGCGGGTCGCCGCGATCACCCGGACCACGTAGTCGACCAGGGCGTGGTGCACGAAGGTGTTCGCCGCGACCTTCTGCAGGCGGATCAGGTCCTCCGGCTCCAGGATCCGACCGGCCTCCGGCGGGGTGACGCCCATCCGGTAGATGATCTCGCGCTCCTCCTCCACGGAGGGGTAGTCGACGACGACCTTGAACAGGAAGCGGTCGCGCTGCGCTTCGGGCAGCGGGTACACGCCCTCGCTCTCGATCGGGTTCTGTGTCGCCATGACCAGGAACGGGTCGGGCATCGGGTAGGTCTTGCCGCCGATCGACACGTGCCGCTCGGCCATCACCTCGAGCAGCGCCGACTGCACCTTGGCGGGCGCGCGGTTGATCTCGTCGGCGAGCACGAAGTTCGCGACGACCGGGCCGAGCTCGGTGTCGAACTGCTCGCGGCCCTGCCGGTAGATGCGAGTACCGATGAGGTCGGTGGGCACCAGGTCGGGCGTGAACTGGACGCGGGCGAACGAGCCGCCGACCACCTTGGCGAAGGTCTCCACGGCGAGGGTCTTCGCGATGCCGGGGACGCCTTCGAGCAGGACGTGACCGCGCGCGAGAACGCCGACGAGCAGTCGTTCGACCAGGCGGTCCTGGCCCACGATCACCCGCTTGACCTCGTAGATCGCCTTCTCCAGGGTCTGGACGTCACGCTCGAGGGTGCTGGGCGTCGAGCCCGGCGCATCCTTCGCCGAGTTCGCTCCGCTCACACCGTCCGTCGAAGTCACCAACATCCCCGCTTTCGCCTTGGTCCTGTGCGTGCTGCCACAACTATTCCAGGTAATCACCGCCTGTGCCGCAACCGGACCCGACAGAATGGGAATTCCGCGGTCCCGCGGCCCGCCTGACACCCGGAATGTCCGATTATCAGGACACGATGCGCACCGCGAACGGCATGATGCCGCCCTCCCGGACCGGGGACACTTTCACCACGTCGCCGGATTCCGGCGCCTCCACCATCTTCCCGTCGCCGAGGTACAGCGCCACGTGCTGACTGCCGTTCGGCCCCCAGAACAGCATGTCGCCGCGTTCGCGATCACCGACCGGCACCCGGGTCCCCGCGTTGTACTGATAGCCGCTGTAGTGCGGCAGCGAGACGCCGATGCCGGCGAACGCGTAGACCATCAACCCCGAGCAGTCGAAGCCGACCTTGTCGTAGTCGCCGTGGCGGTCGGCGACGCCGCCGTCGCGGATGCCGAGGGTGGGCCCGTCCTCGTCGCCGCCGCCCCAGGCGTAGGTGACGCCGAGCTGCGACATCGCGCGATCGACCACGGTCTCGATCGCCGACGAGCCCCCGACCGACGGCGAGTTCGGCCGGGGCGCGCTGCGTCGCGGCGGGGCCGCGTCCTCCAACTGGGTGTGCGGGCGCTTGCCCGCGCCCAGTTCGGCCGCGCGATCCTGCGCGGCCCGATCGGCGGCCGCACGGGCGGCCGCGGCCGCGGCGGCGGCACGGACCGCGGCCTCCTCCGCTCTGCGCAGCGCGTCCCAGGCGAGATACGCGTCGCGCTGGTCCTGTAGCCCCGCCACGTTCCGCCGCGCATGGTCCAGCCGGCCCTGCGCGTCCTGGCGCTGCCGCAGCAAGTCGTCGCGCTGCGCGGTCTGCCGGTCGAGTTCCGTCTCGGCCGCGGCGACCGCGTTCGCCGCGTCGGTCTTGCGTGCCGCCGCCACGGCGGCGGCCACGTCCGCGTCCGCCTTCGCCCTGCGGGCGCTGGAGTTCTTGTTGCCCTGGTCGATCTGCGCGCGCCGCAGGCCGTCCAGCACCTGCTGGCGATTCTTGGAGACCAGGTCGAGCAGCTGTGCCCGGTCCAGCGCGACAGCCGGGGTGGCCGCCGCGAGATAGGTGACCATCGAATCGGCCCCGGGCCGGGTGTAGACCTGGGTGGCGAACTGGTCGAAGTTGCGCCGCGCCTGACCCACCTCGGCCGTGGCGTCGGCCAGCGCGAGCTGGGTGTCGACCACGACGGCAGCGGCCGCGTCGGCGGCGTCGCGCGCGTTCTGCAGGTCGACCAGCGCCTTGTTGACGTCTTCCCGGCGCTGCGCGACCAGGTCGTCGAGCTGTCCGAGCTGGTGATCGACCGCGGCGACCTGGTTGATCAGCGTGCCGACTTCGGCGACACCGGCGTCGACCTGCGCGCCCGCCTGGGCGATCTGGCCGTCGCTGGGATTTGGCGGAGCAGGTGGCACGGCGGCGACCGGCCCGGTCGTGACCACTACAGCGACCGAGATCAGCAATCCCACAGCGACCGATATTCGGCGCCGGTAGGTCAGCGCGCCGTTGTTGCGCATCACACCTCCAAGGACCGGATTCCGGTAATCCTCGAGGGCATCAGGCGAACCATGACGCACTGTGGTCGTCAGATGGCCTCTGGAAACACATATTCCCCATCAGGGACCATTCGAACCGTAAGACACTTACGTCACCGACAAAACAACATCCACGCAACTATGCGCCCGCGACTACGGATTGCTAGATGTTTGCTAAATGCTGTCTATTGTCTGGTGTGTCACAACAGACCAACCGCTACGAAAAGTAGCTACTGCGGAAACCGAACACCCGGTTGTCCCCCAGATCTGGCAGCGGCAGCCTTCACATCCAGCGAAGGTTCCCGACCGATCCGACCCAACCACGTGGCACTTCGACGGTCGGGCGGCGGGCCGATCGCAGCGGGGTGAGCCCGGAGAGTCGAGTCGGCCGCACCCGACGCGCCCGCGCCGGGTCGACGCGCGCCGCGACGGACTAGCTGGTGCGAGCGTCGCGCGACTCGTCCTGCGCAGGCCGATCGCTCGCGACGCGCACCGGTGCGGCCCCGTTCGCCGCTCGCCGGGCCTTGACCCAGTACAGACCGGCGATGGCCACCGCCGTCCCGGCCAGCAGCGTGCTGGTGAGCGCGGTCCAGGACACCTGCTCCGGCGCCTCCAAGCGGGCGGCGAAGATGCTCGCGGCCTCCCCGCTCTTGCCCTGCTTGCCCTTCGCGGCGTCCTCGGCCCATTCCAGCCGTACCCGGCTGATCGAGTCGCTGTAGGTGCCGATCCAGTCGTCGCTGAAGACGACGACGGTGCCGTGCTGTGTCTTGCCCACCTCGGTGGCCAGGTCCCGTAGGCTCGAGTCGTGTCCTGGATTGCCGGGGACGACCACGATGCTCAGCGGGATTCCTTGCGATCGCGCCTCCGCGGCGATGGCGGCCAACTGCGGCTCGTCCTTGCCGGTCAGCGTCGCGACATGATCATCGGCCAGATCGGCGTTGAGCGAGCGCACGGTGTCGGCGGTGACATTGGGCGGCAGTTCGGCGGCCATAGGGGCGAAAACCGAGTTGTGCGGGGCGGTCATCTTCCATCCGGTCTGTCGAGCCGCATCGGCAACCGAAGCGACGGGCATCCAACACTGCAGGGTCGAGCGAGGTTTCCCTTGCTGGCTCGAAAGCACAGTACGCGACGGAGTGTCGCATCAGTCGCGCGCGGCACGCCGAACCGCCCCCTGGTATTTCACAGGACAAGCGTACTGTTAAGGTCGTAGGCGCGAGGAACCGGCGCCCCAGCGGCGCCGGAGCACCTCCGAAGACTCGGTCGCCGGCACAGCCCCGCCGACGGCCGCCCTCACAGACGAGTGGAGCTGACGTGACGACAAGTATCGATACTTTCGGCGCCAAGGGCACCCTCGAGGTGGGAAGCAACTCCTACGAGATCTTCCGCCTCTCCGCCGTGCCCGGCACCGAGAAACTCCCCTACGCACTGAAGGTCCTCGCGGAGAATCTGCTCCGCACCGAGGACGGCGCCAACATCACCGCCGATCATATTCGCGCCATCGCGAAGTGGGATCCGTCGGCGCAGCCCAACACCGAGATCCAGTTCACGCCCGCCCGCGTGATCATGCAGGACTTCACCGGCGTGCCGTGCATCGTCGACCTGGCCACCATGCGCGAGGCCGTTGCCACCCTGGGCGGCGACCCGGACAAGGTGAACCCGCTGGCCCCCGCCGAGATGGTCATCGACCACTCCGTCATCATCGACGTCTTCGGCCGCGCGGACGCCTTCGAGCGCAACGTCGACATCGAGTACCAGCGCAACGGTGAGCGCTACCAGTTCCTGCGCTGGGGTCAGACCGCGTTCGACGACTTCAAGGTCGTCCCGCCCAGCACCGGCATCGTGCACCAGGTCAACATCGAGCACCTGGCCCGCGTCGTCATGGTTCGCAACGGCCAGGCCTATCCCGACACCTGCGTCGGCACCGACTCGCACACCACCATGGTCAACGGCCTCGGCGTCCTGGGTTGGGGCGTCGGCGGCATCGAGGCCGAGGCGGCCATGCTCGGCCAGCCCGTGTCGATGCTGATCCCGCGCGTGGTCGGCTTCAAGCTGACCGGCGAGATCAACCCGGGCGTGACCGCGACCGACGTGGTGCTCACCGTCACCGACATGCTGCGCAAGCACGGTGTGGTCGGCAAGTTCGTCGAGTTCTACGGCAAGGGCGTGGCCGAGGTGCCGCTGGCCAACCGCGCCACCCTGGGCAACATGAGCCCCGAATTCGGCTCCACCGCGGCGATCTTCCCGATCGACGACGTGACCGTCGACTACCTGCGCCTGACCGGTCGCTCCGACGAGCAGGTCGCGCTGGTCGAGGCGTACGCCAAGGAACAGGGCCTCTGGCACGATCCCGACACCGAGCCCGCCTACTCCGAGTACCTCGAACTGGACCTGAGCACCGTGGTGCCGTCCATCGCGGGCCCGAAGCGGCCGCAGGACCGGATCCTGCTGTCGGAGTCGAAGATCGCCTTCCGCAAGGACATCCACAACTACACCAACGACGCGGAGAGCGGCCCCGCCGCCGACACCCCGCACAGCAAGCTGGACGAGGCCGTCGAGGAGTCCTTCCCGGCCAGTGACCCGGTCGTGCTGTCCTTCGCCGACGACGGCGCCGAGTTCACGCCGTCCGCCGCGAACGGCTCGGAGGGCCGCCCGAGCAAGCCGGTCAAGGTCTCCACCGAGGAGTACGGCGACTTCGTGCTCGACCACGGCGCGGTCGTCGTCGCCTCGATCACCTCTTGCACCAACACCTCCAACCCGTCGGTCATGCTCGGCGCGGCCCTGCTGGCCCGCAACGCGGTGGAGAAGGGCCTGGCCCGCAAGCCGTGGGTGAAGACCTCCATGGCGCCGGGTTCGCAGGTCGTCAACGGCTACTACGAGAAGGCCGGCCTGTGGCCGTACCTGGACAAGCTGGGCTTCAACCTGGTCGCGTTCGGTTGCGCCACCTGCATCGGCAACACCGGCCCGCTGCCGGAGGAGATCTCGAAGGCGGTCAACGACAACGACCTCACCGTCACCGCGGTGCTGTCGGGCAACCGTAACTTCGAAGGCCGCATCTCCCCCGACGTGAAGATGAACTACCTGGCCTCCCCGCCGCTGGTCATCGCCTACGCGCTCGCGGGAACCATGGACTTCGACTTCGAGAACGACCCGCTCGGCAAGGACAACGAGGGCAACGACGTCTTCCTGAAGGACATCTGGCCCTCGCCGCAGGAGATCCAGGACACCATCGACCGGGTCATCAGCCGCGACATGTTCCTCGAGGACTACAAGGACGTCTTCCGGGGCGACGAGCGCTGGCGTGGCCTGCCCACGCCGGAGGGCAAGACCTTCGAGTGGGACCCGCAGTCCACCTATGTGCGCAAGCCTCCGTACTTCGAGGGCATGCCGCAGACTCCGGAGCCGGTCACCGACATCAAGGGCGCCCGGGTGCTCGCGCTGCTCGGCGATTCGGTCACCACCGACCACATCTCCCCGGCGGGCAACATCAAGCCGGGCACCCCGGCCGCCCAGTACCTGGAGGCCAACGGCGTCGAGCGCAAGGACTACAACTCCTACGGCTCGCGCCGCGGCAACCACGAGGTGATGATCCGCGGCACCTTCGCCAACATCCGGCTGCGCAACCAGCTGCTCGACGACGTCTCGGGTGGCTACACCCGCGACTTCACCCAGGCGGGCGGCCCGCAGGCGTTCATCTACGACGCCTCGCAGAACTACCAGGCCGCGGGCATCCCGCTGGTCGTGCTCGGCGGCAAGGAATACGGGTCGGGCTCCTCGCGTGACTGGGCCGCCAAGGGCACCAGCCTGCTGGGCGTGCGGGCCGTCATCACCGAGTCGTTCGAGCGCATCCACCGCTCCAACCTCATCGGCATGGGCGTCATCCCGCTGCAGTTCCCCGCGGGCGAGTCGGCCGCGTCGCTGAAGCTGGACGGCACCGAGACCTTCGACATCGAGGGCATCACCCAGCTGAACGAGGGTGTCACCCCGAAGACCCTGAAGGTCACCGCGACCAAGGAGAACGGTGACAAGATCACCTTCGACGCGGTCGTCCGGATCGACACCCCCGGTGAGGCCGACTACTACCGCAACGGCGGCATCCTGCAGTACGTGCTGCGCAACATGATCCGTGCTTGATTGCGCCACCTTCGGTGGCGCGCGTTCGCGCCCCTGAGGTCTCGTGTTCGCGCACCCGAGACTCGCGCCTGCGGCGCATGCGCTTCGGGCACGCGAACACGAGACGGGCGCGAACGTCGCTCGTAAGACTCGCTCCCGGCGGAGTTGCGTCAGGCGCAAGCGGCGGCGGGTCCGCGAGCACCGGGTTGTCAGTGCTCTCGGCAGCGCCGCCAATGGTCGCTCGGATCACTGCTCGCCTCGCTCGTACCGTGAGAACCCCCGCATCGGTGGACCGTCGATGCGGGGGTCCGTGTTTCCCCACTGGAGGATTCCGTGCCCAAGGTCAGTGACGATCACCTCGCCGCCCGGCGCAGCCAGATTCTGGACGGGGCGCGCCGCTGCTTCGCCGAATACGGCTACGACGGCGCCACCGTGCGCCGTCTCGAGGAGGAGATCGGACTATCCCGGGGCGCCATCTTCCACCACTTCCGCGACAAGGACGCGTTGTTCCTCGCCCTCGCCCAAGAGGACGCCGAACGCATGGCCGACGTCGCGGCCAACCAGGGCATCGTGCAGGTCATGCGCGACATGCTCGCCCATCCGGAGCAGTTCAACTGGCTGGGAACGCGTCTGGAGATCGCGCGGCGGCTGCGCACCGATCCCGAATTCCGCGCCGGTTGGACCCAGCGTTCGGCCGAGCTCACCGCGGCCACCCTGGCCCGCCTGGAACGCCGCAAGGCCGCTGGCGCGCTACGCGACGACGTGCCCACCGACGTCCTGCTCGGCTACCTCGACCTCGTCCTCGACGGACTGATCGCCCGGATCGCCTCCGGGCACACCAACGAGAACCTCTCCGCCGTGCTGGATCTGGTCGAGGCCTCGGTTCGCCGCAAGCAGTGAGGAGTCTCCCGCCTCGGCCTCAGCCCGCAGCGGCGGGAGGCGCCGGCGCCCGCGAAGCTCGGTACGTCGCGTTGATGTATTCGGCGGCGTGTGTCGTCCACGGCACGTTCGTACCCGGCATCCGCTGGTGGTTGTAGAGGACGTGCTGGCCGTAGGGCCAGGGCGTGAGGTAGCCGACGACGCCGCGGACCGCTTTGGTGTAGCGGTCGAGATTGCCGATCGGATCGCGCAACAGGATTTCGAGCAGTTCGGCGAAGATCAACGGCGCGACGTCGCCGATGCGGGCGCCCTCGACGAAGGAGAACGGGGAGATGCCGACCCCGATGATGCGCAACGGCGAATTGCCAGGTGAGGCGGTGATGATGTCGCCGGGGTTGGCGTACTCGCGGACCGCGACCGCGGCGGGCCACGCTCCGCGCTGACCGTGCAGGCCGAAAGTGCTCGCCGGGCAGAGGTTTCCGACCGACTGCCCGGCACGGCGCAACGGGTTGGCGATGTTCACCACGAACGCGATCTCCAACGGTGTGCCGTCGGTGTTCTTGTACTTCCCCGACTGGACGCCCTCCAGAATCCGGCTGGCGCAGATGCCGCCGAGCGAATAGCTCAGCAGCCCACAGACATTCGGCGAGTCCTGGATCGCCTTCACCCCGGCGGCGATGCCGAGGCGCACCGAGGTCTCCAGTGAAGGACCCCAGACCTCCGGCACTGGGCCTACCGAAGCGGGCCACTCCGGTTCGAAGCAGCTGAACGCATCGGTGTCGAGTAGTTTCGTTACGTCGTGCAGCATGCCCGCGGGCGTTCCGTCGGAGTTGCGCGGCTCACCGGTGCCGCGGAGAGTGATGATGTCTATCATCCTGTCCTCCTTGCACAATCGCACCGAAACTTTCGGCACTACTCCACGGTAAACCCGCGCGACAGGCGGGCGCGAGAAACCAGCAATCTCAGGTAGTCACGAGTTTCGCCATGTAGAACGAGATTCGGCGGATCAGTGCCCGGATGAGCAAACCGACTGCGCGCCCGGTTCCATGCTGCTCAGCAGAATTCGCGCAATCCGGTCCAATTCCCGCCGCTCTCCCGCGGTGAGCACCGACAGCATCCTGGCCTCGTTCGCGGTGTGCTCGGTGACCACGGTGTCCACCAGTTCCCGCCCCGCCTCGGTGAGGGCGACCCGAACCGCCCTGCGGTCCCGCGCGTCCGCGATCCGCCGCACCAGCCCCGCAGACTCCAGCCGGTCCAACCGCCCGGTCATGCCCGCCCGGGAGAGCATCAGCGTGTCGGCGAGCACCGAGGGGTTGAGCTCGAACGGCGCGCCCGAACGACGCAGCGCGGCAAGCACATCGAACTCACCGCGTTGCAGTCCGTGCTTGCCGAACACCGCCTCGATCTCGCGTTGCACCACCAGCAACAGCCGGCTCAGGCGGCCGACCACCCCCATCGCCTCGAGGTCGAGGTCCGGTCGTTCGCGCTCCCACTGCGCCACGATGGCGTCGACGGCGTCCGCTTTTCGCTCGGTCATGGACAGGATTCTATTCGTCGAGATATAGTTCGGTAGCGAATTATCAATTGACGAACCAATGGAGATCCAGATGACCATTCCGGCCCCCCGCAAGGACGTCGCCATCCGGCAGCCGCAGGACGCGGAACTCCTGCGCACGACATCGGTCACCCTGCGCCTGTTGATCGACGCCGAGGAGGCAGGTGGCGGGCTCAGCACGCTCGAGGTCGCCATGGATCGCGGCGCGGACGGCGCGGCGCCGCACTATCACACGCGTTCGGACGAGCTGTTCTATGTCGCGGAAGGCGAATTGCAACTGCTGGCCGGGGACCGGATCGTCACCGTCGGCGCGGGCGGTTCGATCGTGGTGCCCAAGTTCATGCCGCACGCCTTCGGCGCCGCGCCGGACAGCTCCGCGCGCATCCTGATCGCGCTCACCCCTGGCGTGCAGCGATTCGAGTACTTCCGGCTGTTGGAACGGATCGCCGCGGGCGAATCCACGATGGCCGATCTGGCCGCTGCGCAGGACGAGTTCGACAATCACTTCATCGATGCCCCCGCGTGGTGGGCGGAGCGCAACGCGAACCGGAACTGAGATCCGCCGGGCTCTCGGACCCCGCCAGGCACAACCGGTTTGGAGCGAATGGGATCACGGCGGACGGCGAAAGTACAGATGCACAGCCGCCAATATCGGGCTATGGGCGCCGACCGGCGGCGCATCGGATTAGCTCGATGATTGCGTCGTAGGCTTTTCCAGCCTACCGGAAATCTTTCGGTCCTCGATGCTTATCGTTCGGAATTCAGTTTGCCGCAGGCCGCGAAATCTCGCGATCCGATCCGCCGACGACCCTCGTCGCGATATGATCGCTCACACGCTTGGGGGTCGTGGCAAATCGTGAGCAGATCGGAGAAAAGGCTATGACCGACGCAATCCGCCTTCCCGGGACGACGCCGCCAGGTGACCGCGTTCCTCCGCTCCAGGGTCTGCTGGTCGCGGAATCGGACCGCGAGATCAGTGTGCGCGTCGCCGAGGGAACGTGGACGTTCTGTCGGTCCGATGTCTTACGAGTAGTCGATTCCGCAGTGCCGCAGTCCGATCAGGACGGGCGTCCGGTGCTCGTGGACATCCGCGCGGGCGCCACCGCCGACTTCACCCGCAGACTGCGCATCGACCTGGTCGATCGGCCGATGACCATTCCGGAGTCGCCGTCCGCGGCGCTCGGTGACGACCAGCTGCGCCGGCTCACCGAAATCTGGGCCGATCGCCTGCAACTCGTCGACTGCCCCGGGGCGAGCAGCGGGGCGACGTTCACCTACTGCCAGACCAGGTCGATCGACGGCAGCGACGACGGCATCAACTGCGACAGTCTCGACTGAGCGGCAGGCGGATGGCCGCACGCCGGCGGAGTTCGGTCTTGATCGTGTCCGAATCCGATGATCTACACGCCACCGCGATGGCGGCGACGTTACGAGAACACCACGGGATCGGTCCGATCCACCTGGATCTGCGCGATTTTCCCCGCGAGTCCGGCAGCTTCCGGTTGGACCGGCACGGGACCGCGCGCTCGCTGTCGCACCTGATCGGCCTCGACGACGTCCGGTCGGTGTGGTGGCGGCGCCCGCACCCGGCGCGGGTGCCCGCGGGTGTCCGCGCGTCGGACAACGACTTCCGCCAGGCCGAGTGCGACGGATTCATTCAGGGCCTGCTCTGGTCCATCCCCGCGTACTGGGTCAACGACCCGGGCGCCGACCGCACCGCGGGACGCAAGATCGTGCAACTCGAGACGGCGCTGCGGGCCGGGTTCGCGGTGCCGGAGACATTGATCACCAACGACCCGGACGAGGCGCGCAGCTTCGTCGAATCCCGGCCCGGTCCGGTCGTTTACAAGCGCACCGGCACCAGCCGGGCGGAGTTCGCCGAGACCAGGATCATCGCCAGGGACGATTTCGCCAGGCTGGCCGCGATCCGTTCGGCGCCGACCACCTTCCAGGACTACGTCGAGGCCACCTGCGACCTGCGCGTGGTGTGGGTGGACGGCGTCGAGTGGACCGTGCGCATCGACTCCCAGTCCGGCGTGGGCAAGGTCGACTCGCGCCTGGACACCTCGGTCGATTTCACGCCCGACCACCTGCCCGCGGCGGTGAGCAAGTCGCTGGCCACCCTGATGGGCGCGCTCGGATTGTCCTTCGGTGTGCTCGACATACGGCTGGGCCGCGACGGCGAGTACTACTTTCTCGAGGTCAACCCGCAGGGGCAGTTCGCCTATCTGGAGATCAAGACCGGGCTGCCGATCTTCCGCAGTCTGGCCAACCTGCTGGTGGACGGCGACGGCACGGTGCCGGGCTACTGAGCCCGGCGATAGCTCTGCAACAGCACACCCGAGCCGCGGAACGCCACACTGTCCACCAACCGCAGCCGCCGCGGCGCGACGCCGCCGAACAGCGGCAGGCCCGCACCGAGCAGCACCGGAAACACCAGCAGCCGAAGCTCGTCCACCGCGTCGAGGCGCAAGAACTCCTGCGCGGTGCGCAGACCGGCGAACACCACCACCGGCCTGCCGGGGGCGTTCTTCAGCTCCGCGATATCGGCGGGCAGATCCGCGCCGATCCGGCGGGCGGGCTGCCACGGCAGGTCCAGATCCGGCCGGTGCGACAGCACGAGCTTCGGCAGCGCGTTGACCAGCGGCGCGAGCATCGCGTCCCCGGGCGTCGCCGGATTTCGTTGCGCGTCCGGCCAATACCCCGCGAGCAGCTCGTAGGAGGTGCGCCCGAAGATCTGGGCATCGACGCCGCCGAGCAGCTCGGCGAGGTAGGCATCCAGTTCGGGGTCGTCGACTTCGATCCAGTCGAGCGCTCCGTCCGGGCCGGCCGCGTAGCCGTCCAGGGTCACCATGATCTGCAACAGCACGTTCCGCACCGCGAGGTTCCTTCCGTCGACAACGTGTCCCTACTGTGTCGACGGCCCTCGCGGCGCGAACTCATCGCGCCGGCACAGCGCTATTGGACCTTGCGGCGATTGGCTCCACCTCGGCTGCGGAGCTGCACATGCGACTCCACCAGCACGTTGTGAATGAAACCGTAGGAGCGGCCCGTGGACCGCGCCAGGGAGCGGATGCTCGCACCCGCCTCATATTGCTTCTTCAGCTGGGTTTGTAGGCGATCGCGTGACTTCCCGGTGACGCGTGTGCCCTTACCCAATGGGGCCTTGCTCTGTGGCCTGTCGCTCATGGCTTCCTCCGAGTCGCCGAGCAGCGTCTTTCCAGGCTAAGCACTCAGCTGGCCGTGATCAACGGGTTCCTGTGATGAAACTCACGCAAGCTGAATAAGTTCCAGGTATTCGGCCGACCAATGGTCTTCTGTCCCGTCCGGGAGCAGGATCACGCGTTCCGGAGATAACGCCTCCGCTGCGCCCGGATCGTGGGTCACCAGCACCACGGCGCCCGCGTAGGTGCGCAGGGCGTCGAGCACCTGCTCCCGCGACACCGGGTCGAGGTTGTTCGTCGGCTCGTCGAGCAGCAGTACGTTCGCCGCCGAGGAGACCAGTCCGGCCAGCGCCAGACGGGTCTTCTCACCGCCGGACAGGGTGCCTGCCGGCTGGTCGAGCTGCGGACCGGAGAACATGAACGCGCCGAGCAGTCCGCGCAGATCCTGCTCGCCCGCGTCCGGCGCGGCGTGGCGGATGTTCTCCCACACGGTGGCGCTGTCGTCCAGCGTGTCGTGCTCCTGGGCGAAGTAGCCGACCTTCAGACCGTGCCCCGGCACCAACCCACCCGCCGTCGGCTGCTCGACGCCCGCCAGCAGGCGCAGCAGCGTCGTCTTGCCCGCGCCGTTGAGCCCCAGCACCACCACCCGGCTGCCCCGGTCGATCGCCAGGTCGACGCCGGTGAAGATCTCCAGCGAGCCGTAGACCTTGGTCAGGTTCTCGGCCATCAGCGGCGTCTTGCCGCAGGCCGCGGGCTCGGGGAACTTGATACGGGCGACCTTGTCGGCCACGCGAACGTCGTCGAGCTCGGCCAGCAGGCGATCGGCGCGCTTGGCCATATTCTGCGCCGCAGTGGCTTTCGTGGCCTTGGCGCCGAGCTTGGCCGCCTGGGCGCGCAGCGCACTCGCCTTCTTCTCGGCGTTCGCGCGTTCGCGCCGCCTGCGCTGCTCGTCGGTGGCGCGGGCGTCGAGGTACTTCTTCCAGCCCATGTTGTAGACGTCGGCCTCGCCGCGCACGGCGTCCAGGAACCACACCTTGTTCACCACGTCGGCGAGCAGCTCCACGTCGTGACTGATCACGATCAGGCCGCCGTCGTGATTCTGCAGGAATCCACGCAACCAGGTGATCGAGTCGGCGTCGAGATGGTTGGTCGGCTCGTCCAGCAGCAGAATGGTGTCCGAGCGACCCCCGCTGCCGTCGGAAGCCGCGAACAGGATGCGCGCCAATTCGATTCGGCGGCGCTGACCACCGGACAGGGTGCGCAACGGCTGGCCGAGCACCCGGTCGGGCAGACCGAGGCTGTGGCAGATACGCGCCGCCTCGCTCTCGGCGACATAGCCGCCGAGCGCCGAGAACCGTTCCTCGAGCCTGCCGTACTTGCGGACCGCCTTCTCGCGCTCGGTGTCGTCGGCGACTTCGGCCATCAGCGCCTGCTGCTTCTCCATCTCCCGGATCAGCGTGTCCAGGCCGCGCGCGGACAGCACCCGATCGCGGGCCAGCACGTCCAAATTGCCCTCGCGCGGGTCCTGGGGCAGGTAACCGATGTCGCTGGAGCGAAGAATCTTTCCCGCGTACGGCTCGCCCTCGCCCGCGAGGATGCGCAGCGTGGTGGTCTTGCCCGCACCGTTGCGCCCGACCAGCCCGATCCGGTCGCCCGCCTGCACCCGCAGCGCCGGTCCGGGAGCGGACAGCAGGGTGCGGACTCCGGCCCGGACCTCCAGGTCGGTCGCGGTGATCACAAATTTCTCCTCGCGGATCGTGGTGCTGGACGCGTGCTCGATTGTGCGGCCCGACGCGCACAAGAACCACCGATTTTACCTGGGACGAACGCCGCTCTCCCAGCCGAGCACCCCGGCATGTGACGGCGCTAACGGCTCGCGCGACCAGCTGCGCTACCGTGCGATGCCATGAGTACCGATCTATTGGGCAAGAGCGCTCTGGTCACGGGGGCCAGCCGGGGCATCGGCAAGGCGGTCGCGGCGGAGCTGCTCGGCCGCGGCGCGAACGTGCTGATCACCGCGCGGAAGAAGGATCCGCTGGAGGAAGCCGCCGCCGAGTTGCGCGGGCTGGGGCACCAGGGCCAGGTCGTCGCCCTGGCGGGCAACTCCGGTGTCGCCGAGGATCGGGCGGCCGCGGTCGAACGCGCGGTCGCGGAGTTCGGCTCGCTGGACGTGCTGATCAACAACACCGGCATCAACCCGGTCTACGGCTCCCTGATGGACGCCGACCTGGACGCCGTGCGCAAGATCTTCGACGTGAACGTGGTCGCGGCGCTCGGCTACATCCAGCAGGCCTACCGGGCGTGGATGCGCGATCACGGCGGCGCGGTGGTCAACGTGGCCAGCGTGGCGGGCATCCGCTCGACCGGCGTGATCGCCGCCTACGGTGCGTCCAAGTCCGCGCTGATCCACCTCACCGGTGAGCTCGCCTGGCAGCTCGGGCCGCAGATCCGGGTGAACGCGGTGGCGCCGGGCGTGATCAAGACGAAGTTCGCCGACGCGCTGTATTCGGCCGACGAGGAGCGCGCCGCGAGCGTGTACCCGATGAAGCGGCTGGGCACCCCGGAGGACGTGGCGCGCCTGATCGGCTTCCTGGTCTCCGACGAGGCGGCGTGGATCACCGGCGAGACGGTGCGGGTGGACGGCGGCCTGCTGTCAACCGGCGGGATCTGACCCGCACGAGCCGGCCGTCCCCGCCCGGCGCGAGCCACCTGCGCTAGCGGAACGCCAACGCGCCGAGAATGTCGGCGTGCCGGTAGCGCAGGTATTTCTCGACCGTCGGCGCGTCGACCGCGTCGGTGGCGGTCGCGAAGGTGATCACCACGAATTCCTTCTCGCTGCCGTCCTTCCACTTGCCGGTGGCGTAGCCCTTGATGTAGCTGCCGGGACGCAAGGTGAGGTCCGCGTCGGTGAACCGGTCCTTCGCCGCCGCCGCCCGGCCCTCGTCGGCCATGCCGAGGACGAACTGGGTGAGCATCAGCGCACCGCCTTCGGCGCGGTACACCAGTTCCGCCGCGTAGACGCAGCCGAGGCCGGTGAGCTTGCCCGCCGCCTCGATGGGGCCGCAACCGGGGTGATCACGCCCGTCGACCCAGTCGGCGTGCAGCTGCACGCGATCGAACCGGAAGTTCCAGTCTTTCGCGTATTCGGTGTAGCTCAGCCTGCCCGACGAAGGGCGCACGGGCCGCGTGCTGGTGACGCCGCTCGTGGAGGTGGTCGTTTCGGCGGACGTGTCCGTGGCGGCGGCTTGCGCGTGCCCCTGCTCGCGCGCAACCACCGCCACGCCGATGGCAACCGCCACGACCACGGCGACGACCACGGCCACCAGCCCGACGACGAGGCCCGTGTTCGATCGGGGCGGAGGCGGCAGCGGCGGCGCCTCCCACGCCACCATCGGGTACGCGCTCGGCGGCCCCATCCGCCCCCAGTCGGACTGGTATCGCGCCTCGTCCGGCTTCCCGTGCTCCTGTTGGCCGCCACCGAATCCGGAACCGGATGGATAGGTCATCCCGGTCGCCCTCCACATCTCACAGCAGCCGTCCCACCTTGTGTGGGCCTCCCCGGACTGCCCGGCCGACCCTACCGGATCGAGTCGGCCGGCACGCCGATCAGAGCCGCGCGGGCTGCAGCCAGTCCTCCCGGCCCGCGACCGCAGGGGCGGCGGGCTCCTCCTCGATGCCGAACCGCCGGTGCAGCTTGCGCAACGGACCCGGCGCGTACCAGTTCCAATGGCCGAGCAGTTCCATCGCCGCGGGCAGCAGGAAGCCGCGCACCAGGGTGGCGTCCACCAGGACGGCGAGCGGGAGCCCGATCCCGAACGCCTTCATGAAGGTGATGTCGGAGGCGAGGAAGCCGAGGAAGACCAGCGAGATCAGCACCGCCGCCGCGGTGACGATCCGGCCGATCCGTTCCAGCCCGGAGGTCACCGCCAGCGCGTTGGACCTGGTGCGCTGGTATTCCTCCCGGATCCGCGCCAACAGGAAGACCTGATAGTCCATGGCGAGGCCGAACGCGACGCCGAACAGCATGACCGGAACCGTCGGCGGCAGGTCGCCGGTGACGGTGAAGCCGAGCAGGCCGGACAGGTGACCGTCCTGGAAGATCCAGACCAGTGCGCCGAAGGTCGCGGTAAGGCTCAGGAAGCTGAGCACGACCGCGAGCAACGGCAGCACGACGCTGCCGGTGAGCAGGAACAGCACCACGATCATGATCAGCACGACGAACGCCAGCGCGTACGGCAGCGCAGCGACCACCGCGCCGATCGCGTCCGCGTTGGCCGCGGCAACGCCGCCGACCAGCACCGGTGACGCGGCGGGCGTGGCGCGCACGTCGCGGGCGATCCGGTCCAGCGCGCCGGGATCGGTGGTGTCGGGGACCACCGCGAGATAGGCGGCGTTCTCGGCGCGGAAGCGCTCGTTGGCCGCGGTGGGCGGCGCGAGCAGACCGCCGTGGCTGTAACTGCCGGTTGCGGTGTCGACCCGGCGAACGTCCTCGATCTCCGACAGCTCCCGGGCATAGGCGTCCAGACCCGCCGCGCTGTAGGCGCTTTCGGGCAGCACCGCGAACAGCCCGTTCTGTTCGGTGGCGGCGAAGTCACGCTGGATTGTCTCGGTGACCTGGCGATTGTTCATCGACTCCGGCAGCGAACGCTCGTCGGGGAAGCCGAGTTTCACGCCGAGGAAGGGTGCGCCCAGCACGAGCAGCAGGGCGGTCACCGCGAGCCCGATCGGTACCGGCCGCATCATCACGAATCGGGCCAGGCGGTGCCAGGCGCCCTCGCCGGGCGCGGGACGGGCGGCGCGCAGGAACCACCACAGCTGTCCGTTGTCGATCTTGGTGCCGAGCAGGAACAGGATCGCGGGAAGCACGGTCAGCGATACCGTCGCGGCGATCGCGGCGACGGCCAGACCGGCGTATCCCATCGACCGCACGGCCAGCAGCGGGAAGAACAGCAGCCCCGACAGGGCGACCGCGACGGTGACGGCGGAGAACACGACGGTGCGGCCCGCCGAGCGCATGGTGGCGGCCACCGCGGCCGCGGGTTGCTGCCCGGCGACCAGTTCGTCGCGGTAGCGGCTGATGATCAGCAAGCTGTAGTCGATCGCCAGGCCGAGCCCGAGCAACGTAGCGACGTTGGTCGCGGTCGCGGCGAGATCGGTGACGCTCGCGATCAACCACAGCGCGCCCATCGTCATCATCACCGTGATCATCGCGACCACCAGCGGCAAGCTGGCCGCGACCAGGCCGCCGAACACCAGCAGCAGCGCGATCAGCGTGATCGGGAAAGCGATGGATTCGCCGAGCACGACGTCTTTCTCGCTCTGCTGCACCGTCTCGCGCAGCAGCATCGCGTAGCCGCCCACCCGCACCTCGAGCGGGCCGCGGGTGCCGCCGAACCGGTCGGCCAGATCACCCACCCGTTTGTCGACCTCGGCCTCCTCGCCGAGGACGCTGGCCACGATCAGCCCCTTGGTGCCGTCGGTGCTGCGCAGCGCGGGCGACTTGTCGGTCCAGTACGAGGTGACGCCCGCGACGCCGGACACCGCCTTCAGCTCGGTGACCAGGTTCGTCGCCGCGGTGGCCGCCGCGTCGTCGTCCACCGACCGGCGAGTCTGCACCAGCAGCACCAGATTCGGGGTGGCCTGGCCGAAGGTGTCCCGCAGCACGGCGGTCGCCCGGCTCGATTCGCTGTCGGGGTCGATGTACCCGCCGCCCTGCACTTTGTCGAACAGCGTCGCGCTCAGCGTGCCCATCGCCAGTGCGAGGAGCACGAACACGGCCAGGATCCATCGGCTGCGCCGCCTGGTCAGTTCGAACACTGCGTCTACCCCTAACTCGTTCCGGTCGCGCCGCTTTCGTCCGACTCCAGCGGGCTCCGGTCGACACCGTGCCCGGCGCGCCATCCGCGGCACGCCGGTACGCCGACACCTGACACTCGGCACCGGGACCGGATGCGTGCGCCAGCGCCCCGGCATCCTAGCAACGCGCGAGAAAGTCCGGTGAGCGCGAACACATTCCGTCCACCGCGGCGATCCGTGCCACGGGCCGCGGTGCTGCGGCGGCTCCGATCATCGGCAGCATGATCCGGACCTGCGCACGCTCCCACACGCGGCAAGGATCGCCGCGGCAGTGTTCGCGAAGAGTTCATGTCGACCGGACCCAAGGTCGCCGAGTCCTCGCCGGACACGTCGGTGCGCTCGCGTCGTGCGGGCGAATGAGAGGCTCGGACCATGCGAATCGCACTCCCCCCGGTCCGAAGAGGCGCGGCGTGAAGCCGGACCTCGTCGTTTGCGGTCTCGGCCCGGCCGGGCGCGCCCTCGCGCACCGCGCGGTGGTTCGCGGACTCACGGTGACCGTGGTGGATCCCGCCCCGGAGCGCAGGTGGACGGCCACCTATGCGGCGTGGGCCGACGAACTGCCGGATTGGCTCACCCCGGAGGTGGTCGCGGCGACGGTACCCCGGCCGATGGCCTGGGGAACCCGGGCTCACCGGGTCGACCGTCCCTATGTCGTCCTCGACAACGCGCGACTGCGGATCGCACTGCGGTTCCCGGATGCGGAGGTCGTCGCGGATCGCGCGGTCGACGTCGCACCCGGGCGGGTGCGGTTGGCGTCCGGCGTGACGATCGCCTGCGGTCGAGCGGTCGACGCGCGCGGACTCACCCGCTCCCCGGCGCGCGCCGAGCAGACCGCCTACGGCGTGATCGTGGACGCGAGCCGCTGCGCGGGCCTGGACCCGCTGTTCATGGACTGGCGTCGCGACAACGGCGCCCCGTCCGACGCGCCGCCTTCGTTCCTCTACGCCGTCCCGCTCGACGACGAGCGGATGCTGCTCGAGGAGACCTGCCTGGCCGGTCGTCCCGCCCTGACGGGCGCCGAACTGCGGACGCGGTTGCGGCACCGGCTCCGGGCCAGGGGCGTCGAACTCACCGGAGCCGAACCCGTCGAGCACGTCCGATTCCCCGTGCAGGGTGGCCGCCCCGGGTCGCGCAGGTTCGGCGCGGCGGGCGGGTTCCTGCACCCGGCGACCGGGTACAACGTCGGCGCGGCGCTGGCCTCGGCCGACGCGGTGGCGGCGGGGCAGGACGTATGGCCCGCTGGGGCGCGCGCCGTCCATCACCTGCGCAACGCCGGGCTGCGCGCCCTGCTGGCGTTGCCGCCCGAGGACATCCCGCTGTTCTTCGACACGTTCTTCACGCTGTCTCCGGCGGCGCAGCGGGCGTATCTGTCCGGCCGCGCCGACCTCGGCGGCACCATCGCGGCGATGAGATCCCTCTTCCAGGCCCTGCCGGGGCCGCTGCGTCGGCGCGTCGCGGCCGCGACACTCGGGATTCCGGTTCGCTCGCGAGGTCGGTGGGGTTCGGCCATGATGGTTCCATGAGATCGATCTGGAAAGGCTCGATCGCATTCGGGCTGGTGAACGTCCCGGTGAAGGTGTATACCGCCACCGAGGACCACGACATCCGGTTCCATCAGGTGCACGCCAAGGATGGAGGACGGATCAAATACGAGCGTGTCTGCACCGTGTGCGGTCAATCCGTCCAGTACACCGACATCGACAAGGCCTACGAGTCCCCCGACGGGGACAAGGTCGTGCTCAGTGACGAGGACTTCGCGAAACTGCCCGTGGCCGAGAAGCACGAGATCCCGGTGCTGCAGTTCGTGCCGTCCGATCAGATCGACCCGGTCCTGTTCGAGAAGAGCTACTACCTGGAACCGGATTCCAGCACGCCCAAGGCCTACGTCCTGCTGGCGCGGACACTGGAGGAGATCGAACGCACCGCCCTGGTGTACTTCACGCTGCGCCAGAAGACCAGGCTGGCGGCGCTGCGGGTGCGCGAGGGCATTCTGGTGTTGCAGACGCTGCTGTGGCCGGACGAGGTCCGCTCCGTCGAATTCGAATCCCTGGACGGTGTCGCCGAGCCCCGGTCGCAGGAGATCAAGATGGCGGAGACGCTCGTCGAGGCCATGTCCGACGACTTCGATCCCGACCAGTTCACCGACGAGTACCAGATCGAGCTCAAACGCCTGCTCGACGAGGCGATCGCCAGCGGCACCGGCAAGGTGCCCGAGCAGCCGGAGCCGGTGCCGAGCGGGATGGACGCCGAGGTGGTCGACCTGGTCGCCGCGCTCCAGCGCAGCCTGGAGGCCAGCGGACGCCGGACGGCGGGCGGTGACGGCGCCGAGCCGAAGAAGACGGCAAAGAAGGCCGCGGCCAAGAGCGCCTCGGGCAAGAGCGGCGCTGCCAAGAGCACCGCGTCCAAGAGCGCGGCGAAAAGCACTGCGTCCAAGAGCACCGCATCGAAGAGCGCGGCGAAGAAAGCGCCCGCCAAGAAAGCGGCCAAGAAGACCGCGGCCCGTAAGGGCGCCTAGGTTCCGCCGGGCACCGCGGGCTCCGAGGCAGGTCAGGGTTGCGCCGCGCGTTCCCGGCCCGCTTCGAAGAACTCCAGCAACGCCGCGACGGTGTTCACCGCGTCGCGTCGCCGCAGCGCCCCGAACGGCGCATTCCAGAAATCGCCGGTGCGCGGCGTCCACGGGCCGACATACGCGTACGGGCCGGGATGCGCGTCGTCGCCCGGTGAAACCCCGTAGTTCACTTCCTCGATCGTGCCGGCCAGATCGAAATGCTCGGGCCACAGCACCGGCGTCATGCCGGGCGCCAGACAGCGCAATGCCTTGTCCCCTACCGCGAACCAATGCTCGATCAGCCCGGCGGCCGAGGGGTCCACCTCGATCGGCGCGTCGAGGTCGACTCCCGTCGTGTCCGCGTACGCTCCCTCCGGCGGCCCCGGCTCGAAACCCGCGGTCCGGGCGACCTCTCGATAAGTGCCTTCCAGCCGAATCCGCCCCTCCGGCCACACCAATTCCTCGCCGACCACCGACACCGGCCACCGCACACCCCCGAAACCCCCGTGCACAGCCCTCAGCCGGATGGTGCCGAACTCTCGGTACTGCGGCCCGGCGATCAACAATTCCGCCACCGCGTGCAGCCCTCGACGCGACTGCCGGTAGGTCACCTCGTCCACCCCCGCATCATCTCCGCTGCCGTCGGCCTCGCGCACGAGTTTCGCCGCAGAAACCCCGGCTCGGCGGCGCGGCTCGCGACCCGTGCCGACGGTGCGGGAAACGGGCAGCGCCTGGGCTCCGCGGGCCGGGCTCACCTTCTCGGGCCGGGGACCCACGCGAGCGGCGGGTGCTGGGAATTCGCTCCCCTCTCGTAACGATCTTGGTTTACTGGTCACCGAGGTTCCTCCTGTACGACGCATCGCGCGAAAGGGAGAAGACCATGAAGCTCACAGTCATCGGCGGTACCGGGCGAATCGGCTCGCAGGTGGTCGCGAAGCTGACCGCGGCCGGACACGAAGCCGTCCCGGCGGCGCCGTCCACCGGTGTCGATGTCCTTACGGGCGCGGGCCTCGACCGCGCACTCGACGGTGCGGACGTCGTGATCGACCTGGCGAACTCGCCGACCTTCGACGAAGCGTCGCTCGAGTTCTTCCGCACGTCCATGCTCAACCTGCTCGCCGCGGGCGAGGCCGCCGGTGTCCGGCACCAGGTCGTGCTCTCGATCCTGGGCGTGGACCAAGTGCCCCAGCTGGACTACTACCGGGCCAAGACCCTCCAGGAGGACCTGCTGCGGCAGGGTTCGACGCCGTACTCCATCGTGCGCGTCACCCAGTTCTTCGAGTTCATGGACGCGGTCCTGTCCTGGACCGCCGACGGCGACACCGTCCGCCTGCCCGCCACCCGGCTCCAGCCGATCGCCGCCGCGGACGTCGTCGACGCGGTGGTGGAGGTCGCCACCGGCACGCCGCTGGGGGGCATCCGCAACGTCGCGGGCCCCGAGGTCTTCCCGCTGGACGAACTCGGCCGGATCACCCTTGCCGCGCGGCGGGACAGCCGGACCGTCGTCACCGACGACACCGCGGGCATGTTCGCCGCGGTCACCGGCGATGTGCTGATCGCGGGACCGGACGCCCACCTCGCGCCAACGCACTACCGCGACTGGCTGCGCGAGGCCCACTGAGCCGTAGCGATGAGGATTCGCTAGGACGTCACCGGCTATTCACCACTCCCCCGCCACCGCCGCTTACGATCGCGTCATCGAGGGGAAGGTGGCGAATTGCCGTATCGCCGCACGAAAGTGCTTGTCGCAGCATTTATCACAGCGTGTGCCATGCTGCCGGGCTGTGGGGAGGATCGCGGGGGCGGCCCGGTCCGCGACTACAACCCGGACGCGAATGTGCTGAACATCGTGGCGGGCTCCGAGCACGACGCGGTATTCCAGCAGGTGGTGCAGCCGTGGTGCCGGGAGCAGAAGCTGACCTGCACCATGACCGAACTCGGGTCGGTGGACCAGGCTCGGCTGCTGGACGGGGGCGACGCGCCCTACGACGGATTCTGGTTCGCCAGCAGCGTCTTCCAGCAGTTGGGCGACACCGGACATCGCCTGCAACAGGTGCAGCCCATGTTCAGTACGCCCCTGGTGTACGCCGGGCCGCGCAGCGAACTGGACGCCCTGGGCTTCACCGGCCGGGACGTCGGCATCGAGGAAATATTGGCGGCGGCCGAGGCGAAGAAGACCACGGTATGGATGACCAATCCGACCCAGTCCAATTCCGGCGCCACGGTGCTGCTGGCCTTCCTCAACTACTTCGCCGGCAACGGTCCCGGCGTACCGCTGACCCGCGCGCAACTCGATTCCGAGCAGGTGCGCACCGGCATCACCCGCTTCACCCGCGCTTTCGCCAGGACGCCGCCGTCTACCGGACTGCTCATGGACGAGTGCCTGGCCGTACCACAGCAGTGCAAGACCATGTTCACCTACGAGAACCTGGTGATCGAACGCAACCAGGAACTGATACGCGCGGGCAAGGAACCACTGCACGTCATCTATCCCAAAGGTGTACTGGCGATTTCGGACGCCCCGCTCGGGTTCCTCCCGCACGGCGACAACGCGGACAAGCTCGGCAACTTCCGCAAGCTACAGGATTTCCTGCTCTCGGCCGACACCCAGCAGCGGCTGGTCCGGCTGGGGCGGCGGCCCATCACCAGTATCGGGCTGTCGCTGCCCGACGCACCGCGGGAAGTCTTCGATCCCGCCTGGGGAATTCGAGCGACGCTCACCGAGCAGCCGATCACGTATCCGGCCGCCCCGGTCATCGACGCCGCCCTGGAGAACTACCAAACCGTCTATCGCACGCCCACCGACCTGGTGTACTGCATCGACTCCTCCGGCAGCATGGCCGACAACGGCGGCTGGGCCGGGGTGCAGCGCGCCGCGGATCTGCTGTTCGATCCGGCGCAGTCCAAGAGATATCTGTTGCAGACCGGTCCACGAGACCGCACCGCGGTGCTGCTGTTCAACGGCACCACCGCCGCCGCGCAATGGACCAACGGCAATACGGCTCCGGATCTGCGATCCCTACGCGACGGCATTCGCTCACGGAAACCGGGCGGCAACACCGGCATCTATCGCTGCCTGAGCACCGCGGCGAAGCAGTTCACCGGCCCGGCCGACCCGGATCGCAAACGACTGGTCGTCCTCATGACCGACGGCGCCGACACCGAGGGCGGCAACGGACTCGAGGACATCGCCCGCACCGGTATCCCGGTGGTGGTCATCGGATTCGGCTCCGGCGTAGAGGAAGACACCCTCCGGACAATTGCCGAGCGCACCGGCGGGTCGTATCTCACCACCGACGATATGGTCGCGGCGTTGCGCCAGGCCACCGGCTACCGGTAGGAGGTGCCGGTGCCGGGTAATGCCGCCTCGATCGCGGCGCTTGTCGTGCTCGTGGCGAGCTTCCTCACGCTCTATGCCGTGCTCGGCTCGCCGGTCGGCGCGGCGCTGGTGGCGATCGGCGCGGCCGTGCTCACCGCCCTCGCCGGGCAGTGGGTGTCCGTCATCGTCCAGCGCCGCCGATTACCGCGACTGGTGTCGGAGACCAACCAGCGGGTGGCGGCACTGGCCGCCCGAGTCGGTGACGCGGGGACCCGCGCCTCGCTGCTACGGGCCTGCGACATCGTTCCGCGCCTGCTGGAGCGCACCGAGACCGTCGATCCGGCAAGCCTTGCCATGACCTCCCGCAAGCTGCTCGACTATCTGGCGAGCGTGGAGTCGGCCCTGCGGCGGTATGTGGAGATCCAGGACCACCGGTCGTCCTACCGCGATGCCGAGGCGCTGCTGGAGGGTAGCCGCCGGGTGCTCGCCGGGTTCGAGGCCTTCGCCGCGCACGGGGCCGAACAGGTCGGCGAGGCGGACCTGGCGTCCTTCTTCCGGGACTTGGCGCACCTGGAACTCATGAATCCCCCGCGGCTTCCCCCGAGCGAGGAGCTATGAACAGATCCCGTCTTCCCGTCGTCCTCGCGATCGTGGTCGCCGTCGTTGTCATCGCCGTGGGCGTCGTGGTGATCCGGGGGGCGAACGACACCCCGGTCGCCGCGCGGCAGCTCACGTGCCTCGGCGGCTCCGAGAAATCCGCGCTCATGGCCGATCCCGAGGTCCGCGCCATCCTCCGGGACGAATACGGGCTCGAGGTGCGCTTCGACAAACGCGGCTCCTACGACCTGGTGCAGATACCCACCGACCAGCTGCGTGAGCAGAAGATCGACTGCCTGTGGCCGTCCTCGGCGAGTGCCCGCAGCGTCTTCGAAGCGTCGCACGACACCGGTGACTTCCCCGACTACCGCGCCGAATCGGTGCTGGAGACGCCGGAGGTGATCTACGCCGGCGCGTCCGCCACCGACGCGCTCGTTCGCGCGGGCATCGTGGCGCTGCGGGACAACTCCTACTACATCGTGGATTTCAAGCGTCTGCTGCTGGAATACGTACTGCCCAAGCAGAAATGGGAGTCGCTGGGAGCGCGCGAGCCGGCCGGTCCCATTCGCATCACCAGCACGGACCCGAAGTCCTCGAACTCCGGATTCACCCTGCTGCAACTGGAATTGACCGTCATCGCCTCCAATGACGTCTTCCAGCCGCCTACCGTCGCCGAGGCCAGATCCGGGCTGCCCGCCGTGCGGGACCTCTACGACGCGCAGGGTTTGCAGTCCGACAGTTCCGACGGCGGTTTCCGGGAATGGCTCATCCAAGGAGCGGCCACCCTGTACGCCGGATACGAGAGCCAGATCCTGCGCCAATTGGTCGACTACCGCGACAACAAACCAGCTACCGAGGCACTACTGGCGAATGCCCGACTGCTCTACCCGGATCCGACCATCTTCAACAGCAATCCGATCCTCACCCTCACCGCTCCCGCTCATCGGCTGATCACGGCGCTGCAGGACCCGGAGATCCAGCAGATCGCGTGGAAGCGTTACGGTTTCCGCTCCGCCACCCAGCTCGGCGTGGCGCACACGACCGATTTCGCGCCGATCCCGCTGGCCATCCAGCCGCGCTCGACCACACCGCCGCGGGCCGATATCACGCAGTTGCTGCTCGCCTGTGTCCGCGACGGCAAGTGCTCCTGAACAGGAGGACGCACGCTGCCTTTGGATCCGGCCCCCGCGCGATCGGCCGGAATGTGTTCGCACCGCCCGGTCCGCTGAGCCGGACCGCGGTGCGGCCGAGCGGGAATACCTTTGCCGCGCTCGGCGATATTGCCGCTGGACTATCCGGCGGTCGACGTGCAGGCCGTCAACCGAACGCTCGCAGGCCGGGGAATGGCGCTGCCGAGACTCGGGAAAGGCGGTGCGCTGGGGCCGAGGACCTCGATGGCACGGCGCTCGGCTTCGGCGCGGGTGGGCCCCCACGCCCATCCGTGCTTGCCGTCGGCGCCGCGGACCACCGATCCGCAGGCATTCCAGAACTGCACGACCGTCCGGCAATCGGTGACGCCGCACTGGGTCCGAGCCGCGGTCTCGGCGGCGGCGGCGCTCGCGTAGTCCACCGCCGAAGCGACCGCGCCGGTGCTGGACGACAGAGCCAGCGCGCCGTAGTAGGTCCCTGCCGCGCCCGCTTCACCCGCGGGACCGCCGACCACCGCGCAGGTGGCGGCCGAGACCGCCGCGAGCCCGAGGGCAGCCTTGTGCGGCACCGACATGTGATCCTCCCCGTCTGGCGAACGACTCCGGGCTCAGATCATGGTCCGGCTCGCGCGCTTTGTCGAAAGCGCGGACTTCCCACCCCCGGCGAGTGCGCCGGACCGCTGCCGGCGCGGCGGGCACTGTCACGAGACCGGTCGGCCGCCGGAACACCCTTTTCGGGCGCTACCGGCGGCCGCTAGCAAGCCTGGCGGATCACACCGTGAACCCGAGCGCACGCAGCTGCTCGCGGCCGTCCTCGGTGATCTTGTCCGGACCCCACGGCGGAATCCAGACCCAGTTGATCTTCAGGTCCTCCACCAGACCGCTGCGCACCAGCGCGTTGCGGGACTGGTCTTCGATGACATCGGTCAGCGGGCAGGCCGCCGAGGTCAACGTCATGTCGAGGATCGCGACGTTGTCCTCCTCGACGCGCAGTCCGTAGACCAGGCCGAGGTCGACGACGTTGATACCCAGTTCCGGGTCGACGACGTCGCGCATCGCCTCTTCGATGTCCTCGAGCAGTTTGACGTCCTCCGCGGACAGCTCGGCAGCCGGTGCGGCCTGCTCGGTCGTGTCGGTGGCCGGTGTGTCGGTCATTGACGCTTCCCCGTTTCCCATCGGACGGCTCACTTTTCTTCCGCGGCGGGCTGCTCGGGGCCGATCCTGAGGACGGCGTCCTTGAACGCCATCCACCCGAGCAGCGCGCACTTCACCCGCGCGGGGTATTTCGAGACTCCCGCCAAGGCGATGCCATCGCCGATCACGTCCTCGTCGCCTTCGATGGTGCCGCGGCTGGAGATCATCTCACTGTAGGAGTCGACCACCTTCAGCGCCTGTTGCACCGGCAGCCCGATGACCTGATCGGTGAGGATCGAGGTGGCGGCCTGGCTGATCGAGCAACCCTGCCCGTCGTAGGAGACGTCGGCGATGTCACCGTTGCCGTCGAGCTGCACGCGCAGGGTCACCTCGTCGCCGCAGGTCGGGTTCACGTGGTGCACCTCGGCCCCGAACGGCTCGCGCAGGCCCCGGCGGTGCGGGTGCTTGTAGTGGTCCAGGATCACTTCCTGGTACATCTGCTCCATGCGCATGTCTTATGCAACTCCGAAGAAGCTCTGAGCCTTCCGCACGGCGGCGACCAGCGCGTCCACCTCGGCGACCGTGTTGTAGACCGCGAACGAGGCGCGCGCGGTGGCGGCGACACCGAAACGCCGGTGCAGCGGCCACGCGCAGTGGTGGCCCACCCGGATGGCGACGCCCTCGTCGTCCAGGATCTGCCCGACGTCGTGGGCGTGGATGCCGTCCACCACGAACGCCACCGCGCCGCCGCGATCGATGTTCTCGGTGGGGCCGATGACGCGCACGCCGTCGATTCCGGCCAGCCCGTCCAGCGCCGCGCCGACCAGCGTGTGCTCGTGTGCCGCGACGGCGTCCATGCCGATCTCTTCCAGATACCGCACGGCGGCGCCCAATCCGACCACCTGGGAGGTCATCGGCACCCCGGCCTCGAAGCGCTGCGGCGGCGGCGCGTAGGTGCTGTGGTCCATGAAGACCGTCTCGATCATGGACCCGCCGGTGATGAACGGCGGCATCTCTTCCAGCAGCAGGCGGCGGCCGAAGAGCACGCCGACACCGGAGGGGCCGAGCATCTTGTGCCCGGAGAACGCGGCGAAATCCACGCCGAGCGCGCGGAAGTCCACCGGCATGTGCGGCACCGACTGGCAGGCGTCGAGCACGACCAGCGCGCCCACCGCCTTCGCCCGGCGCACCAGCTCCTCGACCGGGGCCACCGCGCCGGTGACGTTGGACTGGTGGCTGAACGCGACCACCTTGGTGGCGGGCGACAATTCCAGCGAGTCGAGATCGATCCGACCGTCCTCGGTCACGCCGTACCACTTCAGCGTGGCGCCGGTACGGCGGGCCAGCTCCTGCCAGGGCACCAGATTCGCGTGGTGTTCCAGCTCGGTGATGACGATCTCGTCGCCCGGGCCCACGTGATGCGGGAACCGGTCGTCGGCGAACGCGTAGGTCACCAGGTTCAGCGATTCGGTGGCGTTCTTGGTGAACACGATCTCGCCAACGTCGACGCCGACGAATCGCGCGATGTCGGCCCGCGCGCCCTCGTAGGCGTCGGTCGCCTCCTCGGCCAGTTGGTGCGCGCCGCGGTGCACCGCCGAGTTGCTGGTGATCAAGAAGTCACGTTCGGCTTCGAGCACGCCGATCGGCCGCTGCGCGGTCGCGCCGGAGTCCAGGTACACCAACTGTTTCCCGTCCCGGACCGTGCGGTTCAGGATCGGGAAGTCGGCCCGGATGCGGGCGACGTCGAGGGTGCGGACCGTAGCGGTCATATCAAGCTCCAGCAGTGGCGTTAGCGGTGAAGCGGACGTAGCCGTTGGCGTCGAGTTCCTCGGCGAGTTCGGCACCGCCCTCGGCGACGATGCGCCCGCCGACGAAGACGTGCACGAACTCCGGCTGGATGTAGCGCAGGATGCGGGTGTAGTGCGTGATCAGCAGGACGCCGCCGTTCTCGCGCTCCTTGTACCGGTTGACGCCCGCGGAGACGATGCGCAGCGCGTCGACGTCCAGGCCGGAGTCGGTCTCGTCCAGGATCGCGATCTTCGGCTTGAGCAGGCCCAGCTGGAGGATCTCGTGGCGCTTCTTCTCACCGCCGGAGAAGCCCTCGTTCACACTGCGGTCGGCGAAGGCGGCGTCGATCTCCAGTTCGCTCATCGACTCCTTCACCTCCTTGACCCAGTGCCGCAGCTTCGGGGCCTCGCCGCGCACGGCGGTGGCGGCGGTGCGCAGGAAGTTCGACATCGAGACGCCCGGGACCTCGACCGGGTACTGCATCGCCAAGAACAGACCGGCCCGCGCGCGCTCGTCCACCGACATCTCCAGCACGTCCTCGCCGTCGAGGGTGATCGAGCCGGAGGTCACCGTGTACTTCGGGTGACCGGCGATCGCGTAGGACAGCGTCGACTTGCCGGAGCCGTTGGGCCCCATGATGGCGTGCGTCTCACCGGATCGCACCGTGAGGTTCACGCCCTTGAGGATCTTGATGGGCTCACCGGACTCGTCGGGGTTGGCGACCTCGACGTGCAGGTCCTTGATTTCCAGGGTGGTCATCGAATTCGAATTCCTTTGCCGAATATGGGGTCGTCGTTGATCAGGCGCCGATGGCGGCGAGTTCGGCCTCGATGGCCGCCTCCAGCCGCTCCCGGACCTCGGGCACCGCGATCTTCTGGATGATCTCGTGGAAGAACCCGCGCACCACCAGGCGGCGGGCGGCGTCCTCCGGGATACCGCGGGCGCGCAGGTAGAACAGCTGCTCGTCGTCGAACCGGCCGGTCGCTGACGCGTGCCCCGCGCCGACGATCTCGCCGGTCTCGATCTCCAGGTTCGGCACCGAGTCGGCGCGTGCGCCGTCGGTGAGCACCAGGTTCCGGTTCACCTCGAAGGTGTCGGTGCCCTCGGCGGCGGCGCGGATCAGCACGTCGCCGACCCATACGGTGCGGGCGTCGCCCTTCGGGGAGTGCGGATCGCCTTGCAGCGCACCCTTGTACAGCACGTTCGACTTGCAGTTCGGCACCGCGTGGTCGACCAGCAGGCGCTGCTCGAAATGCTGGCCCGCGTCGGCGAAGTACAGACCGAGCAGTTCGGCGTCGCCGCCGGGGCCGTCGTAGCGGACGTTGCCGGTCAGACGCACCAGGTCGCCGCCGAGGGTGACCGAGGTGTGCCGCAGGGTGGCGTCGCGGCCGAGCTTGGCGTGGTGCGCGGTGGTGTGGACCGCGTCGTCGGCCCAGTCCTGCACGGCGACCACGGTGAGCTTGGACGAATCGTCCAGCACGAATTCCACGTTCTCCGCGTAGGTTCCGCTACCGCGCTGGTCGATGACCACGGTGGCCTTGGCGAAGGGCTCCAGCCGAATCTGCAGGTGGCCGTAAGCGGTCTTGCCCTCGCCGGGCCCGGTGATCGTGACGGTGACCGGCTCGGTGACCTCGACCTCCTTGCCGACCGACACGACGGTGGCCTGCTCGAAGCCCGAATAGGCCTGTGCGGCGACGCGGTCGGACGGCACGCCACCCGCGCCAAGACGGGCGTCGGTGCGCTCGACCGTCTCCACCGTCACGCCCTCGGCCGCGGCGACCTCGACGGTCGCGCGACCGTCCCGGACCGCGGTGCCGTCCTGCAGGCCGCGCAGGCGGCGCAGCGGCGTGAACCGCCACGCCTCGTCCTTGCCGGAAGGTACCTCGAAAGCGTTCACGTCGAACGACGTGAAGACCTCGCCCTTGTTGATCGCGGGAGTGCGGGCCTCGGCCGCTTCGGCAACGTTCTCCACTGCCATCAGCCGACGGCTCCTTCCATCTGCAGTTCGATCAGGCGGTTCAGCTCGAGCGCGTATTCCATCGGCAGTTCCTTGGCGATCGGCTCCACGAAGCCGCGCACCACCATCGCCATCGCCTCGTCCTCGGTGAGACCGCGGCTCATCAGGTAGAACAGCTGGTCCTCGGAGACCTTCGAGACGGTCGCCTCGTGCCCCATGGTCACGTCGTCCTCGCGGATGTCGACGTAGGGGTAGGTGTCGGAGCGGCTGATCGTGTCGACCAGCAGCGCGTCGCACTTCACGGTCGACTTCGAGCCGTGCGCGCCCTTGTTCACCTGGACCAGGCCGCGGTAGGAGGCCCGGCCGCCGCCGCGCGCCACCGACTTCGACACGATGGTCGAGGACGTGTGCGGCGCGAGGTGCAGCATCTTCGCACCCGTGTCCTGGTGCTGGCCCTCGCCGGCGAACGCCACCGAGAGCACCTCGCCCTTGGCGTACTCGCCGGTCATCCAGACCGCCGGGTACTTCATGGTGACCTTGGAACCGATGTTGCCGTCGATCCACTCCATGGTCGCGCCCGCCTCCGCCTTGGCCCGCTTGGTGACCAGGTTGTAGACGTTGTTCGACCAGTTCTGGATGGTGGTGTAGCGGCAGCGGCCGCCCTTCTTCACGATGATCTCCACCACCGCGGAGTGCAGCGAGTCGGACTTGTAGATCGGCGCGGTGCAGCCCTCGACGTAGTGCACGTACGCGCCCTCGTCGACGATGATCAGGGTCCGCTCGAACTGGCCCATGTTCTCGGTGTTGATCCGGAAGTAGGCCTGCAGCGGGATGTCGACGTGCACGCCCGGCGGCACGTAGATGAAGGAACCACCCGACCACACGGCGGTGTTCAGCGCGGAGAACTTGTTGTCGCCCGCGGGGATGACCGTGCCGAAGTACTGCCGAAAGATCTCCGGGTGCTCCTTCAACGCCGTATCGGTGTCGAGGAAGATGACGCCCTGCTGCTCCAGGTCCTCACGGATCTGGTGGTAGACGACCTCGGACTCGTACTGCGCGGCGACACCGGAGACCAGCCGCTGCTTCTCCGCCTCGGGGATGCCCAGCTTGTCGTAGGTGTTCTTGATGTCCTCGGGCAGCTCGTCCCAGGACGCGGCCTGCTTCTCGGTCGAGCGCACGAAGTACTTGATGTTGTCGAAGTCGATGCCGTCGAGATTGGAGCCCCACAGCGGCATGGGCTTGCGATCGAAAATCCGCAGGGCCTTGAGCCGCTGTTCGAGCATCCATTCCGGCTCGCTCTTCTTCGCCGAGATGTCCCGGACAACCGCCTCGGACAGACCTCGTTGCGCACTGGCGCCGGCCACATCCGAATCGGCCCAGCCGTAACCGTATTTGCCCAGTGAGGCGATGGCCTCTTCCTGAGTGAGCGGTTGCACCTGGTCGGTGGTCGTCGTCATTCGGCACTCCTTCCGGAGTCGTTCGTTCGTACCGCTGCGGGCTGTGCAGCGGTTGGTGCTGAAGTTCCGGTCTGCGGGCCGGGCAGGACCAGCAGCGGCACGTGCGTGGTGCACGCGCAGTCGCCGTTGGCGATCGTGGCCAGCCGCTGCACGTGCGTGCCGAGCAGCTCGCGGAACGCCTCGAGTTCGGCCGCGCACAGCTGCGGGAACTCCTCGGCGACGTGCGCCACCGGGCAGTGGTGCTGGCAGATCTGCACGCCCGTGCCCACCTTGCGGGTGGTGGCGGCGAACCCGGCGTCGGTGAACGCATCGGCGATCTCCGCGGCCTTCGCCTCGGTTTGCTGCGGGGTGTGCTCCGCGACCGGCTCGATCCCGGCCACGATAGTGCGTGCCCGTTTGCGGGCGAACTCGGTGAGGGCCTGTTCCCCGCCGATCTCCCCGAGCTGCCGCATGGCGGCGCCGGCCAGATCGTCGTAGGCGTGGCCGAGATTGCCTCGTCCCGCCGCGGTGAGCTGGTACTGCTTGGCCGGACGGCCCCTGCCCTTCTGCTGCCAGGGCGCCGATCGGCCGGCGCGCGCCTGACCGGATTCGATCAGGGCGTCCAGATGCCTGCGCACGCCCGCCGGGGCCAAGCCGAGCTTGTTCCCGATGGCGGTCGCGGTGATCGGTCCTTCCTCCAGCAGCAGCTGGACGATGGCCGCTCGGGTATGCCCTTCACCGCCGACCGTCGCGGGCGCGGCGGTCGACCCGGCGCCGGTCCTGCGACCAGCTCCTTCGTCACCTCTCCGCAAACCCATGGTTTTCACAACATCAGTGTGGCGGAATTACTTCCTGAAATCTAATAAGGGTCCCCTGAGTTCTCGACCCGATCGACCTGCGGGGATGGCGTCATCGGTGCCACTCGCACGACATCTCGCGCACAGCGGCGGCCCGGTGGGAACGCGCCGATTCCGCCTCCGCCGCTCGATTTCCGCAGTACGTCGCGCTGACCTGCACAGAAGGACCTTGCCGAGCGAGCATCCGGCCCGGCACGTCCGCAGCGGAAGCGCTCCGATGCCGATGGGCCGAGCGAGCGCGATAACCAAGAGTGCGATTGGTCACAACCGAAATTCGGCTTTCGCCCACCGGAGTATTTCGTGCGGGTGCCTCTCACGCCGAGGGGGCGTCCGCGCGGACCGCCACCAGCTTCATCGGAAGCTCCAGCAGCGCGTCCACCGCTTCGTCCCAGGTGGCTGTCGCGGTGGTGACCAGCGACGGGTCGAAGCGTCCCGTCGCGACGAGGTCGAGGACCTCAGGGATGACCGGGCGGACGTGCGCACGGCCGGTGTGCAAGGTGCAACAGCGGGTGTACATGTCCAACATCGGCAGCGCGACGTCCTGCAACTGGACGCTGACACTGGTGCACCACCCGTCGTAGGCGGTCGCATCGATCGCCGCGCGCAACGCCTTCGCGCCGCCGCCCGCCTCCACGACGATCGGGAACCGGCCGACCCGCGCGTCCGGCGGTCCTTCGACCGCTTCCGCGCCGAGCGACTTCGCGATGTCGAGGCGCTCGACGGAGTCGTCGAGATAGACCACCCGGGCGGAATCGAGCGCGACCGCGAGCCCGGCGGCGTACAACCCGATCGACGGCGCGGCGGGCCCGCCGATCACCAGCACTTCGGCGCGGGGATCGTCGGCCAGGCGCGGCCCGACCGCACGGTAGGCGTCGGGGATGTTGTCGCTGGCGCTGGCCACCGCGACCGGGTCCACCCCGGGCGGCAGCGGGACCAGCATGGCGTCGGCATGTGGCACGAGCGCCAGGTCGGCCCACAGCCCGCCCCAGTCGAGCCCGCCCATGGCGCCGAGACCGAAAGTGGACAACCGCGGATGGCTCGTGCAGTTGCCGGTCCGCCCTCGGGTGCAGGCCCGGCACGTACCGCAGGAGATCTGGAACGGCACCACGACCAGGTCGCCGACGGCGACGCCGCGGACCTCCGGCCCGATCGCGACCACCTCGGCGACTCCCTCGTGCCCGAACGGATACGGCCCCGGGAGCGGAAAACTGCCACGCAGCACGGCCGGGTCGATGTCACAGGTGGCCAGCGCGACCGGCCGCACCAGCGCCTGGCCGGGCCCGCTCAGGACGGGGTCGGGATGTTCTTCCCAGCGCATCGCACCGGGTCCGGTCAGCATCAGACGTTTCATCGTCCGAGTCTCGCTAGAACGTTCTTTCCAGTCAAGGCTTTCACCCCGGATCGCCCTGCTCGGCAGGCATCTCCGGAATTCTTCCTGCGGTACCGGCCTCGGGCAGCGGCCCGGCCACGTCGTCGCCGATCCCCGCCGCCGCGAAGGTCGCCCGGACCAGCCGCTCCATCGACTTCGCCACCGTGCGCAGCGGCGCGTCCGTCTGCCGGATCCTGGCCAGGATGGTGGCGCCCTCGTAGGCGGCGACCACGGTGGTGGCCAGTTCCGCCGCCTCATCCCCGCCGAGCCCGAGCTCGGCGAGCAGCCCGGCGAACGCCTGCTCCATCGTGTCGAAGGCGCTCACGCAGGCCGAGCGCACCGCCTCGACGTCGCTGCCGCCGTCCAGCGCGGGCGTCCCGATCGGGCACCCGTCGGTCCACTGCGAGTCCGCGAGCTTGCCGACCATGAATTCGAACAGCGTGGCCATGGTGGCGAACACGTCGGTCGGCGCCTGCCGGATCATCCGCCCGGTGAGCACCCCGGTCCCGGTGATCGCCGCGACCGCGATCTCCTCCTTGCCGCCCGGAAAGTGGTGATAGATCGAGCCGTACGGCAGTTCGGCCGCCTCACTCAACGCCTTCAGACCGAACCCGTGATACCCGTGCCGCGCCAGCAGCCCGGAGGCGGCCACCTCGATCCGCCGCCTGGACTCCGAAACCATCTGTCGATTGTGCCCCGCGAGCGGTGCGGGTCCGGTCGGAACGAGCGGGGTGCGTGCGCGGTGCGCGATCGCCGCTCGAACTAGGCTTCGTGGCGTGGCGGTACTGGAGGGCGCGCGGCGCAGGACACTGGCGTTCGGGCGCCGGGCACTCGGACTCGACGTGCCCGCGGCCGATCACACGATCGCGGTGCTGCACCGCGACGAGTCGGAAGTGCCCGGTCTCGACCGCAAGGAACTCGCGCAGCTGGACCGGATCCGACTGATGGGCGCCACCGGCACGGTGCTGATGGCGATCAGCGCGCTCGGCATCGGCGCGCAGCCCGTGCACCAGAACCCGACCTCGGGCGTCCGCGTGCTCGGCATCTTCGCCCGCGCCCACACCGGCTCGCTGGCGATGTGCATGACCGGCACCGTCGTGGTGGTGCTGGCCTGGCTGCTGCTGGGCCGGTTCGCGGTCGGCGGCATCGGCGGCTCCCCTGTCCACCGGCTGACCCGCTCACAACTGGATCGCACCCTGCTGTTGTGGATCATCCCGCTCAGCGTCGCTCCCCCGCTGTTCAGCAACGACGTCTATTCCTATCTAGCGCAGAGCGAGATCGCCGCGCGCGGCATCGACCCCTACGAAGAAGGCCCCGTCGCGGGACTCGGGATCGACAACGTCCTCACCAATAACGTTCCGACCATCTGGCGCGACACTCCAGCACCCTACGGGCCGCTGTTCCTCTGGATCGGGCGCGGCATCGCGGAGATCACCGGCGACAACATCATCGCGGGCGTGTGGGTGCACCGCATCCTCGCCCTCGGCGGCGTCGCGCTGATCGTGTGGGCGCTGCCGCGGCTGTCGGCGCGCTGCGGCGTCGCGGCGGTGAGCGCGCTGTGGCTCGGCGCTGCCAATCCGCTGGTGCTGTTCCACCTGGTCGGCGGCGTGCACAATGACGCGCTGATGCTCGGTCTGATGCTGGCGGGCATGGAGTTCTGCCTGCGCGCCATCGAGGACACCCACCCGTTCGACGGCCGCGCCTACGCGTGGCTGATCAGCGGGGCGATCATCATCACGCTGTCGTCATCGATCAAATTCACCTCGATCATCGTGCTCGGGTTCGTCGGGATGGCGCTGGCGCGGCGTTGGGGCGCTTCGCTGCGCACGGTCGCCGTCGCGGCCGCCATGCTCGGTGCGATCGCCATCGGCACAACGCTTTTCATCAGTTCGGTGAGCGGGCTCGGCTTCGGCTGGATCTACACGCTGAACACCGCGAACGCGGTGCGTAGCTGGATGTCGCTGCCCACCGCGCTCGGCATCATCACCGGCTTCGGCGGTGTACTGCTCGGACTCGGCGATCACACCACCGCGCTGCTGAGTATCACCCGGCCGATCGCGGCGGTGGTCGCGGGCTTCTTCACCGTCCGGATGCTGGTGGCCACCGGCACCGGGCGGCTGCATCCGGTCGGTGCGCTGGGCGTGGCGCTGGGCGCGATCGTGCTGCTGTTCCCGGTGGTGCAGCCCTGGTATCTGCTGTGGGCGATCGTGCCGATGGCGGCTTGGGCGACCCGGCCGGTGTTCCGCGTTCCCGCGGTGGCGTTCTCGGCGATCGTGAGCGTCATCCTGATGCCGCGCGGCGCCAATCTGGAGGTGTTCCAGATCGTGGGCGCCGCGATCGCCACCGTGATCGTCGGGGTGCTGTTCATCGTGATCACGCGCAACTCGCTGCCCTGGCGGGGGCAGACGGGGGTGTCGGCTCCGTCACAGGCGCCGACCTCCTACGGTGTGACATCGTGACCGAGCGTGGCGAGGGAGCCATCTACACAGCATCACCGGGTGTGCCGAAACCGAGCGCGGGCGAGGCTGAGTCGTGACCACAACCTCCGGACCGGCGGTCAGCGTCGACGGCGTCGTCAAGCGGTACGGCGAGACCACCGCCGTGGACGGCCTGACGTTCGAGGTCGAACCGGCGCGGGTGCTCGCGCTGCTCGGCCCGAACGGCGCGGGCAAGACCACCACCGTGGAGATGTGCGAGGGATTCGCCGCCCCGGACGCGGGCACGGTGCGCGTGCTGGGCCTGGACCCGATCGCCGATTCCGAACGGCTGCGTCCGCGCATCGGCGTCATGCTCCAAGGCGGCGGCGCGTATCCCGGCGCGCGGGCGGGCGAAATGCTCGACTTGGTGGCCGCCTACTCCGCGGATCCGCTCGACCCCGACTGGCTGCTGCGCACCCTCGGCCTCCAGGACAACCGGCGCACCCCCTACCGCCGCCTCTCCGGTGGACAGCAACAGCGCCTCGCGCTGGCCTGCGCCCTGGTGGGCAAGCCGGAGATCGTGTTCCTGGACGAACCCACCGCGGGCTTGGACGCCCAGGCACGGCTGATCGTCTGGGAGTTGATCGACGCCCTGCGCCGCGACGGGGTGACCGTGGTGCTGACCACGCACATGATGGACGAGGCCGAGCAACTCGCCGACCAGCTGGTGATCATCGACCACGGCCGGATCGTCGCCTCCGGCACCCCGGCCGAGGTCACCGCGCACGGAGCGGCCGGGCAGCTGCGGTTCTGCGCACCGCCCAGACTGAACCTGGAACTGCTGGCGAACGCCTTGCCGGAAGGGTTCGCGCCCAGGGAGACCACCCCGGGCACCTACCTGGTGGAGGGTGAGATCAATCCGCAAGTGCTCGCCACCGTCACCGCGTGGTGCGCGCGAATGAACGTGCTGGCCACCGACATCCGGATCGACCAGCGCCGCCTCGAAGACGTTTTCCTGGAACTGACCGGACGGGACCTGCGCGGATGAGCGAGCACGACCGGACCGCCAACCGATTCGAGCCGGGCACCTTCGCTCCCGGACCCCGCCCGAGCGGTCGCGCCGCGATGTTGCTCGCGCAGACCAGGCTCGAGCTGATCCTGTTGCTGCGCAACGGCGAACAACTCCTGCTGACCATGTTCATCCCGATCACCCTGCTGGTCGGGCTGAGCCTGCTGCCCTTCGGCGACCTCGGCACGCACCGGGTGGACAAGATCGTCCCCGCGGTGATGATGGTGGCCGTCATGTCCACCGCGTTCACCGGTCAGGCCATCGCGGTCGGCTTCGACCGGCGCTACGGCGCGCTCAAGCGGCTCGGCGCGACGGCGTTGCCGCGCTGGGGCGTCATCGCGGGCAAGAGCGCCGCCGTGCTCATCGTGGTCGTGCTGCAAGCCGTCCTGCTCGGGCTGATCGGCTTCGCGCTGGGCTGGCGGCCGGAACCGGCCGGGTTGCTGCTGGGCGCGGCGGTGATCGCGCTCGGCACCGCGACCTTCGCGGCCATGGGGCTGCTGCTGGGCGGCACCCTCAAGGCCGAGGTGGTGCTGGCGCTGGCGAACATCCTGTGGTTCGTCATGCTCGGCGTGGCCAGCATCGTGTTCGCCGCCGACGACCTGCCCGCCGTGGTGAGCGTGCTCGCCCGGTTGGTGCCTTCGGGCGCGCTGGCGGAAGCGTTGGAGAACGCGATGCACACCGAGGTCGACTGGTTCGGAATCGCGGTTCTCGCCGTCTGGGGCGTGGTCTCCGGCGTCGCGGCAACACGCCTGTTCCGCTTCCACTGAATTCCGGACGCGGCGAGGCCGCCGACGGGTCGGTGTCCGGACGAGCGGCAGGTAGGCGCGCGACGAGCAGACTCAACGACGAAATGTAGTAGACCGGGTGCGGGGGCCGGATCCGGTCCGGCTACGATTTTCGACGTGCTGTATCGCGCGTTCCTGCGACTCGTCGACAAGCTGCCGCTGCCCTCCTTGCGGGCCCAGCGCTTGACCGCGCTCGCGGTCATCCTGTCCCAGGCGGGCATCTCGGTGACCGGCGCGGTCGTGCGGGTCACCGCGTCCGGTCTGGGCTGCCCCACCTGGCCGCAGTGCTTCCCCGGCAGCTTCACCCCGGTCGCGGTGTCGGAGGTTCCTGCGATCCATCAGGCGGTCGAGTTCTCCAACCGGCTGCTCACCTTCGTGGTGACGCTGTGCGCGGCGGCGATCGTGCTGGCGGTCACCCGGGCGCGCCGCCGCCGCGAGGTGCTGGTGTACGCGTGGCTGATGCCCGGCGGCACGGTCGTGCAGGCGATCATCGGCGGCATCACGGTGCGCACCGGACTGCTGTGGTGGACCGTCGCGACGCACCTGCTCGCGTCCATGGTGATGGTGTGGCTGGCGGTGGTGCTGTACGCGAAGATCGGCGAACCCGACGACGGCATCGACGTCGTGCGAACGCCCGCACCGCTGCGCTGGCTCACCGGGCTCGCCGGGGTGGTGCTCGGCGCGGTCCTGATCGCGGGCACCCTGGTAACCGCCGCGGGTCCGCACGCGGGTGACAAGAGCATCGAGCGGCCGGTGGAGCGGTTGCAGGTGGAGATCGTCACCCTGGTGCATCTGCACTCGCAATTGCTGGTCGGGTATCTCGCGCTGCTGGTCGGGTTGGCGTTCGGCCTGTTCGCGGTCGGTATCACGCCCGCTGTGCGCATCCGGCTGTTCGTCCTGCTCGGGGTGGTGTGCGCACAAGGGCTGGTCGGCGTGGTCCAGTACTTCACCGATGTCCCTGCCGCGCTGGTCGTCGTGCACGTGGGCGGGGCCGCCGCGTGCACCGCCGCCACCGCCGCGCTGTGGGCTTCCCTGCGCACTCGGGAGCGAGTCGCCGTCCCGACGCCGGACCCGGCCGCCCAGGCCGCCTGAACACGCGAAACACCTCCTGGCGGGAACGCGGCGTGATGCGTACGCGGTAGGCGCCCCGCCTCCGGAGAATGGCGGGCTGAGAACTTCGGCGTCCTGGAACTCCCAGTGGCCGACCGAGACGCGTCCGGCACGGGAACGAGCCGCACGCGCGGCAAGCGCGCTCGGCGGTAGCGTGGGCCATCGTGCCCGACCCGCAATCCGATGCGCCGCAGCCCTTCCCCGATATCGAGCCGTATGCCCGCGGCCTGCTGAACGTCGGGGACGGCCAGCGGATCTATTGGGAGACCAGTGGTAATCCGGACGGCAAACCGGCGCTGGTGGTGCACGGCGGTCCCGGCGGGGGCGGACGGCGCGGAGCACGCAAGACATTCGACCCGGCGGTCTACCGGATCGTCCTGTTCGATCAACGTGGCTGCGGCGAGAGCCTCCCGCACGCCTCCGACCCCGCGGTCGACCTGACGCACAACACCACTCATCATCTGATCGCCGACATGGAACGGCTGCGCGAACACCTCGGCATAGACCGCTGGCTGCTCTACGGCGGTTCCTGGGGCGCGACGCTGATCCTCGCCTACGCGCAGCGCCACCCCGAGCGGGTCAGCGAAATCGTGCTGGTCGCGGTCACCATGACCCGGCAAGAGGAGATCGACTGGCTCTACCGCGACCTCGCGCGGCTGCTGCCCGAGCAGTGGGAGACCTTCCGCATGGGCGTTCCGCTCGCCGACCGGCACGGCGACCTCGTCGACGCCTATCGGCGACTGATGGAAAGCCCCGACGCGCCGACCCGTGCGGCGGCGGCGTCACGGTGGTGCGCCTGGGAGGACGCGGTGATCGCGCACGAGCAGTCGGGCAGTCCGGGGCAGTACAGCGCCAAGCCGGACGCCGCGCGACTGGCGTTCGTCCGGATCTGCGCGCATTACTTCGCCAACGCGGCCTGGCTGGAGGACGGGCAATTGCTGCGCGACGTGCACCGGTTGACGGGTATCCCCGGCGTGCTGATCCACGGCAGGCTCGATCTGAGCGCACCCCTGTACACCGCCTGGCAGCTGGCCCAGGCGTGGCCCGACGCGGAACTACAGGTCATCGATGATTCCGGCCATACCGGCAACCCGGCCATGGGTGCCGCGGTCCGGCGCGCGATCGCCCGATTCGCCCCGTAGCCCCGCCAGCGCGGCCGATCAGCGCACGCCCGCCGCCGGTCCCCGGACCACCCGTTGCAGCGCGCGCAAGTCGGCGTCCAGCGTCCGATACAGCCAGTACACGGCGACGAACGCCAGTCCGCCGACGGCACACAGCCCCAGGACCGAATCGCGCACCAAGGGGAGTTCCTCGGGTTCGAGAAGGCTGAATCCGGCCAGCACCCCCACCAGCGGCACGGAAGCCGTCACCGCGAGATAGATCGTGGTTCTACGGCGCAGCGCGCGAATGTATCCGGAGTCGTGCGACGTGGTGCGGCTGTAGCGCAGGTAGACCGGAAAAACCGAACGGACGATGTAGAAGGTCGACAGGAAGAACGTGTAGGCGACGGAGATGACGCCGGCCATGAAAACGGTCATCGCCGCGTGGATCACCAGCCGCGCCGGAAGATCGGTGAGCCACAGACACAGGATCACGCCGGTCACGGTCGCCGACATGCCGGTCTGAAAGGTGTTCAGCGCGCACATATCGCCCCAGAACAGGGTTCGTGCCCGCACCCGCGCGAGCAGTGCCTCGTCATAGCGTCTGCCCTCGCGCAAGCCGCGCGGTACCGCGAGCAGATCACGGGACATGTAGGCGTAGATGACGATGGACAGCGGGCCCGCGATGAGAAGGAAAACGTAGACACCCATATTGAGCTGCCGATTGGTGGCATCGGACAAGCGCTCCCTGAGCAGCTCTTGAACGTGCACGGCCATATAGATCGTGGCGAGGCTGACGCCGGCCAGCGAAGACAACCACAGGACGGGGGTGGGCCTGCGCGAAAGCCGTAGCCGCCAGCTGTCGGGCGGCGGATAGACGAGATCGCGGGCCCTTTCCTCCAGACACAAGTCGAGTTGCTGGGCCAACTCCGAACCGGAGGCGTAGCGGTCCGCGCGGTCGGGTGACAGGCAGGTCAGCAGCACGCGGCGCAGCGCCACAGGGCAATCCGGCGGGAGCTCCGACAGGAACGCCGGTTCGACGGGTCTGCGCCGCAGTTCGATCATGCGGGCCAGTGACGTCTGCGAGTCGCCCGCGGATGTTTCGTCCGCGAAGGGGCGGTGGCCGGTGAGCAACTCCCACAGCATGACGGCCAGCGCGAAGATATCGCTTCGAGTGTCCAGGTCGGCGGCGGTCGCGGGCAGGTCGGGATGGCAGGCTTCGAGCTGTTCGGGCGACATGTACGCCAGCGATCCGCCGAAGTACGCCAGCGGGCTGGTGCCCTTGACGCGTTTGCTGAAGCTGACGTTGAAGTCGGCCAGCTTCGGACTGCCCTCGGCGCTCAGCAGCACGTTCGCGGGTTTGATGTCGCGATGCAGCACCCCCCGCTCGGACGCGTGTTGCAGCGCGTCCGCGAGCCTGCGGCCGAGCCAGGCGACGGTTTCCGGCCAGGTCAGCGCGGCGATCCTGGCCCGGACGGCGGATTCGGTCGGCCGCACCTCGCCTTTGTCGGCGAGCACCTCGTCGACGGCGTCGAGCAGCAGTTGCCCTCCGCGCTGCTCCTGCGGCGTCGCGCGCGCCAAGCGCAGCACGTCGAGCAGCGTTCCTCCGGGGAGGTACTGCATATAGAGCAGTTTGAGCTCGCCGTCGGCAATGAGTCGCTGGTCGAAGATGCGCACGATGTATTCGTGGTCCAGCTGGGCGAGCGTCTGCGGCTCGTTGCCGTGATTGTGCGAGATCTTGACCGCCACCAGTCGCTGCATCGATTGCTGGCGCGCGAGATAGACCTGGGCGAACGCACCGACGCCGATTCGCATCAGGAGGTCGAAATCGTCCACCTGGTCGCCGACGTCGATGGCGTCGAGAGCGACCTGAGCGCTCGGGCGGGCGATCATCGTGCTGCGGTAGTCGCTGGTGAGCCGGTCGAGTTCGGGAGCGGCGGCCGTGGCCGTCGCGGCCAGGCCGGGATCGCTTCCGTGGTCGCCGCGGCGCATGGCGTGGAATTCCTCGTAGACCAGATCGGCCGGAAACGGCCCGTTGCGCAGCTCGGGGAATTCCGCGCGATAATCGACCAGCCGTTTGGGGAAGTCGTAGCGAATCCAGCGATACTCGAGATCGACCTTGATCAGTTCGATCAGTATCGTGCGCCGCTCGGCTTGCTCGCGGGGTAGGTAGGCGGACAGATCGGGCGGCGATCCGGACGCCCAAGCCTCCGAGAACTCCGCCACGACGGCGGCGAGCGCCGCGCGGGTTCGTTCCGCTGAATCGACCAGATCGATCGGCTCGCGCATCGGTAGCTCGGAATCAGCCGTAGTCGATCATGCGGTGGCTGTGCATGATGCGCCCCCGCCTCGTAGTCGTCCCACATCAGCTCCTCGGCGTTGGAGTTTCCTGTTCAAGGGTATCGCCCCAAGAGGAGCTGGTACTGCGTCCGAGCGAGATGCAGCGAATGGTCTACTTTGCGAAGAATTTGCCCTTCGCTTCCTCGGAGCGCGGAGAGGCGGGTCGCAGACATGGTGGGCCTACGACCCGGCGCGCCCGCGGTACGGGAGAGGCGAGGTCGACCGTGCCGACCTCCGCCGATCCCTGGTGCAGCTGTACTCGGGTTCCGTCCGGGGCGTGATCGTCGGCCGAGACGGTGACCGCTTCTCGACGCCGCCGAGCAACCGAGGCTCGCCCTCGGCGGTCCGCGCTCGGACGCCGCGGCCGCGTCCACACCCCGCCCTTCGTCACGGGTCGAGGTACAACCGCTCGTTGGGCAGGCGCGGCAACCCGGTCGGATCGTCCGGCAGCACCGTGACCGCGTCCTCGTAGTGGCGGGCGCGCCATTCCTGGACGAAACGCGCGGCCGCGGTCGCGCAAGCCGCGAAATCCAAACGGACATCGTGGAATTGGACCGAGAGGTGGACATCGTTCTCGTCCGGCCGCGGCGACCGGTGCTCCGGCCCGGTCACCATCGGCGTCCCACGCGGACGCGAATCGCCGCGACGACGACCGAGCCCGAGGGCCGGAAGGTGTCGCGCGGCGGTTCCACCCAGACCCGCAAGCCCGGCGACCGGTCGGCGGGCGAGGGCAGCACGATCTGGGCACCGCCGCGAGCGACCGAGACGTCCAGCCGGAACAGTTCGGCGAACAAGCCCACTTCGTCGGGCAGGTCCGGCCGAACCAGGTAGGTCCAGCGCCTCGAGCGCGGATGCGAGATGATCGGCCCGACCGACGACCGTCCGACCTGCAACAGCGCCTTCACCTCCTGACCGAGACGAGCGGGCATGGTGATCGCGCCGACGCGGCCGGCCGGGACGATGATCCGCCCGAGTTCCGGCTGCACGGCCGCAGCCAGTCCGCACTGCCGGTAGAAACGGCATCGACTGGCCGGAGTGTCGGCCACAGGATCGCACGTCTCGCTCACCGTGCGCTCCCTCCCGCAGCCGACGCGCCGGGATACCGGACGCGGAACCCAACCCCCGTCACCGTGCACCGGTCGCAGCGGTGACGCACGCACCACGCCGCCATCGCGCGGACGTGAGCAGGGCGCTGAACGACCGTCGCGCAATGGCTGCGAGCCGAGCGGTTCAATAGCCATAGCGACGATCCGGGCTCGATCCCCACACCGGGCGCGCCGTAGGCATGCCCGTACCGGTCAGCGACCGGCCGCACCACGATGTCATCACCCTCCGGTCCCGAGCTGTCGTATCGCGCGCACTCGAATGCCGTTCCCAGCATCACTTCCGCCTTCCCCTGCTCATTCGTTGTGAGCACCCGCCGAGCGAGCACAACCGGTGTGTCGCGCACCGACGCGCCGTACCCACGGTGTTGCCCGCGCCCCGGGCGAGCGCTCGAAAAAGCTTGGCGCGCTGCGAAACCCGCGCTGTCCCGGAGCGGGACACCGGGAAACGCGACTAGCATGGGTTTGATCAGCATCCGGCGAGGGAGAGCCGATGAGCGAAGATTCCGGGAAGGACGAAGGCCGGTACATCGGCCGTCGAGTGCGTGTCATCCGCGCGCGCCGGGGAATCTCGCAGCAAGTCTTGGCCGACCGCGTCGGCATCAGCCGGGGAGCCATCGCCAAATACGAGAACGGCGAGCGGCCCATCGACTCCCGGCGAACCTTGCACGCACTTGCCCAGGCACTCGGCGTGACAGTCGGCGACCTAACCGGAGACCGAGACGACCGATTCGATCCGTCGTCGGCCGGATTCCACGCCGCGGTGTCCGATATCGAAACGGCTCTGTGGACCCATGGCAACACTACGAATGTCGCCGCCCCGCGAAGCCTGGACGAACTCACGGCCGCGACGAAAAAAGCGGCTGAACTGCGGCGTGCATGTGACTACGCGCACCTAGGGCCGATGCTGGCCCCGCTGCTGATCGACTGCTATCGGCATAGTCGCGACGCAACCGGCGTCGACCGGGATCGGGCCTGGGACGCGCTGGCGGGAGTCGCCTACCTCACCGCGCAGTCGGCATCGCGCCGCGGGTATCCGGCCCTGGCGTGGACGGCGGCGCAGGAGATCGAGCGCGCCACCGAGCACATCGGCGGCACATCCGGTCCCGCGACCGCCGCCTACACCCGCAGCCAGGTACTGCTCTCCCGCCCCGGAACGCTGCCTGCCGCACTCCACGATGCCGAGGTCACGGCGGAGCGGCTGGCACCCGAGGTGCACTCGGTCGGAGAAGTCGAGACGTACGGCATGCTGCACCTGCAAGCCGCGCTCGTCACCGCCGCGCTCGGCGGCGACCCGGCCGACCACTTGAACGAAGCGGATGAACAAGTCGCCCGACTCCCGCAAGCTGCCCCGGACCCAACCCTTCTGCGCAATCCGACTTTCGACGCGGCGAATGTAACTTTGTGGCGAATGGGCGCGGCGATGGAACGCCGCGAACCAGGCCAAGTCCTCGAACTCGCCCCCACCCTCAACCCGGAGACAATCCCCGCCGAAGGCCGCCGAGCCCAGTACTTCGTCGAGATCGGCCGAGCCCACGCCCTAAAGCGCGACTACCGCGCCTCCCTGCACGCCCTCCTGCGCGCCGAACACATCGCCCCCCAACAAGTCCGCGGCATGACCCACGTCCGCGAACTCGTCGGCCACATGATGCGCACCGCCCGCCGCGACCTCACCACCGGCGACCTCGGCCGCCTCGCCAAACGCATCGGAGCCGTCCCTTCCTGACCGCCGAGCTTCGCGCCTGAGCCGACTTCGCACGGGATGCACCGAGCTACCGGTACGAGCAAGCAGAGACGTTCACCAGGCACCGTTTCCGCCGCCGGACAACGGTCGTCGCCCAGTCGTCTGCACCGGCACGATCTGCGCTCCTTACCCGACGACGGCAACCTCGCCCGCCGACCTGGCTGACACGTTCAGGAAGCGCGCGAAGACCGAGGCGAATGCCGCCCGGCGAGGCCCAGCGGGCTCCGGTCGCCATCGGCGGGTTTCACGCGCGTGACACCATGAACCCGTGGACGCCAATGGAAATCCCGTGCTGTACGCCCTGGTGACCGGCTCGCCCGCCGCGCGTGATGTCGGCAAGTTGATCGCGCTGGCCCAGGCGGATGGATGGGCCGCCTGCGTGATCGCCTCGCCGTCCGGCACGCGCTTCATCGACGCCGACGCGGTGGCGGCGCAGACCGGGTATCAGGTGCGCAGCGAGTACAAGGAACCCGGCACGCCGGATGTGCTGCCGCCCGCCGACGGCATCATCGCCGCTCCGCTCACCGGCAATTCGATCGCGAAATGGGCCGCGGGAATCTCCGATACGCTGCTGCTCGGTCTGCTGGTCGAAGGACTCGGCAAGGGACTGCCGATCGTGGGCGTGCCTTACTCGAACCGGGCGCAGATCAGTTTTCCGGCTATCCAGGAGGGCATGCGCAAGCTGTCCGAGTGGGGCGTCACCATCGTGATCGGTGAAGGTGAGCCGCACGAGCGAGGCACCGGGGAAGCTCGCCTTCCCCACTTTCCCTGGCAGGCGGCGTGGAAAGCGCTTCTCGAACATCCGCGCCTGGACAGGGCCGAGGGCTCCGCGCCGAACTGACCGTTACCGCTCGTCGTCACCCCGCCTCGTTTCCGGCACATGGTCTTCGCCAGGCGTATGGCCGAATACACTCGGCGAGAGAGTCCCGCAGCCCACTGCCGCAATCAAAGAACCGGGCGCTGGCGCAGTCGACAGCAGCTTCGACGTCGGCCATGCCCGTCACGCCGCTGCGACCGGACGGACTCAGCCGACGGAGGCGTTCGGCCCGATCCACTGCTCGAACAACCGGTCCACCGCGCCGGTCGCGAGCTGGGTCGCCAGGTAGGCGTCCACCATCGCCGCCAGGACCGGATCGTCCTTCCGCACCAGCAGCACTTTTCCGAACGAGTCGAACGGCGATTCGGGATGCAGCACTTGCAGGTCCGGGTGCTGACGCACGCGGTAGCGGCCCTCGACCGAGTCGGTGACGAAGACGTCGGCGCGGCCCTGTTCGAGTTCTCCGAAGATGGTCAGATTGTCGGGCCACAGGGTGAGCTGCGCGGCGGGGAAGTTCTTGCGCGCGAATTCCTCGTTCGTCCCTCCGCGATTGGCGATCACGCGAACATCGGGACGGTTGATCTCCGCGATGGTCGAGTAAGCAGCGCCGTTCGCGCGGTGGGTGACCGGGGCCTTGCCGTCGGTCCCGTAGGTGATCGAGAAGTCCGCGAACGCGCGGCGCGACGGCAGGTCGGAGATGCCACCGACCGCGAGATCGCAGTTGCGCTCGGCGAAGTCGGTCTTCAGCGTCGCCCAGGTCACGGGCACGAACTCGATCGGACGGCCGAGCAGTGCGGCGAACCCCTGCGCGAGGTCGACGTCCACGCCGCGATAACCGCCCGCGTCGTCCCTGATCGAATACGGCGGATAGTCTCCGGGCGTGCAGGCGCGCAGCGCGGCCGAAACCTCCTGCGGTCGCGCGCCCGCCGGGATCGCCGCCGCGACGAGAGCCGCGCACGCGGCGACCAGCACCGCGACGATGCGTCCGGGCAACGTCACTCGGCTACGCACCGATCACTTCTCGTTGCGCGCCTTGGGAAAACGGGCCTGCTTGGCGACCCAGCCCGCCATCTTGGCCCAGTGGCCCTTGCGCGGGGTGACGATCGAGGTGAGCTCGCGATCCCAGTCGTCGGCCTCGGTGAGGCCGTCGATGGTCTCGATCAGCGACTTGGCGGTGTCCAGGTCCGCGACGACCCGGTCGCCGAGGACGCCGTCGGCGCCGACGAGGGTGACGCGGACGCCCGCGCGACCGATCGGTTGGAGCACGGCCGTGGCGGATTTGCCATGATCGGCGACGAATCCCTTGACGGACTCCACGAGGGCGCCCGACAGCTTCACCGGGGCCGTGGCGGTTTCGGTACTCATGGCAGGCAGTTTACCGACCGGTAGGCACCACGCCCGCGGCTCGGGTGTAGAACTGGAGTTCATGCGCGCCATTCAGGTTTCCGAACACGGTGGTCCCGAGGTCCTGAAGTACGTCGAGGCGCCCGATCCGCAGGTGGGGCCAGACCAGCTGCTGGTCGACACCCAGGCGATCGGCGTCAACTTCATCGACACCTACCTCCGCACCGGGCGCTACCCCCAGGACGTTCCGTACATTCCGGGCGCCGAGGGCACCGGAGTGGTCGCCGAAGTCGGCGCGAACGTCACCGAGTTCGCGGTCGGCGACCGGGTGGCTTGGGCCGCCGGGCCCGGCAGCTACGCCCAGAAGGTCGCGGTCTCGGCCGCCGTCGCCATTCCGGTACCGGACGGTGTCGACCCGCCGGTGGCGGCCTCCGCGCTGTTGCAGGGCATGACGGCGCACTATCTCATCGAGTCGATCTACGGGCCCGAGCCCGGGGAAACAGTGCTCGTGCACGCGGGCGCGGGCGGTGTCGGGCTGATCCTCACCCAGCTGCTCGCCGCGCGCGGCGTGCGGGTGATCACGACCGTGTCGTCCGACGAGAAGGAGACGCTGTCCAGCGCGGCAGGGGCCGCCGAGGTGCTGCGCTATGGCGACGACCTCGCCGACCAGGTGCGCGCGCTCACCGACGGTGTCGGCGTGGCGGCGGTCTACGACGGCGTCGGCGCGGCGACCTTCGAGGCGAGCCTTGCGGCGTTGCGCGTGCGCGGCACGCTCGCCCTGTTCGGTGGCGCGAGCGGCCCGGTGCCGCCGTTCGACCTGCAACGGCTCAGCACCGCCGGGTCGCTGTTCGTCACCCGTCCCACGCTGGCGCATTACACCCGCGACCGCGCCGAGCTCACCTGGCGCGCGGGCGACATCCTCGACGCCATCGCCAAGGGCACGCTGAACATCCGGATCGGCGCGACCTATCCGCTCGCCGACGCCGAGCGGGCCCATCGGGATCTGGAAGGCCGCAAGACCACCGGTTCCATCATCCTGCTCCCCTGAGCCGGAGGCGGGCGCTCGTGCGGCCCGACCGCTACATCGGCGCGATCAGCTGAAGAAGCTGCCGATCGTGTCCCAGCCGAGCACCGAGTCCACCGCGAGGCCGCAGAACACCACGGCCAGGTAGTTGTTCGACTGCAGGAACAGCCGCAGCGGCTTCACCGATTCGCCGCGCCGCACGCCCGCGTACAGCTGGTGGGCCATGAGCAGGAACCAGGCTCCGGCCACCAGTGCCACGGCCGCGTAGATGACGCCGGTGGCGGGCGCCAGAGCGAGCGTGGTGAGCACGGTCAGCCAGGTGTAGACGACGATCTGCTTGGTGACGGCCCGCTCGGTGGCCACCACCGGCAGCATCGGCACGCCCGCCGCGCGGTAGTCCTCCTTGTAGCGCATGGCCAGCGCCCAGGTGTGCGGCGGCGTCCAGAAGAAGATGACGCCGAACAGCGCGACGGCGGGCCAGCCGATGCCCCCGGTCACCGCCGACCAGCCGACCAGCGCGGGCATGCAGCCCGCCGCGCCGCCCCACACCACGTTCTGCGAGGTGCGGCGCTTGAGACCCAGCGTGTAGACGAAGACGTAGAACAGGATCGTCGCGACGACGAGCAGGCCGCTGAGCAGGTTGGCCTGCCACCACAGCCAGGCGAAGGAGCCGAGCCCGAGCACGACGCCGAACACGAAGGCGTTGCGGGTCGGCACCGCCTCCCGGGCCAAGGGCCGCTTGGCGGTGCGCTTCATGACCTTGTCGATATCGGCGTCGGCGACGCAGTTGAGCGTGTTCGCGCTCGCCGCGCCCATCCAGCCGCCGAAGAGGGTCGCGAGGATCAGCCGGATGTCGACGGTGCCGCGGTCGGCGAGCAGCATGGTCGGGATCGTGGCGACGAGCAGCAGCTCGATCACCCTGGGTTTGGTCAGGGCGACGTAGGCCAGTCCACGTCGCATCAACCGGGACGGTAGGCCGGGTCCTGTGAACCGGTCGGCCAGCGCCGTCGCGGAGGAGCCGTGCGCACCGTCGCCACCCGGCTGTTGCCCAATCCGCACTGTCTCTCCTCGCACGCTGTGCATCGCATCCGGCATGGACCAGCAGTGCGCTGGTCCCGGTGGCACGAATGTGCCGACGCCGGACCTTCGTCCCGCGCCGGCGCCCCTTCCGACCGGTGCGGCGCGACTACTACTACAGAGGATGGTAGACC
>NZ_JABLTE010000230.1 GCF_013315795.1 Nocardia barduliensis
GCCGCCGCCGCGATCGGAACACCGGAGGGGCGGCGAGCGCCGGTGATCTCGATCAGCGCGCGGTCGCCGGGGCGGACCGCGACGCCGTCGATCTCGACGCCGGCCTTGCGGGCCATCGACTCGACCTCGCGGCGCTCTTCGTCCATCACCAGTGTGACGACCACGCCGTCCTCGCCCGCCCGGGCGGTGCGCCCGGCCCGGTGCAGATAGGCCTTCGGCTCCGGTGGCGGGTCGACGTGCACCACCAGGGAGATCCCGTCGACGTGGATGCCGCGCGCCGCGACGTCGGTGGTGACCAGCACCGGCACCGAACCGTCGGCGAACGCGGCGAGGGTGCGGGTGCGGTTGTTCTGCGCCTTGCCGCCGTGCAGCGCGCCCGCGGCGATGCCCGCGCCGCGCAGCTGTTTGGCGAGCCGGTCGGCGCCGTGCTTGGTGCGGACGAACATGATGGTCAGCCCGTCGCGGGCGGCGATCTCGGTGGCGACCGCCCGCTTGGCGACCTTGTCGCCGACGTAGAGCAGGTGGTGCGACATCGTGGTGACCGACGCCGAGGGCGGCGCGGTGGAATGCGTGACGGGGGCGCGCAGGTAGCGCTTGACCAGCTTGTCGACCTCGCCGTCCAGCGTGGCGGAGAACAGCAGGCGCTGACCGTCGCGCGGCGTACGGTCCAGCAGCTTGGTCACCTGCGGCAGGAAGCCCATATCGGCCATGTGGTCGGCCTCGTCCAGCGCGGTGATCATCACGTCGGACAGGTCGGCGGACCCCTGCGCGATGAGGTCGGCGAGTCGCCCGGGTGTGGCGATGAGCAGGTCGACGCCGCGGGCGAGCCGGTCGGCTTGGCGCTTGATCGGCGCGCCGCCGACCACCGACGCCACCCGCAAGCCGAGCGCCAGCGCCGGTTCGTCGAGGGCCCGCTCGATCTGCGCAGCCAGCTCGCGGGTCGGCACCAGCACGAGGCCACGCGGGCGGCCCGGCTTGGCCGAGGCGCCCATCAGGCGGGTGAGCATCGGGAGGCCGAAGGCCAAGGTCTTCCCGGAACCGGTCGGCCCGCGGCCGAGCACGTCCTTGGCGGCGAGGACGTCGGGAGCGGTGGCGGCCTGGATCGGGAACGGCGTCTCGATGCCGTCGCGCCGCAGTGCTTGGACGAGCACGGCGGGCAGGCCCAGCTCCGCGAAGGTCGCGGTGGACGCCGCGTCGACGGTGGTCGAGGGGGTCACGAGGTGGGTGTGCCTTTCGTCGCACGGCGCATTCGGCAGCGAACGCGCTGTTCGGTGGGATGGAGAGCGGTGCGCGATGCGGTCGACCGCGCTGCGGCTCGGTCGTGACGCGTGCCGCGTGGAGCGAGAGGGGCGGCCGACCGGAGTGGACCGAGTGTCCAGGATACGTGCTCGCGAGTCAGCCGTGGAACAGCCGACTCAGCTCCACCAGCCAGGGTACGGCCACGGCGAGTGTGGGCACCACCAAGATGGCGGCGGAGCCGAGATAGGCGGCCGCGGCGATGCGGACGTCACCGATGCGGTCGCTGAGCCGCTGGATGCGAATGAGGGTGGTGGGTCCGCCCGCGGCCAGGGCGCCTTGCGGCGCGGTGGATTTCGCGCACGCGACGAGGGCGCGGGCCAGCGGCTTCGGCCCGGTGACCTTGACGGCCGAGTCGTCGGCGAGCAGTTCGATGAGCAATTTCACCGAGCCGAGGGCGGCTTTGCTGCGCACCACCCGGGGGAAGGCCTCGTGCACCGCCGTGAACGCCTCCAGCACCAGATCGTGGCGTGCCCGCAGGTGCGAACGTTCATGGCTGACGATGGCGGTGACCTCGGCGTCGGCGAGGTTGGTCAGGGTGCCCTCGCTGAGCACGACCCGCTGGCGCAGGCCGGGCAGGCAGTAGGCGATGGGCTCGGTGGAGGCCAGCACCCGGATGTCGGCCGCGCGCCGGTGCGGACCGCTCTGGTCGAGCAGGTCGACGAGCATGCGGTGGCGTGCCCGCCGCCTGCGGGTGTGCACGCCGACCCGGACGACGGCGTAGATCAACCGGGCGCCGACCAGCAGTGTCAGCGCGAAGACGAACACGTACGCCAGCCACAGCGGCAGGCCGAGGGCGTCGATCTCCCGGGTCGGCGCGGTGGTCGGGCGGCCGTCGGGGCCGGGCACGAGCAGCTCGGCGGCGATGGCCAGCCCGGAGCCGAACGCGCTGAGCACGGCGGCCAGCGCGATGGCCTGCCAGAGCACCAGCGCGGCGCGGGGCGTCCGATACGTCCAGGTCGCCCGGCTGAGCAAGGCCGGGGCAGGCCCCGCGAGAAGCAATGCGAGTCCGGCGAAGACCGGCGCGGTTGCGTTCATCGACTCAGCTCACTGCGTTGTGGGGCCAGGGCGCCCGAGGAGTCTACTGCGGCGGTGGCGGCGAGTCCTCGGTTGCTTCGAGCTTAGCGAGTGCTTCGCGCAAGGCGGCAGCCTCGTCCTTGCCGACCTGTTCCACGAAGTGCACCAGCGCGGCGGCGCGGCTGCCCGCCGCGTCGGCCTGCTGCAACGCGTCGACCATCAGACTGGCCACGAGTTCGTCGCGGGTGTGCACCGGGGCGTAGCGGTGCGCTCGGTCGTCGCGCCGCTGCACCACGAGGTTCTTCTTCGCGAGGCGTTGCAGCACGGTCATCACCGTGGTGTACGCGAGCTCGCGGCGTGCGGCGAGCGCCTCGTGCACCTGCCGGACCGTCTGTGGTTCGTCGGCCGACCACAACTGGTCCATGACCGCTTTCTCGAGTTCACCAAGACCTGCCATCCCACAATTTTAGGTACTCAACGACGCCGATGCGTACTACAGGGTGTCGTAACCATGAAATAGCTGGTGTGTCATTTGTCATAGCGCGCGGTTTCGGGCGCCGTCGCGGCCGGTCCGCCCACTTTTCCGCGCACGTGCCGCGCGCCGATCGGCACGATCATCGGCCGCCCCGACACCGGGTCCTCGAGCACCGTGGCGTCCAGGTCGAACACCTCGCGCAGCAACTCGACCGACACCACCTCCTCCGGGGCGCCGACGGCGACGA
>NZ_JABLTE010000231.1 GCF_013315795.1 Nocardia barduliensis
CGGGTGCCGCCGGGGCCTGCCCCCGCGCCACCCGCGCCCGCGGGTTCGACGGGCGGGTCACCGGCCGCGGCCGGCAGCGCGTTCGGATCGAACTGCCGCAACAGATCCTGCAGTCTCTCCGCACCGGGCAGCGTGCTCCCGAATTGCGTGAGAGCCTCGAGACCTTGGGTGAGCGCCTTCCCTAGTTGTCCGAGGAACTCCCGGCCCGCGGAGGCGAGCGAACCGGCGCCCTGCGCGCCCGCGGCGCCCGCCGATCCCGCGTGTTGCGGGGCAAGGCCGGCCCCGGCGGCGGACGGGCCGTCCGTGCGGGTCGCCGCCGCGAGCGCCTGCTCGTCCAGTGCGTTGGGGAGATTCTCCAGGACCGAGCGCACTCCTGCCGGGTCCACCCCGCTGAGCTTCGACAGCGCGTTCTCGTCGACGACGTCCGGAATCCTGTCCAGGACCGAACGCACCTGCTCCGGCGGCAGCCCGGTGAGCTGCGACAGGGTGTCCTCGTTCAGCAGGCCGGGCAGATTGTCGAGGACCGACCGCACCTGCGCGGGGTCCGCGCCCGTCGCCCGTGCCAGCGCGTCTTCGAGCGACGCCGGGTCGGCGCCAGGAGCCGTGCCGCTCGATTTCGAGGGGGCCCCGCCGGGCGAGCCGCCCGCTCCGGAGGACATGCGCGGCAACGGGACCGAGCCGAGCGAGGGAACCTCGGGCATGCCGCCGCTCGCGACGGATTCGGGTTGCCCACCGGACGCCGAACTCCCCCGGGGACCGGCGGAACCTTCCGGCCCGCCGGACGAACGCGCGGGCGCCGTGCTGCCCTGGGGGCCGACGGAACCGCCGAACGAGCCCGCGGGGCTGGAACCGGTGCCGCTGCCCGTGGATCCGCTGCCCGACTGCGAGCCGGTTCCGGCGGAAGCGGCGTCGTAGCCGCGGGGCAGGGCGGCGCCACCACTGCCGTGCGAAGCGCCTCCGGTCCGGGTTTCACCTCCGGGCAGCCCGGCACCGGTGCCGGAGCCGGAAGTGCCGGAGCCGGAGGTGCCGGAGCCGCCCTGTCCCTGTCCTGCCTCCAGGCCCTCCCGATATCCCTCCTGGTAACCGGCTTGATAGTCCGCGCTGGGAGTCTGGTTGCCGGTGCCCTGGCCCCCGGGGAACTGCCCACCACCCGTAACCGTCTGCTGGCCTTGGCCGTTCGGGTCACCGGGCGCATTCTGATTGTTGCCCGGCTGGTTCTGGCCCGGCCCACCGGAGGGCTGCGGTGCGGCGATGGGCCCGTTCACCACCGGCATCACCGACACGGTGTTCTTCATGCCCTCGCCGTAGTGCTTCTGCCACTCGTCGCGATACCGCCGGGTCACCCTCCCGGGGCAGCAGTCGCCGGGATCGGACGTCGCCGGCATGCTCAGTTTGGTGAGATGCAACCACTGCGCCGTGTAGTCCAAGTTCTGGCTCATCGCGATCATGGAGGTGATCAGCGGTTGCACGCCGTCGGAGTAGCTCCGGACCGCTTCGGCGGCCGCGGTCGCGCCCTGGCCCTCCCACGCGTCGGTACCCGCGGAGATCACGGACACGAAATTGTTCAGCTTGCCCAGCAGATCGTTGGCCATGCTGTGCCAGGTGCCCGCGGCGGCCAGTACCGGCTGCGGATCGAGATCGCGCCCCAGCTCGTACAACTCGGTGAAGCTGAGACTGTCCTTGTTCTCGATGTTGGCCGTGACACCGGTGTCCTTCGCGCCCTGGTAGTCCTTCAACGACGAGGGGAAGCTCTCGGCGTTCGCCTTCTGGACGTGGAGGTGCCCGTCCTTGTCCTTCCAGGCGAAACCGCCGCTGGGCTTGTCGAATTCGGCGTCGGGCGCACCCGGGGCCTTCTTGCCCGGCGTGTAGGGCGTGGCCTCGGTCGGCATCTTCAGCGCGCCCAGCGCCTTGAAGGTGTCCCCGGAATCGCCGTCGGTCTTGGTGTAAGACTTGCCCGCGGCGATGTAGGTCTCACCCATGTCGGTGACGATCTTCGCGTGGTCGTTCAAGATCGTGTGCAGGCGAGAACCCTTGGTGGTGAACGCCATCGCCAGCTGGGCGCCGGAGGTCAGGGTGCCGATCGGCGCGAAGTTGTTCAGGCGCAGGTCGGTCACCGCGGCGGCCATTCCGAGCAGGTCGTCGACCAGATCGGCGCAGGCCTTTGCCGCGGTGAGGGCGTCGGCGGGGTCGAACTTCAGATATCCCGCTTTCGCCTGGTTCTCCAGGCCGGACCACGTTTTCGGTTCGAGGGCCATCGTCACCTTTCTCCGCCGGGGATCGGGTCCCGGCTCCTTCGGGTGTCCATTGCCGCGTCAGTCGTCGTTGTCGGCGACCACCGACCGCGGCCCGGCGGCTCCGGTATCGTCCGCGGGCCAGCTTGTCGGATCAGGCGGCGCCAGGGGCGGTGCGGGCGCGGTCGGCATCATCGCGCCGAGGTCGGGAGCGCCCTCGACGATCTCCGAGAGCTTCGGCAGCGCGTTCTTGCGTTCCAGCAGTGGCGTCATCAGCTCCCTGCCGCGCTCGGCGACCTCGGCCGCCGCCGCTTGCACGGCCGCGGTGATGTTCTCGGCGATCTCCTCGAGGCTCAGATCGAGGACGTCGTCGGCGAAGCTGGTGGCGATCAGGACGCCGTCGGCGTTGACCGTCACCTCGATGCGCTTGTCGCACGCGGTCACCGTGGCCGTGAGCAGCGAGCGCTGCTTCTGGAGTTCGGCGATCCCGCGGAACTGCTCGCCGAGGCCCTCGAGCATCGTCGCCATGTCCGCGCGCAGGCGTTCGTTCACCATGTGCCGCTCACTTTCCCAACTGCCCGCCCGAGGCATGGTCGGTGCCGGTCAGCGAGTCCGCGGCCGCGCGCTGGCCCTGCGACATGTCGTCGAAGGTCTGCGCGGCGCTCGTCGCGCCCTCGAGCAGGTTCTTTCGCGCCGCCTGGTAACCCTTCTCGCCGTGGGCGAACTTCCTGCCCCGCTTGTCGTCTCCCCACGGCATCGTGGTGGCGTCGGATTCGATACCGGCCAGGGTGTTGCGCAATTTCTCGGCGGTTGCGGTGACTTTCCTCGACAACTCCCCGGTCAGCTCCGATGCCCGGCGCAGCTTGTCGGGATCGACTTCCACGTGGTCGGCGGCCATGGCACTCCTTTCGATGTGGACGGGCTAGATGGTGAAAGGCACATCGACGTCCTCGGGGCCCGCGGTGGCGGCCTGCGCAGCGGGCTCGGGGGAGGGAGCCCCTGGCAGCCAGTCGTTCGGCTGCGTGGCGCCGCCGGAGGGGGGCGT
>NZ_JABLTE010000232.1 GCF_013315795.1 Nocardia barduliensis
CTCCCCCGCCCGCACATGCGCCAAGGCGATGAGCCCGACCACCACGAGCGCGGTGAGCAGGGCGGCGACGGCCAGCGCCGCGAAACCGACCTGGGCCTGCTCGACCCGGCGCATCGGATGTTCGCCACAGGCGCGCCGGCGCGCGAGAGACCGTGCGCCCCTGGCGTAATCGACCGTGCCGCCACCGGGACGAGCGCCGAGCGGGCGCCGATCGACCGCGGACCTGTGCGCGGGCGTGAGCGCCCGTGCGCGCGCACCGCCGCGCAGCATCAGCCGGGCGCTCTCGTATCCGAGATCGTCCTGTGCCGGATGCAGACCTGCGACGCCGCGATCGAGTTCGGCGGTCGTGTCATCGATGGAAGGGGTGCTATCGCTGAGCGCAGTGCGCATCGGACAAACCTCCGTGTGGGTGCTCCGTCGCCATACGAGCCGGACTGCGTGTTCGAACACTTGTGCACTCGCCATTCGCTCAAGTGTTCGAAGAACTGGTGTTCGATTTCTACCACGGTCCGGTGACAAAGTCAGCAGAAACGCCCGACATGCGTCGAACAGATGTTTGATCAAGCGACGCGACCGGACTAGATTCGAAGAACCGAAGACAGGACAGGTCATTGCAGACACATGCCGGGCACCCAACCGCCTGGCACGGCAGGAAAGGGCGGTTGCGGTGAGGCACACGGACGACACGGGCGACGAGACCGACGGCGGCGCCGACGCGGCGGGTACCGGGGCGGATCTCACCGTGCGTCAGCGCAAGGTGCTGGAGGTGATCCGCACCTCGGTGAGCGAGCGCGGCTATCCGCCGAGCATCCGGGAGATCGGCGACGCCGTGGGCCTCACGTCCACCTCGTCGGTCGCCCATCAGCTACGCGCCTTGGAGCGCAAGGGCTATCTGCGCCGCGATCCGAACCGGCCGCGCGCTGTCGACGTCCGTGGCCTGGACGAGGTGGTGCGGTCGGTGACCAGCCTGCCGGTGGCCGCGGTGGACGACGGCGAGGTCGCCGTCGACGTCGAACGGCCCGTCCCCACGTTCGTCCCGGTGCTCGGCCGGATCGCCGCCGGTGGCCCGATCCTGGCCGAACAGGCGGTGGAGGACGTCTTCCCGCTGCCGCGCGAACTGGTCGGCGACGGTTCGCTGTTCCTGCTGAAGGTCGTGGGCCAGTCCATGATCGACGCGGCGATCTGCGACGGCGACTGGGTGGTCGTGCGGCAGCAGAACGTGGCCGACAACGGCGACATCGTCGCGGCGATGATCGAGGGCGAGGCGACGGTGAAGACGTTCAAGCGCACCGGCAAGGACGTCTGGCTGATGCCGCACAACCCGGTCTTCGAGCCGATCCCCGGCAACGACGCGCAGATCTTGGGCAAGGTCGTCACGGTCATCCGCAAGATCTGACGGCAGGGGAGACGATAGCGAGATGGCCGCGCGGCACCTCCGCGCGGCCGTCGCTCGTCGCTGCGCGTGATCAGCTGCCGCCCACGCCGAGTGCGGTCAGGAGCACCAGCACCACGGTCGTCACGGCGAATACGCCGTGACCCGCGACGACGGCCACGGGGAAGTGCCCCTCGGGCGGTTCGGCCGTACCGGCGGAGCGGGCGCGGTAGGTGGGGATCCAGCGCAGCAACATCGCGAAGCCGAGGAGTGCGACCGGGATCAGCAAGACGAACGCGACCCACGCCAGTGATCGGGTGTCGATGAAGAGATACACGATCCAGAGGATCAATCCGGCCACCGCGAGCGCGAAGTGACCGAACACGACCGGCGCGGGCAGCTGGGTCGAATTCGGTTGCCGGGTACCGCCCTTGGCGATCCACGTGCCGAGCAGGAAGAAACCGCCACCCGCGGTGAGCAACCAGAAGATCAACGCGGCGATGCCCATGTGTGCCTCCTAAGGGGTTCGGTGCGTGAAGCCGCCTGCCTGGGTGACCTCGTCGGCGACGCGCACGCCGTAGCGATAGGCGAGCTTGCCGCCGAGATACCCGGAGATCGCCAACGCCACCAGGGCGGCCACCGACAACGCGAGCGGCCCGGCCCCGACCGGCGCGTCGGCGCCCTGCCGCCACACGAAGCCGATCGCGTAGGCGAGGGTCACCAGCAAGTTGAGGGTCATGTGCAGCAAGCCGGTGCGGAAGGCAGGCGTACCGGTCGGGATCGCGAGCAGATCGAGGAACCCGATCGTCGCCGCGACCAAGGCGCCGAGGACGCCGATCGCGATCAGCCACGACGATCCCCGGACCAGGAACTCCGGATCATCGACGAACCGCGACGCGAGGTCGAACACGACACTGGCGACCCAGGCGCCGATCGGCACGGTGACCAGGATCGGATGGAACGGATGCCCGTAAGGACCGGCCAGCCAGGCACTCACCGGCTTCTTCCCCTGCCGCGGATCTCCGCTCATCGCATACCTCCACTGAGGTCGATCCCCTTGCCTCGGGCGACCGCCACCGAACCCGGACCTTCCCGGCCCTGCCGACGCCGCTCGGCCCGTCCGCCATGGACCCCGCGCAGAGACCGGTGGACAGTCGCTCTCCGTGTGGGTGAATGGTGAGTTCATTTCGGTCGAATACGAAAGCGGCATACCCGCCACGCGGAACATCACACCGCGTATCGAAGAGACCGCCCTCTACCCGGAAATAATTCTGCGGCCGTCGAATGGGTATGCGGGCGATGCTCCGCTTTTCGATCGCCGGGGAACCGAAACACCGGCACACCTCGAGCGAATTCGCTCTTCCCTGCTACGTGGCGGGCCACATCAACATCGGCATCGGCATGCCGGGGAACATGCGATTCCACCAGTCGCGTGCCATCCCCATCATCTGATCCATCACGGTAGTTCACCTCCCCTCGGGCAGAGTCCGATACGTGAATCGGCCCATCGGGCACGGCGGCGAGGGAACGCGCCGGCACACCGTGAGAATCACCCGGAACAATTTCTGGGTGGCAATGAATTTTCGCCCGGGCAATCATCGGCGAATCCACGTGTCGCTCCTCGAAGTCGGGCTCGACAGCCATATACATCATACTCCGCACCAGGGCCGCCGAAAAACGTCGGCGAGCCTGCGGAATCAACTCCGTACCGTTCGATTCCGCACGACTCCCGCAGCGCTGATCAGCTTTTCGCCGGGCTCGGCCGCGATGCGAGTCGCCGGTTGGTGACCTCCAGCTGACGCACCGTCCCCGCCGCCAGAGCGTTCGTTTGGGCATCGTCCAGCCGCCCGCACAGCCGCCCCCCTGTCTC
>NZ_JABLTE010000233.1 GCF_013315795.1 Nocardia barduliensis
CCGCGGACCCCGCTTCGAATACCACGTCATCGCACTCGCCTCGCACCTGGCCCGCCACGGCGTTTTTCTGGTGCCGCAGACCTCGGCGCCTTTCCACTACAGCGGAAGCCAGGAGATGCTCCAAGGGCAAGGCGACGCCGAATACAAGCGTTTCTCCTCCGGCACCGGCATCGTCCTCGAGCCCGGATGCAGTGTCGACACCGCCTTCCACGACCCGTACTGGCATCAGCCCGCACCGCGCACCGAGATCGTCACCACCGAGTTCGGTGACACCGCCCTCGCGCGCCACCGACGCGCCCGCAGCCGAGCACGCGCCGGTGCCGTGGTGGCGCCGTGGGACCGGGCCACCCGCGCCAGCTGAAAAACCGCCAGCCCCTCGTACCCGCCGATTGGACAGGAGCCCGGATTCGTCATGCCCACACCAGGTTTCAGCCTCAGCACCGACACGAACTCCACCGATTACGGGGCCTCCTACACGCTGTTCCGCACCGACGAGGCACCCCTGACCGGGACGGTGTTCACCGACATGGGCGAACACACCGTCCTGGTCGACGGCATCCCCGAACGCCGGTCGATGGTGATCGTGCGGTTCTTCGGCCTGCGCGCCCACGGCGAGCCCCTGGGCAACCCGCGGGTACTGGCCCGGTTCGTCCCCCGAGAGCCCGGCCGCGGGGCCGCGGCCGCGGTGTGCCTGGGCGAGCCCGGACGCCTGCACCTCGAACTGGGCCATCCACTCACCACCGCCGATGCGGACCTGCGGGAACTGGTGTCCGACACCGTCATCGCGATCACCGCCGAGTTCCTCACCGACGACCGTGCCGCCCGCCATCGCCACTTCTGCGCCGATGCGCGCCGCCAAGACGCCGCCACCGCACTCGGGACCATCGACGTGCTCCAGCAGCGCGGCTACCGGCGTCTGGCCGCCGCCCGCGCCGAGGCCGACGCGGCCTGGGCGCTCGTGCAGACCCTGCGCCAGCAGAACTGACCCGCGCCGATCCGTACTGCTGATCGCAGCCACCCGAGGAGTTTCAATGATGCTCGACACCGACCTGACCCTCACACCTGCAGTGCTGGCGGACCTGCGTGCGGTCCTGGCCTATGCGGAGATCGGGGAGGAACGCGACTACGACGAGTGCGACCCGCAGGACCGGGCGTATCACATTCTGCACCCGATCCGGCGCCTGTCCGCATGGCTCGCGGGTGCTGCGGCTGCGAAGACATCCTTCGTCTACATCCAGCAGGGCGGCGCGAGCAGAGAGTTCTACCTGCATGCCTTCGACACCGAGGCCGACGCCGAGGCGGGCCGGCAGGACAAGGATTCCTTCGGCACCACCGCGATCGTGCGGATTCCCGGCCTCACCTCCGAACAGCTCGACGCCGTCGACGAACTCATCCAACAGATCGACAACCTCGTCTTCGACGTAGCGGCCGAGGCCGACCCGCTCACCCCTGACACCTGAACCGCACTCACCAGCCCGAGGCGCACGCAGGTCACCGCGCTCGAGCGACCTCACGCGCCCGACGCCTTCGCCTATGGCGAGGCGCTCGAATCGGCCCGTGCTGTCTGTGATCCCTGCAACTGCCCTTGCGCCCCTTCCTGCACGTGACACCCGCCGCACCCGGTGGGTGTCGCGTCGTATACGCCTGTCCCAGAGAGGAATACACCGTCATGTCGATCGCCTCGTGTGTGCGTCACGCCGAGTTGGGAGACCTCGTCGGTCTGCTCAACGATCAGCAGGCCGCCAAACTCGACGTCCTGGCCCCCGCGTCGGCGCTGCGCGCCTGCGACGGGCTGTTGCAGCTGTCGGGGGTGGAGCCGGTCCTCGACGACCGCGGCGTCACCCCTGTCGATGGCCTGTATCGGCCGACCGGTGCCGCGGATTCGCATCTGGGGTCGAAGCTGAAGATCCCCGCCGGATACCTCAAGTCGCTGCGGGAGATCCAGCGCACCGACCTCTACGACGCCAACGTCAACGGCCTGCTGCACGGCCCGACCGATCCGCGCCTGCCCGGCGGGCCGGACGAGCGCTCGTTCCTGCTGCGCCTGTTCACCTCCTCCACGCCCGGTGAGCCGGGGGTGTTGCGGGCGGTGCTGTCGGACCGCTACGGGATCATCGACAACCTCGACGTGCTCACCGCGGTGCTCGACGGTATCCGCCTGGCCGACACCGACGTCACGGTGCGCTCGTGTGATCTGTCGGAGTCCTCGATGCACTGCAAGGTGTATTCGCCGAAGATCCGCACGCTCGCGCCGACGTTCCTGGAGAACTATCGGACCCCGTTCGCCAACCCCGACCTCGAGGCCGAGCGCCGTCGTGTGGCCGGGCAGATCGAGACCGGGCGGCGTCTGGCAGCCCGCGAGGGCCGCGGCTACCGGCCCGGTTCGGAGCCGGTGGTGTTCGCCGGGTTGCGGTTCTCCAACTCCGAGATCGGCCACCACGCGGTCACGTTGAAGCCGGAGCTGGTGGTGCAGATCTGCGGCAACGGGCTCACGCTGCCGTTGTTCGCGTTCACCAAACGCCACGTCGGGGACCGCCTCGAAATCGGCGGCACCCGCTCCTGGTCGCGGGACACCCAGCGTAAACGGCTCGCGGTTATCACCGCCGAGACCCGCGACAAGGTCTCGGAGTGGATGTCGCCGGAGTTCCTGACCGCCCGGGTCGAAGAACTCGAGCGCCACGCCGGGACCCCGGTGACCCAGCCCGACCGCACCCTCGAGGTCGTGTCGAAGAAGCTCGGGTTCACCGAGGACGAGCGCTCGGGGATTTTGTCGCACTTCATCGCCGGGGGACAGCTCACCGCCGCCGGGATCGCCAACGCGGTCACCAGCTACTCCCAGACCATCCCCGACCCCGACCGCGCCGACGACCTCGACGACCTCGCCCTCACCGCGATGACCCTCGTCTGACCCGCACCCGAGGACCACTCTCCCGCTCGATATCCCTGTCCCTGCTTTTCCGAAGGAGTTACGCCCGTGGCCGAAACCGTTGTTCTGACCCGTACCGAATTCGACACCGCCGAGCACTTCGGCGCCGCCGGCGCGGTGACCGCGCTGGGCCCCGACACCGTGGACCGCTGGCGCGAGCAGTACCCGGACTGGAAAGCCAAGCACTGGGGCTACACCGACCCCGAATCCCCGCACGGCGCCCGGTACCTGCGCCCTATCAACGTC
>NZ_JABLTE010000234.1 GCF_013315795.1 Nocardia barduliensis
GGGGACTGTCGGGTAAACGGCGGATCTGACCCCGGTGTTGGTTAGTTTCCGGTCGGGGTGATCCGGCCTTCGAAGGTGATAGCGAACGCGTTCAGTGCGGGCTTCCACCTCATTGCCCATCGTGCCCGGCCGCGCCCGGTGGGGTCCAGCGAGCGGGTCACCAGATACAGGCACTTCAGCGCCGCCTGCTCGGTCGGGAAATGCCCGCGCGCTCGCACCGCCCTGCGATAGCGGGCGTTGAGGGACTCGATGGCATTGGTGGAGCAGATGACCCGCCTTATCTCGACGTCGTAGTCGAGGAAAGGCACGAACTCACTCCACGCGTTCTCCCACAATCTGACGATCGCCGGATACCGTGGCCACCACTTTGTGGCGAACTCACCGAACCGCTCTTTTGCCGCGGCTTCGGTCGGTGCGGTGTAGACCGGCTTGAGATCACGACTCATCTGGTCCCAATACTGCCGGGCGGCGTATCGGAAAGAGTTGCGCAGCAGATGGATCACACACGTTTGCACGATCGTCCGTTCCCAGACGGTGGTGATCGCCTCCGGCAAGCCTTTGAGCCCATCGCAGACGCCGATGCACACATCGGCGACGCCACGGTTCTTGATCTCGGTCAGCACAGCCAGCCAAAACTTGGCGCCCTCGCCGCCGTCGCCGGCCCACAACCCCAGGATGTCGCGCTCACCGGCCACGGTGACACCGATGACCACGTAGATCGGACGGTTGGTGACCTGGCCATCCCTGATCTTGGCTCTGGCGCAATTCTCGTGACTCGCCGGTTCCGGCGTTCGCGGATTGCGACGGTTGCTGGTAGTGATGGCGGGCGTGTTCGGGTGATCTTGTTCGGAAGTTGTTGCCGCACTTGGATGATCTGTCGATCGGGCAGGTCCTCGGTGAGGGCGAGATGATCGTCATCGAAGCGGTGGTCGTCTCACCGACTGCTCGGTGTCCGCGATGTGAATCGATCTCGACGCGTGTGCATTCTCGCTATCGGCGCAAGCTTGCCGATGCGGCGATCGCCGGTCGGGGGTTGGTCTTGCGGCTGACGGTGCGCCGGTTCTTCTGCACCAACACGAACTGCTCAGCCAAGACTTTCGCCGAGCAGGTTGCCAGTTTGACCGTGAAATGGTCACGACGAACGAGCCGACTGACCTCGATGCTTGTTGCGATCGGGTTGGCGATGGCTGGGCGCGCCGGTGCGCGACTTGCGCAGCGGCTGGGGCTGTCGGCCAGCCGGGACACACTCATTCGGCTGGTCCGCGGGTTGCCGGACCCACCGATCGGCCCGGTGACGGTGCTGGGTGTCGATGATTTCGCCTTCCGGCGCGGCCACCGCTACGGCACCGTCATGGTCGATCTCGACACCCACCGGCCGGTCGACCTCATCGACGGCCGTGACGGTGACGCCCTGGCTGCCTGGCTGCGCGCCCGGCCGCTGCCACAGATCATCTGCCGGGACCGCGCCGGTGGGTATGCCGAGGGAGCACGCCAAGGCGCCCCGGACGCGCTGCAAGTCGCTGACAGGTTTCATCTGTGGCAGAACCTCGGCCAAGCGGTCGAGAAGGACCTCTCGATGATCCGCCGCGATCTTGCCGCGACCTTGGCGGCGCAGGCGTCCGCTGGGCGATCCAGCCAGCCACCGCCGGTCGTGCAGCATGCCGAACTGAAGGTGGTTCGACGCTTCCGCCATCATCACGCCGCGGTTCACCGGCTGCTCGATCAAGGCCTCAGCAAATCGGCGATTGCTCGTGAGCTGGGCCTGCACCCGGCGACAGTGCGGAAATTCGCCAGTTCAATGACGGTCGATCCCTTGATCGCCAAGAACCAGCAGCGCTCGAGCATCCTCGACGGGTATCACGAGCACCTGCACCAACGCTGGAACGATGGCATCCGCAACGCCGCTGCGCTCACTCGCGAGATCGCGGGCATGGGATATCCCGGCACCGAGCAGCAGGTGCAACGCTACCTGCGCCGGTTCCGCACCGGGACCGGCCAGACCGCGGTTCCCGCGCCGCGGCCGCCGTCGGTTCGTGACATGACCCGATGGATCATGACCGACCCCGCCAACCTCGCCGAAGACGACAGCGACAACTTGCAGCGCCTTTCCAAACACAACAAAGACCTGAAGCGGCTCGCGATCCATGTCGAAGACTTCGCGGTCATGATGACCCGCCTCCGCGGCCACTGTCTCGAGGCCTGGATCAGCACGGTCGAGAAAGACCAGCTGACAGCGATCGCGTCGTTCGCCCGCAACCTGCGCCGTGACATCGACGCCGTCCGCAACGGCCTGACCCTGCCCCACAGCTCCGGGCCCGTCGAAGGCCACATCAACCGCATCAAAATGATCAAACGCCAGATGTTCGGCCGCGCCAACCTCGACCTACTCCGCAAACGCGCACTCCTGCACACGAACTGAACATCACGAGGTTTGCGCCAGAGCCCTGATCTTCACGTGGATGGCATCGATGAACACGACCGGATACACGCGATCGAGAGGCCGGTTGCACCAGTCGGTCATCTCCGCGACCACCTTGTCGGTAATCGCGGAAACGGTGTCCTTGGACACCGAAGCGCCGTAGATCTCAGCGAAATGCGCCGAGATCTCCCCGGTCGTCAACCCCTTCGCGGTCAGCGACAACACGATCTCATCGACCCCCGACAGCCGCCGCTGACGTTTCCTGACGATCTTCGGTTCGAATGTCGAGCTGGTGTCACGCGGCACGTCGATCTCGACCGGACCGATCTCGGTGACCACCGTTTTCGAGCGCGTTCCGTTGCGAGAGTTCCCTGATCCGCGCCCGGCTGGGTCGTGTTTCTCGTAGCCGACATGCTCGGTCATCTCCGCTTCCAACGCGGTCTCGAGCACGGTCTTGGTCAGCTGGTTGAGCAGCCCACCCGGGCCGACCAGGTCGATGCCCTGTTCCTTGGCCTGCTTCAGCAGTTGCTCGGCCAGCTTCTTGGTATCCGCCGCGTCCTTCTTCGCCACGGCGTCGAGTGTCTCCGACACTGCTCGATCCTTCCCGCCGAACCGTCAGGTCCGGCCAGTCAGACCAAGGTCAAATCCGCCGTTGTTCCGACAGTCC
>NZ_JABLTE010000235.1 GCF_013315795.1 Nocardia barduliensis
CCACCCCGCAGGCCCCGCCACCGATAGGGCCGCCGAATGTCTCCGCATCGCAGCGGTTCCCCGGCCCCACATCGTCCTCCGCGCAGGACCGTGCCGCTCGCCTGCCATGGATCATCGCCGCGGCGTGCTGGGCGCTGATCCTCGTCGTCAGCGCGGGTACCGCGGTCGCGCTGGCGAACCGGGAGGATTCCGGCCCGCCCACTTACGACCCGCAGAGCATCGGCAACGCATGCGATCTGGTCGACATGCCCGCGCTGGAGCGTGCGGGTGGTAAGGCGCAGAAGCCACCGGAGAATTCCACCGACGATTACCCGACTTTCCGCTCGCTGAGCTGCCATGCCAGTTTGGCCGACGGCCTGCTGACGGTGGGTGTGTACATCGCGCAGCCCGGTACGGACTTCGTCGCCGGTTACTACCGATCGGGGAAGGCCGTGACGACCGGGACCACCGGCGAGGGCGTCGCATCCGGCACGAAGAAAGGCATCGGCGAGGACGCGTATTTCAGTACCCGGTTGACGAAATCCGTGTTCCTGGGCTGCGAATTCGCGTTCATCGACGGCAATCTCACCTTCCGTGTCGATGTCTCCCTGAGCGACGATCCGGGGCTCGACCGTAACGCACTGGCCGCTCTCTGTGAGCACCAGGCGCGCACCGCATGGGAGCGACTGCGATGAAACCTGCTTGGATTTCGGCCGTTTTGTCGATGATTTCGCTGCTCGTCGTCGTGATCACCGCAGCCGTCCTGCTGAGCCGACCCGCGGAATCGACCATGGCCTATACCGATGATCCGCAGACAGCGGAGTCGGGCAGGCCACCGACCCCGCCGGGCAAATACACCATCACGGAGGTCGGCAACGCCTGTGATCTGGTGGATCTGGCCTGGGCGCAGCAACTCGGCGGAAAGAGCCGCCAGGAACCCACCCACCGGGAGACCAGGACCGGAAACATCGGCAGCCTGGATTGCCAGGCGATGTTCGAACAGTCGTCGGTCTCCTTCAGCGCCTATCTCGGCGACAACGTGCGCGGCTTGTACGACGTCGGGAGAGAGCAGACGGCGACCACGGGCTCGGGACGGCGGTCGGGAACGGTGCCGGAATTCGGCGCCGACACGTACTACATCCTGGTGGAGAGTGGCGGGGTGGCCCTGGGCAGCAGGCAGGCGAGCGCGGACGTCGAACTCGCCGTGCTCGACGGGAACCTGCATGCCCGGCTGTCCCTGCGGGCCTCACGAACGAACGCGCCGCTCTCCGGCGACGAGATCCTGCAATCGGCGACCAACCAGATGCGACACATCCTGGAGCGACTGCGCGCATGAAGAACCGCACCATCGAATGGGTTGTCACCGGCATCTGCGCCGTCCTCACCGTGCTGGTGTGTGTGACCGCCACGGTACTGCTGACCCACGATCCGGACGAGCCCGCAGCGAAACCCGTTGCCACGGCGCCGCCACCGGCCACCAGCGCCCAACCAGGCCCCGAAAAGTCGCCGTACCACCTCGACCATATCGGCAACGCCTGCGAATTGATCGATACAGCGCCGTTCACGGCCTACCAGCCGCTGGACCAGGCCAACCCGCCCCGCAACACCGAGACGCGCGGCGACGAGCCGTCATTGGACTGCTATATCCGGTTGGCCGAGTTCGGATCCCTCACGTTGCGGGTCGATCAGATGCCACGGGATCCACGCGATCGCTTCGATTCCTTCCGGAAAGTGCACCAGAATCTCAACCAGAATGTGCACCAGCAGTCCGGGTCGCTGCCCGGCCTCGGCACCGAGAACTTCTTCATAGCCGGGGAGCGACGCAATACCTACTACGCCGATGATGTGAGCATCGACTACCAGATAGGCGTCTTGGACGCCGACATCACCGTGGTCATGAGCGCGTCCGTCTCGGGATTCGGCAAGGGACTCACCATCGACAAGATCGCCCGACCGGTCCAGGATCAGGTCCGCGCCGTCCTGACCCGGCTACGCCGGTGACCGGCACCGCACTCGACCCGGGGGATCCGCGGGTCATCGGCCCCTACCGGATCCTGGCTCGCCTCGGTACCGGGGGCATGGGAGACGTCTTCCTCGGGCGCTCGCCCGGCGGCCGCCGCGTGGCGATCAAGGCGGTGCATCCGCATCTGGCGGCCGACCCGGAGTTCATCGCCCGGTTCGGTCAAGAGGTGACCGCCGCCCGGGCGGTCGGCGGCTTCTGCACAGCGGCGGTGGTGGATGCCGATCCCGGCGCAGCCCGACCGTGGATGGCGACGGAGTACATCCCGGCGCCCACCCTCAAAAGCGTGGTGTCCCAGCACGGTCCGCTGCCCGAGGCCGCGGTGACGGTGCTCGCCGCGGGCATCGCCGAGGCGCTCGGCGCCATCCATGCGGCCGGAGTGGTGCACCGGGATCTCACCCCGGCCAATGTGCTGGTGTCCGATGCGGGACCGCGGGTCATCGATTTCGGCATCGCCCGCGCGCTGGCGCACACCCGCTCGCTGACCGGTACCGGGGCCTTGATCGGCTCGCCGGGGTACATGTCGCCGGAACACATCTCGGGCGAGGAGGTGACGCCGGTGAGCGATGTCTTCTCCCTCGGCGGGGTGCTCGTCTTCGCGCTCACCGGCGACAGTCCGTTCGGGACGAGCAACATGGCCCAGACGATGTACCGGGTGCTGCACGAGCCCCCGCGGTTGGCCGGGATCGGCGAGGGCACACTGCGGCAAGTGATCACCGCGTGCCTGGCCAAGGACCCGGCGTCGCGTCCGAGCACCGAGCAGGTACTGGCCGCCTTGGGAAGGACACCGGGCGACCCCGTGCACGTGGACGGCTGGCTCCCGGCCGCGGTGACCACTCGCGCGGTCTCCGAGCGGGCCGGGCCGGGGCGCCGGACGGTGCTGCTG
>NZ_JABLTE010000236.1 GCF_013315795.1 Nocardia barduliensis
CCACCACACCCACACCACCGCCCGCCACCGCCGGATGGGATGCCCTGTCTGCCGCCCTAACCGATGAAGCCCCACCGATCGCAGACCGCGACGACCTGGTCGTCACCATTGCCCCCGGCGCGGCGCACGGGCACCCGGCGGTGTTCATGCCCCACAGCGCCGCCATCGAAATCGACGGCACCCGCCTCGGCATCGACCCGGCCACCGCGCGGCCGGACCGCAACAGCGACCGCGCCCGCTACGCCGCCGTGTGGGGCGCGTTCGTCCACGAATGCGCCCACGCCCAACATTCGGTGTGGGAAGCGCCGCCGGTGGCGAATCCGGCCGTGGTCGAGGCCGCCCTGCTGTTGGAGGAATCCCGCATCGAGGCCGCCCAGATCCGTCGCCGCCCCGATGACCGGCACTGGCTGCGCGCCAGCGCGACCGAGATCGTGATCGGCGACAACGGCGGCACCGATGCCGCCGCCCAGATCCCGCCCACCGATTATGCCGCCGCCCACAACGCCGCCCTCCTGCTGGGGCGCGTGGATGGCGGCATCCTCACCGCGTCGGAATGCGCGCCCGCCGCCGGGGTCATCGAGTCCATCCTCGGCAGCGACAAGCTCGAGAAGTTGCGCGCGATCTGGCAGCAGGCCCACACCGTGGCCGACGACGACACCAACACCATGCTCGAACTCGGGCAACGGTGGCTCGATATCGTCGGCCCCGACCCGCACGCCGACCCGGATCCGAACTCGGTCCTGTCCGCCGCGATCGGTGACACCGTCACCAACATCAGCAACGCCGTTGCCGCGCAACCGGTCCCGGTCGACCCTGCCGAAGCGGCGGCCACCGCGCAACGAGAGGCCCAGCGTGCCGCACGGCGCGCGGCGGCGCGGGCGCAGAAGGTGTTCGGCAACGGCAACGGGACCGGCACCAGTGCCAGCACCCGCGCCACCCGCACGCCGCACCCGGACGAACGCGCCGCCGCCCGGGTGCTGGCCCGCGCCCTCAACAACGCCGCACAGCGCGAACGCGCCACGATCAAAACCACCTCCGCGTTGCCGCCCGGCCGGTTGCGGATGCGCGGCGCACTGGCCCGCGAAGCCCAACGCGCCGCCGGGGCGCTGCCCACGGCCGAACCGTTCACCCGGACTACCCGCAAAACCGTGCCGATCCCGCCGTTGCGGGTCGGTATCGCCTGCGACGTGTCCGGTTCCATGAGCGACTACGCCGACCCGGTCGCCTCGGCCGCATGGATCATCGCCCGCGCGGCCGAGCTGGCCACCATGCCCGCCGCTACCGCCACGGTCACCTTCGGCGCATCGGTGGCACCGATCACCTACCCGGGCACCGCGCCCGCCCGGGTCACCCAATTCAGCTGCCCCGATTTCCTGCACGCCATCGACAACGCCATCGAGGCCCTCGACGGTGCCCTCGAGCTGTCGCGCCCGGAAAACACCCGCCTGCTGGTGATCATCTCCGACGGCTACTACGACGGCAGCAACCGCGACCGCGCCCAGAAACTCCTCGATCGGCTCCGCGCCACCGGCTGTGCCGTGCTGTGGCTGGCACCCGACACCGGCACGGCACCCGACCCCCTCAACGGCGCGAACCTGCACCTGATCACCGACCCCGCTACCACCGCCCACGCCATCGGCCGCGCGGCCACCGCCGCCGTACGCACTGCCTGACTCCCGTAGCGGCAGCCAATCAGCCACCAGCGGGATCCAACTGCCCGCGCCGAACCCACCACCGAACGAAGGGGCAAGAACATGGACACCCACGGCACCACGCCAACAGCAGCGGAAGCACCCGATCCGCAGTCACCCACCGAATCCGACAGCGAAACCTTGATCGGCTCGACCACCCGGCCGATCTGGTTCCACGGCGTACAGCTACCGGCCGGAACCCTGGTCCGCATCGTCCGATTCCGCCGCGACGGCACCGCCGAGATCATGCGCACCGACGTGTTCGGCCTGTCCAAGCGTGTCGCAACGGATGCCCTCGACTGCCCATAGCGCACCGACCGAGACGAAATCGGCACACTACCAACCTCTTTAGGAGTTCGGCCATGATGAACAGCGACACCACCCCGACGGTCAACCAGGCACCGGTCAGCGCGGCGAACACCACCGGCGATCAGGTCAGCCGATTCGGGGCCGAGTGCCCGATCCGGGTCGGTGACGAGGTGACCGGTCGTGACAACCCGACATGGCGCGGCCGGGTCCGCTCCATTTACCTCAACGACGAGGTCGCGGAATGCGCGATCGAAACAGCCGACGGCAGGCGGGGCTTCGCGCCACCGTGGGCCTTGGTGCCTGCCGATACGGAACCGTCCCGCGAATGGCGAGACCGGATGCAGACCTTCAAGAAGGCCCAACGTGACCAAGCGATGGAGGCGCTGCGCCGAAAGCGGCACGAGGCCGCTGAACACGCCGAAGACCTCGCCGGGCGGCTGAACACCATCGCCACCGCACTCCGAGATGGCGACACCCCCGACCCCGGCGAACCCGTGGAAAACCTCGCCCATACCTTCGCCTTCGCGCTGCATGAAGTGACTGAACTCGATGACAGGGTCGTCGCCGCCGGGCTGTCGGCCACCGACGAGCCTCAGCGACACAGCGCCGCCGAACCGGCCGGTTCCGACGAACTGCTCGCATGGTTCCGCGTCCTGCAACAGCGCATCCGCGACGAGATCGACTGCTACAGCACCCGCGAAGACGGCACCGAGGACTCGTCTGCCTGCGCCGACCACCACGACCGGCTCGAAGCCCTGTATGCCGAGGCCAACGACACCATGGCCGCGCTCGATAGCCACCTGGACACCGGCGGGCCGCTACCCGCCGCATGGGCACACATGCCCACGCCCCACCCCCACTGATCC
>NZ_JABLTE010000237.1 GCF_013315795.1 Nocardia barduliensis
TATAAGAGACAGGCCCCCACCGTGGCCGCCAGCGCGGTACGCAACGCCACCAGCGCGGTCGCGTCGTTCAACAGCGACTCGTCCTCCAGGATCGTCACGATCCGCCGCGGCATCCCGATCCGCCGGGCCACCGCCGTCGCGGCCACCGCGTCCGGCGGAGCCACCACCGCGCCCAAGGCGACCGCGACCGGGAACGGCACCTTCAGCAGCCACCACACCACGACCGCCACGGCGAACGTCGTGAACAGGACCAAACCCACCGACAGCAACGCGATCGTGCGCACATTCGCCCGGAAATCCACCAGCGACGTGCGGATCGCGGCGGTATACAGCAAAGGAGGCAGCAAACCGAGCAGAATGATCTCCGGTTCCAGGTGGATCTCCGGCACGAACGGCAGATACGACGCCGCCACCCCACCCACCGTCAGCACCAACGGTTCGGAGACACCGAACCGACGCGCCAGCGCCGCCAACGCGGCCGCCGACGCGACGAGAACAACCAGGCCGATCGCGACATCCACGGTGGAATTCTCGCAGAGCGCACGATCGGCAAACGGCCCGCGCGGTAGATGACACGTCCGCGGTCCACCGAACCACTGTGCCCGGCGCGATCACGCGCCATGCTTGTCGACGACGAGGAGGTAGAACATGGAGGAGTTCGCGTCCTGGCGGGCGAACGGACGACGCCACACCCATCGCGGCCACCAGGTCTTCTGGCGCGACGGAGGCGGTGGCCCCGACGGGACGCTGGTGTGCATCCACGGATTCCCCACCGCGTCCTGGGACTGGCATCGGATCTGGCCCGGCCTGGGCGAGCGCTTCGCCCGCGTCATCGCGCCGGACATGATCGGATTCGGCTGGTCGGCCAAACCACGCCACTACGACTACAGCATCGCCGACCAAGCCGACATCCACGAGAACCTGCTGCGCGAACAGGGCATCGGCCGATACCACATCCTGGCCCACGACTACGGCGACACCGTCGCCCAGGAACTGCTGGCCCGCGACAACGAACGCCGCGCCGTCGGCGAGGAATCACTGCTGGTCGAATCGGTGTTCCTGCTCAACGGCGGACTGTTCCCCGAGGCGCACCGCCCCCGCGCGGTGCAGCGGCTGCTGGCCGGCCCGCTCGGCCCGCTCGTCGGCGTGCTGGGCACCGAGCACACCTTCCACCGCAGCCTGGCCGCGGTGTTCGGGCCCGACACCCGGCCCACCGAGGTCGAACTGCACCAGTTCTGGCTGCTGTGGTGCAGCAAGCACGGAAAACGCAACGGCCACAAGCTGATCCGGTACCTGGCCGAGCGGCGCAAGCACCGGCGGCGCTGGGTGGGCGCCCTGCAGCAGACCCGGGTTCCCCTCCGGTTCGTCGACGGCACGGCCGACCCCGTTTCCGGCGGTCACATGGTGCGCCGCTACCGCGAGCTGATCACCGACCCCGACGTGGTCGAGCTGCCCGGGATCGGCCACTACCCGCAGCTGGAAGCCCCCGAGCAGACCCTCGCGGCGCTGCTGGAGTTCCACGGCACTCGGGTGCACAAGCCCACCGCGTGACCGAGGCCGCGCAGGCGTCGTTTCCGGACCGGCCAGGCCGGTCCGGAACGACAGCACCTTCTATGGCAGGCGCCATAGTATGGGCGGTATGGCAACGACACGTCGATCCCGCAGCGCCGGCACCCCGCCTCCCCCCAGGGGCCAGGCACGGCAACGCATGATCGACGGCGCGATCGACTCCCTTCGCGTGCACGGCGCCAGCGCCACCAGCGTCGACCGCGTCCTGGCCGCCACCGGCGCGCCGCGCGGCTCGGTGTACCACCACTTCCCGGGCGGACGCACCGAGCTGATCACCGACGCGCTCAGCACGGCGGGCGATCTGATGTCGGCCTACATCGAACGCCTGACCAGCGACGACGAGCCGACCGCCGCGCTGGACCGCTTCGCCGCGATGTGGCGGCACACCCTGCTCGACAGCGACTTCCGAGCCGGCTGCCCGATCTTCGCGGTCGCCGTCGAAACCAACGACGAAACCCCGGAGTTCGCCCGCCTCGCCGCGGAGGTCTTCGACCGCTGGCAGCAAGCCCTCACCGGGATGCTGACCCGCCACGCCGTGCCCGCCGAGCGCGCCGCCCGCCTGGCCACGCTCACGGTCGCCGCATTCGAGGGCGCCATCGCGCTGTGCCGCGTCCACCGCGACATCACACCCCTCGACGACGCGGTCGACGGGTTGCGCGAGCTGATGCCCGCCACGCACTGAACACTCCCGGCGCGCGATCCGCCACACCCTTGACACACCCATTATGGTGAATGCCATAGTCGGGAACAGGCCGCGCCGGAACACCGCCGCGCGGACACCGTCTCGCGTTCCGACCGCTCACCCGCGCACCGAAGGAGCCGCCGATGCCCGCCGCCGACCTCCACCTGGAAACCATCGAACTCCAACACACCGGGCGGGTACTCACCGCGCGCGTCGTCGCACCACCCTGGAACTTCGTCACCACCGCGGTCGTCCGCGACCTCGACACCCTCACCGCCGCCGTCGACACCGACGACACCGTCGGCGCGGTCGTACTCACCGGGGGACTGCCCGGCCGCTTCCTCACCCACGCCGACCCCGCCGCCCTCAGCGGCATGATCGAACAGCCCCACCCCTTCCTC
>NZ_JABLTE010000238.1 GCF_013315795.1 Nocardia barduliensis
GTCGCGGGCACACCGAGCCACCACCACCGACCGACCGATCTCGCGAAGGACCCGACGATGACTCTCGACCCCACCACCCCGGACACCACCCATCCCGAAACCGTCGACTCCGGCACCGCGACCGGGGCCGGTCCCGCCGCCGTGCCGGTGTCGGTGTGGGCGACCGCCCAGACCGCGTCCGCGATGCAACGACGGGGCCGCTATCACCCCGACAGCGTCAAGCACCCGGCGAAGATGTTCCCCGCGATCGTCCAACACGCCGTTGCGACCTACACCCGTCCGGGGGATCTCGTGCTGGATCCGATGTGCGGGATCGGCACCACCCTCGTCGAAGCGCTGCACACCGGCCGTCGCGCCGTGGGTGTCGAGTACGAGGCGCGGTGGGCGGAGCTGGCGCGCACCAATATCGGACTCGCCCGCGACGCGGGTATCGATCTCGATGCCGCCGTCTACACCGGTGACGCCCGCAAGCTCACCACCCTGCTCCCAGACCAGTTGCGGGGCCGGGTGGATCTGGTGATCACCTCCCCGCCTTACGGCGACTCCACCCACGGCCACGTCCGCGTCCGCGCCGGGGAAGGCGTCCACAAATACAACCACCGCTACGGCGCGGTGCTCGATCGCGGCAACCTGGCCAATGTCGGGCTCGGCCGCCTGCTGTCGGGGTTCACCCGCATCCTGTCCGGGGCCGCCGAATACCTCGCTCCGGGCGGGCATGTGGTGATCACCGCCCGGCCCTGGCGACAGCACGCGGAACTGGTCAACCTGCCCGGGCACCTGATCACCTGCGGCACCCTCGCCGGGCTGGTCCCGGTCGAACGGTGCGTCGCACTCTTGGGTCGGCTCACCGACGGCGACCTCATCGCGCGCAGCAGCTTCTTCCAGCGCGACTTCATCGTCAAGAACCGCGCGGCCGGGCTGCCCATGCACCTCATCGCCCACGAAGACGTCGTCATTCTCCGCAAGCCACACACCGGTTCGGCCGCGACCGAACACCGGGTCGCTGGCGGCCAGCTCCAGTACGGGGCGGCCCCGTTCTGGGGAACGAGCACCACCGCCGGGCCGGGATCGGTGGCCGCGTGAACACCACCGCGAGCCCCGAGCAGGGGTGGCTGGGCCGGATGCTGCTCGCGCCCGGCGCGACACTGCGTGATCTCGCTGCGACGATCGCACACAGCGTGGTCACCCCGGCCGCGATCGTGCTGCTGCTCGCAGTGGCCGGTGTGCTCGCCGCGGTGCGGGCGGTGGCGAGGCTGCGGCGGCGCCGGCTGAGTGCCCAAGCTCGCCAGATCACCGTGCTCACCCCACCCGAGGTCGACCCGAAAGGCGCGCTCGCGTTCTGGTCGCACCTGATCGGGCAACTACGCCCAGCGTGGGCGCGCCTGCTGCTCGGGCAGCCGCATCTGGGTTTCGAGTACACCGTGACTCCCGAGGACGGGGCCGCGATCCGGCTCTGGGTGCCCGGCAAGGTCCCGCCCGGGTTGATCGAACGGGCGGTCGCCTCGGCGTGGCCCGGTGCGCACACCGACACCACCCGGCCTGCCCGGTCTCCGCTGCCGGACGACACGCACGGCACCCGGCGAGTGTTGGCGGGGGGCGAGTTGCGGTTGGGCCGCCGCGAAGGGCTTCCGTTGCGTACCGACTACAGCGGCGACCTGGTGCGGGATTTGATCACCGCCGCCGACGACCTCGCCCCCGGCCAGGCCGCGTGCGTGCAGATCCTCGCCCGACCGGTCACCGGCCGCCGCGTCACCCACTCCACCCGCACCGCCGGAGCCGCCGGGGCACCGTCCGGGTTCGTGACAGCGCTGGCGCGTGAGGTGTTGAACCTGATCACGCCAGGACCCCTCACCCGGCCTGCACGCATCAGCGGCACAGGCGGTGCATCGGGTGACCGGCAAACGACGATGGAGTACACCGCCGCCGCGCGAGCGGCGGCGGGGAAAGCGCGCGGCCCGCACTGGGAGACCGTCGTGCGCTACGCGGTCTCGATCCCGGCCACCGACGAGCGAGACCGGGCCGAGGCGCGCACGATCGCACGCGGTCGCGCGGACGCCTTGGCGACGGTGTTCGGGGCGTGCACCGACCACAACTACTACCGGCGGCGTCGCCGCGTCCTGTTGGCACGGTTGATGGGTGAGCGGCGCCTCGGGCGCGGGGACGTGTTGTCGGCGGCGGAGCTGGCCTCCATCGCGCACCTGCCCACCGACGACGGGCTGCCGGGCCTGCAACGCGCCGGAGCCCGCGCCCTGACCCCCGCACCACAAATCCCCACGGCCGGTCCGCACACGAAACCTCTGGGTGTCTCCGACACCGGTGGTCGCCGTTCGGTCGCGGTCAAGGTCTCCGACGCCCGCCACCACCTGCACATCCTCGGCCCCACCGGCGTCGGGAAGTCGACGCTGCTGGCGCGGTTGATCCTCGATGACGCCGAGGCCGGGCGCGGGGTGATCGTGGTCGACCCGAAAGGCGATCTCGTCACCGACGTGCTCTCGCGGCTGCCGCGCCGCTTCAGTGACCGGGTGGTGCTGTTCGATGCCGACTCCACCGCACCGCCGCCGTGTGTGAATCCCCTCGATAT
>NZ_JABLTE010000239.1 GCF_013315795.1 Nocardia barduliensis
ACGCCTCCCGCGCCGTTCCTTGAACACCCCAGCACGAACGGAGAAAGCTCATGTACCGCAACCGCACTCGATCCGCCCGCCGCACCGCACACGCGGCACTGTGCGCGGCCATCACCGCGACCACCGTGACGACCGGTGTCGCCGCCGCAGAACCCGCACCGGGGCGGACCGGGACCCAATGCCCGCGCTGGACCGTGCTGCTGGTACCGGGCACCTACGAGACAGCCCCCACCACCACCGGCCAGACCACGCCCCGGATCCTCACCCAGCTCGGGGAATCGCTCACCGCCCGCTACGGCACCGACATCGAGGTCCGAACACTCACCGCAACGACCACAGGTGCCGGGTCCGCGAGCGGAGGGGAACTCACCGCGGCGATCTCGGAGCTGTGCTCGGACACGCGAGTCGTTTTGGCCGGCTACGGCCAGGGCGCCGAGGTCACCGGCGACCTCGCTACCACCATCGGCAACAACAAGGGCCCGATCCCGCCCTCCTGAGTCGTGGCCGTCGCACTCGTCTCCGACCCGCGCCGCGACGCAGCCACCACCCAGCTCGGCACCCCGGTCTCCGGGCAGGGCGTCACCGGGCCGCGTGCGCAGAGCTTCGGCGAGCTGACCGACCGGGCCCGAACGCTGTGCCTCGAGGGCGACAGCTACTGCTCGACCACCGCCGAGTCGTCTCCGGTCCTCGCCGCGGTGAGCCGCACGCTGGCCGCCACCGCCTCGGCCGCCTCCACCACGGCCCCGACCAGCACCGCCTCGCCCACCACCACAACGAGACTTCCCGCCACCACGACGAGCACACCAACCACCAGCATCGGCGCGGCCTCCACCGGGCAGATCAGCGCATCCCAGGCCCTCGCCCAGGTCGTCACCGTCCTGGACGGCCTCGCCAGCTTCACCGCGAATGTGCCCGCGATCGCGGCCGACCTCGCACAGCTACCCGGACTGATCACCGCCGCCGACGTGCGGGGCCTGCACCGCGTCTCGGGGGACCTGAACAACCAGTTCGCCCCGCTGGTCGAGCTGGCCAATGGGCTCGACCTGCGGCTGGTAGCGCGGGCTTTGGCGTTGGCCGCGCCGCTGGACACCACCGGTGTCGCGACGATCGCCGCCGAGATCGTCGGTATCCTGGCCGGACTCGACATCTCCCGCATCGCCACCGACGTCGGCCGCGCTCAGGAGATCGCCTGGACCGCTATGGAATCCCTCGCCGGTGGTGACCCGGTGGCGGCGGTGCTGGCGCTGACCGGGCTGGCACCGGTCGCCGCCGATCTCGTCTCGGCCACCGCCGCCGCGTTCACCGGCCAGCAGTTCCCCACCCTGACCAACACCTACACCGCCACCACCGCCGAGGCGGGCACAGGGGGCAGCGCCACCGGCACGGGCACCGCCGTTCCGGCCGCCCAGGATGGCCACACGGCCACGTTCGACGCCACCGGCTACGACAGCGCCGCGCCGATGCTGACCGACTGGATCGAACAGGCCATCGACCGCACCAGATAACCCGCGCGTGCTGCGCGGCGCATAGGAAAACGGCCGGTGGTGCCGAGCGGAATGCTCGGCACCACCGGCCGTTTCAGCGGGTAGCCGGGTCAGGAGATGAGCGGCGGCACCGCGCGCGGGGTGAACGCGGGTGGGGCCCCCTTGTCGCGGAACCGCCACGACGGCAACGGTGCGGGCGCGGCGTCGATCTGCTCATCGCCGCTGTCGCCGCCGCCGTCGTCGCTGGCGGTGCCCTGGTCGATCAGCTCGTTCAGGGTGGCCACGACCACCTCACGAGCGGCGGTGTCGAGGTCGCGGTACAAGGTGCCGGTCAGCGGGCCGGTCATGATCCGCACCGCGCCGGTGTGCGGGAAGAACTCGCCATCAGTCGTCACCTTCTCGTAGCGCAACGCGATCGGCACCCACGGCACCAGCGACACCAGCACCGGCATTTCCAGCTCCCGCACGGCCCTGTCGGCGATGGCGATCCACAGCTCGAGGCTGTCGGGGGCGTGGCTGGAATCGGCGTATACCTGGTACAAAGCCGAGGCCAGGACCTTGGGGGTTGGGGTGGAGTACATAGTCGAACACCTTTCTCAGAGGTTAGATTGAGAGGGCGGTGTCGGACTCCCCGGAGATACGCGCTCCGGGGATTCCGGCATCGCCCGTTGTCAGGACGCGAGGGTGAACTTCTTTGGGGCCGCGCTGGTCTGACGCGCGGTCCCGTGCTTCGTCAGGGTGACCAGGGCGTTGTGGACCGCGCCGCTGGACCGGGCCAGGGCTTTGCCGATCTGGTGTGGGGTGAACTCCTTTCCGGGGTTTTCGCGCAAGTGGTCCTCTACCTGCCCCCGCAGCCCACCGGCGGGCAGGCGTTCCACCGTCGACTCCGGGTCCGCCGCAGCACCGTCGTCGGCCGCCGCCGGGGCTGTCTC
>NZ_JABLTE010000023.1 GCF_013315795.1 Nocardia barduliensis
CGCGCCAACGCTCGGTCGGCGCGAAGCACTGCTGAGCGCGGCCTTCGCGCTGGACACCGGCTCGGTGTCGAGCCAGCTCGACGCGCACGTCCGCGCGTTCGGCGCGGGGATCGGGTCCGCGTTCGCGCGGCACGCGAAACCGGACGGCGTGCGGCGCACGGTGGTGATCGCCGGTGACGGCGCGTTCTACATGCACGGCTTGGAGCTGCACACCGCGATCGAGCACGCCTTGCCGGTCACCTTCGTCGTGCTGAACAACAACGCGCACGCCATGTGCCTGACCAGGGAGCAGTTGTACTACCGGGATCGCTACAGCTTCAACAGATTCCGTCCGGCATATCTGGGCGCGGGCGTGGCCGCGATGTTCCCCGGCCTGCCCGCGTTCTCGGTGCACACCGCCGCCGAACTGGCCGCGGCGCTGCGGCGCTGCCTGGAAACCGAGGGGCCGTCGTTCGTCTCGATCGACTGCGACCCCGACGAGATTCCCCCGTTCCTGCCATTCCTGACCACCATCGAGCAATCCCGGAACCCCTGATGAACGCCCGCTTCGCCGGCAACGGTGCCGCGCCCATGCCTGCCAAGAGGAGTACCAGCATGACCACCAGTTCCCTCCCCGCCCTCAGCGACATTCCGGAAGGCTCGTTGCCGGGTGTGCTCCGCATCGAGAACTCCGACAAGGACGCGACCGAGCCGATCATCGTGGACATGCTGCGGTCGGTATATCCGCACGACCAGATCTACGGCGAATACTGTCCGGTGCAGGGGTACATCGACGCGCCGCCGCGCGAAGTCTACGAATACCTCGCCGACCCCCGCTCGATGGAGGAGTGGACCTACGGCCTGCGCGAGTTCACCGAGACCGACGAACCCGGACTCTGGTCGGCCTACGACCGGCTCGGCGCGGAGACCAAGATCTACACCCGCACCGTCACCAACCCCGACGCGATGACGGTCGACTACCACTGCGCGTGGGATCAGGCGAAGCACCTGTGGATGATCTACCTGCTGCGCGTGGTCGACGCGCAGGTCGTGTTCGACAAGCCGGGTTCGGTGGTGCTCTGGGTGAATTGCAAGCACCCGTTCTACGACGAGAACCCTTTCCCCGAGACCGCGCCGCCGCAGCGGCCGGAGTGGGTCGGCGACTTCTGGGAGATGTTCTCGGCGGGTCACCAACTGGAGATGGACAACCTCAAGGCCATCTGCGAGTACCGGGCCGCGCACGGCCTGCCCGTCAAGCCCGACTGGATGAAGTGAGACCCGCCATGCATCAGAACACCTCCGGCCTGCCGCCGGTCAGCCTCGTCGACGTGGCCGGCTACCTACCCGGCGAACCGGTCGGCACCGAGTACTTCACCCAGTTCGCCCGCTCGGACCGGATGGCGAAGAACGTCATGTTCCGCGCGCCCAAGGGCCGCCACCACGTGGCACGCGGGGAGACCGCGGTGGACATGGTCGAACGCGCCGTCGCGCCGTTGATCGAACGCCACGGCGCCGATGCCATCGCCGAGGTCGACGTACTGATCACGCACACCCAGCTGCCGGACAATCCGGTGCTCGGCTCCGGGCCCGAGGTGGCGCGACGGCTCGGCATCCGTCCCTCGTTCGTCTACGACGTGCACAACAGCGGGTGCGCGGCGTTCGTGCACATGATGGCGATGGCCCGCATGGTTCTGCAGACCACCTCCGCCCGCACCGCGCTGATCGCGGCCACCCAGAACTGCGCGGGACCGGTGTTCACCCAGACCGAGATCCGCAAGCTGGCCCAGGCGCCGGTGCCCGGCGACGGGTGCGGGGTAGGACTGCTCCGCAAGGACGACAGCGCGCCGATTCTCGACATCGAAACCCGCACCTATCCCGAATTCGCCGGCGACATGGAGTTCTCCACCCACGGCGAGCGCAAGTACTGGGAGCCGGGCGAGGGCCAGGCGTGCGTCAGCTTCACCGAGTCCAAGGTCGCCAAGGTGTTCTCCCGCGGCAACCGGTTGGTTCCGGAAGTGGCCCTCGCGGTGTGCGATCGGATCGGCGTGCGGGGACGCGACGTCGACACGTTCGTCACCAACCAGCCGAACCGGCTGTTCCTGCGCAACTGGCGCGACGCGCTGGAGCTGCCGCAGCAGCGGCATCCCGACACCTTCGACTCCTGCGGGAATCTGTTCGCCGCCGGTATCCCGGTGACCCTGGACGTGGAGAACCGGGCGGGACGGCTGCCCAACGGATCGCTGGTCCTGATGGCGGCCTTCGCGCACGCGGGCGACTTCGCGGGCGCGGCCGCCGTTCGCTGGGGAGCCGCTCGATGAGTGTGCTCGTCGACGGCACCAGGCCGTCTCGCCGGCACCGGGCGGCCCGGGTCCCGCCGCGGTTCGACCTCACGCTGAGCGAGAATCCGTTCCCGCCGTTGCCTTCGGTGCTGCGGGCGGTGCACATGACGCTGGCGCACGCCAACCGGTATCCGGAGTTCCTGCCGCGCCGGCTGCCGTCGCTGATCGCCCGGCACGTGGGTGTGCGGGCGGATCAGGTGGTGGTCGGCTCGGGGGCGACCGGCGTGGCGCTGCAGATCATGCAGACGCTGGCCACGCCGGGATCGGAGATCGTCTACGGCGCGCCCACCTTCGACGGGTATCCGATCATGGCCGAGATGACCGGCGTCGAAGCCGTGCCGGTACCGCTGGACGCGGCGGGCAACCAGGATCTGCGGGCGATGCGCCGCGCCGTCGACCGGCGCACCGCCATGGTCGTGGTGTGCCGTCCGCACAATCCCACCGGAACGGTCATACCGGCCGACGAGCTGAAAACGTTCCTCTCCGACGTGCCCACCCGGGTTCCGGTGATCCTCGATGAGGCATACGTCGAATTTCTCGGCGCCGCCGAGTACGTCGACCCGCTGGCATTGATCGCTCGGCACCCGAACTTGCTCGTCCTGCGTACCTTCTCGAAGGCGTACGGCTTGGCCGGGCTGCGGATCGGCTACGCCTTCGGCAGGGCCGAACTGATCGCGCGCGTCGGCAAGCTGCAACTGCCCTTCGGGCTGGGCGCGGCGGCGGTGGCCGCGGTCGCCGCCTCCTACGCCGCCGAACCCGAACTCGCCGCCCGGACCCTCCGCATCACCGAGGAGCGCGACGCGCTCCGTGCCGCACTGGTGGCTCGCGGGTTCGCGATACCGCAGAGCCGCGCCAATTTCCTGTACGTGCCGGGCCCCGGCACCACCACCGTCCTGCGGCGGGCGGGCATCGCCGCGAAGTCCTACCCGGACGGCAGCGCCCGGATCGCCGTGGGCGATCCCTCCGCCGACCATGCGGTCCTGGAAGCGCTTCTGACGCACACCCCGTGACCGCCAGGGCGCAGTCGCGTCTCGACCGCACCGCCCAAGTCATATGCGGAGATCCGGGGACCTTGGGCCGGCCCGCGCCGAGGTGGTTCGATCGAGGGATGTGGCGCGAATTCGAGGTGAACGCGGCGCCTGCGCACGGCACCGCGAGTCGGGTGCTGTTCCGGTTCGCGGTGGGACGATGGGCGTTCATCCTGCGCCAGACGATCATCGAGCCGGGCGGCGGCAGCGGGTGGCACTACCACGACGGCACACTGTTCGTCCTGGTCGCCCGGGGAACCCTCGATCATCCCGGCGCGGACTGCGCGCCGGTCACCTACCGGCGATGGCGAGTCTTCCGGGAACCGAGCGGGCCGCGTCACCCGCACGTGGCGCGCAATCTCGGAACAGCGCCGGTACTGCTGTGCGTGCTCTACGTCACACCGGTCGACAGCCCGCTGTCCCGCAGCATCCCGCCACCGGAGTGCGCGCGAGCACGGTGACGCGCACCGACCTCAGCTCGCGGGCTGGCAGGCGTCGCGCAGCGAGCACGCACCGCAGGAGCTGCCGCAACCGCCGGTCGCGGGCGGCGGGGCGATGGCCTCGGCGGCCTGCGCGGCGGCGTTCGCGCCCGCGCCGAGGGTGAACAGCGCGACCACGGCGGCCCCGGCGGCGACCACGAGCGCGGCGATACCGCTGGCCGCTAACGCGACCAGACCGCCTGCGAACAGCAGCGCGCCTGCCGCGATCGACGTGGGCGCGGCGACCCGGTTGGCGACGCGGAACGTGTCGTCGGTGGCGAGCGCGGCCTCGGTGTGGACCCCGAAGAAACGATTGCGGGGCAACCGGCCGGTCAGCCCGAGTGCGCCGGTTGTGACGGCCACGACAGCCAGCACGAACAGGACGAGAGCGACGACGAACACTCATGCAGGCTAGCGCATCGGCGCCGCGCGGCCCCCGACGGGCGGGCCGTCGGCGAACCGGGATCAAAGTCCAGGCCAGCCCGATTTTCGGTCCTGCGGCGGGGACGTTCTACCCTGATAGACGAAGTTTGTCGGGGATCGGCGACCACAAGAAGGCAGGACCGTGCAAGACACACGCGCAACCGAAAGCGATGTACCAGAGCATCGGTACAACGCGGAGCTTGCCGGCCGCATCGAGCGCCGGTGGCAGCGGACGTGGGACGAGCGCGGAACCTTCCATGCGCCGAACCCGGTCGGGCCGCTGGCGGGCCCCACCCCGGCCGACAAGTTGTTCATCCAGGACATGTTCCCGTACCCGTCGGGCGCGGGCCTGCACGTGGGGCATCCGCTCGGCTACATCGCCACGGACGTCTTCGCGCGCTACCACCGGATGCACGGCCGCAACGTGCTGCACGCCCTGGGCTACGACGCCTTCGGCCTGCCCGCCGAGCAGTACGCGGTGCAGACCGGCGCGCACCCGCGCGACACCACCGAGTCGAACATCGCCACGATGCAGCGCCAGCTGGACCGCCTCGGTCTCGGCCACGACCGCCGCCGGTCGTTCGCGACCACCGATCCGGAGTACTACCGCTGGACGCAGTGGATCTTCCTGCGGATCTACAACGCGTGGTACGACACGGAACTGAACCGGGCCCGCCCGATCGCCGAGCTGGCGGCCGAATTCGCTTCCGGCGCACGGCCGGTCCCGGACGGCAAGTCCTGGGACACGATGTCGTCCGCCGAGCGCGGCGCGCTGCTGGACTCCCATCGCCTGGTGTACCAGACCGATTCGATGGTCAATTGGTGCCCCGGCCTGGGCACCGTGCTGGCCAACGAAGAAGTCACCGCTGAGGGCCGTAGCGAGCGCGGCAACTTCCCGGTGTTCCGTAAGCGGCTGCGCCAGTGGATGATGCGCATCACCGCCTACTCCGATCGGCTGGTCGACGACTTGGACCGGTTGGACTGGCCGGAGAACGTGAAGGCCATGCAGCGCAACTGGATCGGGCGATCCCGCGGCGCGCAGGTGAAGTTCGATGCCGACGGCGAGCAGATCGAGGTCTTCACCACCCGGCCCGACACCCTGTTCGGCGCCACCTACGTGGTGCTGGCCCCCGAACACGAGCTGGTCGACAAGCTGACAGCGGCCGCCTGGCCTGCGGGCACCGACCAGCGGTGGACCAACGAGGGCGCCGCCACACCGGCCGACGCCGTGGCCGCCTACCGCAAGTCGATCGCGGCCAAGTCCGATCTGGAGCGCCAGGAGAACAAGGAGAAGACCGGCGTCTTCCTGGGCAGCTACGCGATCAACCCGGCCAACGGCAAGGCCGTGCCGATCTTCATCGCCGACTACGTGCTCAGCGGCTACGGCACCGGCGCGATCATGGCCGTGCCGGGGCACGACCATCGCGACTGGGAGTTCGCCTCCGCCCTCGGTCTGCCGATCATCGAGGTGATCAGCGGCGGCGACCTGGACAAGGGCGCCCATGCCGGCGAGGGCGCGCTGGTGAACTCCGATTACCTCGACGGCCTGTCCGTCGAGGAGGCCAAGGCGGCGATGATCGCCAGGCTCGAAACCGACGGCCACGGTAAGGGCACCATTCAGTACAAGCTGCGCGACTGGTTGTTCGCGCGCCAGCGCTACTGGGGCGAGCCGTTCCCGATCGTGTACGACGAGCACGGCGCTCCGCACGCCCTGCCGGAGTCCATGCTGCCGGTGTCGCTCCCGGAGCTGGACGACTTCGCCCCGGTCACCTTCGATCCCGACGACGCGGATTCCGAGCCTTCTCCGCCGCTGGCCAAGGCCACCGACTGGGTGGAAGTCGAACTGGACCTGGGTGACGGGCCGAAGCGCTACCGCCGCGACACCAACGTCATGCCGCAGTGGGCGGGCAGTTCCTGGTACGAGCTGCGCTACGCCGACCCCACCAACGCGGAGACGTTCTGCGCCAAAGAGAACGAGGCGTACTGGCTGGGCCCGCGCACCGAGGTCGGCGGGGAGAACGATCCGGGCGGCGTCGACCTGTACGTCGGCGGCGTCGAGCACGCGGTGCTGCACCTGCTGTATGCCCGCTTCTGGCAGAAGGTGCTCTTCGACCTGGGTGAGGTGTCCGCCAGCGAGCCGTACCGGCGGCTGTTCAACCAGGGCTACATCCAGGCGCACGCCTACACCGACGAGCGCGGCACGTACGTGCCCGCCGCCGAGGTGGTGGAACGCGACGGTGAGTTCTTCTGGACGGATGCCACCGGCACCGAGATCCCGGTGTTCCAGGAGTACGGCAAGATCGGGAAGTCGCTGAAGAACGCCATCTCGCCGGACGAGATGTGCGATCTGTACGGCGCGGACACCTTCCGCTTCTACGAGATGGCGATGGGTCCGCTGGACACTTCGCGGCCGTGGGCAACCAAGGACGTCGTCGGCGCGCACCGGTTCCTGCAACGGGCCTGGCGCCTGGTGGTGCACGAGGAGACCGGCGCGCTGCGGGTCACCGACGCCGCGCCGAGCGAGGAGACGCTGCGCCTGCTGCACAAGACGATCGCGGGCGTGGACGAGGATTTCGCCGCGCTGCGCGACAACACCGCGGGCGCCAAGCTGATCGAGCTGACCAACCATTTGACCAAGAGCTACCCCGACGGCGCGCCGCGCTCGGTGGTGGAGCCGCTGGTGCTGATGCTGGCGCCGCTGGCCCCGCACATCGCCGAGGAGCTGTGGGAGCGGCTCGGCCACACCGCGTCGCTGGCGCACGGCCCGTTCCCGGTCGCCGATCCCGCGCTGCTGGTGGACGAGTCGGTGGAGTACCCGATCCAGGTGAACGGCAAGGTGCGCAGCCGGATTCAGGTGCCCGCGGACGCCGACAACACCGCGATCGAGTCGGCCGCGCTGGCGGACGAGAAGATCGCCGCGCTGCTGAACGGGGCCCCGCCGCGCAAGCTGATCGTGGTGCCCGGTCGCCTGGTCAATATCGTCGCCTGAGGCGTTCCGGTCACCGTGAGCGACGCGCCCGCGGTGACCGGGTCGGCATTCGGCGCTCGTCCGCACCCGATCCGTTCGTCCGCTCGAACCTCCGCGTCGGGAAGCGGCGGGCTCGATGGGAACCCGGACTCGCGTCGGGCGACGGCCGGCCGCGACGGTGAGCAGACCTCGCACGCCGCCCAGCGCGTCGAGCACGCGCGCGCGGAAGCCGCCTCCGCACCGAACTGCCGGTCCACCCGCCCACGGCGAGCAGCTCGCGCGGGCATGTGGTGCCGGTGATCAGTACGGCCGGAGCACGATCTCGGTGGGATGCGCGTCGCGTGGGGTATCGATGGCGCAACGCACGGTGGAAGCAACCGTCTCGGGAGTGAGGAACTCCTCGGCCCGGTACTCGCGCCCCTCCCCCGCGATGATCTCCCGCTGCATATCCGTGTCGATACGCCCCGGATGGATCGAAGTCACCCGCAACCGCGGCTCCTCCAGCCGCAGCGCGTCACCGAAGGCGCGCAGCCCGAACTTGCTCGCCGCGTAGGAGGCCCAGCCTGCGTTCGCGCGCAGCCCCGCCCCCGAGTTGATCAGCACCACGTGGCCCTCGCCCGCGCGCAGCGCGGGCAGCAGCAACCTGGTGAGTTCGGCGACCGCGATCAGATTGGCTTCCAACGTTTTCCGCCATTGCTCGACGGTGGACCCCGCGATGGTGCCGAGATCGGCGATGCCCGCGTTGTGCACCAGCACGTTCAGGCTCCGGATCGGCGCGACCGCCGCGGCGACCGCGGCGTAATCGGTCAACTCGACCGGCCAGCCCTGCGCGTCGGGCAGTTCCGCCAGCATGCCGCGCAGCGAATCCGTCGAGCGCGCGCCGAGCAGCAGGTCGTGCGTGGGTGCGAGCTCGCGAGCGATCGCGGCGCCGAGGCCGCGGCTGGCGCCGGTGATCAACGCGGTCGGTTTGGGGATCGCGGCCGAAGTCATGGCCCCACCGTAACCGGCTGTGTGAGTAAGGCGTAAAAACCGATAGCACTGGACGAATGACTGGCGAAGCAGGCTAAATCGACCGAGAATCTCGAGCAGCGAATCACGGACGGGGCATTCGAGAGTGAGAACCGCCGAACACGAACCGGCCACGGGCCGATGGGATGGGGACGAAACAGACTCCGCTGAGCGGGCATATCTGCGGGTGACATCGCAGAATAGGGGGATGGCACATCCGGGCTTCACTCCGACCCAGCTCGCGGCCCGCGCTGCCTACCTGCTGCGCGGCAACGACCTGGGCACGATGACCAGCGCGGCGCCGCGGCTGTACCCGCACATGTGGAGCTGGGACGCGGCATTCGTCGCGGTGGGGCTGGCGCCGCTGAGCGTGGAGCGCGCGGTGATCGAGCTGGACACCCTGCTCTCGGCGCAGTGGAAGAACGGCATGATTCCGCACATCGTCTTCGCCAACGGCGTGGACGGCTACTTCCCCGGCCCGGCCCGCTGGGAGTGCCGCAAGCTGGCCGCCGACGCGCCGGACGGCCCGGACACCTCGGGGATCACCCAGCCGCCGGTGCACGCCATCGCGGTGCAGCGGATCTTGGACCACTCGCGCAGGCACGGCCGCAGCACCAGGGCGGTGGCCGAGGAGTTCCTGAACCGGCGCTGGCCGGATCTGGTGCGCTGGCACCGCTGGCTGGCGCACGCGCGCGATCCCAAGGAGACCGGCCGCATCACGCTGTACCACGGCTGGGAGTCCGGGATGGACAACTCGCCGCGCTGGGACCGCGCCTACGAGCACGTCATCCCCGGCGACCTGCCGCCCTACCGCCGCGAGGACGTGCTGGTGGTCGCCGACCCGAGCCAGCGCCCCACCGACCGCGAGTACGACCGTTACCTGTGGCTGGTCGAGCAGATGCGCCGGGCGGGCTACGACGACTACCAGCTGGCCTCGACCATGAGTTTCGCCGTCGAGGACGTTTTCGTCACCGGCATCTTCGCGCTGGCCTGCGAGGTACTGGCCAATATCGGCGAGGAGTACAAGCAGCCCCTCGCCGACGTGCGCGATCTCTACGCGTGGGCCGACCGCTTCCGCGCTGGCGTCGTCGCGACGGCCGACCCCCGGACCGGTGCGGCCCGCGACTTCGACGTGCGGTTGCAGCGCTGGATCAACACCGAGACGCTCTCGATGTTCGCGCCGCTGCTGTGCGGTGGACTGCCCCGCGACGCCGAGCGCGGCTTGCTGCGGTTGTTCGAGGGTCCGCGCTTCTGCGGGCATCCGGATCTGCGCTACGCGCTGCCGCCCTCGACCTCTCCGGTGTCCAAGGACTTCCGTTCCCGGGAGTACTGGCGCGGGCCGGTGTGGCCGGTGATGAGCTGGTTGTTCTCCTGGGTCTTCGCCAGGCGCGGCTGGGCGGAGCGCTCGTTCATGCTGCGCGCCGAGGGCTTGCGCCAGGCCAGCGACGGCAGCTTCGCCGAGTACTACGAGCCGTTCACGGGCGAGCCGCTCGGCAGCATGCAGCAGTCGTGGACGGCGGCGTCGGTCCTGGATTGGCTGGGGTGAGCACCCGCGGACACACCCCATTGGTCACACTGGTAACAACTAGAGCAAATGGCTATCGTCGTCCGGCATGGACACCTGGAGGTCGACCATCCGCCGCGCCGCGGCGCTGTCACTGATCACGCTGTCCGGCACCCTCGTCATCGCGCTGCCCGCGGCCGCCACGCCGACCGGCCCGGATGTCTCCTCCTGGCAGCACACCGGCGGCAGCCCGATCGACTGGTTCGCGGTCAAGCGTTCCGGCCACCACTTCGCCATGGTCAAGGCCACCGAGGGGCTCAGCTACGTCAACCCGTACTTCGTGCCCGACAGCCTGCTGATGCGCGCGGCCGGTCTGGCACGCGGCACCTACCACTACGCCCGTCCCAACCTGCCGCCCGAACCGCAGGCCGCGATGTACGCGGCGGTGGTGCTGGGACAGAACGGACCGCTCGACCTGCCGCCGGTCCTGGACTTGGAGGACTCCGGCGGTCTGGCCCCGGCGGCCCTGATCGACTGGACCCGCCGCTACCTGACCACCGTGCGGGCGCTCACCGGCCGCGTCCCGATCGTCTACACCTATCCCAACTTCTGGCGCACGGCTATGGCGGACACCAGCGAGTTCTCCGAGTACCCCCTGTGGATCGCCGACTACCGCGGCAACGCTCAACCCGAGGTCCCGGGCGGCTGGCCCGCCTGGACGTTCTGGCAGACCACCGACAGCGGCAGCATCCCCGGCATAGCGGGCCGCGTCGACCTCAACGTATACAGCGGCGCCCAAGGCGATTTCGCCCGGTACGCGAACATGAGCGGCGTCACCGGCAGTGGCTGACCACCCGCCACAGGAGTGGAGCCGCTACCCGCCCAGTCGAGTAGCGGCTCCACCCGCGGGAAGAGCCGCGGAGGATGGTCGGCCGTGGTTGCAGGGGGCCGGTGGGGCGCCGCGGCTGTGGTCTCAGGCCCCGATGCGGCCGCCGGCCTTCTTCCACACCGCCACGACCGACGCGCGCGGCTGCGACGTGCCGCCGTCGGGCCAGTGCGACAACGGGTTGTCGGGAGTGGCGTCGTCGGCCTCGCCGGGGTGCTGCACGCATACCAGGACGCGGGACTCGGTGACCACAGGGCCGCAGGTCTCCGCCCCACGGGGAACAGTGAGGAACTGTTTGGTCTGGCCCCGATTCGGGCCGTCGAGCACCACCGAGAACAAGCCGTCGTTCGACTTCAGCGCGTTGCCGTCGGTGGAGATCCACAGGTTGCCGTACGGGTCGAAAGCCAGGTTGTCCGGGCAGGAGATCGGGCTGACCTTGGACTTGTCGTATCCGGCGAAGTAGGTGTCCGCCGCGGCGGGATCGCCGCAGACCAGCAGCAGCGACCAGGTGAACGTGGTGCCGGTGTGGTTGTCGTCGATCTCCAGGACCTGGCCGTTCTTGTTGAGCTTGCGCGGGTTCGCCTCGTCCGGGCCCTGCTTGCCCTCCGCGCCGCGGTTGTCGTTGTTGGTCAGCGCCACGTACACCTTGCCGGTGTAGGGGTTGGCCTCGAAGTCCTCCGGGCGGTCCATCTTGGTGGCGCCCACCTTGTCGGCGGCCGAGCGGGTGAAGACCGCGACCTCTTCCGCGCTCATGCCCTCGACCAGCGACTTTCCCTTGCCGTCCGCGCCGGTTTCCAGCAGCGGGATCCACTGGCCGGTGCCGGTGAAGCCCTTGTCCGACGGCTTCGCGCCGGTGCCGTCGATCTTGTCCGGATGATCGCCGGTGAGCTTGGCGACGTACAGGGTGCCCGCGTCCAGGATTGTCAGGTTGTGCCGCATGCTGGCCGCGCCGGTGCCCGGCTGGATCTTGCGCGAGGACACGAACTTGTACATGTAGTCGAACTTCTCGTCGTCACCGGTGTAGGAGACGACGTCACCGTTCTTCGTGACGTAGATGTTGGCGCCCTCGTGCTTCAGCCGCCCCATCGCGGAGTGCTTGATCGGCGTCGAGTTCGGATCCCACGGGTCGACCTCCACCACGTAGCCGAACCGGTTGGCCTCGTTGGGTTCCTGGGCCAGGTCGAAACGTTTGTCCGCGCGCTCCCACTGGTTGGCGGTCTTGCCGGTGGGGAACCCGTAGCGCTTGATCCGGGCGGCGGCGGCCGGGTCGGTCACCTTGTCGCCGTTGGCGAAGTAGCCGTTGAAGTTCTCCTCGCCGGAAAGAACCGTGCCCCATGGCGTGACGCCACCGGCGCAATTGGCAATGGTGCCGAGCACTTTCGTGCCGGTGGGGTCGGCCGAAGTCTTCACGAAGTCGCTGCCCGCGGCGGGACCGGTCAGCTGGAACTCGGTGGTCGCGGTGATCCTGCGGTTGTACTTGCCGAAGGCGGGGACCAGCTTGCCCGAGCCGGGTTCACCGTGAACCTCGACGACGGTCAAGCCGTGGGCGGCCATGGTGATCGCGAGCTGCTCGTCGGTCGGCGCGTCCTTGTTGTAGCCCCGGAACATGTGCGGGCTGGTGGTGTACTCGTGATTGACCACGAGCAGGTATTTGTTGGCCTGGCCTTCGATCGGCAGCAGCGCGGCGAAATCGTTGTTGTAGCCGAACTGCTTCGCCTGGGCGGCGGCGGTCTGCTTGTCGAAATCGAACGCGGGCGCGTCCGGGAACAGCGGATCGCCCCAGCGGATCACGACGGACTGCTCGTAGCCGTCCGGGATCACCACGGCGTCTTCCTTATTGGGCGCCACGGCGGTGAAATCGGTGCCGGTTCCGGGCGGGCCCGCGGGCGACACCGCGGCGGCCGGTTCGCTGTCGTCACCGCAGGCCGCGAGCACGCTGCCCGCGCCGACCGCGAGCACGGCGGCGGCGCCACCCTTGATCAACCCGCGCCGGTTCAGCGAGCTGACGATGTCACCGAAGTAGGCGCCCGCGGAGGTGTTCGGCGCTTCGTGGAAGCACGCGTTCGCGCACTTGTACGCACAGGTGACGGCGGCGCGCGACGACTGTCCGTCGTGCTGAACGAAAAGGGGGAGTGGCTGCAGACTCACGGTGACTCCTGGGTTGGGCCGACGGCCGCACGGTAAACCATCCGGACCATCCCGAATAGACGACAAAGTGAACAGCCGCCCAATTAGGTAACCCTCAGATTGCCGGGCCACCGGACCTGGGAACGACGAATGCCGCGCCGACTCGATGATCTCGAATCGACGCGGCATTCGGCTGTCCAGGTGGCTGCCTCGTTTCCGATCGGCCCGGCGCGGATCTCGTCCGCGTCCGGCTCGCCCATCAGGCGTTGACCGGAAGGGCGATGACGACCTCGCTCTCGTTCTCGGGCAGGTAGTGCGCCCGCAGCACGCGGCCCACCTGCACTTGGCCGACGCTGGCGGGTGCGAGGAACTTCGTCACCCGGGTGGTGAAGGAGGATCCGTCCGGCCGGGTGACCACCAGGCCGAGTTCGACCTCGGAGTGCCCCTCGCGGATCGTGCCGGTGACCGACAGCGACTGCACCACCGCCTGGGTGGCGATGCCGCGCTCGGCGATGTCGAGCTTGTGGCGGGTGGTCATGCCCTTGCGGATGAGGGACTCGTTCATCGCGTGCTGCGCGGCGTTCGCGTCACCGGACAGGTCGACCTCGACCTTGTCGGTCCGGCCGGGCAGGTAGCGCACCGGAAGCACCACCCCGGCGCGCAGCAGGGCCAGTTCGGTGAACGGCACGATCATCTTCGCGGAGGAGTGGAAGATCTTGCCGTCCGCGCCTTCGACGCTGAACTCGATGCGCACCTGCGGCTGGTCGTTGACGGTGACGCCGGTCTGCCGCACCGAGCGGACCGTGCCGAGGCCGGTGAGGCCTGCACGGAACTCCGCGCTGTTGCGGCCGGTCAATGCGCTCATGATGCCTTCCCCCGTGAAGGCGAAGACCATGACGACCAGGGTGACCGCGAGAATCGGCAGCGCCATCTCGATGCCGAGCCAGCCCATTCCGGAGGGCTCCCATTCGCTGGTGGGGACGTAGGTTACGGCGCGGTAGACATAGAGGCCGATCGCCGCGGCGGCGATGGCGAGGGTGGCGAGACGGATCTTGTTCATGACATTTCCTTTTCGGTGCGAAGTTTCGGGATTCGCCGCGCCCCGTCATCCCGGCGGTTCGGCCGGGATGACGGGGGCGGATCGGGGGACATGCGGCGATCAGGCGCCGACGATGGACGAGCAGGCGAAGGTGATGTCGAACTTCGACGTCTTCGGTCCGGCCAGCGGGTTGGTCAGGTCGGGGGCGCTCACACCCTCGCCGGTGACCTTGTAGGTGTTGCCGTCCTTGACGACGGTCGCGGAGCCGCCCGGCATGCCGTTGCCGAAGCCGACCGCGTAGGGCAGGCCGTTGTCGCCGCCCTTGCTGCCCGCGATCCCGACCGCCTGCACGGTGTTCGCATCGGTGATGGTCGCGCTCACCGAGAGGTTGCCGTAGGCGGCGTTCTCGGTGTCGGTCAGCGCGAGCGCCAGGGTGCCGCCCTGCTTGGCGCAGGTGGTGGTGAACTTCGCGTCGAAGACCTTGCCGTCGACCGAGGCGATCGACTTGCCCGCCGGGGCGGCCGGGCCGGGCTGCGCCGAGGACGGCGCGGGCGCGGCCGGGGAGCTGCCCTTGCTGTCACCGCACCCGGTGAGCACGCCCACGGCGGCGGTGGCGGCGAAAGCGGCGGCGGCGATGCGGAGCGAAGTGGTGTTCATGGTCTGTCCTTGTCGTTCGCGGGGCGGCGCCCCTGGTCCTGTTTCCCCGGCCCTTCGTGTGGGGCCGATGAGAAAAAGGTAGGAACGATTCGCGCCCTACCGATCCCAGGTTTTCCGCGTTTACGCAGGTAAGGGACGTGCGACTCGACGCGATCGGGACCGGCGGCGGTTCTAGGACGCAACGGCACTTGCCGTTCACAGGCCGGAATTAACGATGCGCGACCATCGGCCGCGGTGCGACGTAGCCTGAACAGGTGCGGGAACACGAGCAGCGACCGGCGCGACCTGCGACCCGAGGGAGCGAACGCCGAGCTGATCCGGAACAGGTGCTCATGCTGGCGCTACAACGCTCTGCCGGTAACATCGCCGTCGCAAATCTTCTGCGGCAAAACGAATTCGACCTCCAGCGCCAACAGCATCGGCCGTCGGCGCCGGCGGCCGACGCGGGGGCGCAAGCTCCGCACGGGCCTTCGGCATCCGAACGTCGAGGGGTCAGTATCTACATCATCACGGCTGGTGACCAGGTGTCCCCGGGGTTCCGAGGGACCGCACGACGAGATCCTTCGCGCCCGAGGACGATGACGGAGATGTTCCGCTTGCGCGCACAGACCGCGGGCGCCGATTACATCATCGCGGCGTCGAGCGTCGCCGACGCGCAGGCACAGCTTCGGCAGATAGCACAACAGCTTTCCGCGACGCACCGACGGGTCGCGACGCTCGCCTTCGCGGGCCACGGCGCCGGCGCCAACGGCGATTTCCTCATCGCCGTGGCCGGATCACCCGCGCATCCGAGTCGTGAACTGATCGATGATTCGAATTTCGCGAATCTGGTTGCGCCGCTGTTCGAGGCCGGTGACTTGCTCGACTCCGCGGTGCAGGTCCGGTTGGAGGGCTGTTGGACCGAGAACGGCCCGCTTCCACGCGCGATAGATCGGGCGTTCGCACAGCAACGTGTATCCGCTACCGTGTCCGGCTTCGCTGGCGCGGCAGAGTTTACCTGGAGTCCTCCCGCCCCGGGGGCACGCCGACCACGGCGTGGACCGGCCGGCACGGTTACTGTCACCGGCACGTCGCTGAACGACCTCTGATCCGCGCGGATTGCCTGCTCACCTCGCTGCTCGAACTTATGGCTACCGCATCCAGGGCCGACGAGACAGAAACGCTCCTGGAATGGGTTCAGACCCAGTTGAACCCGCCACGTGCCTATGGCGTTGCAGGTCCGGTGAAGCCGGTCCCCGGCGTCCGCGTCCGCGAGCTCGGGCCACTCCAGCGGTCAGGTGTCGTTCTGCCACAGGAAATTGCCTCATGGGATCGCTCGAGGCTGAGTGGAATCTCCCCGGCAGCCAAGTGAGCCTCGACCTCATCGGCAGGCAGGGGGTGTGCGATGAGGAAGCCTTGGGCGCGGTGGCACCCCAGCCCGAGCAGTGTGCGTGCGGCCGCGGCGGTTTCGACTCCTTCTGCTACGACTTCGAGGTCGAACGCCTGGCCCAGTCCGATGATGGACTCGACGATGGCGCGGTTGTCGATGCTTTGGTTGAGAATCCTGACGAAGCTGCGGTCGATCTTGACCGTGTTCACGCGCAGTGACTTCAGGTGCGACAGGGTGTTGTATCCGGTGCCGAAGTCGTCGATCGCGATCTGCACCCTCAGGCGGGTGAGTGCCTCCAAAGTCATCTGAGTGCGGGGCAGGTCCTGAACGGCCACGTTTTCGGTGATCTCGAAGCACACCGAGTTGCCTGGAATGCCGTACCGGAGTAGCGCGGTCTCTACCTTTTCCACGAAGTTCGCGCCGATCAGCTGCCTCGGGGAGACATTGATTCGCATTACCACGTCCGCGGCGAGCCGACGACGGCGCCAGTCGGCGAACTGGGCGCAGGCGGTACGGATCACCCAATCACCGAGGTCACTAGCGAGGTTGGTTGCTTCTGCGATGCCGACGAACGTGTCCGGTGCCAGTAGGCCGCGTGTGGGATGCTGCCAGCGCACCAACGCCTCCACGGCGAGCACGCGGCCGGTGCGCAGGTCGACTTCGGGCTGGTAGTGCAAGACCAGGGAGTCGTCGGAGACCGCGCTGGGCAGGTTGAGCGCCACGTCGTCGCGGAGGTCGAACTGCATGAAGATGTTGTCGGTGAAGACAGCGACTCCATTGCCGTCCTGTGTTCTTGCTGCCCGCAGCGCCTGATCAGCTCGGCGCAGCACGTCTGCGGCGACCTCACCGGGGATACCGACGGCGACACCGACACTGACTCCGCAGCCGATGGATCGACCATTGACGGTGATCCCGCCGGCCAGTGCTTGCCGGAGTCCTGACGCGATGAATTCGGCGGTACAAGTGTCCATAGGCTTCGCCGGCACGATGACGAACTCGTCGCCGTCGAACCGGGCGATCATGTCACTGCGCTCCAGAGTTTCCTTCAGCCGTCCTGCGATGACACGCAGGACGTTGTCGCCAGCCGTGCGCCCGAGGTGGTTGTTGACTGTTTTCAACCTGTCCAAGCCCACGCAGAGTGTTGCAACCGGTCCAGGCCGGCCGGGCCGTAGCCGCTGCTCCATGTGTCTCCACAGGGCGTGATGGTTGGGCAGACCGGTGAGGTCGTCGTGCATGGTGACGTACTGCGTCGTTGTTTCGGCGTCGATCCGTGCTTGCAGTTGGGCCAGAAGTGAGGCGATCACCATGAGCGCGGCCAGTTGCTGGTCGCTCCAGGCCCAGGCGCCGTGCGTGAGGAAACCCAGGAAGCCGACCGACTCACCTCGCGCGATCAGCGGCACCACGGCGGTGGTCACCTGCTGATCGGCGTAGGAGTCGGCGTGGATGATAGTCGGCTCGGTCACGTTCTCGACCGCATGGAATGGAGAGTAGGGCTGATCGAAGTACACGACGTTGAGCGGATCCGGATCCGGTGCTGATCGATGCGGCCACTCGGCCACCAGCACGGTCGCACGACGATCGCGGTCGATGCGCCGCAGGTAACCGAATTCGAAATCCAATTGCTCGATCAGACGGGCGAGGACGCGTTCCGTGGCGGGCACCATGGTGGCGTGGTCTACGGCCGTGAGTTCGGTCGCGATCTGCGTGATCAGCGATTCGAGTGCCCCCGGTGAGACAGGGTGCTCGACAAGATCAGCGGATGCGGGCAGTGCTGAGCCGCCGCCGGGACGCGGCGTCGAACTCTGACGCTCGGAACCGGCACGCTCCTCCGTCGCGAACTCTGTATCAGTGTCCTGGGGTTGCTGGTCGAGCAGTTCGCGGATTCGGTCGATCTGGTGGCGAGCAGCCCGGCGCCGTAACAGTCGAGGCTCTTGTTCCCCGAGCGAGGACTGTTCGATCAGGGCCTGGGCGTAGGCCGTTAGACCTGCCGCAGTGGTGAGGTCGTGTTGGTTCATCGCTCGCTCCTCAGGACTAGACGAGCGTCTCGGCGGACTCGATGTAGGCGGCGTTCGACCGCCTTGGGGGTCAGCTCGAGGCTCGGGAAAAGGTTTGCGATCTCGGCGTGGGTGTAGCCATCAGCGACCGCCCGGACGATGATCTGGTCAGGTGCTGTCAATGTCGCGAGATAGTCAGTGATCATCAACCGATCGGTGGCTGCCGCGATGGGGTCGGCAGGCGGCCGGAACATTCCCGGTCTGCCCGTCTCCAAAAGCTCGTTGATGTCGTTGTACTCGGCGGGGACGGGCTGATTGGTGCGCCGCCACCGCAAATCTCCCTCGAGGACGCGTGGAAATTCGAAGAGGCAGGCAGTGACGAAGTAGGTCCGTAGCTGCGCTCCGTGACAGGGGTCCCAGCCCCTTCCCGCACGCATGGACTCCCGAAACTTCGTCAGCGCGCCGACCACGGTGTGGGCGATGATCTCTTGTCTGTATTCCCGGTTCACGGTCAGCACTGCCCGCTCGGTGGTACCGACCTTCAAGCCGATCGTCTTTTCTTCGAGCTTGCTGTAGATCTCCCCGCTCCAGATCCACGGATCCAGAACCTGAGTGGCGTACTCGGACAGCGCGACGATCACCGTCTCCCAGACCGGTCCTTGGACACCTTGCGCGCGAAGCAGCGCGAATAACTTCCGCTCGGCAGCAGCCTGCGCTCCGGCGGCCTGCTCTACCGGTCCGGGAGGCTGACTCGTGAAATCCCGATTCCCCTCGTGGTCGCGTTGGTGTTCTTCGAATGGGCCGAGATCACCTTGATGCTGGGGTACAGCCTGTGAGCTCGATGTACCCATGTTTCCTCCTCACGCGCACGCCACTCCCCGCTTGAGCACCGGTAGCTACTTCCGCCGGGGCACAGATCGCGCACCGGTCGTTGGGGGTTATAGGACGGCTCGAACTCCATCCCCCACGCAGCCGAAAAGTGCGCGAGCACCACCATGTTGGGGGATCACGCACCGCCAGCCCTAATAGATCCGGTGAGTACACGAACCGGAAAGGACTTCCTCATGCCGATCGACCAGCGCCGGGCCACCTCCAGGGCCACTACGATGCTCGACCTGGCGGCGCTGACGCTGATCCTCACAGCCGTGGTCGCGATCGTCGCCCTCAGCAACACCCCGTCCGCAGTCCTGGCAGCGGCAGGCGCAACCACCGCGCTGTGCTACCGAGCCTGGCGCGGGCGCCACATCGATAGCAATCATCGTCAGTAAGCCCACGTGCTCGATACGAGCCGAGTGCTTGGTGGTTCGGGCGCTGCCACATCCGCAGCGCCCGAGCACCCACCCTCGAGAGCAGACCATGATCGAAGCGGTTGGCGCGACCGATTTGAACGCCCTCCACCCGCCGGTGGGCGATCAACGCGAGAATCTCGTGTCGGCTGATGTGTCGTCGGTGGCAGCCTCGACGGTTACTCATTCGGAGACCAGTTCGTCGATGCTGGAGTCGGCGGCCTCCGCATGGGCCGGTGCGCCGCTGCTCGATCGACAGCGGGATACGCAGTTGGACGGTACGAGCGACGATCAGCTCGCCGGGCTGCTCAGACGCTTCTCCTCGACCGACCCGGTGTCGGGTCTGGTGTCGAACAAGATCAGTCTATGTCGGATGTGACACGGCAGCGCATAGCTCGGCACGTTCGCAAGTCGCGCCTGTCGGTCCGAACCTTCGCCATTCCGTCCGATCAGGACAGAGTTTTGCGGAAGGCCTTCGAAGTGGCCAGCCCGCCGGCGGCGTTATCGGCCCGATCGGGTCGTGTATGTGAGCACGCGGTGCAGAGTTTGACGTCGCAGCGCGGCAATCGGTTCCATCGAGTTCGGTGGCGGCCGCGCGGAGGTCCGGCCCTAGAAGGTCAGCTGTGAGCTCCGAGGTTTGCACGCAAACCTAGCTGGTAGCGGTCCGGCGATGGGAGCTGAGCGCAGCGTTCACCGTCCACGGGGTCGGCTGCTGTCTGACGTCGAAGCTGGTCAGCGGCAGTGGGCATGGCGAGAACGTATTCCGATACATGGCTCTGCTGCCACGCGCGTCGGGAATCACGGCCGCACCGAATGGGCAGCAGCGCTCCCGAAGCTAACGATTAGTTTATCCACCACCACAACATAGAGAGTGATCTATATCACATTTCCTTCTGCAGTGAAACCAATCAATGATCAAATGCGTCGCTGGATTCCCCGAAGGTAATGTCGTTGCCTCGTGAAACTTGTTGTGCTTAACTGACGACGGGGGCAACAAGGCTCCCTGACCAGGGGGCGGCGCAGCCTCCTTGTCGCCGGAAATAAAAAGGGGGATCTCCAAATGGAGTCCACGCAGAACCTGTCCGAAATGATCTCCGACCTGGTCATGGAACTGCCGCAGGAGGGCACCGCGCTCCTCTGTTTCGACCAGGTCCCCGCAGCCGAGGTCTAGCCGAGTAGGCAGGCGGGCTTCCGGCGCTCCCGGGGTCGCCGGAAGCCTTTCTCTCCGGGGAGGGACCAGACATTCTAAAACTCAAATATCCTGTCACAATCACTTTCACAGAGGGGCTGGCCGTACTCAGTAGTCCGCACTCGAAGCAGCGTGCAGCCATTCGCGACGAAGCGCTTACACTACTGGCCCGCGACATGAACGCGTCAGATGGTTCCCGCCAGCCGTTGATGGAGTATCTTCGCAAATTCGACCTGACTGACGAAGCTGTCAACCAGACGGACATACCGGAGGTGTGGAAGGTATGGGGAAATGCGGCGTGGGCGTTCCATACCGCAACCAAGGACGCTCCCTTCATCTCTCCGACCAAGAACTCTGGGCAGCAGCTCACGCAGTACTTCGAAGATCTCGCGCAACGCAAACCCCCTCCTTCGCCCACGACGACGACAGTGACCGGCGACGAACTCTTCCTGCCGCGCCTGACTCCAGCCGAAACAGAGCCGTATTTCCGGGTCGTCGAGAGCAGGCGCACACATCGCAGCTTTCGCTCCGACACTTTGAGCATTTCGACATTCTCGATGCTACTGCAGAAGACTTTCGGCCCGTTTTGGTTCTCCTATGCGAAAGAGATGGGCACTCTACAGTTGCGAGGAGCCGCAAGTGGAGGCGCCCGCCAGGACGTGGTGCCGTACTTCCTCGTCCGAAAGGTAACAGGTATTCCCGAGGGAATGTATGAGTACGACGATTTGCTGCATGCACTTCGACCTCACTCGAAAGTGATCGCCGAAGAACAACTCGATGAGCTGATCTATTATCAGGACATCACACACAACGCGGCGTTCGTGACTTTCCTGACCTCTGACGTTCGTAGGTTGCACTGGAAGTACCCTCACCCCCGGGCGATGCGGGTTCTCTATCAGAATTCTGGTTGTGTCGCGCAGTTGTTCTCGATGAACGCGACAGCTCTCGGTATGGGCGCGTCGATGACGGGCGCATTCTGCGACACGCTGCTGACCGAAGCACTCGATATAGATCCGGACAATCAGTTTCCGACATTTATCATGGCCTGCGGTCGCCCCCGGCTTCGCGACGACCAGTTGCCCACCCGCCACAGTCATTTCGAAGGAGAACCACCGGCCGATGTCGAGTGATGAGAGTGGACTCAGGGCTGTCTACCTGGGGCAAGCAGCGATCTCCTGCACGGGGTACGTGTCGACCATCGCGTTGACGTACGTGCTGATCGCGCGGGCACCGAGCTACGAGACAGTCGGCGTCGCTCTTGCCGCGTGTGCCGCAGCCACCTTCTGCGGCACTCTCCTCGCTCCCCGTGCTGTCCGTACATTCGGCGCCCTACACACGCTGCAGTACACAGCGCTGGGCGGTGCGCTGTGCCAGATGGCTGCGTGGTGGTCCTTCGCAAACGACCTCATGCTGGCGGGGGTAGCAGCCTCCGCGGTGTCCTGCGCAGCGCTTGCACCAACCGCGCCGGCCGCGGCATCACAGATCAAGGCTGTGGTGTCGTCAGCGGAAATTCGTAGTGCGATCGGCAAACTCAGGACCGTTCGCAATGTCGCTATTGTCGCGGGCCTGCTGGCCGGAAGCCTCGCCATGCGCGTCTCCAGCCCGCTGGCCCTTCTTTGGGTCGACGCGGCGTTCAAAGCCGCAGCGTTCGCGGTGTACTGCGTGGGCACCCGCGTCAGGTCCACGACCGCAGGCGGCCCCCGACCACAGCAGACCGGAACGATCCCCCAAGGACTCGCGCTGCTCGCACAGACTCGCTGGCTTCTCCTTTCTGCAGCGCTAGAGGTGTTCTTCCAGCTGTGTTGGGGGGCGGCGATCCAGATCAACGGCCCAGCGGTATACCAATCGCTAGGACAGGCCGAGATCTGGTTGATCATCGCAGCAGCTCCACTGGTGGGCGCGGCACTCGCTGGCGTGTACACCGCACGAGCGTCGGTCGCACCGCGGCTGGTACCGGCCTTGGTTGTCTCGGGCGCGGCCGCTGCTCTACCGCTCGCCATCGCAGCCGGAACACCAATCGTGGTGTGCTTGGCTCTCGGGGTTCTCGGCGGTGCAGTTCTGGAGAACCTCTCTGTCGCGTGGGTCGCCGCGACAGGAATGGTCCTCGACCGCGCAGACTTCACCGCCTTGTTCTCGGCGCAAGTAGCTTTGGGCCTTGCGACCGCCCCGGTCAGCAGGATGTTCGGAGGGCTTCTGCTGGGGATGACGTCGCCTCAGATATCGACAGCCGTGCTGGGACTCGGGGTACTGACGATCCCTGCGCTGGCGCTGATGAGCCGACCGCTGGCCCGCAACGACAAGGAGATCGTACGCAGGTGGAAGGACGAGCATGCAGCAGAAACCGCTGGTTGATCAGCAAGCCATCTGGGATGGCTGGGCAGAGGTCTACGACGAATGGCACGCTCACGAACCAGTGACCGCGCCAGTGGATTTCCTGACGAAGATGGTCTCGCAAACGAACAGCGCACGGATCCTCGAACTGGGAGTCGGGACCGGTCGCGTCGCAGCCGCCCTCGCTGAAGCGACCGCCGTTCCGGTGTTCGGCCTAGACATCTCCGCAGAGATGATCGCCAAGCTTCGCTCCAATTACCCCGACGCCGGCGTTGTCGCCACCCAGGCGGACATGTCCGACGTGCTGCCCTGGCAAGACCTGGACCTCGTCTACGCCGTGTACAGCAGCTTGCTGAACCTCACCACAGCAGCCCAGTTGCGCAGTTGCATCAAGAACGTGGCAGCCGCCCTACAGACCGGCGGCCACTTCGTCACCGAGAACATGTATCCATCCCCGACATCGGTGACATGGTCACCCCGAATGGCCGTCAGATCGGTGTCGGATGACGGAATAATGTTTTCGGCATCGCAGTCCAACTTCCACGAGCAGACGATAACGATGCAGGAAGTCAAAATCTCCACGGACGGACGGGTCCAGATGTACCCGATAAAAATGAGGTACACCACTCCGCCTGAACTGGACCTACTGGCAGAGCTTCACGACTTGCATCTCGTATCGAGATTCGGCGGATTCAATGGCTCAGATTTCACCCGGTCGAGCACCCGCTTCGTATCGGTATACAAGAAGGGAGAATGACCGCGATGAATACGGGGGATAATGAGTTCGGTCGTCGCGGCGACAACGCCCGCCGTACCCATGTCGAGGCCGCATATGAGCGGATTTCCAGATTGGTCGACGAAATCTTCGATATTGACGATGATCCCGAAGGACCTACAGCGAAGATCGCGGTCGAGGTGAGCAAGATAATCACACCGACCCCACTCTTCGACACGCCCTTCATCACAATTCCTAACGCGATTTCAGAAGACTATCGCTGTTCCTTCCTGGCCAACACATTGAATGCCTTCAAGAAAGGCGTCGCACGAAATCAAGACCAATACACCGCGCCCGTGCCGGGACCAGAGCTGGAGACCGTCACCGAAGTGCTCCGTCCACTGCTCACGGAATGCACTGGAACGCAATTTGTCTCGTCGGGATGGGGATCCTATGCCCACTATGCAGGCGACGGCTCACGTTCCCGGGCCCACCTCGACCAACCGCGGTTCGGTGAGGCCACCGCCTTACTTATGCTGGATCACCATCCCCCGTCCGATGCGTCCTCAAACCGGACTTCTCAGACGCGGTTCATCACCCGCGACGGGGTACAATCCGTATCCTCTACACCTGGTAGTGTCATAATTTTCGATGGCCGATTCCTTCCTCATGGACGTACATCGCTCCAATCAGGAGAGGCAATTACATTGGCGCTGATCGGACTGGTACGGGCATGATCGATCCCCGAGATCTCACACATTGGCATTGCTATGCATGGACAGGCCCCGGCGGGGAACTGAGCCAGCGAGCCAAAAGAGACCCCATCATGGGTAGGCAAGAATTCCTCACCTCACGAATTCCAGCGAACATTCTGAGAGATGAGCTGAAAAGAGGGCCGAATGCTGTAACCCAAACATGCACTTCGGCAGAAGACGCGTTCTCCTGGGCTCACACCGAATACCTCAAAATAGAGACGTCTTTGGCGCACCCTCAGATTCTCTTCCCCAGCTTCCAGGATCGAGCCATATATACACTTCCATCACTGAGAAATGCGCGGGACGTGTGCTGGGGATTTTGGACGAAGAACATGGCGTTCGTTTCACTGGTAATCGTGTCCTGCGGTACCGGGACCCTCAGCGCGTCTTGTCCTACCAACAAACGAGCCAATGTCTAGATCAGCGAACTGGCAGCCGTCATGGGTGCCGATGAACGACGACCAGCTGTCGGCGTACCTACGCCGAATCGACTCCGACACCTCGAGTCTGGACAACTGGTTCAGGTCGCACCTGTACTCGATCCCCTTCGTGTCGGTGCCCTGCCAACCTACTGCCTCGTCAACAGATGTGCTGGACTCGATCGCCTACCGCCAAGGAGCCGGAGACTGCTTCTACCACGCAATCGCGCTCGCAGCCGCGCTCTCACACTCCGGATTCACGCTCACCCGCGTCCTCGGACGACCGACACCCCCCGGCTACGAAGACCACATACTGCCCGAGACCCATGCGCTGCTGATAGTCGACAACAAGTATGTCGTGGACACGGGATTCGGGATAGACGGACCACGCGCACCAGTCCCCCTGGACGGTACTGCCGTACATAACACCGCCAGCGGACAGACCTGGTGGATCACGTGCGAATCCACCACGCATTCGATGATGTACGAACGCGACGGACTCCGACGTCCCCTCTACACCTTCACTACCCGCGAAGTCACCCCTGCCGACTACTCTGCAATGGGCTTCTACTCCAGTACCTCACCAGACTCTCCTCTGTCACGATCGCTGATCGTTCAGCAACCCACACCGACTGGCGGCATCCGCATCATCGATACTCGAGTCGAGCACTGGACCCACGGAACACGTGAAGTCTCCATGCTCGACGAATCAGATGAGGCCCGTGCACTTCTCAGTAGGTTAGGAATTGCCAGTTGTGGGTCGGCGGCACCCTCTACAGACAATGTATCGAAGGTTCCAGCCACGCGTGGCGAGTAGCACTGATCGCCGACTCGCCAAGCGGCGAAAGTACCGCCCCGACCATGAGCTCCTTCGTCCTCCCAAGAGGCATAGGGTGGGGTCCGGCGGCCAGCCAGCTGTCGGTCGCGGCGGTGTGGACGGCCCGGCCGACCACCATGCCCGCGACGGCCGCGTAACCCGCCTTCTCGAGCAGCCAGTCCAGAAGCTGTATCGCAGCGTCTGCCCCACCGCCAGCGTGAATCAGCAACTGCCCGTCAGGACTCGCCGGACCGAGTTTCGAGTGCAGCACACCTCGATGCCACACGCTCTACCGATGCGGGGCAGCGCCGGAATGAAGTGACCTTCGCGTCATCTCGACGGTCGGCTCGGGCTCCTGATATTCCGATGGACGGTCGGAAAATGTGATGCATTTCACGTCCGATTTGTCCGATTACCGGTGCTCCCGGGTCAGTGATGATGCCGTCACGTATTCGATCCACGAAACGGAGGGCATGTGACGACGGAGCGAAAAGCCACGTCCTGGACGGAATTTCGCGATTATCTCGGTGTTGTGATCGTGTTGGCGGGCGGAGTGCTCGTCGGTGCGATCAACATCTATCTGGTAGGGAGTTTGTTGCCGAGCGCGGTCGCCGACATCGGCGGCGAACGGCTGTATGCGTGGAGTACGACGGTCTTCTCGGTCGCGCAGGTGGCCGGCACGCTGGCAGTGAGCCGGATGCTGTCTCTGCGCGGCACGGTGGGCTCGTACCTGATCGGATTCGGAGTGTTCGCGACCGGTTCGGGGGTGTGTGCGCTCAGTCCTGTCATGGCGGTGTTCCTGATGGGCCGCGGGGTACAGGGGCTGGGCGCGGGACTGCTCACCGGATTGGGTTTCGCGGCGGTGTATGTGGCACTGCCGCAGTCGCTGTGGGTACGCGGGACCGCATTGATCTCGGCCATGTTCGGCGTCGGCACGATCGTCGGCCCGGCTATGGGGGGATTGTTCGCCCAGTTCGGTGTATGGCGAGCCGCGTTCGTTGTCCTCGCCGTTGCAGGCGTGGCGGCAGCGAGTTTCGCGCCGCGGGTCCTGCCGAAGAGTGACGACCGCCACGCCCCAGCGCCTGTTCCGGTCGTGTCGCTGGTGCTGGTGGTCGGTGCCGCCACGGCGGTGAGTGTGGCCGGGGTCGTCTCGGGTGCCGCGGCAATGACGCTCGCGCTCGCGGTGGCCATCGCGTCCGTGGCCGTTTTCCTGACCTGGGAAAGGCGTGCGCGGCAGCGGATTCTCCCGCTGGCTACGTATCGGTCCGGCAGTTCGTTGCGGTGGGTGTATCTGACGATCGTCGTGCTGTCGGCCGGTGTGGGCGTGGAGATGTTCTTGCCCTTGTTCGCGCAGCGCCTGGCGAGTTTGCCTCCGGTCGTAGCCGGATTCTTCGGTGCCGCCCTGTCTCTGGGCTGGCCGGTCAGTCAGATGCTCGTCGCCCCGGTGCAGCGGGAAGCCACGATCCGGCGACTTCGCGTTGCCGGTCCGCTGCTGCTGGCGATCGGATTCCTGGGAGTGGCGTCGCTGCAACGCGACCATGTCGCTCTGCCGATGGTTCTGGCCTGGTTGCCGCTGCTCTTCCTCGCCGGCGCCGGCATCGGCATTGCCTGGCCACACCTGTCGGTGGCCGCGATGACCAGCGCGCCGGATCCAGAAGAAGGCCAGAAGGCCGCGGCAGCCATAGCGACGATCCTGACCATGTCGACCGCCTTCGGAGCCGCCGTCGCCGGTCTGCTGGTCAACCTCGGTGGATCCGAGCTGGTCGACTCGGCCCGCTACCTACTGGTGGGATTCACCGCCATCGCCGCACTCGGCGTCCTGACCGCTCTTCGCGTGAACCACACGACACACATACCGGAAGACACCACAGCGTTATAGCCCAGCACAACTCGGACCCCCTGAAGGTTCGGCGCGTCGGTTGGTCTCCTCGTCCTCGCCGACGTGCGTAGCTCAGAGCGATTCGATTACCCCGGATAACGTGCTGTTATCCGGGGTATCGCCGGAATCCCACGACCCGGCTCGCGGGGGTGTCGTCTTCCTTACGCGGCGACACCCAGACCCAGCGCGACCGCTACCGGGATCAGGTACAGCATCGGAAACGCCACGGTCTTGTACGAGCGGGCCCGGAGCACGGTGATCACCGCGCCTGCGAAGTACAGGAGCAGGCCGATGGCCGCGGCGGCTCCGATCGCGGGAACGAAGAGGCCGACGATCAGCCCGATTGCGCCTGCGGCCTTGGCCAATCCCAAAGGCGTCCACCACGACTGCGGCACGCCGTATTCCACCAGCGGATCCACCACGAATGCGGCTCGCCGCAGCAGCGAGAACGCCGAGAAGCCGACCCAGGCGGCAGCGGCGATGTTCACGACGACATATGCAGTGTTCATGGCGATCTCCTCGATTTCTTTTCGGTGGTCCGTGTCCGGAGGGGTTCACCTCGATGACGACGCAGCGCACTTGGGTGTGACATCGGAAGTTGTGTGGCGGGCACGGTGCCGGATTGTGCTGGGTACCGAAGTCAGGTGGATGTGTCGTGCGGGGTCGACTTCGATGGTTCAGCAGCCATCCGAAAAAATTTCGCGGACAGCGATGAGTCTTCGGCCGGTGCTCCGTCCTATCTGTTGAACGCGCTACCAACCCGGCGCGACCGACCAGAAGGACCAGAGATGACCATCGCCAACCCCTCCGCCAACCCCTCCGCCGGCTTCTCCGACGACGTCACCGACCGTCCCGGCAAGGTCCGCAACCGCGTCCTGTGGACCCTGCAGATCCTGCTCGGCCTGTTCTTCATCATCGCCTCCGGCGGGCCGAAGCTCGTGATACCGAACACTCTGGTGGACAACGCCCCCGAGAATCTGACCATCCCCTTCGGGCTGCTCATCTTCATCGGAATCGTGGAGGTCGCGGGCGGTATCGGCCTGATGGTGCCGCGGCTCAGCGCCCTCGCTGCCGCGGGTCTGTCCGTTCTCACCGTGCTCGCCGCCGGGACACAGGCTTTCATCGCCGATAAGCCGTTGATGGGGATCTTCCCGCTGGTGCTCGCCGCGATCTTCGCCTGGATCGCCCACGAGCGCCGCGCCACCATCACCGATCTGCGCAACTCGCTGTCGCGATGACAAATCCATGAGCACGACCGGCGATCGGTGGCCCACCCACCGATCGCCTGTCGTGCGTTCTCGGATCGATCGCCCGTCGGGTTGGCGGCGATCGGTTCAGCGGCCATCTGGTCCGCGGCGCCCGGCCGGGCGCCGCGCCAGCTGGCCGTCGTCGCGTCCGGGCGTAGAACGACTCACCGAGGCCGTGCGCCGATGGTGCGTCCCGCTCTTTCACCTGCCCTGGTTGGTGACGAACGCCTGTACGGCGTCGAGGAACTCCGGGCCGCCCGAGACGTATCCGCCGACGGTTCCGCCGATCAGCACACCTGCGGGGATGCTGACCCCCCAGATCAGGGGCAGACACGCTCCGAGAAGGCCGCCCACGATGGCACCGCCGACGACGCCGGGCTGGTTCTTGTAGATCTGCTCCTTGAGCCGGTCGTAGGAGCTGATGTCTTCCAGCTGCGCGATATCGTCTGCCGTCGGGGTCGGTGTCAGGGTGCCGCCGTCCGCATCGATGTGCTGCGCGATCGCGAGTGAACCCCCGTCGAGGGCGTCCCATTGCGACACTTCGGTCACCGCCGCTCCGTCGCCGGACTCGAGCACCACCGCACCGTTGTCGGTCACCGCTGTCGGCTGCTTCGTTACGCTCGGCTCCGCATGAGCGCTTGCCGCAGTGATACCCACGGCCGCGATGGCCATGAAAGCGGCAGCAGTGATTCTTTCGAACTTCATTCTTCGAATCCCTCCACTCAGCTGCCCCTGATGGGCGGACCGATTCAGACCTTAGGCGGCGAATCCGATGGTGTGTGGTACGCCACACACGCGGTTCGGAGTCACCGCATTCGGTGACCGGTTGGAGCGCAGTACTCCGCGCACGCGCTGCGACAGCGCCGAAGAATCCGCCATGAGCGGGTCGTGAACCCGCCGGGCCGAAGTCGCGGCAAATACACTGCACGCATGCGACGACCGCGCGCCATGGTGCTCGATGAGGTGTGGCGCAAGCTCGGCGGTGTCGAACCGCTCAGCGGCCCGCACGGGGGTCCGCTGCGCCGGACGGTGAAGCTCCTGCTCGATCCGCTGGTGATCCGTCCCGTGCAGAATCCGCTGTGCGCCGGGCCGATCCTGACGGCCGACGGCGCGGTATTGCTGGAGGCGCGCATCCAGGCCGCGGCCGATGTGCTGCGCGCGACGGCGAGTTGGTTCACGGTGCTCAAGCAGGTGCGGCGCACGCTGCGGATCACCGAGGGGCATCCGCAGGATCTGTACTTCCAGCGCTGTTTCGAGCTGGCGACCACCTCGGGTATGCCGGATCCGGCACGGGCGCGCGCGGTCGCGGAGGACGCGTTGCGGGAGATCCACGAGTACACCGCGGGACGCACCACCCAGGCGCTGAAGGAATACCTGACCGACCGCACCCGGGAGCGCGAGTTGTCCGGGCTGCTGGAGCTGGCCTGGCGGCGGCGCCCGCCGACCGGCCCGCAGGGTACCGACCACGCCGCCGAGGTGGACGCCCTGCTGGAGGCCAGCGCCGCGGCGCGCCTGGGCCAGGACACCACCGACGGACAGCCGGTGCTGGACCGGCTGGTCGCCGCCCATGCCGGTACCCACACGGGAATCCAGCTGTGGCACGACACCTCCGGCCATTCGGCCCGGGAACTGGGATTGACCGCGCACCCGGTGCCGCTGCGCCCGGCGATCGGCTCCTCGGCCTCGAAATCGACCCTCGGGCTCCCGTTCGATCGCACCGTCTACGAACGTGTGTTCACCGTGTTGCAGGCATCCACCGACCGCGCGGAGCTGCCGCCGATTCCCGAGCTGGTCGACGCCGAGATCGCCAGGAGTTGCGCGCCCTGGGCGCTGCTGGATGAGTCGTTGCGCGTGGCCGCGACGGCGGGGACCGCTCTGGCGAGCGGCTTGTCGCCCATCGATCACCGCCGCGAACCGGCGGGCCGAGCGCGGCTGCGTCCGGCCGATACGGATTCGGGCGCGGCGCGATCCACCGCGCATCACGTGGTCAACAGCCGCTGGCAGCGGGAGGCTTACGTGCTGCAAGCCCGACGGCTGGTGGTGTGCGCCGACGCCGCGCAGCCGCCCACCGGTCCGCTGGCCGCCATCGCCGCCGAGTTGATCACGCCGTGGCGGCCCTACCTGCGCCGATTGTGGGTCCGCCTGCACGGCAGGGATGTCCGGGAGTTCTCGATCGACGATCCGGACGAGCTGTGGGACCTGCTCGACGGTGTGGCGCGGTCGGTGATCCTGGACCATCGCACGCGGGTCAAGCGGGCGCTGAGTGTGCGGGCGGACGCGGACGCCGCGGACGCGACGGAATCGAAGGCGAGCTGATGACGACCGTACGCATCCGCCGTCGAGACGACCTGTGGATCATCGCACCCGACGACGCCCCGACCGTCGTGGACGACACGGCCGGGGTGGACGTGCTCGTGCTCGAGGTGGCGGGCGGGCACTTGACCTGGAGCCTGCTCGCCGGACAGCTGACACCGGCGGCGGTGATCGATGACCTCACCCTCGCGCAGGAGTGGATCTGGGCGGTGTACGGCCCGGAGGTCTCCCTCGCACTCGACGCACCTGGAATCGAGGGCGCATTCCCCTCCGAGCCCGCGCTGCCGGACCTCGCGGCACGCGCGTGGCGGCTCGGCTACGCCCGCTGGGCGGCGCGCTGGTGGCCCGCGTCGACCTTGGACGGCATCGCCCCGCTGGACGAGAGCCTGCTCGAAGACGAGATCGCCGCGTTGAGCGAGGAATGCGATCTGATCGTCGACGGGGCCGACGAGGTCGCCGAGGAGCGCACCCCCGCCGAGACGCTCGGGCGCGCGGAGGACTATGCGCTGGCCGCTGGGCCGGCCACGATCGTCGCGCCCGGCGCCCTCGTCCTGGCCAGAGGCACCGCGGGCTGGGACTGGCAGCGCTGCCCGCCCGGTCTGCTCGACGCCTCCGAACGCGCCGTCTCCTGGGAAGTGGTGCGCGCGGCGGGCGCGACGATCGTGCGGGTGAGCGCGGTCGCCGCGCCGCTGTCGGCCGCGGACGTGCCTGCCCACCTGCATCCCAGAGCCGCGATCGGCACCGCGACCGATGCCGCCGACGTGCCGCTGCTCCGCGACGGCGAACTGTGGCGAGCCGAGACCACCGCGCCGGCGGGCGCCGAAGCGGGCGTCACCGTGCGCGTCTACGTACCGGGCGTCGGCGTGGACGAGCAGGAGCCCGACGCCGCGACCCGCCGCGCGCGAATCCGCGAGCTGGTCACGGCACGGCTGCGGCGCACCGCGGACACCTCCGGCACGCCCGTCGACGCGCCGCTGCTGGCGGAAATCGCCGCCGCCGCGTCGGATTCGGACTTCTGACATGGCCGACGAGACCCCCGGCGACGGCCGCGAACTGCTCGCCGCGGGCGCCGCCGCCTACACCGGTGGAGACCCGGCCGAGGCCAAGCGCCTGTTCGAGGACGCCGCCGAGCGAACCACCGGCGACGTCCGGCTCGGCGCGATCATCAACGCCGCGAGCATGGCCGACGAACTCGGCGATCACGCCGCCTCGCTCGCGCTCTACCGTTCGGCACTGGCCGAAATGCCCGAGCACGCTCCGCGATTGCGCCCGAACGCGCTGGTCAACATGTCCCAGGCGCTCCAGCATCTCGGTGCGCTGGACGAAGCGCAGGCAGCGCTGGAGCAGGCACGGGCCTTACTCGCCGACAACACCGACACCGACCTCGGCGTGCTGCGCGTGGCCTGCCTGCTCTCCCTGACCGCCGTCGCGCTGCACCGCCAGAACTGGGCCTACGCCGCCGAACTGGCCACCGAGTCGCTCGGCGCGGCACGGCGTTTCGCGCCGCAGCTGGCCGGTCACCCGCTGATGAATCTCGCCGCCACCTACTTCGAGACCGGACGCCGCGATCTGGCCGTCGATTTCGCGCGGCAGGCGCTGGCCGCGTTCGAGTCCGCGGGCGATCGGAACGCGGTCGCCGAGACCGAACAGAACCTCGCCATCATGCTCGTTCGCAGCGAGCGCTACGACGAGGCGCAGGCGCCGCTGCGGTCGAGTCAGGACTACTTCGAGCGGGCCGGTCTGGGGCACCGAGCCGGAGTCGGCCTCAAGACCATGGGGTTTCTCGCCGAGGGTCGCGGCGATCTGGCGAGCGCCGAGGACTGCTACGCACGGAGCCTGGCGTATTTCGTGGCGAGCGGTGCCGTACTCGACGCGGCCGACCTGCGCATCCGTTCGGCCACCGTGGCGTTCCGTACCGGGCGGGTCGCCGAAGGCGAGCGGCTGCTCGCCACGGCGTTCGCGACCTACGCCGAGCGCGGCCTCGGATTGCATTGCGCCCAGCTCGATTTCTGGCATGCGACGTTACTGGAGGGCGTGCTCACCGCTACCGAGCCGCCGACAGGGGAGATGCTCGCGCAGGCGGTCGGCATAGCCGTTCCGGCCGCGCTGGCCATCGACGCCGTGCGCTACACATTGCCCAACGGCACGCAGCGCGAGCAGTGGAACCGGCAGATCGCCGATCCCGCCATGCGGCTCGCGTTCCGCTTCGCCTACCTGTCCGGCAACGGGGTGCTGGTGGCCGATCTGATCGAGACACAGTGCGCCGGTATCACCTTGGCCATCGATCGAGCGCAGCGGGACACGCCGGCGCGGCTTCCGCTCGATCTGCTGGACGCACCGGAGGACCGCACCGATCATCCCGGCAACGCCGCCCTGCAACTGGGCGCCGCCCTCGCCGAGGTCGCGGCCGGAGCGGGCTTGCCGGTCGCACCGCCGCCGCGCTTGGCGTTGGCCGCGGAGGGCCGGATCGCGCTCGCGCCGTTCATCGTCGCCGCCGAACAGCGCTACGGTCGGGTGATCCGCGACGATCGGGTGCTCACGATATGACGCGACCCACCGTGCTCGTCCGCATGGCGGACGCTGGAGATGTCTACGTGTCGTGGCGGTGGGTCGATGACAGCGCGCCCCGCGGCGCGGGCGTGCTCCCGGAAGACGCGGCCGTACGGGCGGTCGGACTGCTCGCCGAGGCGCTGCCCAGGCCCGCGGAGGCCGGTGGTCTCGTCCACGCCCTCACCACCGGCGCGTTTTCCGATTATGAGCGGGAATACGCTGTCGCTCAGGAGCTTTCCCGCGCACTCCTGCCCTACGGCTTGGCCACCCAGCTCTACGAGCTGTGGCAGCGCGGCGTGCGCCCGCACATCCGGTTGCAACCGTCACCGCGCTTGGCGCAAGTGCCGTGGGAACTGATCGCACCGGACCGCGATGTCCGGCTGATCGACATCGCCGACGTCAGCCTGCTCGCCGCGGCGAGCGTCGTGCAAGCGCCGGGACGGATCGCGCGCGAGTGGACGAAGACCTCCGCGTTACCCGTCGTCGCGATACTGGATCCCCGCATACCCGGCTTCCGCGCCGATTCGACACTCGGTTCGGTACTGGGCCGGATGACCGCCGAAGCGCCGCTCGCGCAACGGATCGCGACGTACGCCGCGCAGGACCGATTGCGACCCGCGGTGCAGAACCCGGTCGACGCGTTCCGGCGCACCGATGTGGACCGCGCCTGGCTCGGCGCTACCCTGCGCGCGGGCGCCGGGCGCTTGGTCTACGTGGGGCATGTCACCGCGGCCGCACCGGAATCCGGCCGCAGCGAAGACGCCGAATTGCATCTCGCCTGTACCGCTGATGCCGTGGGCTTCGCCGAGCCGTCCCGCACGCACCGACCGCTGTCGGCCAAGGACCTGCTGCTCGGCACGCACACCATCGACGCGGAACCCGTTGCCGGAGCGCGGTTGTGGCCGATGCCGAGCCGGGTCGCGCTGATCGCCTGCGAGAGCGGTGGCGACCTGCGGTTCAGCGAGGCGCTGGGCTTGACCGCCGCGATGATCACCAACGGCGCGGAGCTGGTCACCGCGAGCAGGTGGGCGCTGCCCACCGATTTCGCCTTCCAGCGCATCGCGGGCGCGCCGCCGCAGGCCCAACCGCTACAGCGGGCCGTCTGCGCCATCGATGACGCGCACGAACAGCCCGACCCGGTGACCGCGCTCGCCGAATGGCAGCGCGAACGTCTGGCCGCGTGGCGCGACACCGGCCGGATCGAGCATTCCCCGGTGCTGTGGGCGGCATTCGCGACCGTGTGCGCCTGATCCCGGCAAACCATGCCACGCGGTCTCCATATACCGCTCTACGTGCGACGATGCCGAGAGAGTCGAGAAAAATCGGGTAACGCTACTACTGCGCAAACCGACACCGAGCATCGAAGGTGTGGATAAGCTCGAACGCCTCAACCGTTACGAGTTTTGAGCAGGAGACGTAGTTACACAGTCGGATCACCGCCTCGACCGGCCTCTGAGGAGCCCATCAATGCGCTACTACGCCGTCTACGACAACGACGGAAACCTCGCCACCATCCTCGGGCAACCCGACGACGCGCCGCCGCTGCGCCCCGCCGCCTTCCACCGGGGGCAGCGGCTCACCGAACTGGCCCTACCGGAAGGGGCCGTCGACCCGGCCGATCCGGACAACCTGACCGCGCTGCTCGATCTGGTCGCGGACCGGCGTGCCGACGCGACGACTCCCCGCGCCGACACGGCAGCCCGCTGAGCGGCACCGAGCCGCCCCGTCACGCCCGGGTGAGGGCCACCACCGGTATGACGCGGGAGGTATTCATCTCGTGCTCGGCGAAGAACGGGTAGGTGTTCTTCAGCATCGCCCAGGTGCGGGCGCGGTCGTCGCCGGTGAGCGGAATCGCCAGCGCCGGATAGGTCTCCTCGCCCACCTCGACGGTGACGTGCGGGTCTTCGCGCAGGTTCAGGAACCAGTCGGGGTGGCGCGGCGCGCCGATGTTGGAAGCGACGATCAACAGACGCTCGCCGTCGCGGTGGAACATCATCGGGGTGGTGTACGGGGCGCCGGTGCTGCGCCCGGTCGTGGTCAGCAAGATCAGGCGGTCGCGCTGCATGCCCTCGATCTCGCCGCCCGCTCGGAACTGCGCGATGGTTCGCCGATTGACTTCCTTGACGTCCACGGATCACCTCCCTTGCCTGTGCTGGACGAGGCTCAGCTTTCTCCTGCCCGCCCGCCCTGTCCGGGAAACGCCGGGATCGACGGCGTCACCGATGCATTCGGTCGCGGTGGGCGAGCAGGTGCTGGATCAGCAGCCGGGTCAGCGCTTCGGGCGCCTCCTCCGGGATCCAGTGCGAGACGTCCTCGAGCATCTCGAACCGGTACGGGCCGGATACGTGCTTCTGGGTGGCCAGCGCCGCGGTGGATCCGACGGTCGCGTCCTCGGTGCCCCACACGTACAGGGTGGGTACCTCCACCGGGCCGATCGGACCCGCGAGATGCGTGGCGCGGTACCAGTTCAGCGCTGCGGTGAGCGCGCCGGGCCGGGTCATCCTGCGCACATAGTCCTCGACGCGTTCCTCCGGAACCTTCCACTCGAAGATCCGGCGCAACGCGGCCCCGTCGTCGGCGAGCAAGGTCCGCTCCGCGGTACGCGGCTCGCGCAGCCTGGTCAGGTGGTGCGAGCGCTGCGCTTGGTCCTCGTCCTCGGCCATCGCCTGCTGGAGCGCGGCCGGATGCGGATGCGACACCGCGCCGAACGTGCGGACCCGCTCCGGCAGCTCGGCGGCCACCGCCCACCCGACCAGCGCCCCGCAGTCGTGCCCGATCAGGTCGAAGCGCTCCCAGCTCAGCGCGTCGGCGATCGCCACGACGTCGCCGACCAGCTCCTCGAGCCGGTATTCGGCGGCTCGCTCGGGCCGCGCGCCCGGCGAGTACCCGCGCTGGTCGGGCGCCACGGCGTGGCATCCGCCGCCGCCCAGCACGCCGAGTTGGAACTCCCATTCGCGCGCGCCCTCCGGAAATCCGTGCAGCAACAGCACCTCGCGGTCGCCGGGCGCGCCGGCGGCCAAGGCGTCGAAGGTTCCCGCCGCGGTGTGAATCTCGAGTTCTTCGATCACCCGCCCGACTCTAGAACCGGGTACCGACGCGCGTCAGTGCTCGTCGAAGTGCCCGTCGTGGGGGGCGTGGCGGTGGCCGTCGTGCAGGTAGTCGACGTGGTCGCCGTGCTGGACGGCCTCGTGGCCGCAGTTGGGACCGTGCTGATGCGGATGATCGGCGCACTCGGTGTGCCCGGACCGCTCGCACTCGTCGTAGTGGCCCTGGTGTTCGCGATGCAGATGACCATCGTGGGCGTAGTCGATGTGATCGCCGTGCTGGAACGCCGTGTGCCCGCAATCCGGGCCGTGCACATGGTCGTGGCCGGTGTGCTGCGCGTGTGCTGTGGTCATCGGATTTCCCTCTTTCCTTGATCGGATAGCTGGAATCGATCGGATAGCTGGAATCGTGATGATCAATACATTAGCAGATGCGCATCAATGGAGATTGCCGTGCGTGCGCCAGCCTGACTCAGAGCACCTCGGAGAGGAACTTCTGCAAGCGTGGCGTCTGCGCGTCGTCGAACAACGCGTCGGGCGTGCCGGTCTCCACCACTTGTCCTCGGTCCATGAACACCACGCTGTCGGACACCGTCCTGGCGAAGCCCATCTCGTGCGTCACCACGACCATCGACATGCCACCGGAGGCGAGGTCGGCCATCAGCGCGAGCACACCCTTCACCAGCTCGGGATCCAGCGCCGAGGTGGCCTCGTCGAAGAACATGATCTCCGGCCGCATCGCCAGCGCCCGCGCGATGGCGACGCGCTGCTGTTGCCCGCCGGACAGGTTGGCCGGCCGGGTGTCGGCCTTGTCCGCCAGACCGACGGTCTCCAACTGCTCGACGGCCAGCGCCCGCGCCTCGTCCTTGGACAGCCCGCGCAGCTTGCGCGGACCCAGCGCGACGTTCTCCGCGACGGTCTTGTGCGGGAACAGGTTGAAATGCTGGAACACCATGCCGATGCGCTGGCGCAGCCGGTCCGGGTTCTCGGTGAGCACGGACCTGCCGTCCAGCAGCACGTCACCCTGGTCCGGCTCGTAGAGCCGGTTCAGCACCCGCAGCAGGGTCGATTTACCCGAGCCGGACGGCCCGATGACGGTGGCGGTCTTGCCCGCGTCGACGTGGATGTCGATCCCGCGCAGCACGTGATTGTGCCCCAGCGTCAGGTGCAGTCCGGTACCGGTGAGGGAGGCACTCATCTATCCGCGCCCTTCCGTGATCGTGGCCGCCTCGACCGGGTCGATCGGCCGGTCGGGCCGGCCGGTGCGCATCCGGCGGTCGATGTAGTTCACCAGGTGGGTGAGCGGGATGGTGAGGATCAGGTAGACCAGTCCCGCGGCCACCAGCGGCGAGAGGTTCCCGGTCTGCGCGTTGAGGTCGCGGCCGACGGCGAACAGCTCGCGCTGGGTGGCGAGCAGGCCGAGGAAGTAGATCAGCGAGGAGTCCTTGATGAGGGCGATGAACTGGTTCATCAAGGCCGGGAGCACCCGGCGCACACCTTGCGGGATCACCACCAGCGTCATCGCCTGTCGGTAACCGAAACCGATCGCGCGCGCCGCCTCCAGCTGCCCGGCCTCGACCGATTGGATGCCGGAGCGGAATATCTCGCCGATGTAGGCCGAGGCGAGCAGGGCCAGCGCGACCGCACCGAGCCAGTACGGGTTGTTGCCGGTGAGGTTGCGCACCACCGGGCCGACGCCGAGACCGATCAGCAGGATGATCACCACGGCGGGCAAGCCGCGGAAGATGTCGGTGTACACCCGCGCGGGCCAGCGCAGCCAGCGGGTCCGCGCGATTCCGGCGACCGCGAGCAGCATGCCGAGCACGGTGCCGAGCGCACCCGAAACCACCGCGAGGATCAAGGTATTCGGCAGACCGGTCTTGAACAGGTCGGGGAATGCCTTGCGGTACAGCGACCAGTCGAAGAACGTGTCCTTCAGCTGCTGCACGGTGGACTTCGGCGCGTTCTGCTCCGTCTCGCCCGGTTGTCTTCCCGCCGCGAGCGCCGCGAAGTCCGGCAACTGCGGCGCGGGCGCGGCCTTGGAGCCCGGCTTCCAGCCAGGGGGCAGCTGCCGGGGCACCCAGTCGGCGTAGAGCTCGGCGTAGGTGCCGTCCGCGATCACCGCGTCCAAACCGCTGTTGAGCGCGTCGATGAGCGGCTGGTTGTTCTTGGCGACCGCGTACCCGACGAAGTTGTCCAAGCTGAAGGTGTTCTGCGACACCGACGTTCCGTCACCGGGCTTGATCGCGCCTTCCGCTTGCGCGGACGGGGCGACCCAGGCGTCCACCTGGCCGGACTTCAGGTTGGCGTAGGCGGTGTTGTAGTCCGGGAACTTCACCGGGTCCAGCCGCAGCTGGTTCACCACGAACTCGTCCTGCACCGTGCCCTGCACCACGGCGATCCGGGTGCCGCGGTTCAGGTCGGCGAACCCTTTGACCGGACTGCCGTTCGGCACCACCAGGGAGAAATAGCCGAAGTCGTAGCCGTTGGTGAAGCCGACCAGCTGACGGCGTGCGTCCGTGGTGGTGATGTTGGACGAGCCCACGTCGAAACGGCCGCCGGACACCTGGGCGAGCAGCCCCGCGAACTCGGTGCCGGAGAACTCCACCTGGAGCCCGAGCTTGGCGGCGATCGCCTTCAACAGCTCGTTGTCGAAACCGGTGAACGCGCCCTGCCGGTCGACGCAGATGCTCGGCGGAGCGTCGGAGAGCGTGCCGACGCTGAGCTTGCCGGGCGTGATCAAGCCGAGTTTCGAGACATCGATCGAGGTCAGCGGCGCGGTGGTCGCGGTGGTGTAGCGGTCGTCGCCCGCGGCGGCCGATGAGGCCAGGTTGGTTGGCGCGGCGGAGGCGGCGGCCAGGCCCGGTGGTGCGCAGAGGTTGCGCTCGGTGGCCGCGTCGTCGGAGCCGGCACCGCACGCCGTCGCGCTGAGACCGACGGCGAGCAATAGCACGGCGATCAACGCACGAAACCGCACAGCGGGCACAGCAGCCATGACGGACAACCCTAGCCGCGAGAATCTGCTAATTCACAGCTACCCCGAGGCTCGTGACCGGCGCGACCATGCCCGGCCTGCGGTCGAGATTCCGATCAGCCTGATCCGAACTGGGGCGACAGCCGCCGGGCAATCCGGCCTACGCCAGCCCGCTGACCGGTTCCGGATTGACCTCGTCCCGCCACCGGACCGCCTTCACCACCTCGCTCAGGTCGTAGTCCGGCCCGCTGACCCCGACGGTGAAGGTCGTCACGCCCGCCTCCACGAACGCGGACGCCTTCGCCGAGCCCGGCCACTGCACCGAGCGCTCGATGCGCGCCTGGTCGGTGCCGACGGCGGCGCAGTGCTCGGCGAGCACCCTGTTCTTGTGCGCGAGCACGTCCAGGTCGGCGAAGGTGTGCCACATGTCGGCGTACTGGGCGACCAGCCGCAGCGTCTTCTTCTCGCCGCCCCCGCCGATCAGGATCGGCAGGTCGCGGGTCGGGCGCGGATTGAGCTTCGGCAGCCGGGCGCTGATCCGGGCCAGGTTCTCCTTCAGCAGCTCGAGCCTGCTGCCCGGGGTGCCGAAGTCGTAGCCGTACTCGTCGTAGTCCTTCTGGAACCAGCCCGCGCCGATGCCGAGAATGAGCCGGCCGCCGCTGATGTGGTCGACGGTGCGCGCCATGTCGGCCAGCAGGTCCGGATTGCGGTAACCGCCGCCGGCGACCAGCGCGCCGATCTCCACCCGCTCGGTCTGCTCGGCGAACGCGCCCAGCATCGTCCAGCACTCGAAGTGCGCACCGTCGGGATCCCCGGTGAGCGGGTAGAAGTGGTCCCAGTTGAACACGATGTCGACACCCGCGTCCTCGCAACGCAGCACCGCGTCGCGGATGAGCCCGTATTCCGGTGCGTGCTGCGGTTGCAGCTGAACCCCGATACGAACTGGACGGCTCATGGCATGCTCCTCGTCGCTCGGCCTGCCCCCGCCCCGAGGCTACCGGCGCGACCGGATGCCCGCAGGCAGCCTAGGTTGGGGACGCGTGCCGAGCTGGCGGAGGGAGGTGCCGGTGTGTCCGACGGCGACGACGAGGTGGTTCGCACGGTCGTCTCGGCGATCCTGCGCGATCGCGATCAGCTGATCACCGAGCTGTCGGCGGTCATGCGCGCGCAGGTGACCGCGCTCGACCTGGACGCCCGGCTGCGTGGCCTGTTCGAAGCGGGCACCACCGACAACCTGATGGCGGTGCTCGACTTCGTGCAGAACGACGCCGCCGAGCACGACGTGCACGCCCCGGCCCGTGCGCTGGTGTACGCGCGCACGCTCGCCCAGCGCGACGTCCCGCTGTCGGCGCTGATTCGCGCGTACCGCGTTGGGCACGCCGGTTTCCTCGACATCGCGATGCGCTATGCCGTGGAACTGGGCGGTTCCGCCAGCTCGGCGGCCATCATCCGGATGGTCAATCGCAGCGCCGTGTACATCGACCGGGTGTGCGAGCACGTCGGTGTCGCCTACGAGCGGGAACGCGACCGGTGGGTGGGCAGTCGCAGCGGACTGCGGCAGGAATGGGTGGCACGGGTGCTCGACGGCACGGCCGACGACATCGGCCAGGCCGAGCGGGTGCTGCGCTATCCCCTGACCGGTCGCCATGTCGCGGTGAATGCCTGGACCGATCCGCAGATCTCGGCGCGGGCCGCGGTGGAAATCCTGGATGCCGTTCGCACGGCCCTGATTCCGCTGTTCGGCAATCCGCGCAGGGCGTTGCTGGTGCCGACCGACGAACGCGAAGTCCGGCTGTGGTTCTCGATCTCCCGTGACACCACGATCGATGTCGACGCCGTCGAGCGAGCGCTGTCGGCGATGTCCTTGCCGGTCCGGGTCGCGATCGGCGGGTGCGGCGCCGGCGTCGCCGGTTTCCGTCGCAGCCTGCGCCGCGCCGACCGGGTACGCGAACTCGTGCTGCTCGCCGGCCCGGACGCGCCGAGGGCGGTGTCGTACGACCAGGTGGCGGCCATCGCGCTGCTCGGCGGTGACATCGAGGAACTGCGCCAGTACGTGGCCGACTACCTGGGTGAGCTCGCCACCGACAACCAGCGCAATCTCTGGTTGCGCGAAACTCTGCGCGTCTTCCTGTCCAACAACCGCGGTTACGCCGCGGCCGCGCAGGAATTGGCCGTGCACCGCAACACCGTTCAGTACCGGGTGGGGCGGGCGCTCGACCTGATCGGCCACGACTTCAACGATCACGACCGCACGCTGCACCTGCACCTGGCGTTGCAGGCCGCGCGCTGGCTGGGGCCCGCGGTGCTGCGACCGGTCCCGTCCGCCTGAGCGACCCGGAGCTGCCGTTGTGCGCTCCGCACGAAAGTTGTACGAAGTTTCGGCGTCGCCGAATATGGTCCGCCGCCTCTCCCGGTTCGTAGCATTCCCCCCGAATGTGCAGCTCGGATGAGGAGAAACCGCTGTGTCACAGCTGGAAACCGCGCGCGGCCCGATCGACACCGCTGAAATCGGAGTGACACTGATGCACGAGCACGTTTTCGTGCTCACGGGGGATATCCAGCAGAACTATCCGGCCGAATGGGGTTCCGAAGAGGAACGCATCGCCGACGCCGTACGGCGGTTGCGCGTCGCCTACGACGCGGGTGTGCGCACGGTGGTCGACCTGACGGTGGTCGGGCTGGGCCGCTATATCCCACGGATTCAGCGGATCGCCGAGCAAGTGCCGCTGAACCTGGTGGTCGCCACCGGCGTCTACACCTACGGCGATGTCCCGTTCTTCTTCCACTATCGCGGGCCTGCCCTGAACGAGATCGTCGGCGCCGAGGTCCCCGACCCGATGGTCGACATGTTCGTCGGCGACATCCGCGACGGCATCGCGGGCACCGGCGTGAAGGCGGGCATGCTGAAGTGCGCGATCGACCGGCCCGGGCTGACCCCTGGCGTCGAGCGGGTGATGCGCGCGGTCGCGAAAGCCCATCTCGAGACCGGCGTCCCGATCACGGTGCACACGCATCCGGAGTCCCGCAGCGGGTTCGACGTCAAGCGCGTGATGTGCGACGAGGAAGGCGTCGATCCCGGCCGCATCGTGCTCGGTCACAGCGGCGACACCACCGATTGCGACCACCTCGCCGAACTGGCCGACGCGGGCTTCGTACTCGGCATGGACCGCTTCGGCATCAACCTCGACACCACCTTCGAAGCCCGCGCCGACACCCTGATCGAGATGGTGCGCCGCGGCTACACCGACCGGATGGTGCTCTCCCAGGACGCGAGCTGTTACCTGGACTGGATCGAGCCGGCCGCCATGGCCGCCCTGCCGCAGTGGCACTACACCCACCTGTTCGACGACGTGTTCCCCTACGTGCTCGAACGCGGCGTCGCCCAGGAGCAGATCGACGCCATGCTCGTGGCCGTCCCGCGCGCGTTCTTCGAGGCTGGAACACGCTGACGTGGCCGCGAGCCGCCCGGCCCGATAGGATCGCCGCTCAACCCTTACTCGGATCGTCCGGCACGTTCCTGCCGGGATGGGATGTGCATTCGCTATGGCCACGGTGACCTTCGACAACGCGACGCGGCTCTACTCCGGCTCCGCCACGCCCGCGGTGGATCGGTTGAATCTGGAGATCGAGGACGGCGAGTTCCTCGTGCTGGTCGGCCCGTCCGGCTGCGGGAAATCGACCTCGCTGCGCATGCTCGCCGGGCTGGAAGAGGTCAACGGCGGCCGCATCCTGATCGGCGACAAGGACGTGACGCACGCCGAGCCGAAGGAACGCGATATCGCCATGGTGTTCCAGAACTACGCGCTCTACCCGCACATGACCGTCGCGGAGAACATGGGCTTCGCGCTGAAGCTGGCCAAGGTCGCCAAGGCGGAGCAGCAGAAGCGGGTCCTGGAGGCGGCCAAGCTGCTCGACTTGGAGCCCTACCTGGATCGCAAACCGAAGGCGCTGTCCGGCGGTCAGCGTCAGCGGGTCGCGATGGGCCGCGCCATCGTGCGCCAGCCCCAGGTGTTCCTGATGGACGAGCCGCTGTCCAACCTGGACGCCAAGCTGCGCGTGCAGACCCGCACGCAGATCGCCCAATTGCAGCGCAGGCTCGCCACCACGACGGTGTACGTCACCCACGACCAGGTCGAGGCGATGACCATGGGTGATCGCGTCGCGGTGCTGAAGGACGGTCTGCTGCAACAGTGCGCCACGCCGCGCGACCTCTACCGCGATCCGGCCAACGTGTTCGTCGCGGGGTTCATGGGCTCACCGGCCATGAACCTGTTCACCCTCCCCGTCACCGACGGCCGGGTGGAGCTGGGCGGGCACGCGCTCGCGCTGCCGCGGACGGTCGCGGACGCGGCCGGGACCACCGTGACGGTCGGCATCCGGCCCGAGCACTTCGAGCTGGGCAATGGCTCCGGCATCGAAATGGAAGTCGACGTGGTGGAGGAACTCGGTTCCGACGCCTACATCTACGGCCGCACCATCGCCGAGGGCCCGACCGACGGCGCCGGGGAAACCATTGTGGCGCGCGCGGACTGGCGCAATCCGCCGGCGAAGGGCACGCGGCTGCGGCTGGCCACCGACGCCGAGCACGTCTACTTCTTCGACACCGAGGGGCGCAGGCTCAACTGACTCGCCACGGCCCGCTCGTCCGGTGACCATGAGCGGGCCGGTGCGATGGCGTCGGCTGCGAGCCAGTCCGCACGAGCCGCCCGTCCGGCGACCATGCGGGGCCTGGTGCGATCGAGTCCGCCACGAGCCGGCCCGGCCGCCCACCCGTAGGGCCGGTGCGCTCCAGTCCGCGCGAACTCGCCCGGCCGCATACCCGCAGGGTAGATCGAGTCCGCCAGCTCGCTCGTCCGGCGCCGAGCCGTGAACTGGCCGGTGTGATCAGCTGGTCGCGTCCGAGCGGCGGCGTTCGCGCAGCTGGTGCGCGTACTCCTCGTTGAGCCGCACGCCCAGCTCCTCCAGTTCGATCTCGCGGCCCGACGCGCTGCGCACCTGCACCCGCACCGGGGCGCCGGTCGCCTCCTCGACCAAGAGCAGCGGGGCGGGCCCCGATTGCAGGTAGGCGTCGCCCCACTGCATGAGTGCGAGCACCGCGGGCAGCAGATCCCGTCCCATCCGGGTGAGCACGTATTCGTGCCTGGTGCGCTTGCCTTCCTCCTGGTACGGCTGTTTCGCCAGCAAGCCCGCCTCGGTGAGCTTGCGCAACTGTGCGGCGGCCGCCGCGTCGGTGATGCCGACCCGGCTGGCGAACCCGTCGAACCGCCGGGTGCCGTAGTACGCCTCGCGCAGGATGAGCACCGCCGAGCGCGTGCCGACGATATCCATCGCCTTCGCGATCGAGCACTCCTCGGCCTTCCACGCGCTGAGATCGGCCAACGGTCCTTCCATCACTGCTGCCATGGCGAACATCATACCGATGCTGACTTGTCTTAACTATTGCCAGAGGTATTCTGACTATGTGTTGATAGAGCCAGGCATGGCGGTCGGGCTCTCGGTCCGGAAGGAAACACCATGAGAGACGCGGTGATTGTCGAAGCGGTTCGCACCCCGATCGGCAAAGGCAAGCCCAACGGCGCACTGCACGATGTCAACGCGGTGGATCTGCTCGCCCACAGCCTGCGCGAGGTGGTGGACCGCAGCGGCATCGATCCGGCCCTCATCGATGACGTGATCGGCGGCGTCGTCACCCAATTCGGCGAGCAGGGCGCGAATATGACCAGGCGGGCCGCGCTGGCCGCCGGATACCCCGAATCCGTCCCGGCCACCACCGTCGACCGGCAGTGCGGCAGCAGCCAGCAGGCCATCCACTTCGCCGCGCAAGGCGTGATCGCCGGCGCCTACGACATCGTGGTCGCCGCGGGCGTGGAGTCGATGGGCCGGATTCCGATGGGGGCCAATCTGGTCGGCTCCGACGACATCTCCGGCGTCGGCTTCGCCGAGCGGTACCCGGACGGCCTGGTGTCGCAGGGCATCAGCGCCGAGCTGATCGCGGCCAAGTGGGGCCTGACCCGCACCCAACTGGACGAATTCGCGCTCGCCAGCCACGAGAAGGCCGCGCTCGCCACCAAGAACGGCTCGTTCGCCAGGGAGCTGGCGCCGATCAACGGACTCGCCACCGACGAGGGCATCCGGGTCGGCAGCACACTGGAGACCTTGGCCGGCCTCCGTCCCGCCTATTACGACCCGGCCATGGCCGCCCGCTTCCCGCAGATCGGCTGGGCGATCACGGCGGCGACCGCCAGCCAGGTCAGCGACGGCAGCGCGGCGGTGCTCATCATGACCAACGAGCGCGCGAAGGAACTCGGCTTGCGTCCGCTGGCCCGGCTGCACAGCTTCGCGGTGGCCGGTGACGACCCGCTGCTGATGCTGACCGCGGTGATCCCCGCGACCAGGAAGGTTCTGCGCCGCGCCGGTCTGCAACTGTCCGACATCGACCTGATCGAGATCAACGAGGCCTTCTCGCCGGTGGTACTGGCCTGGGCACAGGACACCGGAGCGGACCTGGCGAAGGTCAACGTCAACGGCGGCGCCATCGCCATCGGCCACCCCCTCGGCGCGTCCGGCGCCCGCCTGATGACCACGCTGGTACACGCCATGCAGGACCGCGGCGCCCGCTACGGCCTACAAACCATGTGCGAGGCAGGCGGTCTGGCCAACGCCACCATCATCGAAAGACTGTGACCGAGCGCCCCACCAGCGATGCGCGTTCGTAGTGGTGCCACCCGAACACGCTCGCCGGTGCGGGCATCCCCCGCACCCACATCGCCCGCTCGCACCAACGGCCGTACTGGCACTCCCAACCCACATCCGAGCAGTCACCGCGTGCGGCGAGAATCCACACAATCACCGACCGATTCGACGACCACCCACCCACAGCCGCGTCCACGACGCCCCACCCTCAGTGCCGACGCGCCCCGCGCACCCCAACCACGACTTTCGAGCGAAGCGAGACCGAGCATCCGCCGTTCGCGGCCCGGCTCGCGTTTGCGCGGCCGCCGCGCAAGCGACGAAGGAGCAAGCGGCGGCCGCGCAAACGCGAGCCACCAGGGGGCCGCGAACCCGCCGCGACGAAGTCGCGGCAAATCCAACCCAGTATTTTGTTGCGCATGGCCCGAACTTTGCTGGTTACCAATGATTTCCCGCCGCGGCCGGGCGGTATCCAGTCGTATCTGCAGGCTCTGGCCGGTGAGCTGCCACCGGATGACCTGGTGGTCTACGCTCCGCGCTGGCGTGGTGACAGCCATCTGAAGTTCGATGCCAAGCAGAAGTTCCAGGTGGTTCGCCACCCCACCACGCTGATGCTGCCGACTCCGCTGGTGCTGCGCCGGGCCACGCGCCTGCTGCGCAGCGAGAAGTGCGACACGGTGTGGTTCGGTGCTGCGGCGCCGCTGGCGCTGATGTCGCCCGCGCTGCGCCGCGCGGGCGCCGAACGCATTCTGGCCAGTACCCACGGTCACGAGGTCGGCTGGTCGATGCTGCCGGGCGCCAGGCAGGCGCTGCGTGCCATCGGCGAGCACACCGACGTGGTCACCTATGTGAGCCGTTACACCCGCCGCCGGTTCGCGTCCGCGTTCGGGGCGAACGCGGCGCTGGAGTATCTGCCGCCCGGCGTGGACACCGAGTTGTTCCGTCCGGATCCGGCCGCACGTGCCGAGCTGCGTGACCGTTATGGTCTCGGTGATCGTCCGACCATTCTGTGCCTGTCCCGCCTGGTGCCGAGGAAGGGACAGGACGCGCTGATCCTCGCCATGCGGGAGATCCGCGAGCGGGTCGATGGCGCGGTGCTGGTGATCGCGGGCGGCGGCCCCTTCGAGGACAAGCTGCGCGCCTTGGCGGTCGCCGCGGGCGTCGGTGACGACGTGGTGTTCACCGGCCGCGTCCCGTCCGGTGAGCTGGCCGCGCATCACACGCTGGCCGACGTCTTCGCGATGCCCTGCCGGACCAGGGGCGCGGGCCTGGACGTGGAGGGTCTCGGCATCGTCTATCTGGAGGCGTCCGCGTCCGGCGTTCCGGTGGTGGCGGGCAATTCCGGCGGCGCGCCGGAAACGGTGATCGAGGGCAAGACCGGTCGCGTGGTGGACGGCCGGTCCGTGCGGCAGATCGCGGACGCGCTGGTGGCGATCCTGTCCGATCGGGAGGCCGCCGCGCGGATGGGCGCGGCGGGGCGTGCGTTCGTCGAGCAGCAGTGGCGCTGGGACAGCTTGGGCGCGCGCCTGCGGCAGCTGCTGCGGTGATCCGCGTCGCATCTACTACGCTCAGCGGAGTGAGCAGTATCCAGGTCGCAGATCAGACCTTCGTCGCCGCACCAGGGGCCGCCGTGGCCGACCTGCTGGCCGCGCCGAACCAGTGGCGCCGCTGGTGGCCGGACCTGGTTCTGGAGGTCCGCGAGGAGCGCGGTGAGAAGGGAATCCGCTGGTCGGTGGCAGGGGCGCTATCCGGGACCATGGAGGTGTGGCTGGAGCCCTCGCTCGACGGGGTGATCCTGCACTACTTCCTGCACGCCGAGCCGCAACCCGCGTTGCCCGTGGGCAAGCTCGCCGCAGCGAACCGGGCGCGCCGCGTCGCGGGCAGGAACATGGCCTTCGAACTGAAATCCCGGCTGGAGGCCGATCGGCCCGCCGGTGTCGCTCCCGCGCCTCTGGCGTGATCTACCAGCACCGACGCTGAAAGGAACCGCTGTCCGCATGGCCGACAGGACCCAGAGATCGATCGTCATCGAGGCCCCGTCGCAGCAGGTGATGTCCGTTATCGCCGATCTGGAGTCCTACCCGGAGTGGGTTTCGGCGGCGAAGTCGGTCGAGGTGCTGGAGGCGGGACCGGACGGTTTGGCGAAGACCGCGCGATTCGTGCTGGACGCCGGGGTGGTCAAGGACACCTATGTGCTGTCGTATGAGTGGCGCGCCGACCGCAAGGCGGTCAGCTGGCGGTTGCTCAGCGGCGACCTGCAGAAGGCGCAGAACGGTACCTACGAGCTGATCGATCGGCCCGGCGGCGGTACCGAGGTGGTCTACACGCTGACCGTCGACCTGAACATCCCGATGATCGGCATGTTCAAGCGCAAGGCCGAGAAAGTGATCACCGACACCGCGCTGAAGGAACTGAAGAAACGGGTCGAAGGCTGACCGCCCGCAAGACCCGGGTCGAGCTGTTCATCGGCAAGGGTGGGGTAGGCAAGACCACGCTCGCGTGCGCCACCGCCATGGCCGAGGCCACCGCGGGCCGTCGCGTGCTGGTCGCTTCGCTCGACCAGGCGCATTCGCTGGGCGACGCGCTGGGCTTCCATTTCCCGCACGACCCGGGCGCAGTGCCCGGCATCGCCACCGTGCTGCCCGGTCTGGACGTGATCGAAGTGGACTCGCTCGCGCTGCTCGAGGACCGGTTCCGGGACGTGGTGCGGATGGTCTCCACCGGCCGCGGGCACGAGCACGGTTTCGATCTCGCGGCGCTGGACCCGGCCGAACTGACCGGATTGCCCGGTGTGCAGGAACTGCTGATGCTGGTGGAGATCACCCAGTTCGCCGCGGAGGACGACTGGGATCTCATCGTCGTCGACTGCCCGCCCTCGGCGGACATGCTGCGCATCGTCACCGCGCCCGGCACCCTGCTCGGCTACGTGGAGCGGATGTGGCCGCCGCACGCGCGGGCGATGAGCGCCATCGGCACCGACCTGCGCCGCGCGGTGCTCGCCGCGACGGTGGAACGGATCGTCAACGCGGTCACGGAGGTTCGCGACCTGCTCGCCGACCACCGGCGCACGGGCGCGCGGCTGATCACGGTCGCCGAGCGGGTGGCGGTGGCCGAATCGGAGCGGGTGCGTTCCGCCGCGGCGCTGCTCGGCCTGCGGCTGGATGCCGTGGTGGTGAACAAGGTGCTGCCCGACCTCGCACCGTCCGGCGAGCCCGCCGGAGCCGGACATCCGGCGGTGCAGTGGTATTCGGATCGGCGCGGCGAGCAATCGGACGTCATCGCCGAGTTGCGGAGCAAGATGCGGGGTATTCCGGTGGTGATCGCGCAGCACACCGGTCCCGAGCCGATCGGGCCGAACTCGCTGGCCGCGCTGTCGTACGCGACGGACTCGGCGGGCGATACCGGCGACGCTGCGCTTATGCTGAGCGACAATCAGACGGAGGTCGACGCGAGTTCCGGCGAACCGCTGGTTCTCCGGGAATCCGGCACCGGGTTGCAGGCGGTGTACGCGCTGCGCATGCACCTGCCGGTGGTCGACGCCGCCACGTTGCGCCTTGGCCGAGTGGAGGACGATTTGATCGTGGGAGCGGACGGGGTCCGGCGCCGGGTGCGCCTGGCTCCGGTATTGCGGCGGTGCACGGTCGAGGGCGCCGAGCTCGACGACGGATTCCTGGTGGTCCGGTTCCGGCCGGATCCGCTGGTCTGGGCGCACGCGTCCGAAAGTCACGACCATGACCGGTGATCCGCACCCGCCCAAGGGCGACGCGGCGGGCGGACACGCGGACGGTGTCGCCGAGTTCGCCGAGGAATTGAAGCTGCTTGCCGAAGCGGTGCTGGAACGGGTCGAGCCGGTGCTGCGGCGCGCCGCCGACGGACAGGTCGAGTGGTCCAGTTGCAGCTGGTGCCCGGTGTGCGCGGCGGCGGCGCTGGTGCGCGGAGAGCATCACGAAGTACTGGCCGCGGTCGCCGATCACGGCACCGCGATCGTCACCGTGCTGCGCGAGGCGCTGGCCGGGGTGCCGGTCGAACCGGTCATGCCCACCGACGCCGATCCGGAAACCGGTGCGCCGCATCGTCACGGTCCTACCGGGGACGACGAGCGCCCGCGGTATGTCGACATTCCCGTGACGATCAAGGTATGACGCACCAGATGGCCGGTACGCGACCGTTGACCGTCGGAATCGATGTCGGCGGCACCAACATTCGGGCGTCGGTGATCGATGACAGCGGCGAGGTGCTCGACACGGTCCAGGCGCCGACGCCGCAATCCGCGCGGGCGCTGGAGGACGCGCTGGACCGGGCCGTGCGCGATCTGTCCGGCAGGCATTCCATCGGCGCGGTCGGCTTGGCGGTGGCCGGGTTCATCAGCGGTGATCGCTCCACGGTGCGGTTCGCCCCGCACCTGCCCTGGCAGGACGCCCCGGTCGCGCAGCGCCTCTCCGAACGGCTGGAACTGCCGGTGATCCTGGAGCACGACGCCAACGCGGCGATGTGGGCCGAATACCGGTTCGGCGCCGCCGCGGGCGGGCACAACGTGGTGCTCGTCGCGATCGGCACCGGCATCGGCGCCGCCCTGCTGATCGACGGCCAGCTGTATCGCGGGACGCACGGCGTCGCGCCGGAACTCGGTCATCTGCAGGTGGTTCCGCAAGGACGGGCCTGTCCGTGCGGCAAGCACGGGTGCTGGGAGCGCTATTGCAGCGGAACAGCGCTGGCCGACACCGCGATCGAGATGCTGGCCAGTGATCCGGTGCGTTCCGTGCTGGCCAGGGATGTGGCGCGTGATCCGGGGTCGCTGACCGGGCGGCGGGTCGCGGGCGCGGCGCAGGACGGCGACCCGCTCGCGACGCGGGTGATGGCCGACTTCGCGCGCTGGCTGGGGCTCGGGCTGGCGTTCGTCAGCGATATCTTCGATCCCGATCTGGTGGTCATCGCGGGCGGTGTCAGCAGTTCGGCGCCGCTGTTCTTGGACGAGGCGCGCGAGGAGTACGCGCGCGCGATCACCGGTGCCGGACACCGGCCGCTGGCCCGCATCCGGACCACTCAGCTGGGTGAGGCCGCGGGCATGATCGGCGCCGCCGACCTCGCCAGAACGGCCCTGCCCACCGGGGCACGCAAGTCCGCGCGGATCGCGCGGACCAGCCGTTGACGCGGAGCCCCCCGAACCCGGTCGGCTGCGGCGACACGCCGACCCTCGCCATCGGTCGGCGTAGGGGCCGAAGTGTGGTGAGATTCGCCGCTGCGGTTGGATGTGATCTTGCACCGGCGGTAAAGTCGGGAATTGACGCAGGTGCCCGCTACTATCCCGGTCCCGGGGGAAGGACGTCATGTTCTACTGGCTGCTGAAGTTCGTGCTGCTGGGACCGTTCATTCATCTCTACAATCGGCCGACGGTCGAAGGTGTGGAGAACATTCCGGCGGACGGGCCGGCCATCATGGCGGGTAATCACCTATCCTTCGCCGACTGGTTGTTCGCTCCGCTGCTGAGCCCGCGGCGGATCAACTACCTCGCCAAGGCCGAGTACTTCACCACCCCGGGCATCAAGGGCCGGTTCCAGAAGTTCTTCTTCAGCGCGACGGGTCAATACCCGATCGACCGCAGCGGCGCCGACGCTGCCGAGGACGCGCTGAACGCCGCCCGCAAGCTGCTCGATCAGGGCCGCCTGGTCGGCCTCTACCCCGAGGGCACCCGCTCCCCCGACGGCCGCCTGTACAAGGGCAAGACCGGTCTGGCCCGCCTGGCACTGGAGACCGGCGTGCCCGTCATCCCGGTCGCCGTGATCGGCACCGACGAGGTCAGCCCGCCCGGACCGTTCCGCTGGCGCCGCAGGAAGGTGACCGTCAAATTCGGCGAGCCCATCGACTTCTCCCGCTACGAGGGCATGGGCGGCAACCGCTTCGTCGAACGCGCCGTCACCGACGAGGTCATGTACGAGCTCATGCGGCTCACCGGCCAGGAATACGTCGACGTCTACGCCCACAGCCTGAAGAAGGGCGTCCCGAGCGGCAGCCGCCCCGAAACCGTCTCCGTCCGCATCCCCGACACGGCCGCGGGCTGATCCCAGCACCGACTCTGCCCCGGGACCGCTCGGTCTCGGGGCGTTTTTCATGCCCGGTGCCGGGGCGACCCGCCTACGCGAGCAGAAAAGCGACGACGGGAAAGACGATCGCCGTAAACGCGGCGAAGACAACCGCGCCGACTCTCCCTTTCGGGATCGAGTTCAACCGGGTGGCCGCGAAACCATAGATCCCGAGGAAGACGAGATCGTCCCCCAGGACACCAGCGCCCGACTGGCGATCTCCCCCAACCGTTCGGCGAAGAACAAGGCCAGAGTGACGATGGTGGCACCGGATGCGGCGCCCATCGCCAAGAACGCTGCTCCTGCGGAACTGTTCATGACCATCGGCGCGCTACCGACCGGGAGGACCTCCTGCGGATCGGTGTGGTGGACACCTTCACGCCGGCACAGCATGTCGAATACCTTTGCCGGGTTGACCCACTCGCCGACCTCGGACCGCACCTGGGCGAGTGCGTGGACGGCCTGCGCGGTCGCGTACGAAGTCATGAAGCCTTCGCGCGACGTGCGGAATCCACCACGATCTCGATGGATCGGCGACAACTGCTGGTAGTCGAGCAACTCGATGAATGCCCTGCGGAAGGTCGGGTGGAAGATCCAGCGGTCGCCCGAGGTCGCCAGCGCCGCGACCGACAGCTGCAACGTAGCGTGATGCCAGGTCTGTGCCACGCTGCCGCGGCGTATCTGTTCTTCCTCGAGCTTGCCGAGGCTGGTGTCCAGCGCGCTGAGCACCCTTTCAGTCGCCAACTCATGGGCGCGGCGCACCCGGCTGCCGCCGAGCACCGCGATCTCCGGTACCGCCAGCAAACTCGCGATCTGCGCCGCCGCGTAGTTCGGGTCGACCCGCGGGTCCTCGGCGAGCATCGCGGACACCAGAAAGGTGGTGCCGCGCAGCGCAGCACGCGCGGCCTCGTCGTCGGACGCGGACACCTCCACCAATGCCCGGATCGCCGCGGTCGTAGCCGTCACCGAGACCGCGGAGACACCGTCGGCCAGCGACCAACCACCCGTGTCGGCGTCCTGGGCGGCGAGCAAAGCGTTGCGGCAGGCCACCAGATCGGCGTCCGCAGCGGCCACCCCGAAGCACCGCAGAGCCCGCAACCGCCAAGCCGCGTCCACGGACGCACGGAACTCCCACTCGCCGCGAGTGCTGTGCCGGACCACGTCGCGCCGCACCAGTGCCAGCACCGCTGTCGCTGCCGGCACGGGCCGGTTCACGCGGGACAACGCGCACACAACCTCGGCGGTGTCCTGCGGATTGGGCGGCACGTCGGTGGACCAACCCCAGCCCGCATACCCGTCGTCGTGCTGGACCAGATTCCTGCCGAACCAGTCGGCAGCGAGACCGATGCGGTCGTCCACGTATGACACAGTGCCCCCTCGCGATGGTGAAAACCATTGCCCTCGTGGGTAATACGCATCACCCGTCCGGACGGTGACCGTCAATATATCCGCTCTCGGCATCCAGCAGAACCGCTGCGGCGACGAGAATCCCACCCAGCACCGTCGGCAACGAAAGCTGCGATTTGTCCAGCGCCGCCACCACGATCGAGGCCACGACCGCTTCGTTCACACCGAGCGCACCGGCGATCGGCGGGCTCAGGCGCCGCATCGCGCGCCAGTACAGCGCGAAGCCCGGACCGAGCAGAGTTGCGCCGAGCCCCAACTCGGTCAGCATTCGTTCCCAGTCCCACGTGGTCATCGTCAGGAAGGGCGCGGTCAGCACGCCCGCGACGGCCAATTGCAGCCCGGCGGAGACCGTCGGGTCGCGATTCTGGGACTCCCGGGCCACCAGAACGATCAACGCGGTTACCGCGGCCGCGCTACCGAGTGCCAGACCACAAGCGAGCAGTGCGCTGCCGCTGCCGATCTCCGCATCGGGCCGCGCGGAGACCAGCACGATGGCGGAGACCAATAGCAGCAGCTCGACCACGATCCGGACGTTCATCGCCCGTTTCCCGGTCACCACGGCCAGAACCAGCAACATGATCGGAGAGGCCAGATGCAGCGCGACGACCACGGGCACCGGGCCGATGGCCAAGGCCGCGACGTACAGCGAAATGTTCACGGCCTCGAGCAACCCGAGCTGAACATAAATTCTCGGGTGCGACCGCAGCTCGAGGCCGGGACGTCGGCCGGTGACAGCGGCGACTACCAGCAGGGGAATCGCCGCACCCATGGCCACCAGCGGCCCCGCCTGGTCGGAACCCGACAAGGCGAGCCCGGCGCTGAACAATCCCCACAGGCTTGTCCCCGCGACGAGCAGCGCGACCGACGATGCCCGTCCTCCTCCGGACTGTCGCACACCCACCCCCTTCCGGAGTCGGCGGCCTCGGCTGCGCGACTCCACGACTGCAGCAACGGCAAGCGCCGGAATGTGCTGCGAAGTCGAGTATTCCAAGCTCGGCTACATTACGGTGCCGTGCGATCCGAGCAGTGCCACGAGAAACATGTGCGATGACGTTGCCCACAACGTAAGGAAACGCCAAGGTTTCCTTCGGCAAGGGCGAGGAGACTACCGGCATGTTCAAGAAGTTGCTGGCGGCGGCCGGGGTCGGTGGGGCCGAAGTGGAGACCGAGTTGTTCACGCCGGGTGTGCAGCCGGGGGGTGCCGTCGAGGGCGTGATCCGGTTGCGGGGCGGTGCGGTCGCTCAGGAGATCGCCTATGTGGCCGTGGAGTTCGTGACCAGGGCTGAGCAGGAGTACGAGGATCACGAAGGCGTTCGGGATATCGCGTTCGGCCGCACCGGGGTGCACGGCCCGCTGCACCTGCCTCCGGGCGCGGTGCTGGATTTCCGGTTCACCGCACGCGCGCCGATGGAGACGCCGATCACCTTCTACAACGGCCGTCACCTGCCCGGCACGGTCGTCTCGCTGCGCACGATCGTGGAGATCCACGGTGCGGTGGACGCCGCCGACACCGACCCGATCGGCGTCGGGGCGCTGCCCGCCCAGCACGTCGTGCTGGAAGCCGTGGAACGCCTGGGATTTCACCTGCGCAGCGCGGACGTGGAGCAGGGACGGGTGCACAACACACCGCAGACGCTGCCGTTCTACCAAGAGATCGAGTTCGCCGGTTCACCCCGCTACCCGCGCCTGAACCAGCTCGAGGTGACTTTCGTCCCGACCGAGACCGGCATGAGCGTGGTCCTGGAGGCGGACAAGCGCGGCGGCTGGATCTCCGAGGGCCGCGATGTCTTCGATGCCCTGTGGGTGGACTACCAGCACTTGGGCGGCGTGGACTGGGCGGGCGAACTGCACCATCGGCTGGCGCGTCTGGCGCACTGACGAACGAGCGCGCTTGTTGGCCGCACGGACCCGATGCGTTCACGTGACGTTGACGTGATTGCGCCAGGGTGGCCTCATGACCGGCTCCCTCTCCCGGCGCACCGTCTTACGCGCCTCCGCGCTCGGACTCGTGGCGGCCCCCGTGCTGACCGCGTGCTCGTCGGACGGCGGTCCGGGGCTGGTCCGGCAGCGGCCCGTGCTCACCCATGGCGTTGCGGTGGGCGACCCACGCGCCGACGGCGCGCTGATCTGGGCCCGCGCCGATCGTCCCGCCACCTTGATCGTGGAGACTGCCGCCACGGAATCGTTCACCGATGCCAAGCGCTTCACCGGCCCGCTGCTCACGCCCGATTCCGACGGCACCGGCCGCGTGCGGGTCAACGGCCTGCCCGCGGGACAGCAGGTGCACTACCGCGTGACGCTGCAGGGCGAGGACGGCGCCGCCTCCGAACCGGTCACCGGTGTCTTCCGCACCGCGCCCACCGCCGCGGCGGACATCCGGCTCCAGTGGAGCGGCGACGTCGCGGGCCAAGGCTACGGAATCAACCCGGACCTGGGCGGCATGAAGATCTTCGCCGCCATGGCCGCCCGCGACCCGCACCTGTTCGTGCACTCCGGCGACTCGATCTACGCCGACGGACCGCTGAAGGAATCGGTCCCGCTGCCCGACGGCCGAATCTGGCGCAATGTCGTGAGCGAGGCGAAAAGCGCTGTCGCGCAGACCCTGGATCAGTTCCGCGGCAACTACGCCTACAACCTGACCGACGCGAACTACCGCCGCTTCAACAGCTCCGTCGCCCAGGTGGTGCAGTGGGACGACCACGAGACGGTGAACAACTGGTACCCGGGCGGCCTGGTCGCCGAGAACAAGGGTTACACCGAACGCGCCATGGACACCTTGGCCGCCCGCTCCTGGCAGGCCTTCCACGAGTGGATGCCGCTGGAGCCGAGGGAAGCGGTGGACGGCCGCCTGTACCGCAAGATCGCCTACGGCCCACTGCTGGACGTCTTCGTGCTGGACATGCGCGCCAACAAGGACGTCAACGACGCCAACAACGGACCCAACGGTCGCATTCTCGGTCCGGCGCAGACGAGTTGGCTGATCGATGGTCTGCGCGCGTCCACGGCCACCTGGAAGATCATCGCCAGCGATCTGCCGCTCGGCGTGATCGTCCCGGACGGCGAGCAGAAGACGACCACCGCCTACGAAGGTCCCGCCAACGGTGACCCCGGCGCACCGTCGGGCCGGGAACGCGAGATCGCCGCGGTGCTCTCGTCGATCCGGGCGAACAAAGTCGCCAATGTCGTCTGGCTCACCGCCGACGTGCACTACACGGCGGCACACCGCTATTCGCCCGAGCGCGCGGTCTTCACCGACTTCGACGAGTTCTGGGAGTTCGTCTCCGGCCCGCTGAACGCAGGGGCGTTCGGCCCGAACCAGCTGGACGGAACATTCGGTCCGGAAGCGGTCTACGTCCACGCGCCACCTGTTCAAAACAGCTCGCCGCTGGACGCCTTCCAGCATTTCGGCGAGGTGCGTATCGACGGAAAGTCGCGGGAACTGACCGTCGACCTGTGCGATGCCGCCGGATCCGTCCTGTTCAGCAAGAGCCTTGCGCCTGCGTCGCGGTAGCCCTCGAGTTCGGGGGAGCGTCGCGGGCCGCGCTGTGGTTAGCTTTTCTGCCATGAGCACGCCGCAAACTGTCTCCAACGCCGAGGAATACCTCCCCCGGGACACCGCCGATGTCGTTCGAACGGTGCGCGATTCACGCGGGCGATCGGAACGGCTGATGGTGCGCGGCGGCGAGCTGATCGACGAAGGGCTCACGCTGCCCGCTCAGCCGACCGTGGTGTCGCTGCGCCGGATGAATCAGGTGCTCGACATCAACCTGGGCAGGCGCACCGTCCGGGTGCAGGCGGGCGCCAAACTCTCCGACATCGATCGCAGGCTCGGCGCGCACGGCCTCGGCCTGCCCATCGTCGGCGACCACCGCGACATCACCGCGGGCGGCTTCGCCTCGGTCGGCGGCGTCAGCACGGCGTCGCACAAGCACGGCCTGTTCATCGACCAGGTCGTCGATCTGGAGTACGTGGACACCGACGGGCGGATCGGCACCTGCGGGCGCACCCACCACACCGAACGATTCCAGCGCATCCTGGGCGCGGGCGGCCGTGCGGGCATCATCACCGCGCTCACCCTGGACGCCATCGAGATCGACAAGGAGCGCACCTGGCTGACCACCAACGCCGACCGGTTCCTCGACTTCGACTCCTTCGTCGAGCACGCCTACGCCGAGATCGCCCGGCCCGGCAACGCCGAGCTGCAGGTGGGCCGCTGGGTCGACACGGCGCCGTTGAAGGTGGCGCGTCCGGTCGGCACCGGTCACGTGCAACTGGGCACCGTGCGCTTCGGGCAGTGGTCGAGCCTCTACCCCACCGCGCCCACCCGAGGGCTGCGCGCCCGGCGCGAGGTCGGCTCCCGCGCCCGCAAATCACTGGGCGCCATCGCCTCCGCCGCGCCCGGCAAGGCGGGCATGCCGGTGCGCAACGCGGCCGCGGGCGCGGTGCTGTTCGCGCCGAAGGTGCAGACCCTGCGCGACGCCGAATATCTGGCCGATACGGCGCTCAGCTCGTCCGAGCGTGGTCCGGCCTACCGGGTGGGCGTTTTCGCGCCCCTGTCGAGCTATACGTCGGTGTTCTACCGCCTCCACGACCTGTTCGCAGGGCACCGGGAACGCACCGGCTGCTTCACCGTCATCTCCGCCATGACCTACGGCGTGCGCTCGCGCTACCTGCGCGCGGAATCCGCCGCCCGCGGCCTGCCCCCCGAAGACCACGGCCTGATCACCTTCACCTGCCGCCTGCGCCCCGCCGCCCTGCCCTCGGAACTGCTGCGCGACATCATGTCCGGCATCGAAGAGATCTGCCGCTCGGAGAACGCGCTGCGGTACGAGGCGGAGTAGGCGGCAGCCTGCCGACCGGCACTACTCCCCTGGATCCGCTCGGCGGTGCAACTCGTCGGCGATGACATCGGAGGATGCCGGCAGAACTACCGTCTCGGTGTTCTCGACACTGATGAGATAGCGGCCGTGGGCTGGTTGGTCATCCCGGATGTCTATCCAGCTCACATAGGACGGCGGGTGTGGTCGCCGGTCGCGCAGATAGCGTTCGACTCGCAGATGCCCTTCCGCCGTGCGGGGCAGTCGTAGCAGTGCCCGAATTCGCTCTTCGACGGGGTGCCCGCGATCGGATAACCGCCATGACGTGGGGGGTTCTTCACCGCGCACGCGGGGTGTGTAACCGGTCATTCGGCTCGCGGCACCGGCAGGTGAAGCGGGCATAGTCGCGGCGACGTGCCGACCGAGGTTCTGCCGCCGCGTGACGACCAACTTGATATCTCCGCCAAAGTCAGCGGTCGTGCCCGACCTCTGAAACAGAACGACACCGAAGTCTCCCACCGCCACCGCGACCGTGCGGACCCGCTTGTGCGACCGAAGCGATCGACCGATACAAACGATTCGCAGGTCAGGATCCGCAAGTGCGCGTAGTGGACCGGTGAGATCCGGATTGCCGTGCCGGGGGTATCGGCTGCTGATTTCTGCGGTCAGACGCTCGTATTCGTCCTTATCGGTCGGCGTCTCGATGATGCTGATCGGATCGGGGTACTCGTCGAGGCCGGTTTCCGTTGCCCAGACCCACGCGAACTCGTCGGGAGTGAAGTCCCAGACCGTCTGCGTCGTCACCGATGAGTACCCGCGGCGTCGTCGTCCATCAACGGGCCGGTGCCGGAGATCGTGAATACTCGAGGTTCGCTCGAAGGGCCTTCGTCGTCCATCATCGGGCCGCTTCCACTGATTGTCACCGTCTGCTGCTCGTCGGGCGTATCGCCGACAGCGGTTGAGGCAACGTCCAGCGGCCCGGCCCCGGAGACTGTCACCGCAGCCGAGCTGGACGATTCTGCGACCCCGGTACCTGCGGCCTCGGAAACCGCGTCGACGTTGTGCGTCACGGCCGCTGCATCGGCCGGTCCGGGAGCAAAAGCACGCGTCCGATCCAACTCGAAGCGCGCAGGGGGTAGGGATTCTTGCGGCGCCGCCACGGGCTCCACGCGAGGGGAAGGCCGATAATCGTGGTGGCTGGTGACGGCCTCTACTGGTGTCACGGGCGGGGCTGGATAGCGTTCGGTCGACCCCTGGCTGTGTTCTCCGCGCGCCGAGTAGTCCTCATAGTCGAATCCCGCGAACTGATCGGCACCGATTACGCCGGCCGGGCTCTCTATACCGTCGGTCCAGTCGGACTGCACTCGCCGAAGGTAGTCGGGCGACTGGTGCGTGGCTTCTTCGTCGTCGTCCTTCTTGCGCGCTCCAGCCGCGGGGCTCATCGGTCCAACACGAGAACCTGCGCCCGTGCCTACGCCGGAAGGGCGACCGACGCCCGCGCTCGCCGTCGGCTGCCCCGAGAGGGGCGCCCCGGGGACCGAAGAACCTGGGCCTCCGGTTCCGACGCTGTTCGGCCCGCCCGGTCCGCCGAGCCCGTGTCCGCCCGGGGAGGATCCCTGATGGATGGAAGAGCTCGGGGTGCCGGTGAGCCCGGCAGGTGTCGTCGCACTGCTCGGCGCGGTACCCGGATCGGGCACCAGCCCTTCGGGCAGTCCGAGTCCAGATGGGAGCGTGGGTGCCCCGGAGGAGGCGGGTTCTGTCGCGGGAGAGCCAGTCGGATTCTGAGGTGCTCCGACATTGGAGTCCAGCGGCGATCCGGCGGTTCCTGGACCGCTCGATTGACTGGTGGCGACGCCCGGGGACCCGTCGGTCCCCATGATCTGCGGGGCGTTGGTGTAGGCAGGAACACCCGCTCCAGCAGGGGGAAAGGCCGGTGTGTACACGCTGTTGAGCGCACGAATCACCGCTTGGCGCGCTTGCTCACGCGCGGCGCGCGCTTGGTCATCGAATTCGGGATTGACCAAACCGGGAAGTATCGACTCGACCGGATTGTCCGGATCGGGAGAAACGGTCACCGATGCGGGTGGAGGCTGGACGGCGGCACGCACCGCCTCAGCCGACCACGCCAGCGCGTCCAATCTACTCGCCACCGAGTCGAACACCCGGCCGACTTGATTCGCGGCTCGGGCGAAGTGAGTCGACGCAGCCTGGGCGGCGTCGCCACTGGCGCCTTGCCAGAGACCGTTGCCGAAGATCCGATTGAGCCCAACCTGGTTGAAGGTGGAGAGGTTCACAAGATCGGAATAGCTCTCGAACCACACTTTCTGCAGAGTCCGCAGGCCCGCCGCGTCCATACCACCTGCTCCGTGCACTGCTTCGTACATGGCCTCGTGGGTCATACCCTCGAAGTGCTCGAGGGTGTGCACGAAGTCGGGGTCGGTGCCCGCTCCCAGATCATCGAGTGCAGCGTCTCCCGTATGCACGCGGTTGCGCGCCACATCGGCTCGCTGCTGCGCGCCGACGGTCTGCTGCACGGCGGCCGGGCCGAGGACGCCGGGCAAGGAAAGCGGGCTCGGTATCCCCGGTAGCGAAACGGAACTCGTCGCTGGTTCGTCCTGCCCACCCATCCAGCGCCCCCCGTACTTCGAAAGTAGCGTCTTCCTGGTCCCGGAGATTAGCACGCTGCTACGAAAGCCCGTCCGCCCCAGCGGCGCTGGTGCTGGCGCAGCTGGCCCAAAGGTGTTCTGCCGGGCTATCGTTCGAGGCAGTCGCGGCAACTCCGCGCCGTATCGTCTTACTCGAAGGGGGATCTGTTCGCCGTGCTCGACGCCGACATACAACATCTGCGGTCGTTGGCAACCACATTGGATGCGGTGTCCGCCGAGATAGACAAGATCGACGTTCGCACGAGCGGCGACAAGATCGGTGAAGCTCTGCCCGGTTGTTCGCTCGGGCAGGTATGCGCGCAGGTGGGAGAGTTCACCGAGGGAGCATGGCTGCGCGCGGCGCAACGGATTCAGCGACTGTCCGACATCGTCACGCAGTCCGCGGACGCGTACCAAACGACCGATGAGGACTTCAAGACGAAGTTGGACACCATGGACTTCCGGGTGCGGGGGTAGTCGTCGATGCCGACGCGCGCACAAGTCGAAGCATGGCAACTCGAGAAACTCTCGGAGTGGGCGGGTGAGCTGGAAACCGACACCCAGGAGTACGAAAACCAGCTCGGCCGGATTCTGACGCATTTCACCGACGCCACATGGGCGGGGAAAGCGCACGACGCAGCGGCCGACCGCTTCACGGAGGAAAACGACCAGGGACGCAGACTTTCCCAGGAGATCCGGGCTACTGCCGCCGCCCTGCGCACGGCCGGCGGCAGGTTGGCCGACGAACGGCGGATCCTTCTCAGTCGCGTCACCGATGCCGTTACCGACTACGAATCGCCGATTCCGCTCACCGTCGATGACCGCTGGACCGTGTCCGTCACCTACATCGGGGCTGAGCTTTCCGCGGAAGCTCGGCAGAAGGCCAAGGACAAGGTCGAGCACCACCAAAGTCTGATCAACGCCGCTTACTACAGCTTGATGAACGCCGTCAGCGAGGTAGGTGCAGCCCTTACTACCAGCGCACAAGCAATCAGAGCACGCGGCGATCTATTCGGTGACGGGGTCGATGCTCCTACGGCAGCAGCGTCCGATTCAGCGGAATTCGGCCGCGAGGACGGCAACGCGGTACAGAGCGCGATTCGTCCCGATGGCACGGTCGACCCTGCTGTGCTCGAGGAGATCTCGAGCCGACTGCCCCAACAGGTTCTCAGTGAACACGACCTGCAAGCACTCGCATCAGGCGAGGAGATCTCAACCCTCCCCGTATCGGTCCAGGACTACTATCGCGAGTTCTACCAGAGCGCAGGAAAAGAAGGCATTCTCGCGCTCAACGACCATCTGAAGTCTCAGGAACAGTCGGGCAATCCGTTGGCCGCTGCCCGCCGCGACGCACTGGCCAACGGCCTGATGGTGGTCTCCAATGAGAACATCGGCACCGGCAGGAACCCCGATGGCACACTGCGGTCACCCGGAAGCTACCAACAGCTGCCAGAAGACGTCCGGCGCTTGGTGTCGACTCGAATCGGGGGGCCTGACGCCAACTCGACGACATATCCGACATCGCCCCCAGAGAACGAGCTGGCGGCGCAAACACGTTTCTTGCGAGAAAGCCAAGAGTTCGGCGAGCTGCTGAAACAGTCCGATCCGGGCTACGAGCCCGGCACCGAGTTCTCTCGTGAGCTGACCAGGCAGGTTGCCGCCATGGGCTCGCCGGGCGCCCATCCCGACATGGCTTCCCTGCCGGGGCGCCCCGTCGAGCTGTCCTCGATGGAGGACGTGATGCGGGACTACCTCGAAGTCTCGGGCCGCAACGAGGAAGCGACGACACAACTCCTTACCGGGCAGACCGATCCGGGCTCGCCTCCGCTAGAGGAGGGATACGACCCGAAGAAGGTGATTCAACCACTACTCCACTACGACTGGTCGGACTCCGAAGGAGAGGAGCCGCCACAACTGTTCACGTGGATCGGCGAAGACGCAGTGCCTCGGCCACCATCCGAGGGCGACCCCGGTGTCACCCTGGAACAGTCGCAGATGGCGGGTAAAGCAGCGTCGGGGCTCGCCGACATTCTGACCCAGAGCGGAAAAGACAACCACATCGGGACATTCGAGGCATTGATGAACATGCCCGACAAAGATGATCAATCGCTCGGGCAGGTCAATCCCGGCTTGACCCAACAGCTGACGAGCGCCATGATTCCCTACCTCGACGCGATGGCCCTGTCACCGACCGATGCCACGAACCACTTCCAGTTGAACGGCGACGATCCGAACCTCCAAGCCATTCGATTGTCGACCCTGTTCAACACCGATCCTGTCGCGTCCGGCGCCTGGAACGCCGCGATCATCGACCGATCGAATGATTATGCCGCACAGTACGCTGGGTTGCACGGCCTGCCATCTAATGACCGAGACGCACTGGCCAATGCGGCAGGCCGCCTGCTGGGCTATCAAGAGCAGGGACTACGCGCTGAAGCATGGGATCGCGGTTTGAACGAAGAGGACGCCGAGAAAGACCGCACCGAGAAGATGAAGCTCGGAGTCGACATCGCCGGAACCGTCCTCTCCGGTACGGTCGGGGAGAAAGTACCGGTTGCGGGAACATTCATAGATGTTGCGGGCACGGTAATCGGGGAGAACATCAAGGAAAAAGACACACAAATTCCGGCGGCGACGACCACAGTCGTCAAAGACGAGGTGACAGCTCAGCGAAGTTATCGAATGCTGGAGTCCCTTGCACAAAGGGATCCGAACTTCTTCAGCAATCTCGCCGCGTATGCTGAACCGTTTCCTTCTCAGTGGCTCGAGGACGGTCAGCTCAAGAGCTATCACGAAATCGTCGGATCCGACAGCGCATACGAAAGATCGGTGACCCGGTCGGAGTTCCAATCGGCAGCAACACAATGGCTGAGGAGCACGGGACTAGGTGTCACCGACTTCGAAGCCCCGATCGCCATCCAAATCAACAACATGCAGAGCTACACATATTCGCGCGATGACTACGAGAGCCAAGTGTTGAAAGGACAGTAATGCCGCGAATTCTGAAGAAACTCGCATGCCTTGGCTTCGCGTTATCCGCTGTCACCGGCCTGAGTTCGTGCACCGAGGAGGAAATTACCGAGAAACCGCTGCGATGGTCTATTTCTTTCCGGTGGTCCACCGAGCCTGAGCTAGACCTCGATTCGGATTGGGCGATGGCGATCCGAGGGGCAATCGAAAGCAATACCATCGCCCAGTTCCTGAACTTGGAATACGGTTATCCGGGCTGGACCGACCTCAGGGCCTCCGCAGTCGACTTGGATGCTCATTGGCCGCATCCACCACTCGAAGGAATCGGCACGGCTTACTTTCACTTGATCAAATATGAAACTCCCGCCGGGACAGACGCCGCCATTGTCTGCAAAGACATGACGCTAACAGCAAAGAAGATCGGCGATACGTACCCACACCCGAATCGAGATAATGCAAAGGAAATACTCGAGGCCATCCAGGTCGACGTCGGGCGGGTACCACTATTGCCACCCAATAAAGATCGCTACCGTCCGGTCAAGACCCCGGACGGTCCTACCATTCCTGGCCCTCCAGGACGAAGCCCTCGCCCTAGCGGCAATGTGTTCTCGAGAATTGTCGATGTCTACTATCCCCACGGGAATGCGCAAGGCGATCGCGATAGGAATCATTGCCTACCGTGGGCCGAGTCACGATGGAGAGGAACTCAGCCACCACAGCCGAACCGTCCTGAAAGCGAACCGCCGCAGATAGAGCCATTCTTCCCGGGGTGGCAGAACTAGTCCCCCTCGATCAGTGCACTAGCCCTAACTTCGCAAAGATGATGGATATCAATCGGGTAGCGCCGATTCTATCGTTGATGCAACTTGATCGATCCGGTCACATGGCCGCTCGGATGTGAATGCAGCATTGGTGCTTATAGATACATCGAGAACGGCATCGGCGAATCCGATTACCATCCCACAGGAACCCGAGTGCGCTTCCGTGCTCCGATATTGCAGCGCCGCACGCCCACCGACCTGTGCACTTTCGGATGATTTCGCATATCTGTCGCGGAACTCCTCGAGTGATACATTCGTCGACCAAACCGTCAGGGAGCTCACGGTCAGAATTTGACCTCGAATATTCTCCTTATGGTCGAAGCCGCAACCGATGAACGAATACGCATCGAATATGAAATCGTTTCGCTTACGCGTGGACGGGTCGAATCCAGCGGCAACTATCGTGTCGTCATCGATCCTTGCGCACGGGTCGAACCGGACTTCGTTGCGTCCGTGATTGTGCTGGACTGGAGCCTCGTCTACCGGTGCGGCAATGCGAATAGTCGCAGTTGCCGACGGCGAGAACGTCTCGTTCACTAGCGGGCCTTCATCAGCACTACATGCAAGCAAAGATACCGACACAGCCGCAGTACATACACTGACCAAAGCACTTCTCATCAATGGCCGCCCCCCACTTCTGTGGATTCAGCGATGAAACGCATGATGTCAGCATTCCGTAGGTCCGCTTCTTCGATCATGTTTCCGGCCCGCATGTATGCCACTTGTAAATGCATTGCTCCCTCGATGAGATGGTTCACAGCGTCGATACCTTGCGCTGCCTTGTTCGAGAAACCCTGCTGTAGCTCGCGCGCAGAGGCGAACCCACCGAATCCCACCGCACGGACCGCATCGGCCAATCGCTGCCGGACATCGTATAGCCCGGCAATCATGCTGTCGTACAGCGCGATGGCTTCCCGTACGGCTGCGGGGTCGAACCGGATGCCCCCTGCACTGGCAGCATCGCTGAACGCTGCAATCTCCACTTGGCCATAGTCGATATCGGTCACTACCTACCCCCCGTCGAGCGCTCGTGAATGAAGGGTATCAGTCGTCCCGGTGCGCTGGAGGGCGCAGCCACCAGCGAGCTGCGCCCCCAGACGGCGAACAGCTTTCGACTTGGAGATCGGTGGTTGCGCCGACACGTCACGCGGGCTGGCGGAACGCCCCGCCGATGACACTGAGTGTGAAGGACTCCCACTCGCTGGGCGTGAAGATCAACTTCGGACGGTCGGGTTCTTCGAAACACGAACGCCGACATCGCCTTCCGACCCATGCCACCTCGACGCAGTCGCTCTGGCTTCATTTCGACACCGCATGCGGAGCGGATGTGTCTGCCGCTCAGATCTTTTGGGTGATCCGCCTTCTCACAGACGTACGAAGTGCCACAGCTGGGTACCGTCCCGTGTGTTGTCGACCAGTGTGAGCCCGTAGTCGAGTCCTTCCGGGGCGACGGCGAGATCGTCGGTGAATACAGGCACGAGAACGGAAGACTGCGCATCGGAGCCGCCGTCGAGGCACCAGGACATGGCACCGTAGATTTCCCCACCACCGCACACGACGGCGCTGTCTTTTTGCGTTCCGGCGACGAGCAGCATCGTATTCGTTTGTTGATTGAAGATATCAACGGTCGGATCCGACACCTCGACCAACCAGACCTGACCGCCGTCGTTCCTGTCCGGAGCCACCAGGCCGACGGCCACGCCGCGGCCACCCGTGTCGGCGCCCGTGAGCCCCATCGCGGCACCGCCGGCCTGTGGATTGAGGATCTGGTACAGGCCCGAGCCATCGAGCAACTGAGTCATGGTCTCCTCCTCACCGTGTGGGCGTACCGGCACCGAGCTTCAGGCCGCGCTGATCCATTAGCTGTCGTCAGCAGTGTATGAACCTTGAGTAGAGAATTTGTTCACCTATTCCGGGTGAATCTCGATCGGAGATGCGTACAGACGAAACGGCCCCACCGGATCTCCGATGGGGCCGTGTTTCAGCAGGTCTTCAGCTCAGTGCTTCTCAGGCCCGAGGTAGTACTCGAACACCAGTCCGGCCGCGGCCGCGAGCACGCAGACGACGCCGATGCCGATCAGCCAGAACTGGAAGAACGCCAGGCCGAGGGCGGTTACCGAGCCCGCGGCGGCCAGGGTGATCGGCCAGAAGCTGCCGGGCGAGAAGAAGCCCAGGTCGCCGGCGCCGTCCACGATCTCGGCGTCCTCGTAGTCCTCCGGGCGCAGGTCGAGACGACGTGCGACGAACCGGAAGTAGGTGCCGATGATCAGCGACAGACCGGCGGTCAGCACGGTGGCCGTGGTGCCCGCCCACTCCACGCCGGTGCGCGACTGGCCGGTGAAGAAGCCGTAGACCACCGCCACGATGATGAAGAACACCGTGAGCAGTTCGAAAATCCGCGCTTCGATCTTCATGTCAGATCAAATCCTCACTTGCTCTCGGCCGAGGCCGCGCTCTTGGTGTCGCGCCTGGTGTCGAACGGCCTGGTGGACGTGGCGACGGGGGACTCACCGATGGACTCGAGCGCCTCGGCATTGGTCTTGCCCGCCTGGCGCGCGTCCAGGTACTTGGTGAACTTCTCCGGCGAGACCGCCCGGACCTCGAAGTTCATCATCGAGTGGTAGGTGCCGCACATCTCGGCGCAGCGGCCGACGAACGCGCCTTCCTTCTCGATCTTGGTGATCTGGAAGACGTTGTCGGAGTTGTTCTCCTTCGGGTTCGGCATCACGTCGCGCTTGAACAGGAACTCCGGCACCCAGAAGGCGTGGATCACGTCGGCGGCGGCGAGCTGGAACTCGATGACCTTGCCGGTCGGCAGCACCAGGACCGGGATCTCGTTGCTGGAGCCGATCGTCTCGACCTTGTCGTAGTGCAGGTAGGACAGGATGTCGTTCTCCGGCTTGCCGTGCACCGGGCCCGGCTGCGGGTGACCGTTCTCGGTCCGCTCCTCGTAGCCCTCGAGCTGTTCCTGGCTCAGCGACTCACGCGTGGTGTCGATGCCGTCGAACTTGTAGCCGTCCTTGAAGTCGACGTTGCGGTAGCCGAACTTCCAGTTCCACTGGAAGGCGGTCACGTCGACCGTGACATCGGGGTTGTCCACCTTCTCGTGCACGTAGTTCTGCACGACCACGGTGAAGTAGAACAGCACGGCGATGATGACGAACGGGATCGCCGTGTAGGTCAGCTCCAGCGGCACGTTGTAGCCGGTCTGGCGCGGGAACTCCGGGGAGTCCGCCTTCTTGCGGTGGAACGCGACGGTCCAGAAGGTCAGGCCCCAGACCAGCACGCCCATCGCCAGCGCGGCGACGACCGACCAGGTCCACAGTTCCCGCATCCGGGTGGCCTGCGGCGTGATGCCCGACGGCCAGCCGAACCGCAGCCAAACATTGTCGATCGAGCAGCCCGAGACGAGCAGCGCGGTGATCCCCAAGGACACCGCCAGCCCGGCCCGCCGAAGGATGCGGCCCTGCCCACCCACGGCGGGTCGTGCCCCGATCTCTTCGCTCGCCTTGTGCGCCACGCTCACGCCTTCCTGGTCGCCACACATTCCGACAGTGCATCGCGCGGGGCTGCGATCGGCCCCGACGATGCGTCCTAAGCTTGTTTCAGGGCGCCCTCCGGGCCAGCGCGTCCGCGCGGGTCGCCTGAGAGAGACCTGAGTACTACGCAGCGTAGACCAAACGCGCCCCCCGTTCGTCGTCGGGTCGGCTTCGACGCCGCGCCGAGCCCACCCGGATCATCGTCACCAGCGATTCCGGCCGGGACGTGACGGGCACGACGCGCGAATCCGGTGGGTGCGGCATACTCGGACACTAGATTTCGTCCCCTCGCGCGCCATCCGGTGAGCGCGTATCCCGACTGCGAGAAATGAGGTTGCCGACGCCGTGTGTGGACTGCTCGGATTCCTGGCATCTGACGAGGCGGCACCCGACACGGTGGAGCAGGTCTACGAGGCCCTGCACTGCGTGCGGCACCGCGGTCCGGACGAGCGCGGCACCTGGCACGACGACCGGGTGATCTTCGGCTTCAACCGCTTGTCGATCATCGACATCGAGCACTCGCACCAGCCGCTGCGCTGGGGCCCGCCCGGGCAGCCCGACCGCTACGCGCTCACCTTCAACGGCGAGATCTACAACTACCTGGAGTTGCGCGCGGAGCTCGCCGAAGCCCATGCCGGGGAGTTCCCCGACGGAAAGATCTTCCATACCGAAGGCGACAGCGAGGCCATCGTCGCGGCGTTCCACTACTGGGGCCCGGAGGCGGTGCGGCGCCTGCGCGGCATGTTCGCCTTCGCGATCTGGGACACCGAGACCGGGGAGCTGTTCCTCGCCCGCGACCCGTTCGGCATCAAGCCGCTGTTCCTGGCCACCGGCCCGGGCGGCACCGCGTTCGGCAGCGAGAAGAAGAGCCTGCTGGAACTGCTGCCCGCGTTGCGGCTGAGCGACGCGCTGGACCCGCGGGCGCTGGAGCACTACACGGTGCTGCAATACGTGCCGGAGCCGGAGACGCTGCACAAGGATGTGCGCAGGCTGGAATCGGGCAGCTACGCCACCGTTCGGCCCGGCGCGGCGCCGGAGATCACCCGCTACTTCGTCCCGAAGTTCCCGGTGCGCCCGTTCCCGCCCGGATCGGCGGCGGCGCGCTATCGCGAGATCGCCGCGGCGCTCGAGGACTCCGTCGCCAAGCACATGCGCGCCGACGTGACGGTGGGCTCGTTCCTGTCCGGCGGCATCGACTCCACCGCGGTCGCCGCGCTGGCCATGCGGCACAACCCGAAGCTGATCACGTTCACCACCGGATTCGAGCGCGAGGGCTACTCGGAGGTGGACGTGGCCGCCGAGAGCGCCGAGGCGATCGGCGCGCGGCACGTGGTGAAGGTGGTCTCCCCGGCCGAGTTCGCCGCGGCGATCCCCGAGATCGTCTGGTACCTCGACGACCCGGTGGCCGACCCGGCGCTGGTCCCGCTGTACTTCGTGGCGAAGGAAGCGCGCAAGCACGTCAAGGTGGTGCTCTCCGGCGAGGGCGCCGACGAGTTGTTCGGCGGCTACACCATCTACCGCGAACCGCTGTCGTTGAAGCCCTTCGAGAAGCTGCCCCGCGGGCTGCGCAGGCTGGCGGGCAAGCTCTCGGACCGGATTCCGGACGGCACCAGGGGCAAGAGCCTGCTGCATCGCGGTTCGCTCACCCTGGAGGAGCGCTACTACGGCAACGCGCGCAGCTTCAACGACGCCCAGCTGCGCGCGGTGCTGCGCGAGTTCCGGCCGGAGTGGACCCACCAGGACGTCACCGCGCCGCTGTACGCCCAGTCGCGTGGCTGGGACCCGGTCGCCCGCATGCAGCACCTGGACCTGTTCACCTGGCTGCGCGGCGACATCCTGGTCAAGGCCGACAAGATGACCATGGCCAACTCGCTGGAGTTGCGCGTGCCGTTCCTGGACACCGAGGTGCTGAAGGCGGCCGAGGGCCTGCCGTTCGACCAGAAGATCACCAAGGAGACCACGAAGTACGCGCTGCGCCAGGCGCTGGAGGGCATCGTGCCCGCGCATGTGCTGCACCGCGCCAAGCTCGGCTTCCCGGTACCGCTGCGGCACTGGCTGCGCGGCACGGAGCTCTACGACTGGGCTCAGCAGCAGATCGCCGAGTCGCAGACCGGCCACCTGCTGAACAAGGCCGCGATCAGCGAGATGCTGGTCGCGCACCGTGCCGGAACCGCCGATCACAGCCGCAGGCTGTGGACACTGCTGGTGTTCATGGTGTGGCACGGCATCTTCGTGGAAGACCGGATCAAGCCGGAGATCCAGGAACCGGTCTACCCCGTCTCGCTGTAGGCGGAAACGTCGAAAGGCGCGCACCCGGCCGGGTGCGCGCCTTTCTCTTCGCTCGAATCAGAGCAGCGGTTTGATGTCCGCCGCCGCTTCGGGGCCGTACGCCTGGGTGAGGCGCTCCAGCGCGGACTCTTTGCTCAGCGTCCACTCCTGGGTGCCCATGGTCTCCAGCACGAGCACCGCGATCAACGATCCCAGCTGCGCGGAGCGCTCCAGGCTCAGCCCTGCGGTGTGCGCGGTGAGGAAGCCTGCGCGGAAGGCGTCGCCGACGCCGGTCGGCTCGACCTTCTCGGTCTCGGGCACCACACCGACGGTGACCTCGGTGCCGTCGCGGTCGACGATCCGCACCCCCTCCGCCCCCAGCGTGGTGACGCGGATGCCGACCTTCTGGGCGACCTCTTCCTCGCTCAGACCGGTCTTCTGCAACAGCAGCGCCCACTCGTACTTGTTCGTGAACAGGTACGCGGCGCCGTCGATCAGCTGCACGGACTGGTCGCCGTCCAGACGGGCCAACTGCTGGGACGGATCGGCGGCGAACGGGATACCGAGCTCGCGGCACTCGGCGGTGTGCCGCAGCATCGCCTCCGGGTCGTTGGCGCCGACCAGGACCAGATCGAGCTCCCTGGTCTCGGCGAGTTCGGCGATCGAGATGTCGCGGGCCTCACTCATCGCGCCGGGGTAGAACGACGCGATCTGGGCCATGTCGTCGTCGGTGGTGCACACGAAACGGGCGGTGTGCGCGCGTTCGGACACCAGCACGGTGGAGCAGTCGACCCCGTGCTTCTCCAACCAGGCGCGATATTCGCCGAAATCGGCGCCGACGGCCCCGACGAGCAGCGGCGCGCGATTGAGCAGGCCCATGGCGTAGACGATGTTGCCGCCGACACCACCGCGACGGATCTGCAGATCATCGACGAGGAAACTCAGCGACACGTGGTCGAGCTGGTCGGCCAGCAGTACGTCGGCGAACCGTCCGGGAAAACGCATGAGGTGGTCGGTCGCAATGGACGCGGAAACGGCGATGGACACGTGGCTGGGCCCTTCAACTGTAGGCGGCAGGCGGTCGAGACCGGACGACGAAGTCCCCGATCTCGATCTCACCGTAGCCGATCCGCCTCACCGATTCGGGCGCAGCCGCGCACGTGCATATTCAGACCGGCCAACTGATTTCGCGAGAACGTGGGTAACTCGCCGGGACCGCCCGGAACTCGAGCGGCACCCGGCGCATGACCTGAACGCGAGACCCACGTCTCCCGACCGGTACGGCCTCGAGCCCTGGTGCGGCGGGCAGGCTCAGTTGAAGGAATCGCCGCAGGCGCAGGAGCCGGTGGCGTTCGGGTTGTCGATGGTGAAGCCCTGCTTCTCGATGGTGTCGACGAAGTCGATCGAGGCGCCCTGGACGTACGGCGCGCTCATCCGGTCGACGGCCAGCTTGACGCCGCCGAAGTCGACGGTCAGGTCGCCGTCGAGCGAGCGGTCGTCGAAGAACAGCTGGTAGCGCAGGCCGGCACAACCACCCGGCTGCACCGCGATCCGCAGCGCCAGGTCGTCGCGTCCCTCCTGGTCCAGCAGTGCCTTGGCCTTCGCGGCTGCGGCGTCGGTCAGAGTCACACCGTGGGTGGTGGTCTCGTTCTGCACAGTCATGAACTCTCCTCGAGGAACCTGTGGTCTACCCGTGAAACAGCGCACGGGGTCGTGTCGGTCAACACCACTCGGCCGGCTGCTATTCCTCCATCTTGCCACCACCCGATCCGTGGTGACACGCAACCTCCGTGACCCCGCACACTCCCGGCGAAACGGACCGCATTTCCCGCCGCGCAAGCCATCGAATAGCCTGGTCGATGTGAAATTGTTCCGTCGCGGCGAGTCCAGCACCACCGACGCGACCGCCGATTCGACGGCGGTCACGGACGGTGACTCGGCCGCGGGCACCACCCGCACGGCCACTACGGCCACCGCGGGCAAGGGCCGTCCCACCCCGAAACGCCGTGAAGCACAAGGAAAGCGCCGCGGACCGGTGGCACCCGCTCCGCTCACCGCGAAGGAGGCCCGCGCCCGGCGCAAGGCCGCGCGCGGCAGCAAGGAAGAGCGCAAGGCCGCCGCCGCCAAACGGCGCGAAGCCGCCGCTGATCGCCGCGAGCGCATGCTCGCGGGCGAGGACAAATATTTGCCGCACCGCGACCGGGGTCCGATCCGGGCCTTCGTCCGCGACATCGTCGACGCCCGGCGCAACCTGGTCGGCCTGTTCATGCCGATGGCGCTGGTGCTGATCCTGTCGATGTTCGTCGCGCCCGCGCTACAGACCATCGTCACGCTGGCCATGCTGGTCATGATGTTGTTCATGGGAGCCGAGGGCTTCCTGCTCGGCCGAGTCGTGAACAACCGGGTCAGGGAGCGTTTCCCGGAGGCCACCGACACCGGTTACCGCCTCGGCTGGTACGCCTTCGTCCGCGCGTCCCAGATCCGCAAGATGCGCGCCCCGAAGCCGCGCGTCAGCCCGGGGGAGGCTGTGTAGTTTTTCCAGCGCCTTCGGCGCTGGGGGTTCGCGGCCCCCTTGTGGTTCGCGTCCGAGTGGCCGCCGCTTGCTCCTTCGTCGCCTGCGCGGCGGCCACTCGGACGCGAACCGGGCCGCGAACGGCGGATGCTCGGTCTCGCTTCGCTCGAAAGACGTGGTTGCGGTGCGCTGGGCGCGTGGGGTGATGACCGCACCAGCTCGGTTTCGCTGTGGCCGGTGGTGGGCAGCGCTCGCTTCTTCCTCGTGAACGCGGCACTTCCAGGCAAGCACGGCCGCGAACGGCGCATGCTTCGATCACACGTCGCTCGAAACCGGGAGTTGGGCCGGAGTGGTTGCGTGAAGGGTTGGCCGACCTGATCGTCGTTCGCGGTGGGGAGGCGGCGGAATGTGGCCGTTTTCGTGCCGTTGTCGGTCCGGCCATGGTGGGCGGTTGGATCTGCTCCGGGCAGGGCGGGACCGGTGCGTTGCGCAAGAGAGACTGTTCGACGGCATGCCGCATGTGCTGGGAGCCGCGACCCGTTCGCGCAATTCTGCTCGCCGGATTCAGCTGACCAGTAGAGACGCGGGCATTTCACACCGAGCAGGTGCCCGGTCGGTCATCGGTGGTGGGTGTTGCGGCCGAGCATTGCCGTCAACTCGGAGTGCAGGCGTTCGGCGTCGCGGTCGATGACGTGCGACGAGCCCGCGCGGCCGGTGCTGTGGGCGATCCAGGTGGCGAAGGCCACGATGAGTGCCAGGGTGATGAGTGAAGCAGCCATGGCAGTAATTTTGCGGTGCGTCATTTCCCGCCGAAAGTGGCTGCACTGACATAGTTCGTCAAAATACGGCCAGTAGACTCGCGGCATGCTGTCGAAGGTCGCCGTGGTGCTGTCCGAACGCATGGCCATGTTCGAGTTCGGGGTGATCTGTGAGGTTTTCGGCCTCGACCGCACGGGCGACGGACTGCCCGCCTTCGATTTCCGGGTGTGCGGCGCGCAGCCGGGCGTCCCCCTGCACTCGACCAGTCCCGGTATCACCGTCACGCCGGAGTACGGGCTCGCGGAACTGTCGGCGGCGGATCTGGTGGCCATCCCAGCCGCCGCGGCCGACCGCGGCTTCGATCCGCGGGTCGTCGCGGCCGTGCGCGACGCGGCGGCAGCGGGTGCGACGGTGCTCACCGTGTGTTCCGGAGCGTTCCTGGCCGGGGCAGCCGGGCTGCTGGACGGCCGCAAATGCACCACACATTGGCGCTACGTGGAGAAACTGGCCGCCGATTACCCGGAAGCGACCGTCGATCCGGATGTGCTGTTCGTCGACGAGGGAGATCTGATCACCAGCGCGGGCACCGCCGCGGGCATCGACGCCTGCCTGCACCTGGTCCGCCGCGAACTCGGCAGCGGCGTGGCCAACGCCATCGCGCGGCGCATGGTGGTCCCGCCGCAGCGCGACGGCGGACAACGCCAGTTCATCGAGCGGCCCGTCGCCGCATGCACCTCCGACAGCCTCATCCCGACCCTGGCCTGGATGAACGAGCATCTGGACCTGCCGCACACCGTCGAGGACCTGGCCACCCGCGCCAACATGTCCACCCGCACCTTCGCCCGCCGCTTCGCCGCCGAGACCGGGACAACGCCGGTGAAATGGCTCACCAACCAGCGCGTCCTGCTGGCCAAGCAGCTGCTGGAGGAAACCGATCTCGGCCTGGAACGCATCGCCGCCCGCTCCGGCTTCGGTTCCGGCGCCCTCCTGCGCCACCACTTCCAGCGCCTGGTCGGCATCGCTCCGACCGAGTACCGCCGCCGCTTCGGCCGCAGCCCGGAGGAATCGGCCTGATTTCGCCGAGGCCCCGGCCCCGTTTTCAGCTCCGACCGCCCGGCGTCCCCGACCGAGCTGTCCAGGGCAGGTCGATGCCGTGGCGGCCCGCGACAGATGCGTCTCGGCGCGGCACGCCGGGGTGAGGTGGAGCTACGGACGTCCAGCGGTCCGCTGTTCGATTGATACCGTGCACCGGTGTCACAGAATCCCGCGTCCGCGGCGCCGCGAAGCACGCTCGTTCTGGGTGGCGCGCGGTCCGGGAAGTCGGCGTTCGCGGAGGACCTGGCGGTGCGGACGGGGGGCCGGGTGCGCTATCTCGCCACCGCGGTGCCCGATCCCGACGACCACGATTTCGCCGAGCGCATCGCCGGGCACCGCAGCCGGCGCCCGGCCGGTTGGTCGACCGTCGAAAGTGCCGATCCCACAACCATTCTCGCCGAGCCCACGCCGTCGACCTGCACCCTGATCGATGACATCGGCACCTGGCTCACCGCCCGCATCGACGCGCGCGACGCCTGGGACGCCCCGCGCGGCACGGTGTCCCCCGATACCGACGCGCTGATCGCAGCCGTCGCCGCCTATACCGGCGATCTCGTGATCGTCAGCCCGGAGGTCGGCATGGGCGTCATTCCCGCCACGCGCTCCGGCCGTCTCTTCCGCGACGAGATCGGCACCCTCAATCAGCGACTGGCCCAGGTCTGCGACGAAGCGTTCTTCGTCATCGCGGGCCTGCCGCTGCGCCTCAAATAGCCGCGGCACCGTTCGGAGCCGGGCGGGGACGCGCGGGGGCCGTCGGCCGATGCCGTCGGTCAGGTCAGGGAGCGGACGACGGGAAGGGGCAATGGCAAGATTGGGCGGCGTAGTCGGCGGAACCGCCATGACCCGAAAGGCTCGATAGTGACGCACGGATTCGGACCGGTAGCGCCCCCGGACGCGCAGTTTCGTGCGGCGGCCGAGCAGCGGCAGGCGCAACTGACCAAACCCCTTGGAGCACTGGGCCGTCTGGAGCAACTCGGTAACTGGGTGGCGGCCTGCCAGGGCGCCTGCCCGCCCGCGCAGTTCGAGCGCGCACGGGTGGTGGTCTTCGCCGGGGATCACGGCATCGCGCGGCACGGGGTGTCGGCGTATCCGAGCGAGGTCACCGCGCAGATGGTCGCGAACTTCGTCGGCGGCGGGGCCGCGGTGAACGCGCTCGCGGCCGTCGCGGGCGCGACCGTCCGGGTCGCCGATCTCTCCGTCGACGCGGACACCGATCCGCAGGTTTCCAAGCACAAGGTGCGCCGCTCCAGCGGGTCGATCGATCGCGAGGACGCGCTCACCGCCGAAGAGGTCCAGTCGGCGATCGCCGCGGGCCGCGCCATTGCCGACGAAGAGATCGACGCGGGCGCGGACCTGCTGATCGCAGGCGATATGGGCATCGGCAACACCACCCCGGCCACGGTGCTCATCGCGAGCCTCACCGATACCGAACCGGTCGCGGCGGTGGGCCGCGGCACCGGCGTGGACGACGCCGGATGGATTCGCAAGGTCGCCGCCATCCGCGATGCGATGCGCCGCGCCCGCCCGGTGGTGAAGGACCCGGTGGAACTTCTTCGCGTGGCGGGCGGCGCCGACTTCGCCGCGATGTCCGCGTTCCTCGCCCAGGCCGCCACCCGGCGCACGCCCGTCATCCTCGACGGCGTCGTCGTGACGGCTGCGGCGATGGTCGCCGAAGACCTCGCCGCGGGCGCGAGCGCCTGGTGGCTGGCCGGTCACCGGTCCACCGAACCGGCGCACGAACTTGCGCTGCGACACCTGCGCCTGGAACCGCTGGTCGACCTGACCATGCGCCTCGGCGAAGGCTCCGGCGCCCTGACCGCCCTTCCCGTCCTCCGGTCGGCAGTCGCGACCCTCGCGGAGATGTCCACCTTCGACGAAGCAGGCGTGAGCACGGCCGATGCGGAACCGGCCTCCCCTGCACCCAACCTGCGCAAGTGAAGCCGCACCGCCCCCGCGCCGCCTCGACACCAGGCGGGGCGCGGTCGTGTTCCGCGCGCGAAGTGCCGCCCGCCGGACGAGGTTCGGCGTGAACGGCGTCCGGTTGGCGATCTCCTGGCTCACGGTGCTGCCGGTCCGCGGGCCGGATGCCGTGGATCGCTCGGCGGCGGGACGCGCGATCGTCTTGGCGCCGCTGGTCGGCGCGCTGCTCGGCGCGGGCGCCGCGGGTTTGCTCTGGGCGCTGACCTGGGCCGGAGCGAGTGCTTCGCTGGCCGGCTTGCTGGTGGTCGGCGCGCTGGCGTTGCTCACCAGGGGCATGCATCTCGACGGCTTGGCCGACACCTTGGACGGGCTCGGCAGCTACGGGCCGCCGGAACGGGCCAGGCAGATCATGAAAAGCGGTGGGGCCGGACCGTTCGGTGTCGCGGGACTCACGTTCACCATCGGGGTGCAGGCGTTTTCGTTCGCGGCCCTGGCCGATTCGGGCAGATGGCTCGCGGTGGCCCTCGCCGTGGCGACCGGCCGTGTCGCGGTGATCCTCGCCTGCCGGGGTATTCCGGCCGCGCCGGGCACCGGGTTCGGCGTTCTGGTGGCGGGCACCCAATCGGCCGTCGCGGCGGTGTGCTGGCCGGTGGCCGCCGTCGTCCTGGCCGTGTTCGCCGTTCCCGGCCGCCCGTGGCTGGGCCCGCTGGCCGTGGCGCTCGGCCTGGCCGCCTCGACGATCCTGGTCCGGCACTGCGCCCGCCGCTTCGGCGGACTCTCCGGTGACGTCCTCGGCGCCGCTGTCGAGACCACCGTGGCGCTCACGGCAGCCGTGCTGTCCCTCAGTGTCCTGCCTCGATGACCCCGACCGCGCCGTAGGCCCGGCATGCCGACTCGAGCGTCGGTCCGGTACGGAACGGCCCGAGAGTCTGGGTCACTGGAATTTTTCCGGCCGCGCCGCGCGGATCGTCTGGGTCGGGCAATAAGGTGGGCGGTATGTCTTCTGAGCGCCTGTATTTTCGCCAGCTGTTGTCGGGACGCGACTACGCCGTGGGCGATCCGATCGCGACGCAGATGCGCAACTTCGCGTATCTGATCGGCGATCGGGAAACGGGCGAGTGCGTGGTGATCGATCCGGCCTACGCGGCAGCAGATCTGGTGGACATCGCCGAGGGCGACGGTCTGCGCCTGACCGGTGTGCTCGCCACCCATCACCACCCCGATCACGTGGGCGGCACGATGCTCGGGTTCACCCTGCGCGGCGTGCGTGAGCTTCTCGAAAAGACAAGTGTCCCAGTGCATGTCAACGCCAAAGAGCTGCCGTGGGTGGCCAACGTCACCGGGATCGCCGAGAGCGAACTGACCGGCCACGAGCACGGCGACAAGGTCACCGTGGGTGACTTCGACATCGAATTACTACACACGCCAGGACACACGCCGGGCAGCCAGTGCTTCTTGTTCGACAACCGTCTGATCGCCGGCGACACCCTGTTCGTCGACGGCTGCGGCCGCACCGATTTCCCCGGCGGCGATTCGGACGAAATGTTCCGCAGCCTGCGCTACCTGGCCGGACTCGCCGGCGACCCGGTCGTCTACCCGGGCCACTGGTATTCGCAGGAACCCAGCGCCGCGCTGTCCACTGTCCGGGACAAAAACTACGTCATGCGCCCGCAGACGCTGGAGCAGTGGCACATGCTGATGCCGGGCTGAGTCACATGCGCCGCATCCAGCCGTGCTTGTCGGCGAACGTGCCGCGCTGGATACCGGTGAGGGTGTCGCGCAGAGCCATGGTGACCGCGCCGGGCTCTCCGCCGCCGATGGTGAACTCGCCCGAATCGGAGCGGACCCAGCCGACCGGGGTGATCACCGCGGCGGTCCCGCAGGCAAAAACCTCGGTGATCTCACCGGATTCGGCTCCCTTGCGCCATTCCTCGACCGAGACCTTGCGCTCCTCGACGGGGAAGCCGGAATCGGCGGCGAGGGTCAGCAGCGAGTCGCGGGTGATGCCCGGCAGCAGCGAACCGGACAGTTCCGGCGTGACCAGCCGCGCCTCGGAACCGGCACCGTAGACGAAGAACAGGTTGTTGGTGCCCATTTCCTCGACGTAGCGGCGCTCACACGCGTCCAGCCACACCACCTGGTCGCACCCCTTGGCCGACGCCTCGGCCTGGGCCAGCAGCGATGCGGCGTAGTTGCCCGCGACCTTCGCCTCGCCGGTGCCGCCCGGCGCGGCGCGCACGTATTCGGTGGACAGCCAGACCCGCACCGGCTTCACACCGCGTGGGAAGTACGCCCCCGCCGGGGAACCGAGCAGCAGGTACTTGTACGCCGCGGCGGGCTTCACGCCGAGCCCGGCCTCGGTGGCGAACATGAACGGACGCAGGTACAGCGATTCCTCGCCGCCCGCCGCGGGCACCCACTCCCGGTCCACCTCGAGCAGTTGGCGTACCGACTCGATGAACAGCTCGTCCGGCAGCTCGGCCATCGCCATACGACGTGCCGACCTGCGAAAACGCGCGGCGTTGGCATCGATCCGGAAACAGGAGACGCTGCCGTCACCCTGACGGTAGGCCTTGAGCCCCTCGAAGATGGCCTGGCCGTAGTGGAACACCATGGTCGCGGGATCCAGAGCCAGCGGGCCGTACGGCTCCACCCGCGCGTTCGTCCACGCGCCGTCGCGGTAATCGATCGAGACCATGTGATCGGTGAAGTACCGCCCGAACCCGGGCGCCGCCAGTACCTCTTGTCGCCGCTGCGCCGCGAGTGGCGCGGGATGCGGGACACGGGTGAACTGTGCGGCAGCGGTCATGGCGACGATCCTATCCGGCCGGATTCCGGCGATTCCGCCGTGGTCCGCGCCCCCTGGTCCCCCGGAGCGCACGGCACAGACCACGGCCGATCACCCGGGCGGGCGCAGCGGGGAGGCGAAAGTCGCCACCACGCCGTCGCGACCGCCCAGCAGCGCGCCCGCGGCGGAAGTGGCCGGGATCACTTGGTGTTGGTGCGGACGAACGGTGGCCGAACGGTTTCGCAGCGCAGACGGCGGCCGCGCACGTCGACCTCGACCTCGGTACCTGGTTCGACGGAGGGGTCCAGCAGAGCCAGCGCGATGCCCAGCTTGAGCGTGGGCGAGAAGGTGCCGGAAGTGGTCTCGCCGACCGGTTCCCCGGCGCGCAGCACCGTTTGCCCTTGCCGGAGCACGCCGCGGTCGAGTGCGCGCAAGCCCAGCAGGATTCGGCGCGGGCCCTGCGACTTCTCCTGTTCCAGAGCGGCCTTGCCCCAGAACCGCGGCTTCTGCCAACCGACCGCCCACCCGCAGCGCGCCTGCACCGGGGAGATGTCCGGCGAGAGTTCGTGGCCGTGCAAGGGATAACCCATCTCGGTACGCAGGGTGTCGCGGGCGCCGAGCCCGGCCACCTGTCCCCCGGCGGCGCGCACCCGCTCGACCAGTGCCCGGAACAGCGGTTCGGCGTCGTCCCAGCGCGGCAGCAGCTCGTAGCCGTGTTCGCCGGTGTAACCGGTGCGGCAGACCCGGACGGGGCGGCCGTCCCACGCGGCGTCGGCATAGGCCATGTACTCGAGGTCGGTGGGCAGGCCGAGCGCGGTCAGCACCTCGGTGGAGCGCGGGCCCTGCACGGCGAACACGGCGTAGTCGCGGTGCTCGTCGGTGACGGTGACGCCCTCGGGCGCGGCCTCGCGCAGTTCCGCGACGACCGCCGCGGTATTGGCGGCGTTCGGCACCAGGAAGATCTCGTCGTCGCCGACGTAGTAGGCGATCAGGTCGTCGATCACTCCCCCGTCGGGGGTACAGCACAGCGTGTACTGCGCCTTGCCCGGCTGGATGCGGCCGAGATCATTGGTGAGCGCCGAGTTCACGAACGCCGCGGCACCCGGCCCTCGCACCGTCGCCTTACCGAGATGGCTGACGTCGAACAGCCCCACCGTCGTGCGAACCGCCTGGTGCTCGGTCACCGTGCCCGCGTAGGAGACCGGCATCTCCCAGCCTCCGAACGGCGCGAAGGTGGCGCCCAGCTCGACGTGCACGGCGTGGAGGGGTCCTTGCAGGAGGCTCGTCTCGGTCACCGGCCGAGCTTATCCGCCGAGGGCCGCGCCCGAGCCGTGGTCCTCGCCGCGCATCACGGCCGGAACCACATCGGAATCAGTGTCGGGCCGTTCTCCGGCAGCGTGTGGGTGGTTCCGGTCGCGGCGAATCCGCAGCGGCTGTAGAGCCGGGCGGATCGTTCGGTGCTCGCTTCGAGAAACGCCGGGACGCCCGCTTCGGAGGCGGCTTTCAGCCGGTCGGCGAGGATCACCGCACCGGCCCCTTTGCCGCGATGCTCGGGCAGCGTGACGATCACTTGCAGGTAGCGGTGCGGCAACTCGCGGGGATGTTCACGGGCGAGCAGGTCGGTGATGAACGCCAACCGCTGCGCCACGCGCAGTTCGGGAGCCTGCTCGAGCATGGTGCGCGCCTCACCGGCCTCGTCGGCGAATCGCTGGACCGAGGTGACGTGCTGCCAGATCGACACCGACCAGATCTGCTCGCCCGCGCCCGCGACCCAGATCTCGTCGTCGCGCAGCGCCCGATCGATCAGGCCGGGCACGAACGCGGTACGGGAATTCGAGTCGGGGTGGCCTTCGAGCACCCACTCGGTCACCACCTCGTCGGCGCTGGCGATGCCGAACGCCTCGATCAGCGCGTCCCGGTCCTGTATTCCGGCCTGGCGAGCGGTGATCTCCATCCGCGTCCCCTTTCTTTGTGAACACTGTACTCAATCCGCAAATCTAGGCAGTTCAGGGCGCACTCGCTATCATTTCGTCACACCTGTTCGTGTGTCGAAATGGAGGGCGAGGATGACCTGCGCGCTCTGCCGGAACGAACTCGTCCAGCCCGAGCGCGGCCGTCGGCGCAAGTACTGCTCCCGCTCCTGCCAGGCCCGCGCCTACCGCGCCCGCCGCGCCGCGCTCCCCGTGCGCCGCGCCGCCCGCCCGGCGCGGCTCACCGCCGTCGGCATCACCCGCACGGCGGTGGAGCTGGCCGATCGCGACGGGATCGACGGCCTCACCATGCGCCGCCTGGCCGGCGCGCTCGGTGTCGCGACCGCCGCCCTCTACCGCCACTACCCCGACCGGGAAGCGCTGCTGGCGAGCATGGCCGAGCTGGTACTCGACGAGATCCCGGCGCCGCCCGCCGACCGCACCGGCTGGCGGTCCCGGCTGCGGCACGAGGCGCACGAGGAGTGGCGTCTCTATCGCAGGCATCCGTGGATGCTGCCGCTCCTGGCGCGCACCCGTCCGCCGCTGGGCCCGGCGCTGCTGGACGTCCTGGAACGAAACTTCGCCGCGCTCGACCACGCCTGCCTCACCCGGCAGACCAGGTTCACCATCTATCTCGCGCTGTCGGGCCTGGTCCAGGGCCTCGCGCTGCTGTGGAGTTCCGAGCGGGTCGACCGCTTCGGCGATCCGCGCGACGCAGAGACGACCGCCTTCCAGCGCGATATCGCCGAGTTGCTCGACCCGGCAATCCGCCCCGTCCTGCATCGTCAGCTCACCGGCAAGGGCTCCGGCTTCGAGATGAACTTCGACGACCTGCTCGCCTCCGCGGTGGAACTCTTGCTCGACGGCGTCGCGGTGCGTCATCTGGAACGGAGCGAATAACCTGTGCCAATGACCGCTGTTGCAGATCGCTCGCTCGGACCGGAACTGGCACGCACCGAGACCATCGGCGCGGACACCGATGTGCTCGTCATCGGACTGACCTCCTCGGAGGACGGCCCCGCCATCGTGCCCGAGGACCTGTTCGGCGACGTGCTCACCGCCGAACTGCGCGGGGAACTGCTCGACCAGCTCGGTGCGGTGGGGGCGAAGGGCAAGGCCGAGGAGCTGACCCGCATCCCGGCACCGGCCGGGCTGGACGGGGTGACCAGCGTCCTCGCCGTCGGCCTCGGGTCCGTCGACAAACTCGACGCCGAGCAGATCCGCCGCTCGGCAGGCGTGGCCGCCCGCGCGCTCTCCGGCACCGAACTGGTGGTGACCACGCTGTCCGGGCTCGACATCGGCGCCGCCGCGGAAGGCTTCTACCTGGGCGCCTACACGTTCACGCCGTTCCGCTCGGAGAAGTCCGCGCCCAAGCCGGACGAGCGCCCGGTGGCCCGCGTCGAGTTGCTCGTGCCCGAGCCGGGATTCGGCGAGGAGGCCCTGTTCCGCGCCCAGCTCACCGCCGAGGCCGTGGCCACCGCACGGGATTTCGTGAACACTCCGCCCAGCCATCTGTTCCCCGCCGAGTTCGCCTCCCGCGCGCGGGAACTCGCCGAGGCCGCGGGCCTCACCGTCGAGGTGCTCGACGAGAAGGCGCTGGAAGCGGGCGGTTACGGCGGCGTGCTCGGGGTGGGCAAGGGCTCCTCGCGCCCGCCGCGCCTGATCCGGATCAGCTACGCGGGCGGCCCGAAGAAGGTCGCGCTGGTCGGCAAGGGCATCACCTTCGACACCGGCGGCATCTCCATCAAGCCCGCGCAGAACATGGAGAACATGACCTCCGACATGGCGGGCGCCGCCGCCGTCATCGCGACGACGCTGCTGGCCGCCCGGCTGAGCCTGCCGATCACCGTCACAACCACGGTGCCGATGGCGGAGAACATGCCGTCGGCCACCGCGCAGCGCCCCGGCGACGTGCTCACCCAGTACGGCGGCACCACCGTCGAGGTGCTCAACACCGACGCCGAGGGCCGGTTGATCCTCGCCGACGCGATCGTGCGCGCGAGCGAGGACGAGCCGGAGTACCTGATCGACGTGGCGACCCTGACCGGAGCGCAGATGGTGGCGCTGGGCACCCGCACGCCCGGCGTGATGGGCACCGACGATTTCCGCGACCGGGTGGCCCGCATCTCCCGCGAGGTCGGCGAGAACGGCTGGGCCATGCCGCTTCCGGCCGAACTGCGCGGCGACCTGAACTCCAAGATCGCCGACCTGGCCAATGTCGCGCCGCACCGCTGGGGCGGCATGCTCTCGGCCGGGCTGTTCCTCAAGGAGTTCGTCCCGGAGAACGTGCAGTGGGCCCACCTCGACGTCGCTGGTCCGGCCTACAACACCGGCGGCCCCTTCGGGTACATCGGGAAGGGCGGCACCGGCGTCCCGGTTCGCACGTTGATCGCCGTGCTCCAGGACATCGCCGCGGAGTGAACTCGCGGGTGCGTCGTCCGGGCGATCCCGGACGACGCACCCGTGCCCGCGCGCCGACGGCTTCGAAGGGGCGGCTCGCCCGACGAAAACGGGCGGAACGGGCATCCCGCCCACTCAAAGGTCGCGCAGATCCCGCTCCAGCTCGCGCTTGCGCTCCACCCGCTTGCGGGCGTCGTAGTCGCGCATCCGCTGCGGATAGCCGGTCTTGCGCACGTCGTAGACGGGGATGCGCAAATCCTTGGCTAGCCGCTGCGCCCCGCGCTCGCCGACGATCCGGCGGGTCCATTCACCATCAGCGGCAATAAGCACTACTGTGACATCTGTCACCGTGGTCTTCGGCTCGATGTAGCCTTCCACGCCCTCATGGGTGCGGACCCAGTCGGCGAGATAGCGGGCATCCTGCCCGGCTACCGAACCCCCACGTAGAACGCCGCCACCCCGGGCAGCGCCGCCACGGAAACGATCCAGCAAACTCAACGACGCCGACCTCCTTTCCTGCACCGGAGAATGTTCACCGCCGGTCCTCCCATACTGCCAGCTCCGTGCAGTACGCCGCCCTGTGCTACATGGCTTGCGCGCGAGTGCAAGGATGGACCGCGGTACAAGAACCACACGGATCTCCGGTGCCACCACAATGATCGGTGGCTTCCGGACTCCCGGCGCGACCCGCGCCGGGCGTCCGCAGCGAGATCAACTGTTGTAGAACCCCGTCGAGCAGTCAGAGGAGTCAACGGACATGGCCTTCTCCGTCCAGATGCCCGCTCTTGGTGAGAGCGTCACCGAGGGAACGGTGACCAGGTGGCTGAAGCAGGAAGGAGACACGGTCGAGGTCGACGAGCCGCTGCTCGAAGTCTCCACCGATAAGGTCGACACCGAAATCCCGTCCCCCGCGGCGGGTGTGCTGTCGAAGATCGTCGCGAACGAGGACGACGTGGTCGAGGTCGGCGGCGAGCTCGGCGTCATCAGCGAGGCCGGTGAGGCGACTTCGTCCGCGCCGGCGCCCGCTCCGGAAGCCGCCGCGCCCGCGCAGGAAGCCCCCGCCGAGCAGGCGCCCGCGGCCGAGCCCGAGGCTGCTCCCGCCCAGGAATCCGCGCCCGCCGCGCAGGCCGCGCCCGCGTCGTCCGGGGACGGCACGTCGGTGAAGATGCCGGAACTCGGCGAGTCGGTCACCGAGGGCACCGTCACCCGCTGGCTGAAGGCCGTCGGTGACGAGGTCGCCGTGGACGAGCCGCTGCTCGAGGTCTCCACCGACAAGGTCGACACGGAGATCCCGTCGCCCGTCGCGGGCACCTTGCTGGAGATCACCGCCCAGGAAGACGACGTGGTCGCGGTCGGCGGACAGCTCGGCGTGATCGGCAGCGGTTCCCCCGCGGCCGCCGCACCGGCC
>NZ_JABLTE010000240.1 GCF_013315795.1 Nocardia barduliensis
ACCCCCACCGACCTGACCACCCACTTCACAACCTGGATAGACCAAGCCCTCGACCGCCTGGAAGCCACCCGCCCGGAAAGCTGGTAGCCCGTGTCGAACTCGTCCCGCAGCCACTTGCTGATGAGTCGGGTGCGACTGTAGTGTCGGAAACCCAACGGGGAGTTGTTTGGCCTGCATAAATCCATCGACGGCTACAGAGAGGGGAGTTGGTCGTAATGTGGATCGCATCGTTAATATTCGCTGGATACCGACTTTCCGATCATAAGGGGCTGTCGCGTTCGAAAGAGGACAAGTGACGGCGCATACCCCACCACCGTGGGACGATCAAAATTATTGGGATAGTGAGCCCGACGACGATAGAGGTCCGAATGATTCGGAAGTTACAGATCGAGGCGACTTTGCGTCCGGCACGAACCGCGATACATTCACGCTACCTCAGAAATCCTCTCTGATATCAGTGAAGGTTGATTGTCGACATCGCCGAAATCGTCGGGGCACTGGAAGCCGCTGGTGTCGTCGGGCAGCTCGCCGGCCAAGCATTCACCACGATGGCGGATATTTTCACGGCAGCAGTCGGCAACCTGCAAGAGCAGGGAATCGCGGCAAACGAACTTAAGAATCTCAGGAACAACCCTCGCGGACTGCCGAACAATGCGTGGCCGTCCTCTGTTTCCAACACATTCGAGGACCCGAAGCTGTGGGAGCTGGCAGTCAAATGATACGGCGAGAAGGCGATTAGTGGAGCACATCGGTATGCGACGACCAGCCCGACGTAGGCTCGTACCCAGGGGATCAAGCGGTTCTCGAAGTAACTCGACCGGGCGGTGCCTACGAGGCGTTGCGGCTTTCTCGACGCTAGCAGTGGCTTCAGCACTGGTCGGGTGTGGGTCCACGCCCGACACCGACATCGGTCCTGCCACGACCAGTCCGGCAGCATCGGTGACGACTCCTGCGAAGATATCCAGTTGCTTGCCGATGCAGAAGATCGAGGAACCCGACCTGGCAAAGTTTGCCGCCGATCTCCGTCTTCCGCCCGAGGTCAACCTGTTCGACGTGAACTACGGGATTGCTCCCGACGACCGCGGTAAGAACATCGTCTTCGTTCACCTCTGCGTGCCTGCGTCGACAAATCCCGACGGTCTCAGACCGGCGGGATCTGCCGTCGCCCGGGCTCTGAAACAGAGTGAACTGGGGGCGCGCACAGGCACCCTGTACATCGCAGACACCGGCGCTGCCAAAATCAAGTATCGGTCCTATCTGGTCGATCACGACTTCCAAGCGCATCCCTGGGACGGCACCCCCTCTCCGGAGGCTGAGCACGCGACATGGGAAATCTACGACGTGCCGTGATAGCGGACGACTGCGCCGGTCGCCGGTGGGCTCCATTCCAATTGTTCACTGCCGTAGAGATTCCGGCCACTTCTCTACTGGGATGATCCGGACTTCGAGCACTTCGCGAACTCCAAACTCCAGACTAGGTAGGCGGGTAGCCTGCTCATCGCGCGATCTTGCCGACAACTCGGTGCGACGGTAGCGTTGGGAATTCGACGGGGGTTGATCGATTCGCAAGTATCCGTCGACAATCGAGTTCGTGGCCGAACGGCTAGCAACTACGCGCCACCGCTGGGGACCGGCCGACCGGAAGCTGGAGCTGATGTGCGGTATCTAAGGTGGCCTCCCCCCTACGGACCGCCGGGCGTCCGCGATCCGCCGGGCCCGCAACCACACCCCACAGGCTGCTTCGAGCCGTAGCAACAAGGAGTTCGCGCAATGGGCCAACCGTTTCAGCCCGGACCGCCGCACAATCCGGCGCTGCCGCCAGGTTCGGTGTGGGGAGCGCCTCCCGGCCCGCACTTCGGGCAGCCGTTGACGGGCTATCCACCCGGACGCGGGCGCGGTGCGGCCGATGCGATAGCCGCGGCCGGGTTGGTGCTGACGGCGATCCTGTATGTCGTGCGCCGGATCTGGTCCTACTTTCAGTTCGACAAGTTCTTCTGGAGCGACGTCGTTCTGGTGGTCAACGTCCTGTTCACCCTGGTCGCCGCGGTTCTGCTGCTCACCGTCAGCAAGTCGGCGACCGCACGGACCGCCGGTGGGATCGCGGCCGGGATGATGTTCGTCCCTAATGCCGCGTATGTCTTCGGCGCTTTCGATCGCAGTTTCCGGGCCGGCCACAGCGCGTGGGAAGACGGTGGCTGGCTGTCGATCCCGGCGACGCTGCTCACGCTCGCGGCAATCGGCACACTGCTCGCGGCGTCCAGCGTGGGACCACAGCACCTCGCAC
>NZ_JABLTE010000241.1 GCF_013315795.1 Nocardia barduliensis
CCACACCATCCCCGAAAGAACCCCACCCATGACCGGCACCCTCCGACCTGCGCCTTCGGCCGAACCCTCGCTCTGCCCATCCGGGCTGGTGCGCGGCAATTCAGTGAGCTCGACCGACGGCACCACCATCACCTACCTCGCCCGCGGGACGGGACCGGTCATCCTCGGTGTGCACGGCGGGCTCGGCAGTGCGATCAGTCTGCTACCGATAGCCGAGCACCTGGCCGACGATTTCGAGGTCGTGCTGATCAACCTGCGCGGGCACGGCACCAGCGGATGGGGCAACTCACCCCCGCACATCACCCACATGATCGACGACGTGCTGGCCGTCGCCGACGCCGTCGGACCGGTCACCACCCTGTTCGGCTACTCCTACGGCGCGGTCATCGCCCTGGAAACCGCTCTCGCCGCCCCCGACCGCATCGACCGGCTCGCTCTCTACGAACCACCCCTGCCCATCACCTACCCGATCCCCGAACTCACCGAACTCGAAAACCGCATCACCGCAGGCGACTACGAACAACTTCTGCTGGACGCCACCCCTGCCGCCGGAGGTTTCTCCGCCGCCGAACTCGCCGCCCTGCGCGCCGACCCCCTGTGGATGTCGAAAATCGCCCACGCCCCCACCCTGGTCCCGACCATGCGCATCCTCGCCGCACTCGCACCCACCGTCGAGCAATACACCGCCGTCACCGTGCCGACCCGGCTGATCGTCGGCACCACCAGCGCCCCCTACCTCCTCGACGCCGCCGACCACCTCGCCACCGCGATACCGGGCCTCACCCGCGAGACCCTGCACGGGCAAGGACACCACGTCGACCCCCACCTGCTCGCCACCGCTCTGGCCGCCTTCACCCACCCCTGACAACCCCGCACCACTCGGTGAGGTCTGCCACGCGCCGGCCTCACTGGTCCCGCATGCCTTCTTCTGCTGCTGGATCCGACGACTGAAAGAACGAACACTCATGAGCGACGCCATCGTCATCGGCGCCGGCCAATCCGGCCTGGCCGCCACCTACCACCTGCGCCGCCGCGGCCTGACGGTCACCCTGATCGAAGCCGGCAGCGAACCCGCCGGCTCCTGGCCGCGCTACTACGACAGCCTCACCCTGTTCTCACCCGCCCGATACAGCTCGCTACCCGGCATGCCGTTCCCCGGCGACCCCGACCACTACCCCCACCGCGACGAAGTCGTCGACTACCTACGCCGCTACGCCGCCACCCTCGACGCCGACATCCACCTCGAACACCGCGTGGACACCGTCACCCACGACGGACACACCTTCACCGCCCACACCGACACCGGCGCCGAATTCCACGCACCCCGCCTCATCGCCGCCACCGGCGGGTTCGCGTCCCCGAACATTCCTTCCCTGCCCGGGCAGGACAGCTTCACCGGAAAACTCCTGCACGCCAGCCGATACCGCTCACCACACGACTACACCGGACAGAACGTGATTATGGTCGGTGCAGGAAACACCGCCGTGCAGATTGCCGCCGAACTCGCCGCACACGCCACAGTCACCCTCGCCAGCCGACACCCGGTGAAGTTCGTCCCACAACGGCCACTCGGCCGAGACCTGCACTTCTGGTTCCGGATCACCGGCTTCGACACCCTCCCGCTCGGGCGATTCGTGACCAACCCGCCAACCCAACCCGTCTTCGACACCGGCCGCTACCGCGCCGCCCTCGCCACCGACAACCCCACCACCAGACCCATGTTCGCCCGCCTCGACGGCGCCACCGCCATCTGGCCCGACGGCACACGCCGACCCGCAGACACCGTCATCCTCGGCACCGGCTACCGACCGCACCTGCCCTACCTCACCGGCCTCGGCGCACTCACCGACAACCACACCCCCCGCCACCGGCAAGGACTATCCCTCACCCACCCCGGCCTGGGCTACCTCGGCCTGGAATGGCAACGCACCCCCTCCTCCAACTCCCTGCGCGGAGTAGGCCGCGACGCCCAACATCTCATCAGCAAACTCACCAGTCGCTAGGGTCTGTGGGGACTGTCGGGTAAACGGCGGATCTGACCCCGGTGTTGGTTAGTTTCCGGTCGGGGTGATCCGGCCTTCGAAGGTGATAGCGAACGCGTTCAGTGCGGGCTTCCACCTCATTGCCCATCGTGCCC
>NZ_JABLTE010000242.1 GCF_013315795.1 Nocardia barduliensis
GGTGTGGGTCGGGTGGCGGTGTAGTAGTCGTCGCCTTCCCAGCGGTAGGCCGAGATCTGGACGGGCTCGTCGAAGGTGGGTGCGTGCACCATCTGGCCGCCGCCGAGGTAGATACCGACGTGATGGACATCCCCACCCGTGCTGTAGAACAGCAAGTCCCCGGGCGCGAGCTGGTCTTCGGATACCGGTGTGCCGGTGTGGACTTGGTCGTAGGTGGTGCGGGGGATGGCGATTCCGGCGGCGCGGTAGGCGGCTTGGGTGAGTCCTGAGCAGTCCCAGCCGCCGTTGACCTCGGGTCCGTTGCCGCCCCACACGTACGGGAGGCCGAGCTGGGCGCAGGCGAAGGAGATCACTCGCGCGGCAGTCGGGTTCGGTGGTGAGGCGGTGTGGCAGTCGCCGCCTGAGGTGGTGTCGGTGGCGCGGTAGCGGGCGGCCTGGTCGAGGACCTGGTCGACGTACCAGTCGGCGTGGTTGTAAGCCCAGATCGCGGCGCGGAGGTCACCGGGTGCGCCGGAGTCGCACAGGTAGAACGCGGCGGCGTGGATGGCGTCGGAGGGGTTGTAGCGCGAGGGCGGGCTCGCACCACCAGCGGGCAGGGGATGCTGGACGATGACGGAGTCGAAGGTGGGAGCGAGGAACTGCATCGGCCCACCGGCTCCGGAGGCGTTCTCGCCGGAGGACACTCCCGGCAGGGTGGAGCGGCCGTGGTCGGTCTCGACCTTGCCGATCGCGGCGAGCACGCTCCAGTCCAGGCCGGGGCAGTCCCCGGCAGCGGCCTGGTAGAGCACGAGCATCTCGGCCGGGATGTCCTGCACCGCTTCGGTGCTCGGGGTCGAGCCGGTGCCGGTCGAGGCTCCCGGGGCAGGTGCGGTGAGCGCCTGGTCGAACACGATCACTGTGGTGACCACGGTCGCGATGACGACCGTGAGGAACACAAATGCGCCGAACCCTGCCCCGAGTGCCTTGACCAGCATCGCTACCTCACCAGTCCTCGATGGCCGGTGGCCGGGGCGGGGGTGGGGCCAGGGCGACTACCCCGGCCAGGGGTGCCCAGGTCGGTTCCGTGTCGAGTTCGCTGTTCGGGGGCGTGCGCATCGGCCAGACATCGGTGAGTCCGTGCAGGTGCTGGCGGCCGGTGTCGGTGTGCAGCGGAAGCCACACCCGCTCGGCCGGGCTCGCGGTGGTGGCGGGTGCGAGGAGATCGGCGGCGGCCGTGGCGACGGGTACCGCTACGGGATCGGGCAGCCGCTCCCACGTCCGGCGCAACGCCGCACGCGCGTTGGCCTCTCGCTCGGTGGTCGGCACCCACAGCAGGACCGGCGTGACGACCCCGGTGGTGCGGGCCAGCTCAGCGAACCCGTGCAGCTTGGCCGCGACCCTCGACAGGGCGGTGGAGCCGAGGTCGTATTCGAGGTAGAAGTCGAGGACGTCCTCGCCGCGGGTGTAGCGGCCGAAGGCGTCGGGGCGGGCGAGATCACCCCAAAGGCGTTGGCAGCGAGTCTGCGACCACCACCGAGACACCTGTCCGCCGCGGGGCCGGGTGGTGAGAGTGGTGAACCAGTCGGCGACGCCGAGGGCGTGCTTCAGGTGCAGGCTGTGCGCCACCGAGAGCGCGGTCTGATGGGTGTAGCCGAGTTCACGGACCTTGATCCCAGCCTCGCCGGCCAGCACCGAGGCCCCGGCGGGGGCGAGGGTCCAGTGGTAGGGGCGACTGCCCTTGCTACGCCAGGGCCGGAACCGGTCCAAGACGCCGTAGCTGTAGAGGACGGCCAGGCGGCGGCGTGCGAGTTTGGCAGTCGGGAACGCCAGCGCGGCCAGGTGGTCGGTGGTCAGGACGCGGTGTTCGTGGACCATGCGCAGGATCCAGCGGTCGCGCCCGGTCAACCCACCCACGATCGGGCGCGGTTCGCGCGCCCGGTTGGGGCGCGGTGCACGGGTGTCGGCTTGGCGTTCAGGCTTGGAGATGGAGATCATCGGTGCGGCAACCTTTCTCAGGGGTGTCGGGCTAGAGCTGCGGGATCGGGACGGGACCGGAGGTAGATGGTGCTGTGGTGAGGCGGGCGCGGGCGGCGGCGGCGACCTCGCGGGCACGGCCTGGGATG
>NZ_JABLTE010000243.1 GCF_013315795.1 Nocardia barduliensis
GTGTTACTGCGGCGGGAGGGGCTCGTCGCAGCGGGGCAGCAGGAACGCGAACACATCGGTGTGCGCGACGGTGTGCGCGACCGGATGCCGATCGGCGCCCGAGTCGGGTGCGTCGGCGGGCGGTGTGGCGGTGATGGTGGTGCCGGTGACGGGCACGGCGATGATGTGCTGGAGGTAGAGCAGATCGGCGGCCTGCGCGGCGGCCACCACCACACCGGCCGGATCGATCAGCACACCGCAGCGGCTGTGACGGCAGCGCGCGAGCACGACCAGTAACCCGCCTGCCGCTATCCGCTCCACCGCGAGCGCGGCGATCTGTTCGGCGGCGGCCATCGGGTCGGGGTGATCAGCCAGCAAACTCACCAGAACCAGATCCACCGGCCCATCGGAGTCGGTGCCCGGGTCGGGTTCGGGATCGTGGTGGGCGGTACGGCCCAAGGCCGACACGCTCGCGCACGCCGCCGCCGTGTCCGCCGCTATCGCGTGCAGGCCACCACGAGCCGCCGGTGTGGGCCAGCCGATCAACAACACCCGTCCGCCCGGCGCGGTGAACTCGCCCACCGCGCGGGACACGATCGGGGCGGGCCAGCGGTCACCGGGATCGAGCGGGTCGGTCCCGGCTGCCCACAGGGTCGAGGGCACCACCGGGTCCGAGGCGCGGGCGGCGGTGGTGGTCCGGGACGGACGCTGACGAGATTTCGCGGTCATGGGAGTCGCTCCTGACGGTGAGAGAAAACTGTCTCTACATAACTAATCCCGCCGAAAACGCCATTTTTGGACACCCCTGCTCGAAATTTGTTCGCGCGAGTTTTCAGCGGCTCCGGATCAGATCGTGGGAACCGCCGCCCACGAAAACGCGCAGCGTTGTCGCGGCCGATCGCGATGAATATTTTTTTACCGATATCCGAATAGTTGCCACTGCTGATATCGACCACCACCGAAACGCCCCCAAAACACCTCCGCCCACACACAACCCCCGGTAGACGCCGTTACGCGCTGGCTGTAGCCGGTCTGCTGCGATTGTGTGCCCGGGGTTCGCCTGCTCGTGTGGGGGTGTCGTGGGGGTGCTCCGAATGTGGCGCGGGGGTGTTTTGGGGATGTTCTCGGGGTGTTTTGGGGGTGGGCGTCCGGTGTCCTTGTCGGGTCGGAATCTTCCGCGTTTTCCATCTAGCAGGGAGCACAAGGTGACGGAATCGAAGTACAGGAATACTTCACCGGAATGGGGGGTGGTGTCCTCGCCTTTGGTGGTGGCGGCCTCACCATTCGAATCAATCGCCGCGTACCGGTTGCCCACCGACCCGCGACCGGTACCGCAACCGCAGGCACGCCCCGTCGAGTCGTGGCAGGAGTTACGCGCGCTGTTGCGTGATCCGGCGCTGCCGACCGCTGCGGTCGACGCGATCTGGGTGTGGCTGATCGAGCGGTCCCGCGCCTACGGCGAGGACGCGACGTTGGTGTGCGTGACCTTGGCGATGCCGATGCTCGCGGGCACGGCCGGTCTGTTTGCCGCGCCCGCCAGCCCGCGCCGCCACGACATCGAGTCCGAGGTCTTGGCCGGATTCCTCGCCCACCTCAAAGGGGTCCGGCTGAATCCGCCCGGGGTGTGGCATCGGCTGCGGTGGGCCAGCTACCGCGCCGCGATGAGCGCCGCCCGCCAACTGGACTCGACCACGGAGTCGGTCGCCGACCACGACACCGACCTGTTCGCCGAGGACGGGCGGGTGATGACGACCGCGCCGGGTCACCCCGAGACCGTTCTCGCCCTCGCCGTCACCGACGGGGTCATCACCGCCGAGGCCGCCGAGCTGATCGTCCTCACCCGGTGGGAGCACCGCTCGCTGAACACCGTGGCCGACGCCCGCGGCGAGTCGCACTGGGCGCTGCGCAAACGACGCCAACGCGCCGAAGCGCGACTCGTGGCGTGGCTGGCCGAACGCGCCCACGACGTCGCAGACGCCAGCACCACCGAGACCCGCGTTCTGAACGCGCTGCCCAGCAACAACCATCGCCCTGCCATCGAACCCGCCGAACCGATGCCACGAGGACGGCGGCGGGCAGCCCGCCGCACACCGCCGCCCCAACCGAGCCAGGCCCGACAC
>NZ_JABLTE010000244.1 GCF_013315795.1 Nocardia barduliensis
GCGAGCGATTCGGTCGTGGCGATGGCGACCTGCAACGGTCCGCGCAGGGCCGCCTCGGCGACGGTGAGCCACTGGCCCGCCGAACGGGGCGCGCGCGCGAGCACGATCGCGCCACGCTCGAGAGTGCGGTCGGCGAGTTCGCGGTAGCGGGCGGCCCGTTCCGGGTCGCTGGCGGCCGCGGCGGTGAGCAGCGCTTCGGCCAGGGCCGACGCACCCGCGGGAGTCGCGCCGTCGATCGGGTCGCGCGGGCGGGTGACGAGCGTCTCGGCGTCGTCGGCGGTGTCGAACCAGCCGCCCGGCTGATCGGGGTCGGCGAAGTGCTCGATCGCGGTGTCCAGCAGGCGCTGGGCCTCTTCGAGCCAGCCCAGTTCGCCGGTGGCCTGGTGCAGCGCGAGCAGTCCGGTGACCAGCCAGGCGTAGTCCTCGAGGATGCCGGGCGCCGCGCCTGCGACGCCGCCGAGCGAGGCGCGCCGCAACCGCCCGTCCACCACGTGCTCGGCCAGCAGGAAGCGCGCGCACCGGAGGGCGGCGGCGGTCCATTCCGGCTCGTCCAGCGCGGCCGCCGCCTCGGCGAGCGCGGTGATCGCCATGCCGTTCCACGCGGTCACCACTTTGTCGTCGCGGTCCGGCTGTGGGCGGCGGTCGCGGGCGGCGATCAGCGCCGCTCGCACGCGTTCCAGCCGCGCGGCGTCTTCCGCCGTGGTCGGCTCGGTGTACCTGGTCAGCACCGAGGTGCCCTGTTCGAAGTTCCCGGCCGTGGTGACGCCGAAGAATTCGGCCGCCCATGACCCGTCGATCGAACCGAGAACGCCGGCCAGTTCGGCGGGCGTCCACACATAGGTCGCGCCTTCGACGCCGGGTTTGCCTGGCTCCAAGTGGGTGTCGGCGTCCAGCGCCGAGGCGAAGCCGCCCTCCGCGGTGCCCAGGTCGTCGAGCAGGAACCGCACGGTCTCCCGCGTGACTCGATGCGACAACGATTCCGGCAGCACCGAGGTAGTGCGCCGGGCCAGGTGCGCGTAGGCGCGCAACAGCTGCGCGTTGTCGTAGAGCATCTTCTCGAAGTGCGGCACCAGCCAGGCGGCGTCGACCGAGTACCGCGCGAATCCGCCGCGCAGCTGGTCGTAGATGCCGCCGCGCGCCATCGCCTCGGCGGTGCGGGCCACCACGTCGAAGACCGCGCGGTCATCGGTGCGCTCCCAGTGCCGCAGCAGGCCTTCCAGCAGCGCCGACGGCGGGAATTTGGGCGCGCCGCCGAACCCGCCGTGCTCGGCGTCCTCGTCGCGCAGCACGGCGGCGACCGCGTGGGCGAGCAGCTCCGGCGTGATCGTCAGCTCCGCGTCGGGCAGGCCGGCCGCCTGGTCCCGCAGCGCCGCCGCCACCTGCGCGGACGCCTGCTCCACCTCGTCACGACGGGTGCGCCAGGTCTCCGTGATCGCGGTGAGCAACTGGGTGAACGACGGCATGCCGCCGCGTGGGAGCTTCGGGTAGTAGGTGCCGCAGTAGAACGGCTCGCCGTCCGCGGTCAGGAAGCAGGTCATCGGCCAGCCGCCCTGACCCGTCATCGCGACGGTGGCGTTCATGTAGACCGCGTCCAGGTCGGGCCGCTCCTCCCGGTCGACCTTCACGCAGACGAAGTGGGCGTTCATCTGCTCGGCGGTGGCCGCGTCCTCGAACGACTCGTGCGCCATCACATGGCACCAGTGACAGGACGCGTACCCGACCGAGAGCAGTACGGGCACGTCCCGCTCGCGCGCTTCGGCCAGTGCCTCG
>NZ_JABLTE010000245.1 GCF_013315795.1 Nocardia barduliensis
CACCACGCCCGAGCAGGCCCAGCAGGCCAGCCGACCCGACGAGGATCGGCCCATCGACCCTCCCGACTCGCCACAGCGCCCCGCGCCGTCGAGCCCGCTGCCGTCGAACTCGCCGAAGCGGCCTGAGCCCGGACTGGCGATCAGTGTCTTCGGACCCACCCGGGTGTTGTGGCGGGCACCGGGACGGGTGGAGTCGATCGACATCACCTCCCGGTTGCAGCCGCGCAGTCGCGCGGCGCTCACGGTGCTGGCCCTGCACCCTGAGGGCCTGAGCAGGGCGGCGCTGATCGAGCGGCTCTTGGATGAGCCCGACTCGGAACGAGCCGGGCACACGCTGACCAACACGCTCAGCCGCCTGCGCACCACCCTCGCCACCGCTACCGACAACCAAGTCACCGCCTTGCTCAGCGACGACCGCACGCACTGCCGCTTGTCCGAGGACACGATCACCGTCGACTATCGCGAGTTCGCCGCGGCCGTCGCCTCGCGCCGCCGCGCCACCGATGACCAGGACCAGGCCGCCGCCTGCCGGACGATCGCGACCCTGGCGACCACCACCCTGGCCACCGACCTCGACTCGGCCTGGGTGGAACCCCTGCGCGAAGCCGCCCGCCGCGACACCCGCCACGCGCTGAGCTGGCTGGCTCGCAACGGCGACCTCGACCCTCGCGACACCCTGGGACTATTCGAGACAGCCGTCGACAACGACCCCTACAACGAAACCCTCTGGCAGCACATCCTGCGCTTGCACGCGCGACTCGGCGAATACGACACCCTCGCCTCCACCTACTCACTACTCACCCGCAGACTCGCCGAAATCGGCGAAACCCCCAGCCGCGAAACGCACCGACTTCTCGAACAACTTCGCAAAACTGCCGAATAGAACCGGTCATCGGCACCCATGCGCCGCCGAGCCGATGAGAGAATCCGCGACGCCCTCACGCAGGGCAACGAATTATCGCCGAATTGACGGTCGATGCCTGAATGGATTTCCCTGTACGATCGAAATAGGCGGCATGGGTCGCAGGGTTATTCACTGCACCGGCCCGGATTCGTATATATTCTCGCCTTTCGAAAACTGTTCTCGCGAAATTGCGAATCGGTAGGTGCCGCAGTTCGCCGCTCGCGATCTTGATGTGGTCAATTGGTGGGGCATTTCGTGGGGCAATCCGTGGGGCATTCGGTGGGGCAGTCAAGACGCCCCACTCGGGTGCAGAGAAACCCCTGGTGAGAGTGTATTTCCCCGGCTGGGGGTCATCCAGGATTGTCTATATACAAAGCTATATAGACATGCTTCGCCGTCGCTCGTCGGCGGTCTCGGCGGCTCTGTGTCGTGCCGTCCTCGCCTCTGCTGTCCTGTCCTCGTGTCTCTTGCTCCTGCCCTTCTTCGCTCCTTTCATTCTTTTTGTTTTTATTGCTTTTTCGGTGGTGTCGTCGTTTCGGTCGGGTGGGGCTTGTGCGCGTTTCATTTCATTCTTGCGTTGTCGAATAGAAGGACTCGAGAATAAATTCCGGAAATTGCCGCATTTTCGGGTTGTGGACTCGTTGTGAGCCGAGCTAGCGTCGAGATGTGCCCCGGAATTCGCCGGGGAATCCACGAAAAATCCGATTGGTGGCCTCGCCACACGTATGCCACGATCCGCGTGGCGGTACGTGATTCGGGTTCGACTTTCTGGAGATGAAATGACTTCACCTCGGTTGGGTAATGGTGAATTGCGGCGCATGGTCGCCGGTGTGCTGGCTGGCGATCCGGGCCGTGAGTATTCCCCCCGGGAGGTCGCGAAAAACCTGGCGCGTTCTTCCGGTGCGGTCGGCAACGCGCTCGAGGCACTGACTGCCGCCGGTCACGCCGACCGTACCGCCGCCTCACCGCGCCGCTACCGCGCCAACGCCCACACCGCCGCCGCTGCCGCCCCGGCCATGTCTGCCC
>NZ_JABLTE010000246.1 GCF_013315795.1 Nocardia barduliensis
CCCCCACCACCGCCGCCACCGCCACCACCGGAGGCGTCGCCGGGGCCGGATCCGCTGGGCGCGTTCTCGCCTTCGCTGACCTTGCGGGCGCTGCCGCGCTCGCCGGTCGAGCCCATGGCGATACCCGCCGCGCCACCGGCCAGCACCGCGGTTGCGCCGCCGCCCCCGCCGAGGGTGGCCACCGCCGGGGCGACCAGCCGGACTAGGGCCGGGAGCACGATCACGCTCATCACCAGCAGGATCAATCCGAGCAGGACCTGCTGCGGGTCGGTCTGTTTCTCGTCACCGATCACGGTGAAGGCGATGGCGTAGACGAGTGCCCCGACGGGTTTGTAGAGCACGAACGCCAGCGACCAAGACAACAGTTTCTTGTAGGACTGCGATCCCGGACCGGTGCCCGACGCCGCGGCAGCCAGGGGGATCACCGCCACGACCAGGATCAGCAGGGCTTGGCGGATCACCAACATGACCAGTTGGATCAGGGTGCTGATGAGTCCGAGCAGCCCGACCACGAACAGGATCCCGGTGCCGAGCCCGGCGTTGGTTTCCTTGTCGAATTCGGTGAGCCGGTCGACCGCGCGCATCCAGTCCCCGTGGCTGGAGGTGAAGATCACCCACTCCGAGAAGGCATCGCCCGCGCGGGTACCGGTGGTGACCAGGACCGCGAAGGCCATCGAGGTGAAACTGGCGCGCACCAGCATCAGGAAGCTCTCCTGGGCTTCTCCGGCCAATCCACCGCGTTTGGCCAGGGCCAACCGCGCGGCGGCGAACATGATTCCGGCGGTGAGGAACACGACCTGGAGCCCGCCGCTGAAGTCGCGCACTGCGGTCAGTGCCGCGCCCGGTTGGCCGCCGGGACCGGTCAGCACCGGGGAGGGCAGGTCGGTCCACCAGGCCATCACGAAACGCACCCCGCGGCCGAAACCCGACATCAGGAAATCGACCATGTCCTCCCAGGCCGAGCCCACCGCCTGGGTCGCGACCTGGCCGACCTGGCCGCACACCTGCTGCGGGCCGAGGGGGATATCGCAGACGCCGGGCACCGGCAGTTGCTGACGGGCGCCGCCGGCCGGGGACGCCAATACGAGGCTGTCGTTCATGAGGTGGCCTTCCATGTACCGAATCCGGTCATCGAGTCGACGAAGGTGCCTGGCCCCCAGAGGGTTTCGATCTCGGTGGGCACCGCGACGCGCCAGTCGCCGTCGAGCCAGGCCATCGGCCAGCGCGCGATCCTGTAGCCGAGCCCGTCGCGGGTCGCAAATTCGACGACCGCGTAGTCGGGGTTATATCCATCGGCGATGCGCACACCGTCTGGCACGGTGACGTAGCGGGCGGCGTCGGGGGTGCGCGCCCGCGAGCGCGCGAACCGGTCGACCAGGGCCTGTCCGCCGCCGTGATAGCGCAACGCGAGGACCTGTTGCCAAGTGGGTTCGGGGGCTGCGAGCGCGCGGGCGAGCGCGTCGGCAGCGGCGAGCCCGGCGCCTTGAGGGGTGTGCGCGAAACCCGAGGCGATGCCCTCGGCGATCGTGGTCGGGCCGTCGCCGGTCGAGACCGGCAGCGCCGCACCGCCCCATCCCCGTTGCCAGCGCAGGCCCGCAGGCGCGTGCACCAGGTAGTCCGGCTGTCCAGGGTCGGCCCGGCGGGTGCGATCCTGCGCGAGTGCGGTCCCGGCCTCGCTCGCGGGAATCTCGAGCCGGTTGCCGAACAGGTCCGCGGTCAGTCCCGTGGGGCGGGTCTCGGAGGAGGAAAGCGCCGGACGTGTTGTCGTACTGCCGGATTGAGAGGGGCCGTCGTCGCGGGTGATGGTCACGACGAACACGACGATCACCACCACGACGATGGCGGCGAAGACGATGATCAGCAGTCGAGGAATTCGCATGCGGGGCAGCTCGCTTTCAGCGCGGCAGGAAGACGACGAGGTCGGGGG
>NZ_JABLTE010000247.1 GCF_013315795.1 Nocardia barduliensis
GGGTGCGCAGAACGGGGAGGTAACCGTCCGACGCACGCAGCGAGCCCGGCGTGACATCACCGGTGAGCAGGCTCAAAGTGCCGAGGCCGCAGGCGAAATCGAGTTCCGGTAGCGCGCCGGCCAGCGCCAGCTGTGCGGCGAGGCCGACGCTGGTCTCCAAGGCGGAGGAGACCACGCAGGGCAGACCCGACGCCTCCGCCACCTGGAGAGCACGGCGGACACCGCCGAGTGGCGTGCACTTGAGCACGGCGATGTCGGCGGCGCCTGCGACAGCGACGCGCAGCGGATCTTCGGCGCGGCGGATGGATTCGTCGGCGGCGATGCGGACCTCGACGCGGCGGCGCACCGCGGCGAGTTCCTCGATGGTCCGGCAGGGCTGTTCGACATATTCCAGACCCCCGGCGGCCTTATCGATCCGCTGGATGTGGCGCACGGCGGTATCGACATCCCACACCGCGTTCGCGTCGACCCGGATCGCCCCGTTCGGGCCGAGTGCGTCGCGTACCGCCTCCACCCTGGCCAGATCCTCCGCGAGCGACTCGGGGTGGTCGGCGACCTTCACCTTGGCGGTGCGGCAGCCGGACCGGCCCACTATCGCGTGCGCCTGCTCCGGGTCCACGGCGGGCACCGTGCAATTGATCGGAACACGCTCCCGCACCGGTTCGGGCCAGCCCGTCGTCACCTGCTCCAAGGCGGTAGCCAGCCAGGCGGCGGCCTCCCGGTCGTCGTATTCGGGGAACGGGCAGAACTCGCCCCACCCGAGCGGTCCCTGGATGAGCATTCCCTCACGCACCGTGATGCCACGGAAACGGGTGCGCATCGGAATGGCGTAGACGACGTGCTGCGCTGTGGAGTCGCTCATCGCGATCAGCTTATTCGGCCACGGCGGTCGATCGCGGGATTGCGCACGCGGACTCGAGTAGTTTCCCGGAGTCGTCGCAGCGCTCCGAGCGGGATCGTCGAGGCATGTTCCAGACCGGCAGCCCACCGCCACGGCCACCACATCCCGGCCCGCCCGTGCGCCCCGACCTGCGGCAACCGGTGCGGACCTGGGATGTCGTGCTCGCGGTCGTGCTGTATTGCGTTGCGGCGGTGCTCGCGCTCGCCGCCGCCTACTTCACCGTCTTCTTCGCCTTCGCCTCCGATCCGTGCGGGCCGGACAACTGCCGCACCGATTACCTCGGCTGGGCCTTCGTGGTGTCCTGGGGCGGAACCGCGTTCGCGATCGTCGGCGTGACCGGGATGCTCATCCTGGCCGCGGTCAAGCGCTGGTACATGTGGTACTGGCCGGTGCTGGCGATCGTGCTGATCGTCGCCTCGTTCTGCGGCGGCCTCGCGCTGGCGGCCCAGGTCCACCCGGCGAGCTGAACCGCCGAGATGCCGGGCGGCCGTGCGCCCGTCATGCTGAAGGTATGGCGTGGCATCTCCGGCGGCGAACGACCGACGCGCTGCGCGTGGCGCTCGGTTCGGTGATCGTCCTCGGATTCGGCTGGCTGATGGCGTCTTTCGTGCCGCTCTACGATGTGCTCGCGCGCGAAGGCCGGGATGGGCGCGGCGTCGGCTACCTCCCGTGGGCGCAGGTCATCGCCTGGACCGGCATCGTGGCATCGGTGCTCGCGGCGGTGTTCGCGGTGCTGGAGAGAGTGCGTGACGGCAGGCCGATCGCATGGACTCCGCTCATCGCGATCCCGTTGATCCTCGAATCCTGGTTGGTCGGCTTCCTCATCGCGGTCGTGCTGGTGTCGTATTAGTTTCCAGCGCCTGCGGCGCTGGGTGTTCGCGGCCCCTTTTTGGCTCGCGTTTGCGCGGCCGCCGCTTGCTCCTTCGTCGCTTGCGCGGCGGCCGCGCAAACGCGAGCCGGGCCGCGAAC
>NZ_JABLTE010000248.1 GCF_013315795.1 Nocardia barduliensis
CACCTCGGCAGTGCGCGCCGCGGTCTCGTAGACCTGGACACGACCACCGACTTTCGCCATCGCGAGCGCGGCACATGCCCCTCCGATACCGCAGCCGATGACCTCCGCTCGAAACATCAGGTCACACTTTCACAGTAGGCCGGACCCATTGACGACGCACCCGAATCACGTCTCCCCCCAGACGAGCCGCCAAGGCCACGAGCAATTTACGGTCCGCGTCGAACGTATCAGCCGTGTCCACGGCCGCGCGGTGCGGCTCGCCGTACAGCACCGGCCGCTCCCGATTGGCCGCGGCGACCCGCTGGAGTTCCCGCGCGTACCCGGAAACGGTGGCGGTCGACCTCGGGTCGATCTGGGGGCTGAGCAGCATCAGGGCGTCACGAATGTCGACCATCATCGCCTGACGCCACTCCATGACGGCTGCCAAGGGCTGCCGGGCACGGAAACCGGGCATCCGCCGTTCCGGAAGGAACCGGGTGATCACGCCGACCGCGAAACGCCACAGCCGCCACAGCAGAAGAACGTCCCGCAACGCCCCGAGACCGGCGATCACAGCTCGGATCCGCATCACCAAGCCGTACCAGGACACACCCAGAAGGAAGATGAACTGCCCTAGGTAGACCTCCCACCGCCCCAGCACCACGAGCGCCCGCGGTGGACGCGTCGACGCCGCGTAATACCCGAGCTGGACGGTGAAGGTCACGGTGGCGGCGAGCATCAAGACCGCGCCTACCGCCGCGAGCATCATCCCGTGGGCCGGTGTTCCCGAGAGCAAACGCAAGTAGGCGAAGCAATAGAAGACGATCAGCATCCCGATCGGCAACGTGATCACTTTCTCGCCGAGATTGAAGCCGACCACCGCCGGGTCGGTGAATCCATAGGGTTGAGCGTCCGGGCCCGCGACGACAGCGCACACAGCCAGGACGATGATCGACGCGACCAGCGGAATACCCAGCGCGGCCATGATTTTCTTCGTTTGCGCGGTGTGCCGGGAGGCCAGCACGAAAAACGCTACAACGCACACTTTGGACCCGATCAGCAGGACGGTGCCGACGAATTCGTACCCCATCGCGGTCAGCAACCACGGGTCCGAGCGATCCTGGACGTACTCGCCGAAGGCATATCCCGACGCGAGGAAGAAGAAGGCCCCTACGACCGCGAGAAGTGCGACGTCCTTGTTCCGGCGGTACTGACTCGCCTTCCAGAGCATGGCCACGGTGAACGCCGCGATGAGCCACCCGTGCGGTATGTAGATCACAGCCAGCCCATTCTCTCCTGGAGCGGCAGTGACAGGTCTTCGGAGCGCTGTAACGGACGGATCGCGCGTTGCCGATCGAGCACCCTGCCCACCTCATACGACCACCGCGCGAGCAGGTTCGCCGTGTACTCCGCCTCCCATTCCCGCTCCGGAGACATCGCCGAATGACGATGCACGCTCTCGCTCTCGTAGTGCCCGGCGATGATGTGCCCGAACTCGTGGCCGATCCCGTGGTCCTGATGCCAGGCGGGTGTCGCTTTCTGATACGCGATGACATAGGTGTCGGGCGGCACCGAAAGCTTCAGCGTGATCGCGAAGAAGCAATCGACCGGCAGCAACTTTTCCTGCAGAACCACCGTCGCGCCGGTGAATTCGCAATAGCGCTCGATCAACTGGCGCATGGTCAGCAATTCCCGCACCTTCATGCGCTGGAGCAGCGACCGGGTGCGATGCTCGACCGCACGCACCATCGCGGGGCTCGGGACGAAGCGCGGTTCCCCGTCCTGCCCGCGGCCGGCGAACTCGGCCGTGTCACCAGCCGAGCGCCTCATGCGCCCGCGCCATACGGAACCCATCAGACGTCCCAC
>NZ_JABLTE010000249.1 GCF_013315795.1 Nocardia barduliensis
TAACACCCTCTGTCGAATCATAATAATATCGATCGCGAAAATACCGTGACGTCGAGAATAAGGAATCTCCATGGTGAGCGCGTACGTAGGCCCGGGGAACGATGCGGATGACGACTTGGCATCCGAACTCCCATCACTGCCAGCACCTTTGAAGGCGGGCGACCGTGCTGTCATCTACCTACGTGTCTCATCGCCGGGGCAGTTCAAGACAGACTACGACCCGGAAGGCATATCGATTCCCGCTCAACGTGTCGCCTGCCAGAACAAGGCAAATCAACTCGGCCTGACCATCGTCGACGAATACATCGAGCCTGGCCGGAGTGCGACCGAAATGTCGAAACGAGTCGAGTTCCAAAAACTGCTCGCTCGAATTCGAAACCATCAAGACGTCGACTACGTCATCGTCTACAAACTGTCTCGTATGGCCCGAAACCGGTTCGACGACGCCATCGTCATGGCCGACCTCCGCAAGCGAAACGTCACCCTGGTCTCCGCCACTGAATCCATCGACGACTCGCCGGTCGGCCAGCTCATGCACGGCATCCTCGCCACCTTCAACGAGTACCAGTCCCGCGAGTCCGGCGCCGACATCTCCTACAAGATGGGCCAGAAAGCCCGCAACGGCGGCACACTCGGCCGCGCCCGGCTCGGGTACCTCAACATCTTCGACCGATTCGACGGCCGCGAGATCCGCACCATCGGCGTCGACCCCGAACGCGCACCGCTCGTCCAGCTCGCGTTCCAGCTGTACGCCACCGGCGACTACACCCTCGACGAACTATCCGAGGAACTCTACGACCGCGGACTGCGCACCCGACCGACCCACCGCCACCCCGCCCAACGAGTATCCAAAAACAAGCTCTCGACGATGCTGCGCGACCGCTACTACCTCGGCTACGTCATCTACAAGGGCGAGGAGATGCAGGGCCGACACGAGCCGCTGATCGACGAGAACCTCTTCGACAACGTCCAAGAGATCCTCGAATCCCGGACCAACGCCCACGAACGCCGACGCGTCCACCACCACTACCTCAAAGGGTCACTGTTCTGCGGACGCTGCCAGCGGACCGGGACCGTCGGGCGGATGATCATCCAGCGAACAACCAACCGACACGGCAACGAATACCTCTACTTCTTCTGCCGCAACAAACAGAAGGGCACCTGCAACGCGCCACACATCAACGTCGCCCTTGTCGAAGACGCCGTCGAGGCGCACTACGCGACGATCCGATTCCGCAGCGACTTCATCACCAGCATCCGCAACCAGATCGCCGAAGCCATCAACGCTCAAGAGACCGCCGACCGACTCCTCCAGAAACAACTGACCACCGAACTGCAGGCACTCGACGCCCAGGAAGAGAACCTCATCGACCTGGCAGCCGACGCCACCCTTCCGCAGCCCAAGATCAAAGCCAAACTCCGCGACATCGCCCACCAACGGCGACGACTGACCGAACGCCTGGCAACAACGACCGAAGACCTGTCATCCAGCGCCCGACTCATCGACGCCGCGCTCACACTGCTGGAGAACCCCCAAGAACTGTATCGCCGCTGCAACGAACACCAGCGCCGCCTGTTCAATCAGGCAATCTTCCAACAGCTCTACATCGACGACGAGCAGATCAACGGCCACCGCCTGCACGAACCCTTCGGACAGCTACACGCCGCCCAACGGGCACAAGCAGGAACATGCGGCGCAACCCGGCACAAGACAAGCCGGGATGCTCCTGAATCAGGCAACTCCCGAATGAAGGGAGGAGTAGGGGTCCTACTCCAGGGCGTTCATTCAGCCCCGGGTTCTAGTAGTGACCCTATGGTGGAGCTAAG
>NZ_JABLTE010000024.1 GCF_013315795.1 Nocardia barduliensis
GCTCTCGGGGTCGGGGGCTGGGGTCGTCACGTATCTACCGTAAGCGACACCCAGCCCCGGCCCGCACAACCGCCGCCCATCACACGAGCGACTCCCGCCATGCCGCGTGCAGGTCGGCGAACCGGCCGGTTCCCGCGATCAGGGCTTCCGGGGCGCCGTCCTCGACGACCCGGCCGGACTCGAGCACCAGCACCCGGTCCGCGATCGCCACCGTGGACAAGCGGTGCGCGATGATCACCGCCGTGCGGCCGCGCAGCACGGTCTCCAGCGCCCGCTGCACGAGCCGCTCGCTGGGAATATCCAGGCTGGAGGTGGCCTCGTCCAGGACGATCACAGCGGGATCGGCCAGGAACACCCGCGCGAACGCGACCAGCTGCCGCTGGCCCGCCGAGAGCCTGCCACCGCGCTTGCGCACGTCGGTGGCGAAGCCCTCGGGCAGCGCTCGCACGAAGTCGTACAGACCGACGGCGCGCGCCGCGGCGAAGACCTCGTCGTCGGTGGCCTCCGGCCTGCCCAACCGGATGTTGTCGGCCACCGAACCGGAGAACAGGTAGGACTCCTGGGTGACCATGACCACGTTGCGGCGCAGATCGGCGTCGGACAGGTCGCGCAGATCGACGCCGTCCAGGGTGACCACGCCGCCGGAGGGGTCGTAGAACCGCGTCAGCAGCTTCGCCAGCGTCGACTTGCCCGCACCGGTCGCGCCCACCAGCGCGATCACCTGCCCCGCCGGGATGTCCAGGGTGAATTCCGGCAGCACCGGCCGGGTCCGGCGATCGGGCTCACCGGAGGCTCCCGCGTCGCTGGACGGCGCTGGCTGGGCATCCTGCGAGGTCCGATCACCCGCCGAATTCCCAGCGGACCGACCCGCCCCACCGGCAGGCGCATCGCCGACGGAGGCACCGGAAACGGAATCGGCCGTGGACGCCGTGCCGTAGCCGAACCACACCCGCTCCATCCGCACCGCGCCGGACGCCTTCTCCAGCGCCACCGGCCGGGCGGGCTCGGGCACCGACGGCTCCTCCTCGAGCACGCCCGAGATCTTCTCCAGCGCCGCCGCTGCGGACTGATAGGCGTTGAACACCTGCGCCAGTTGGTCCAGCGGCCCGTAGAACTCGTTGAGATACAGCAGGTAGGCCGCGAGCACGCCGACCGCGAGATCGCCTTCGATCACCCGCCAGGCTCCGACCACGATGATGACCAACGTGGTCAGGTTGCCGAGCAGTTTGGTCAGGCCCGCGTAGTCACCCATGCCGCGCATGGCCGCGGTGGTCGCGTGCCGGTATTCGGCGTCCTCGGTCGCGAGCACCGACTCGTTGCGCTGCTCACGGCGGAACGCCTGCACCGCCCGCATGCCGCCCATCGACTCGACGAACTGCACGACCACCTTGGCGATCGCGGCGCGCGTGCGGCGGTAGCCCGCCCGCTGCCTGCGCTGCGCCCAGCGGGTGACCACCACCAGCGGGACGAATCCGGCCAGCACGATCGCGGCCAGGGCCTGGTCGAGGTAGATCAGCAGCGCCGCGATGGTGAGCACCGACAGGATCGCGCTCAGCGCCTGGTTGAGCGCGCTTTCCAGCAGTTCCTGCAGCGTCTCGATATCGCCGGTGAGCCGCGCGACCACCTTGCCCGAGGTGTACTTCTCGTGGAAGGCGACGCTGAGCCGCTGCACATGCGTGAACGCGCGCACCCGCAGGTCGAACAGCACGCTCTGACTGAGCCTGCCGGACACCCGGAGGAAGGAGAACGTGCAGACCACACCGAGCAGGACCGAGCCGAGGTAACCGGCCACGCTCCAGGTCAACGGCGCCCAGTTTCCCTCGACGCCGCGTGCGATGCCGGTGTCCAGCGCGTGCGCGACGAACAGCGGCGCCGACACCATCGCGATGTTGTCCAGCACGATGAGCACCAGTGCGAGCGCTGCGAGCTTGCGGTACGGCTTGACCAGGTCGAGCAGCAGCCGCCGGGAACGTCCGGCCAGCACCAGGTTGCCGGTCTCGGTGACCGCTTTGTCCTCGCCCGCGATGCCGCGCCAGTCCGCCGCCCCTTCCGCACGTGTCGCGACAGTCTCCGGCGCATCGTCGTCCGAGACGGTGGTCGGGGTACTCATCGCTACTCACCTCCCATCAGTTCGCGGTAGCTACGGCTGGTACGCAGCAGTTGATCGTGGGTTCCCTCGGCGACGATCCGGCCGTCGGCCAGCACCGCCACCCGGTCGGCCAGCGCGGCCGTGGACGGACGATGCGCGACGAGCAGCGTCGTCGCGTCGGCCAGCACGGTGCGCAGGCGAGCCTGCACCCGCTCCTCGGTCTCCACGTCCAGCGCGGACAGCGGATCGTCGAGCACCATGATCTGGCCGCGCATTCCCCCACCCGCGCCGGTGAGCACCGCACGAGCCAGCGCGAGACGTTGCCGCTGACCGCCGGACAGGCTCAGGCCCTGCTCGCCGATCCTGGTGTCCAACCCCCAGGGCAGGTCGTCCACGAACTCGGTGGCCTGCGCGACCTCCAGCGCCCGGCGCACATCGGCGTCCGTGGCGGCCGGATCGCCGAGCGCGACGTTCTCCCGCACGCTCGCGGAGAACAGCACCGGGTCCTCGAACGCGGTCGACACCAGCGAGCGCAGATCGGCGACCCGCATTGCCGCGATGTCGATACCGTCGATGGTGATCGCGCCGCCGGTCACGTCGTACAGCCGCGGGATCAGGTTCAGCAGCGCCGTCTTGCCGCTGCCCGTTGCCCCGACCAGCGCGACCGTCTCGCCGGGCCGCACGCGCAGCGACACATCCCGCAGCACTTCATCTTCGGCGTCGGGGAAGGCGAAATGCACACCCTTCAAACGCAATTCGCCCCGCACATGCTCCGGCAAATCCACTGGCTCGGCCGGATCGGTGATGTCGATGGGCGTGTCGATGATCTCCCAGTACCGATCGGCCGCGGTGCGCGCGTCGTTCAGTTCGGCGAGCAGGAAGCCGGTCCAGATGATCGGCCACTGCAGGAAGGTCGCCAGCGTGATGCCCGCGATCAAGGTGCCGAGCGTCATCGTGCCGTGTGCCACGGCGTATCCGCCGTAGCCGAGCGCGAACGCGATGGCCAGTTGCGGCAGGCTCACCATGCTCGACCACAGCGTGGCGTCCAAGCGCGCTTTCAGCAGTTCGGTCTGCCGCAGCTCGTGCGCCTGCGCGGTGAAACGGCGGCCGAAGAACACGCCGCGCCCGAACGCTTTGAGCACCCGCACGCCCTGCGCCGATTCCTCGGCCGTGGTGGCCAGGTCGCCGGACTGGTCCTGCGAACGCCGGGAGGCCACCGCGTACCGGCGCTCGAAGCGAATGCAGACGATCACCAGCGGGATCGAGACGATCGCGAAGATCAGGCCGATCGGCGGGTTCAGCCCGATCAACACGAGCAGGCCGACCGGGATGATCACCATGTGGATGAGCAGGAACGGCCCCGCGAAGGAGACGAACCGGCGCATGGTGGCCAGGTCGTCGATCGCCCGCGACAGCAGCTGCCCCGACTCCCACGCGTCGTGCCTGCCGATCGACAGCGCCTGTAATTTGCGAAAGATCTTGGCGCGCAGCGTTATCTCGAAGCGAGTGGCGGGCGCGGCGATCAGCCAGCGGCGTCCCCACACCCCACCGGCCTCCAGCAGGCCGAGCGCCAGGACCACGGCCACCGGCCCCAGCACGCCCGCGAAATCCCGGTGGGCGATCGGGCCGTCGATGATCCGCGCGATCATCAGCGGGATCACGATCGCCGTCAGCCCGGCGAGCAACGCGAGTCCGCTGGCGGCGAGCAGGATGCCGACATGCGGACGCAGATAGGGCCAGAATCGGCGCAAGGAATGCAATCGACCCGTGGCGGCGGGCCGTTCCGCTCTGTCGGCCTCCGGTTCGGCCGACGAAACGTCCAGTGCGACAGACAAAACTCCCCCTCGAGGTACGTGACTGGCGGCGGAGAGCGAGACCTCCGGCGATGTTCGCACCGGGGTCCGACATTCCAGGGTCGCACCGCAGCGTGCGTCGACCAACCGATTTTCCGGCGGTGCGAACGCATCCGTGCTGGACAGCGCGCTCGGCGCGGTGACGGGTTCGACACTCACGCACCCAGCCAACAACCTGAAGCGACCTCGAGGTCAAGCCACGCGGATCAGAACCCCGCTACCTCGACCACGGCGGTGACGCTCCCCGCGCCACCGAAGCTGCCCGGACCTGTGGCTCTAGCCGACCACCACGGTCTCGGACTCCCACTCCTGCGGCGCGTCCGGGAAGTCCTGCTGCTGGTGGCCGCCGCGCAGCGTGCCCTCCAGATAGGCCGCACGGCACGCCCGGCGGGCGATCTTGCCGCTGGACGTGCGCGGAATCGAACCCGCGGGCACGAGCAGCACGTCGCGGACCATGACGCCGTGGCGCCGCGCGATCGCGGCGCGCACCGTGTCGGCCACCGACTCCGACTCGAGCTTCCCGGCGCCGGTATTGCGCTCGGCGACGATCACCAACTGCTCGGAGGTGTCCTCGGCGTCGAACGTCAGGCCCGAGTGGCTGCCCTGTTCGAAGACGAGCGCGGGCAGTTCGTTGGCCGGCACCGAGAACGCCGCGACGAAGCCGGGGCGCAGCGCCGTGCTGGATTCCTGGGCGGAGAACTCGAGATCCTGCGGATAGTGATTGCGACCGTCGACGATGACCAAGTCCTTGACCCGTCCGGTGATGTACAGCTCCCCGTCGAGATACGCGCCGAAATCGCCGGTGCGCATCCAATTGGCGTCCTGCCGCGTGCCTTCCGCGTGACTGCCCTCGGGCAGGCGTGCGGCCAATTCGGCGCGGAAGGTGGCCTCGGTCTCCTCGGGACGGCCCCAGTAACCGATGCCCATGTTCTCGCCGTGCAGCCAGATCTCGCCGACTTCGCCGTCGCCCCGCTCCGTGCCGTGTTCCGGGTCGACGATCACCGCCCACTGCGACCGCGCGACGTACCCGCAGGACACCTGCGCGATGGCGTTGTCGGCGTCCGCGGCGACCTCGACCATCCGCCCGGCGTTCAACTCGGTCCGGTCGACGTAGACGACCTTCGCCTTGTCCTCCGCCCGGGTGGCGGAGACGAACACCGTCGCCTCGGCCATGCCGTAGCAGGGCTTGATCGCCGTCTCCGGCAAGCCGTACGGCGCGAACGCCTCGTTGAACTTCTTCATCGACGACACCGAGACCGGTTCGCTGCCGTTGATCAGCCCGATCACGTTGGAGAGATCCAATTGCTCCCCCGGCTTGGGCTTGCCCCGCGCCGCCGCGTGCTCGAACGCGAAGTTCGGTGCGGCGGCGAACGTCCCGGCGCCGTCCGAGGCGGCGGCCAGTTCCTTGATCCAGCGGTAGGGGCGGCGTACGAACGCGCTCGGCGACATGATGGTGATGAACCCGCCGCCGACGGTCGGCAGGATCACGCAGAGCAGGCCCATGTCGTGGAACAGCGGCAACCAGGTGACCCCGCGGGAATGCTCGGTGACGCCGATCGCGTCGATCATCTGCAGCAGATTCGTGCCCACCGCGCGGTGGGTGATCGCCACGCCGGTGGGGGTCCGGGTGGACCCCGAGGTGTATTGCAGGTAGGCGACGCTGTCGATGTTGATGTCCGGGCGCGTCCAGGAGGCGCCGACGCTGTCCGGGATCGCCTCCACCGCGATGATCCGCGGACGCCGCGGCGGCGGCAGGTGGCGGAAGAATTTCCGCACGCCACCGGCCGCGGAGCCCACCGTGAGGATCACGGCGGGGGCGCAGTCGCCCAGCACCGCGTGCAGACGGTCGGTGTGGCCGTGCTCCTCCGGATCGAACAGCGGAACCGCGATACTGCCCGCGTACACCGCGGCGAACAGCGAAACGACGTAGTCGAGCCCTTGCGGAGCGAGGATCGCCACCCGATCGCCCGGCCGGGTGACCTGTTGCAGCCGGGCCGCCACCGCCCGCAGGCGCACACCGAACTGCCGCCAGGTGAGTTCGTGGTATTCACCGTCCCGTTCCCGGGAATAGTCGATGAAACGGTAGGCGAGGTCGTCGCCGTTCTCCACGCTGTGCTTGTCGACGAAGTCGATCAGGGTCTTGTCCCCGCGGATCTCGATATTGCCCTGATCATCCAGATAGTCGTCGAAAGTTTCGTCGATCATCGCCTTATCCTTTTCCAGCGCACAGACACTCGGGCCGTGCAATGACACCGAACACAGGTCGATAACGAAGCGTCGGGAAGGCTAGCAGGTGTCCCGGCCACCTGGCGGTCAGTAGCGGCCGAAGGCGAGCGCCACATTGTGCCCGCCGAATCCGAAAGAGTTGTTCAGGGCGTAATCGATACGGCCGGGCCGGGAACCACCGCGTACCACGTCCAAATCGATCTCGGGATCCAGCTTGTCCAAATTCAGCGTGGGCGGCACGATCTCGTCCCGCACGGTGAGCACGGTGAGCACCGATTCGAGCGCGCCGACCGCGCCGATGGAATGGCCGAGGGCCGATTTGGGCGCGTAGACCGACGGGTGGTCGCCCACCGCTCGGCGGATCGCGCGCGCCTCCGCCGTGTCGCCGATCGGAGTGGCGGTCGCGTGCGCGTTGACGTGCGTGACATCGTCCTCGGCCAGCCCGGCCGTCCGCATCGCCCGCGTCATCGCGCGCGCGGCGCCGGTGCCATCGGGGTCCGGGGCGACAAGGTGGAAACCGTCGGAGGTGATGCCCGCGCCCATCAGCCGGGCGTGGATGGTCGCCCCGCGCGCCTTGGCGTGCTCCTCGGTCTCCAGCACCATCAGCGCGCCCGCCTCACCGAAGACGAAGCCGTCGCGGTCGGCGTCGAACGGGCGCGAGGCGCACTTCGGCGCGTCGTTGCGGGTGCTCATGGCACGCATCATGGTGAACGCCGCGATCGCCAAGGCCTGGATGGAACCCTCCACGCCGCCGGTGACCACCACGTCGGCGTCGCCCATGACGATCATCCGCCACGCGTTGGCGATCGCCTCCGCACCGGAGGAGCAGGCCGACACCGGCGTGGTCACCCCGGCTCGCGCGCCGAGTTCCACCGCGACGCAGGCCGCGGCGCCGTTCGGCATCACGGCCTGGACGGTGTACGGCGAGACCTTGCGGTAGCCCCCGTTGTGCAGCTTGTCCCGGGCGTGGATCATCGCCTCGGCACCGCCGAGCCCCGTGCCGACGGACACCCCCAGACGGTGCTTGTCCACCTCGGGGCTGCCTGCGTTGCGCCAGACCTCACGCCCGAGCACGAGGGCCAGTTGCTCCACATAGGAGAGCCTGCGAGCCTCCGCCACGTCCAGGTAAGTGGTGGGCGGAACCTTGAGATGCCCGCCGATGCGGACCGGCAGCTCGAATTCCGCGATGAAATCGTCTTCCAGGACGTCGATGCCGCTGTCGCCGTTGAGCAGGCCCTTCCACGTGGAATCCACGTCACCCGCGATGGACGTGGTCGCCGCGAGGCTGGTCACCACCACAGAGGGGAACTGTCCGTTTTTCGTGGAAGGCATCTGCATGTTTCGCTCACTTTCCCTAGCGTCGCTCTGGAAACTTCGTCGAGCAAAAGCAATGCGCGAGCGCCACAGGATCGTGGGCGGCCCGCACGGATGGCACTGGAGCGCAGGCGGAACGGCCGGTCATCACGTCCGTGTGCGACCACCCTTGTGCATTATCGGAAACGCGCACCGATCGCACTGCGTGACACGCGGACGGTACCAGGTGCCGGAGACGATGGTCGCCTACTTGGGGGATCACCCCGGACGACTCGAGTAACCTGCTCCCCGGGCACGGGACGCGCGGGCGGCGTCCGGTGTGGACGCGAGAAAGGGAAGGTCGTTGACGGGCGCGCGGATGGTCGGGCTGTTCGCCGGGATCGGCGGACTCGAGCTCGGCCTCGGCAGGCACGGCTGGCACACCGAACTGCTGTGCGAGATCGAGCCCGGCGCCCAAGGCGTGCTCGCCGCCCGTTTCCCGGACGTACCCCTGCATGCCGACATCACCCGGCTGCGCGCGATCCCCGCGGGCACCGAGCTGGTCGCGGCCGGATTCCCGTGCCAGGACCTCTCCCAGGCCGGGCGCACCGCGGGCATCACCGGCACGCGCTCGGGTCTGGTCGACGAGGTGTTCCGGCTGGTGCGCCGCAAGCGCGGCCCACGCTGGCTGCTGATCGAGAACGTGCCGTTCATGCTGCAACTGGGCCGCGGCGCGGCCATGCGGCACATCACCGGCGCGCTCGAGGAACTCGGCTACACCTGGGCCTACCGGGTGGTGGACGCCCGCGCTTTCGGCTTGCCGCAGCGCAGGCAGCGAGTGCTGATGCTGGCTTCCCGCACCGAGGACCCGCGCGCGGTGCTGTTCGGCGAGGACGCCGGTCCGCGCACGATCGGCGATCCCGAGGTCGATCCGTGCGGCTTCTACTGGACCGAAGGGGTGCGCGGGCTGGGCTGGGCGGTGAACGCGGTGCCGACGCTGAAGGGCGGCTCCGCGCTCGGCATCGCCAGCCCGCCCGCGGTGCGGCTGCCGTCCGGGGAGATCGTCACGCCGGGCATCGCCGACGCCGAACGCCTGCAGGGCTTCGACGCGGGCTGGACGGTGCCCGCGACCGAGGTGCCCGGCGTGCGGAAGGGCCACCGCTGGAAGCTGGTCGGCAACGCGGTGAGCGTGCGGATGGCGGCCTGGGTGGGGTCGCGGCTGGCCGCCCCGCTCGATCCGATACCCGGCGATCAACCCCTGCCTCCGGGCACGCCGTGGCCGGTCGCCGCGTGGGGGCACGGCGGTGTGGCCTATCGGGTGCCGGTGTCCACCTGGCCGGTGCACGAGCCGTACGAGGACCTCGCCCACTTCCTCGCCGAGGCACAGTTGCTCTCCGCCCGCGCCACGGCCGGATTCCTGCGCCGCACCACCATGGGCAGCCTGCGTTTTCCGCCCGGTTTCCTCGCCGACGTGGAAAGCCATCTGGACCGGATGGGCGGCTGGGCGGCATGAACCGGCGGCCCACCACCGACGCGGTGACCAGCGCGCGGATGGCGCGCCAGCGGCGCACCGGAACCGATCCCGAACTCGCCCTGCGCCGGGAGCTGCACCGCCGCGGTCTGCGGTATTTCGTCGACCGCGCACCGATCCGCGGGCAGCGCAGGCGCGCCGACCTGGTGTTCCCGCGGCGGCGGGTCGCGGTCTACGTGGACGGCTGTTTCTGGCATCGCTGCCCGCAGCACGCCACCGATCCGAAGAACAACGCCGAGTGGTGGGCCGCCAAACTGGCAGGCAACGTCGCCCGCGATCGAGCCACCGACGCGGCGCTGATCGCGGCGGGATGGCACGTGATCCGCGTCTGGGAGCACGAGGACCCCCTCAGCGCGGCCGACCGCGTCCAAGCGGTGCTGTCAGCGGTGTCGCACCCGCACGAGTGAACGAGGGGCGTGCGCGGCCAGGTAGCCGGACATCACCATCACCGTCATGACCGCGATTCCAGCGGCGGCAGTCGCGAATCCGAGCATGGGGACCTCCTCGAGTTGCAGCTGACGTCCAGCGTGCCGGGCGAAGCTGACAAGACCCTGTGTCCCGGATGGTAACGACATGTGCGGCCTGCCGCGGTCCGGCGCGCTCTAGCAACCAGCACAATGGGGACGTGACGGGTGGCGCGGAGATCGCCGTACGGCGCGTGCGGCCGACAATACTGCTGGTCGCCGCGGCGATCGCGCTCGCGGGGCTCTGCTATTCGTCCTGGGTTCTGCAATTCGCGCTGCCGATCGACATCGACCCGGTCGATACGTTCCTCAGCGAATTGGACGCGGAAGGAAAGCCATACCGGGAGGTGTTCGCCACGGCGGACCTGCTCGCCGGGGTGATGCTCATGCCCGCGGCACTCGCCGGGTGGTTGTCGTTTCCGCGGCGCAGGCTGACCACCGTCGGCTGGATCGCGCTGTTCTGCTTCGGCACGGCCACCATCTTCGACGTCCTGCTGCCGCTGCGTGACTGCGCTCCCGGCGAGAGTGGATGCGGCGGTCCGAGCGAACTGTTCCCGCAGTTGCGTCAGCCGCACGCGTTGACGAGCACACTGGCCGTCACTTCGATCGCGATCGCCGCGTTCGCGTTCAGCCTCGCTGCCTTCCGCTACCGGCACTGGCGGGTGCTGCGCGAATTCGGTGCGGTCGTTTTGCTGATCGGGTCGCTGGCGACGGTGTGGATGCTGGTCGCCGACAACCTGCCCGGCAACTACGCGTTGGGGATCGCCCAGCGTATCCAGGTGGGGGCGATGTCGCTGTGGTTGATCGCGCTGGCCGCGGCAGTGATCGCGGAGGGGCGGCAGCCGGCCGAGCAGGGCTGATTTCGGGGTCGGCCCAGCCAACGCCGACCGACCGAAGGCGGGGGGTTGGAACCCCAGCTGTCCGCCGAGTCGCCGTGCCGAGCGCCGTGCGATGCTGTCGCGCATGAGTGATCGCGTGAACATCTCCTCGGGTTCGGAGTTCGAAGACATCGTCGGCTACTCGCGGGCGGTCCGGCTCGGAAATGTCATCGCGGTCAGCGGGACGACCGCCTCCGCTCCCGGCGGCACGGCGGTCGGCGGCGACGACATCGGCGAGCAGACCAGGGAAACCCTGCGGCGCATCGCCTCCGCGCTCGAGGAAGCGGGCGCGAGCCTGGCCGACGTCGTGCGCACCCGCATCTTCGTCACCGATATCGCGCGCTGGCCCGAGGTCGCCGAGGCGCACGCGGAGGTGTTCGGCGCGATCCGTCCCGCGACGGCCATGTACGAGATCAAGGCGCTGATCACCCCCGCCCTGCTGGTCGAGATCGAAGCCGACGCGATGGTCGGCGGGTAGGCGAGATTCCCGAACCCGGCCCGTCGCGCGCGGCGAGCCGGGTTCTCGCTCGCTAGGGTCGAAACCGTGACCACCGCCGCCTCGCAGACCCCCGTGCAGCTCGACACCGTCGCCGAGGCGACCACCCGCCTGCTCGACACCATCCGCGGCCTCGACGAGCGCGCCGTCACCGAACCGTCCGCGCTGCCCGGCTGGACCCGCGGCCATGTCCTGGCCCATCTCGCCCGCAACGCCGACAGCCTGGTGAACCTGCTGCTGTGGGCACACACCGGCATCGAAATCCCCCAATACGCCAGTGCTTTCCTGCGTGACCACGACATCGAGGCGGGCGCGTCCCGTCCACTCCCCGAACACCTTGCCGACAACACGGCCGCCACCACGCGTTTCCTCGCCCTCGCCCGCTCACTCACCGGCGACGCCTGGCGAGCACAGGTCCGCACCCGGCAGGGCCGCCCGATTCCAGCGGCCGAAGTCCTCTGGATGCGCCTGCAAGAGGTGGAGATTCACCACGTCGACCTGGACGCGGGTTACCGTCCCGCCGACTGGCCCACGTCCTTTGTCGCCCGCATCCTCCCCCAGGCCACCGCCGACCTCACCCGCCTCACCGCGGATAGCCCGCTCGAGCCATTCACCCTCCGCGCCACGGACTCCGACTACACCGCCACCATCGGCACCGCCTCCCCCACCCACACCATCTCCGGCCCGGCCTCATCCCTCGCCGCTTGGCTACTCGGCCGCGACACCGGCTCCGACCTCACCGGCGACCTGCCGCCCCTTCCGGCCTGGAAGTAGCCCCCGGCGAGCGGCACACCGCCGCGGCATCGGCCGGACCGCTCCGGTCAACGCAAGGAAGACGCGCCTGACAGTTGCTCGGCGACCCTCGATCGTTAGCCGAGCATCAGCGTGAGCCACCTTCATGTCGGTTTCAGTACCAAATATGTCGTTTCCGACAGTATGCTCGGCCGCCCGAGGCAACTAGCGTGATGTTTGCGCCGCCAATGGGAAGTAGGACAAGGTCAATGGCAGACGAAGTGTTCGAGGTAGCGCCAGTTGCCCAAGTCATTGGTGGTCGCCGCGAAGCTACGGACGATCACTGGGGTACCGAGGCGATCATCCGTATCGATGATCGGCGGTTCACCGTGAAGTCGGTGCAAGGCTTGGAGGAGTTCAGCCATCTCGAGATCGTGTTCCGGTTCCGCCTGACCGACCCCACGGATCTGGGTTTCGGTGGTTCCCGTGCACGGGATAAGCCGACATGGCCGGAGATCGGCATCTTCGGCCATCGGGACATGCCGCGCATCAACTGGCTCGGGGTATCCCGCGCCCGACTGCTCCGAGTGGACGGCCTGGACCTCCACGTAGCTGACCTGGACGCGGTAGACGGCACACCCGTGTTGGACATCCAGCCCTGGTTTGCCCAGTGCGGTCCACGGGGAGACATCCGGCAAGCCCGGTGGTCCACCGAGACGCTGGACAACTATTCCTAAACCGCACGCGCATACGCGCACTCGTCGGGCAGGCGGGCTCATATCTTCGGGATCGGGTCCGCCTCCATGCCGAAGCCCTGCCTTCGTATAGAACAGGTGACGAGTCTGCGGACGCAGATACACCGTGTACGGGCCAGCTCTGTGCCGGATCAGCGCGCGTGTCGTTTCCGTGGCACGGCTGCGCCACAGGTCGATCACCGTGACGACGGGCACTACATGGACGTGATCGACGCCGTGCAGCGCGACGCGGTGACCGGGATGGACGCGCTGTTCGAGTGACATTGTCGTCAAATGGTGTCGTCACAGATGCGAGAAGGCCCCTCCGCTGATACCGGAGGGGCCTTCTACCTGCGTGCGCCCGAAGGGATTCGAACCCCTAACCTTCTGATCCGTAGTCAGATGCTCTATCCGTTGAGCTACGGGCGCAGGTGTTATTCAGTTGTACCGGTTTCCCGGGTGTGGCGGAGGCGAGAGGATTTGAACCTCCGGTCCCCGTGAAGGGACAACTCATTAGCAGTGAGTCCCATTCGGCCGCTCTGGCACGCCTCCTGGAGCCTTCTCTTCCGAGGGCACCGGTCCTTTCGAACCGCCGAGCCAAAAGGTTACAGGAGCTACCGTCCAGATCACAAAACGGCTGGTCAGCGCAGGTTACTGTCGAACCAGTCGAAGATTCTGGTCTGCGAATCGACGGTCTCGTCGCCGTCGTCCGCCTCGGAGGTGTCGGCGCGGTGGTGCAGGCCGGGGTAGGTGACGACCAGGCTGGCGACGGCGGCGCGAGCGGTCGCGTCGCGGAGTTCGTCCACCTGAGCGGGCGGGGTGGCCGGGTCGTCCACGCCGAACAGGCCGAGCCACGGAGCCTGCAGGTGCGGGGCGGCCCGCACCAGGGCGTCGGCCTGGTCGGTGAGCGGCTCGGTGATGCCGGGCGACGCGACGCTGACCGCGGCGCCTATCGGACGGTTGGTCGCGACCAGGAACGCGGCGGTGCCCGCCGTGTCGAACCCGAGCACGCCGATGGTGTCGGGGAACACCCCGCGCCGGGTGAGCCAGTCGAAGCAGGCGTCGAAATCTTCGAACAGTTCGTCGCCGAAGACTCCACCGCCCGGTTGGCGGCCGCCCCGATGGAACAGTTTGGGCGCGACAACCGTCCAGCCCTCGCCTGCCAGCGCGTCCATCAGGTCGCGTAACGCGCCGGTGAACTCGCCGGACTCGTGCAGCAGCACGATTCCGCCGCGGGCGTTTCCCTCTGGCTCCACCACCGTGATGGGCACCTGCCCACCGCTGGCCGGCCGCTCGTCTTCCTGCTCGCTACCCCGCAGCGGGGCCATATCGTCGTAGGTGCCCGACATGAAACCAGCGTAGGGCGAGTTGCTGATCTTCGGTAGAAATTGCACGTGAGGGCCTATAGCCCAGAGAATTTCCGGTACGCCGCCTGGCCCCTGCGCGGCGCCGATTAGGGTTGGAGTGTGACAGCGCAGATCCGGCCGGACCTCGAATCGATCCCGGCGTACACCCCCGGCCGCAGCAATCCCGGCGCGGTCAAGCTGGCCAGCAACGAGACGACCGTCCCTCCGCTGCCCGCGGCGGCCAAAGCCATCGCCGAGGCGGCCGAGCTGGCCCACCGGTATCCGGACAACCAGGTCACCGGGCTGCGGACGGCGCTGGCCGAGTTCCTCGGGGTCGGCTTCGAGCATGTCGCGGTGGGCTGCGGCAGTGTCGCGCTGTGCCAGGAGCTGGTGCAGATCACCTGCGCGTCCCCGTCCGACGAGGTGCTGTTCGCCTGGCGCTCGTTCGAGGCGTACCCGATCGTCACCAAGGTTGGCAACGCCACGGCCGTGCAGGTACCGCTCACGGCGGGTCAGGTGCACGATCTGGACGCGCTGGCCGCCGCCGTCACCGAGCGGACCAAGTTGATCTTCGTCTGCAATCCGAACAACCCGACCGGCACCGCTGTCGGCAAGGCCGAGCTGGTCCGGTTCCTGGACGCGGTGCCATCCCACGTGCTGGTGGTGCTGGACGAGGCGTACTACGAATACGTGCGGCTGGCCGATCACCCCGATGGCGTCGAGATCGGCCGCACCAGGCCCAATGTGGTTGTGCTGCGCACCTTCTCCAAGGCATACGGCCTGGCCGGGCTGCGGGTGGGCTACGCGGTGGGCGACCCGGCCGTGATCACGGCGCTGCTGAAGGTGCACATCCCGTTCAGCGTGAACCGGCTCGCGCAGGCGGCGGCGATCGCGTCGCTGGAGGCCCGCCACGAATTGCTGGACCGCACCGACCTCCTGGTCACCGAACGCGAACGGGTGCGCGACGCGCTGGTCGCCGCCGGGTACGCGGTGCCGCCGAGCGAGGCGAACTTCGTCTGGCTGCCGCTGGGCGCGCGCAGCGCCGAGTTCGGCGAGGCCAGCGCGTCCGCCGGGGTGCTGGTGCGGCCGTACGGGACCGACGGGGTGCGCGTCACCATAGGCGACCCGCACGAGAACGACCTGTTCCTGAGCTTCGCCGGTGCGCCGGAGGTGCTCGCGCGTTTCCTCGGTTAGCGGACGCCGATCGCGGGCGCGATCGTGGGCCAGGACAGGGCCAGCTCGTCTTCCCAGTACGGCCAGGAGTGCGTGCCGGTGGCCCGGAAGTGCGCGGTGACCGGGATGCCGAGGGACCGCAACCGGTCGGTGAGCCGCCGGGTGCAGGCATTGGTCGCGGCCTCCAGCGGGCCGCCGAACGTGATGGCGCTGGGCAGGTCGACGTTCGGGGTCCCTGGCACGTCGTGCACGCCGGGCAGGCCACTGCCGACCGACAGGTAGATCGTCTTGCCCCGCAACGCGTCCGCGTGCAGGGTGACGTCGTGCGCAAGCCAGGCGGGATCGTCCTGCTTGCCGAACATGTTGTCCGGCTCGCCCATGTAGGTGGCCACCACGGCCCGCGCCTGCGCCTGGCCGATGTCGGTGCCCATCGAGAAGCAGCCGCTGTGCGCCGCGATCGCCTTGTAGAGGGACGGCTGGCGGAACGCCAGCATCATCGCGGCCTCCGCGCCCATCGAGACGCCCATGACCGCGTTGGTGCCGTTGCCGTCGAACCGGGCGTCGATCAGCGGGGGCAGTTCCTTGGTCAGGAACGTCTCCCACTTGTTGGTGCCGAGCACCGGGTCGGGCTGCTGCCAGTCGGTGTAGAAACTGGCCGGACCGCCGACGGTGAGCACCACGTTGACGTCCTTGTCCGCGTAGAAGCGGTCGGCGTGCCCGAGTTCGGTCCAGTTGTTGCTGTCGGGGCTGGCGCTGCGTCCGTCGAGCATGTAGACGGTCGGACGCGGGTGCGACTGGTCGCGCGGCAGCAGTACCTGTACCTCGACCACCCGGCTCATCGCGGGCGAGGCGACGAAGACCCGCAGCCACCGATCGTTGATCGGTTCGACGCGCTCGATCCGCGGGGTGGAGGGTTGCTTACTGGTCGGCTCGGCCGGACCGGGGCCGTCCGAGGACCCGGTGTTCACGGGCGGAGGCTTGCCAGGCGCCGCAATGACTTGAGGGGCGCCGAACCCCACCGCACCGGAAACAAGTGCGGCGCTTATCAGGGCGTTGGAAACCCAACGCCGCACGCCCCGCCGAGACAGCATGCGACCCATCCTGCCAGAGCCACCGAGGGCGGGTGGCAGGCCATTGCCATGTCGATGCCGGTGCGCGGCGCTCACCGTGCGGCCAATCCGTCCTGCCAGCGCCGCTCCACTCCGGCGAACCGCCACACCGCGATGGCGACCGCCCAGGTGAGCACGAACAGTCCCACGATGATGTAACCGAGATCACCCAGATCGAGATTGCCGATCCAGGCGACGATGCCGGATTCGACTTCGAGCTTCTCGGCGAAGATCGAGACGATCTCCTGCCCGCCGATCAGCAGCGCCACCGCGACCGACAGGCCGGTGATCACCAGGTTGTAGTAGATCTTGCGCACCGGCGCGGCGAAGGCCCAGTCGTAGGCGAAGCTCATGAACGAACCGTCCAGCGAGTCGAACAGCGCCATGCCCGCCGAGAACAGCACGGGCAGAACCAGGATCGAATACCAGGGCAGCCCGGTCGCCGCCGCGCCGCCCGCGATCACCAGCAGTCCGACCTCGGTGACGGTGTCGAAACCGAGCCCGAACAGCACACCGACCAGGTACATGTGCCTCGGCCTGCGCACCAGGCCGAGCACCGGCCGCAGCACCCGGTTGAGCAGGCCCCGGCTGTCCAGCTGCCGTTCCAGCTGCGCCTCGTCGTACTCGCCACGGCGCATCTCCCGGAACACCCGCCAGATGCCCACCAGCGACGCCAGATTGAGCAGGCCGATCAGGATCAGGAACGTGCCCGACACACTGGTGCCCCACAGGCCCGTCCAGCGTTGCAGGGCCGAATTCTCGTCCTCCAGGTCGGACGCCAGCGCCCGCACGCCGAACGCGAGCAATGCCACGAGCACGACGACCACGCTGGAGTGGCCGAGCGCGAACCAGAAACCGACAGTCTGGACTTTCCGCTTCCCGTTCTCCGCAACCAGCTTCCGCGTGGTGTTGTCGATCGCGGCGATATGGTCGGCGTCGAACGCGTGCCGCATGCCGAGCGTGTACGCCGTCACCCCGAGACCGACACCGAAGACGGCGCCCTCGATCACATACTGCCCCGGCACGACGAACAGCAAGAGCGTGCCCCAGCCGAGGATATGAAGTGCTACTACGGTGGCCGCCATACCGATGACACTGCGCACGAGCGAACCCCTCCACCCTCGAAAAGCAAATCATGTCAACGATACTCGACAGGGCCGATTCCGCTCTCCGCCTTCGGGCGATCCAGCAAATCCAGCAAATCATGGCACACCGTCAGCACACCCGCCGTACGCTGGGCGTCGGTCCATTTCCGGGTATCGAGCCAGGACGGGCATGATCGCGTATACATCGCACTGGAGCCGAGGTCACCCGGCCGTTCTCGGGCACACCGAGCGGACCGGCCGCTCGGTTCGCAGTCGCGACAGTCCATCGAGACTTCGTTTATTTGTCGGACAGAGGCTATTTCGTGGCATCTGTCCCGGCCGCCTTCGTGGGCTACCCGCCACACAGCCGGTGCCCGCTGCGCTCGCGCGCTGATTCTCTGCTCGACCAACTGTTTCAGCACCGCACCTATGCCCGACCGGAGAAAACCGTGAATCCAGTGTCACCAGTCTCCTCGATCGAGAACGAATCGAATCCGCAGCCTTTCCCGCCCGATCTGCCACGCCGGATGCGGGAGTGCGACGAGTTCTTCCGGCTGCCCGAACTGGGGCACCTGAATCCCCAGCGCAGGCGCAGCGCGCTGGAACAGCTCGAGCAGACCGGCGCCTATCCGCAGACCGCCGAGGAGATCCTGATCGGAGCCAAGCTCGCCTGGCGCAATCACGCCCGATGCGTGGGTCGCAAGCATTGGCGCTCCCTGAAATTGCTCGACGCCCGGCGCGTGCGCACGGCGCGTGAGCTGGCCGAGGTCTGCTGGCAGCATCTGCACATGGCCACCAACGGCGGCGCCATCCAGTCGATGATCACCGTCGGCCCGCCGCGGCAACCGGACGGTCGCGAGTTCCGCATCGTCAGCCCGCAGATCATCCGCTACGCGGGCTACCGCAACGGGGACGGCACGGTCACCGGTGACGCCGCGAATGTCGAGCTCACCGAATTCGCGACGCGGCTCGGTTGGCGCGGCGCCGGAACGCCTTTCGACATCCTCCCACTGTTGATCAGCACGCCGGACGAGCCGATTCGCTGGTTCGACATCCCGCCCGAACTCGCGCGCGAGGTGGAACTCGAGCACCCCGAGTTCGAGTGGTTCGCCGGACTGGGTCTGCGCTGGCACGCGCTGCCCGCGGTGTCCGACATGAACCTCGAGATCGGCGGCATGACATATCCGTTCGCACCGTTCAACGGCTGGTACCTGGGGGCGGAGATCGGTGCGCGCAACCTCAGCGACACCAACCGCTACAATATGCTCCCGCTGATCGCGGAGATGATGTGCCTGGACACCAGGTCCGAGCGCAGCCTGTGGCGGGATCAGGCCCTGGTCGAGCTCAACCGCGCGGTGCTGCACAGCTTCCGGAAGGCGGGCGTGTACATCGTCGACCACCACACCGTGGCCAAGCAGTTCTGCGATCACGTCAAGCGCGAGGAAGCCGCCGGCCGCGCCTGCCCCACCGACTGGTCCTGGATCAACCCGCCCATTTCCTCCGGGCTGACCCCTACCTTCCACCGCTACTACGACCCGCCCGACCTGGACATCCGGCCGAACTTCGTCCGCAGGGACTTCGGGGCGAACGCGACACTGTGACCGCCCCGCGCGGGGCGCGGGAGACAGTAGGGCTTTCGGAAACCGCCTGCCGAGCGCAGGCGGTTTCGGAAAAGCGACCGACTATGTGCGCTGCCAGTGCCAGCCTTCTCGATCGTTGTAGGTGCACACCCAGCCTTGCCCGCTGTATCCGGGGCCATCGTAGGACTTCCAGTTCGCAGTTTCCTTGGTGCACGCGATGTGCGTGGGATATGCGTTGGCGCTCGGTGCCGCTAGCGCCGACGACCCGGTGACGACCGCCGCGGCGGCAAGAATGAATGGGACCTTCTTACGAAGGGTGGTCATGAATCCTCCCCAGAATATGCGAGTTACTCGGTCATCAGGCACCTGCCACAACAGCCGGTTCGACTGCTCGGCGAAAGACCGGAATTTCCCGGAATCCGTCGCCCCACCGCAACTGCCTGAAACCGTTTCCATTACTCATCGACCGATGCGCAACCGCGCAATACATGGCCGATCACAAAGACACTTGCCGTCATCCCCCTTTCCCCGTCGACCATCTTAGGGACGGAGGCGCGAAAGAGCCAGCCGCTCCACCGCTTTCACCACGGGGAAGCTCCGTGTCACAGCCCTGGGCCACACGACTGCCCTGGACCGTCTCCGCGCGGTGTCCGTCCCAGGCTCGCCACCTGCCACGACGACAAACCGACCACCTGGGGAGCAAGCCCCGAGTCGAGCGAACCACCTGCGGCCGACGTTCGGCCGATGCGGACGCAAATCGGAACCGATATCAGAAACCGCAGGTCGGCACCTGGCTTCGGGCTCACCCGCGGTCTTCGGATGCGGAGACGGAGGGATTTGAACCCCCGGTCGCTCTCGCGACGCTCGCTTTCAAGGCGAGTGCATTCGGCCGCTCTGCCACGTCTCCAGAGACCTGATCGTAGCGGACTCCTCAGCGGGAGCGCTTACCGATTTCCTCGTCGACGCGACCGAAGACCTCGCCGATCACCTCGAGCTGGGCCGGAGCCAGCAGGTCGATGAAGTGGCGGCGGACAGCTTCGACGTGGCCGGGAGCCGCGGCTTCCAGGCGGCGCATGCCCTCCTCGGTGAGTTCGGCGAGCACACCGCGCCCGTCCTCCAGGCAGGTGTTGCGCCGGACCATCCGCTGGGCCTCCAAGCGCCGGATCTGATGGGTCAGCTTGCTGCGCGAGGACAGCACGCCGTCGGCCAGCTCGCTCATCCGCAGCGAGCGGTCGGGAGCCTCGGAGAGCAGCACCAGGATCCGGTACTCGGCGACGGTCAGGTCGCTGTCGCGCTGCAATTGACGATTCAACGCCGTCATCAGGCGCTGGTGACCGTCCATATAGGCGCGCCAGGCGCGCTGCTGTGCCGGGGTGAGCCAGCGGGGCTCGGCCAGGACGCGACCGCTCGGTTCGGGATGCACGAGGCCATTCTAAGCGCGGCGAACTGCGGAAATGAGCGGGTATCGCAGGTCAGCGCACCGTGGACAACAGCGCGCGACTCACCGCGGCCGGGTTCGCGCAGCCGGACAGGCCGAGCGCGGAGTCGAAATCCGCGAGCAGCACGCGCAGCGCGTGCCGAGCGCCCGCCGCGCCCGCGAGGCCGAGGCCGTAGGCCCACGGTCGCCCGTAGAGCACCGCCTTCGCGCCCAGCGCCAGTGCGACGAGCACATCCGAACCGGTGCGCACACCGGAGTCGAACAGCACGTCGGCCCGGTCGCCGATGGTGGCGACCACCGCGGGCAGCGCGTCGAGCGCCGCGATGGAACCGTCCACCTGGCGGCCGCCGTGATTGCTCACCACGACCGCGTCGGCGCCGGCATCCACCACCTGGCGCGCGTCGTCGGGATGCAGGATGCCCTTCACCGCGATCGGCAGATCGGTCCACTCGCGCAAACGTGCGAGGTCGGTGGGCCGCAGCGTGTGGTTGCCGAACAGTCCGACCCAGGTGAGGATGGCCGTGCGCATCGCGTCCTCGCTCTCCTCCGGCGCCGCGGGCAGCTTGGCCCGGAACACCGGATCGGACAGGTAGTTGGCGATGCCCTTGCCGTGCAGGAACGGCAGGTGCGCCTGCTCCAGGTCGCGCGGCCGCCACCCGAGGGTCGGGGTGTCGACGGTGACCACGATCGCCGAGGCACCGGCCCGCTCGGCGCGCCGGACGAAGGAGCAGGCCAGCTCGTCGTCCGCGGGCCAGTACAGCTGGTACCACCACGCGCCTGCCGCCGCGCCGACGTCCTCGATGGTCGAGGAGGCCGCGGTGGACAGCACCGTGCCGATACCCAGCTCCTTGGTCACCTCGGCCACGATCACCTCGCCGCCCTCGTGCAGCAGTTCGAGCACCCCGATCGGCGCGGTGAGCACGGGCGCGGCCAGCTTCGTGCCGAGTACCTCCACCGACAGATCGCGGGCGCCGGGCCCGGTGGAGCCGCGCAGCATCCGCGGCAGGAGACGGTAGCGCTCGAAGGCCGACCGGTTGGCGGCGGCGGTGCGCTCCGCGGACGCACTGCCCGCGACGTAGGCGAAGGCGGCCGGATCCAGCCGCTCCTGCGCCAGCGACGCCAAACCCGCGGCGGTCATGGGCAATTCGGGCCGCACGCCACCCAGTCCGCCCAGATAGATCTCGTTCTGAAAATCGATGAAGCCGCCGCTCACCACCGGAACGGTAGTCCGTGCCGCCGGTCACCGCAGGCGGCTTGCCGGATTGCCCGGCGCGGCCGCGGCCCGGAGGGCGACTCGAGGGGGGCAGCGCGCAGCCGTCCGTCCGGGCGGAGCACTATGGCACGGTGCGTGCGATAGATCTGAACGGTTTCGGCGGACCCGAGGTGATGTCATCGACGGAGGTGCCGGATCCGAAGCCCGGACACGGCGAAGTGCTGATCGAGGTGGCCGCGGCGGGCGTCAACCGCGCCGATCTATTGCAGCGTCAGGGCCACTATCCGCCCCCGCCCGGCGCCAGCCCGCTGCTGGGGCTCGAGTGTTCGGGCGTCATCGCCGAAATCGGCGACGGAGTGCGGGAGTGGGCGGTCGGCGATCGGGTCTGCGCGCTGCTGTCCGGCGGAGGTTATGCCGAACGGGTCGCGGTGCCCGCCACCCAGGTGCTTCCGGTTCCGGACGCCCTCGACCTGGGCGCGGCGGCCGGGCTGCCCGAAGTGGCGGCGACCGTGTGGTCGAACCTGGTGATGACGGCCGATCTGCGAGCCAACCAGCTGGTGCTGATCCACGGCGGCGGCAGCGGGATCGGCACCCACGGCATCCAGGTCGCCAAGGCCCTCGGCGCGCGCGTCGCGGTGACCGCCGGTTCGGCCGAGAAGCTGGCGCGCTGCGCGGAACTCGGGGCGGACGTGCTGATCAACTACAACGAGGACGATTTCGTCGCCGTCGTGCGCGCCGAGCGATCGGGCGCGGGTAGCCCCGGCGCGGACGTGATCCTCGACAACATGGGCGCGGCCTACCTGGGACGCAATGTCGAGGCGCTGGCCGAGCACGGCCGCCTCGTGGTGATCGGCATGCAGGGTGGCCTGACCGCCGAGCTGAATCTGGGCGCACTGCTGCGCAAGTGGGGCACGGTCCACGCCACCAACGTGCGCGCGCGGCCCGCGACCGGCGTCGGCAGCAAGGCCGAGATCGTCGCCGAGGTGCGCAGGCAGCTGTGGCCGTTGCTCGCCGACGGGACGGTGGCGCCGGTCATCGCCGCCGAGCTGCCGATCGAGGAGGCCGCCGAAGCGCATCGGTTGCTGGACTCCGGCGAGGTGTTCGGCAAGGTGGTACTGCGGGTGCGGGAGCTCTGAGCGCGGCGACGCCGCTCACTCCAGCGCCAGCAGTGCCCTGCCCAGCTGATCGATCTCGAACTTGGTGGTGTAGGGCGCGAGGCCGATGGTCACCGCGCCGCCCTCGTCGTTGACGCCCAGCGCGTCCAGCAGCCTGCTGCCGCCGTGCACGCCGCTCACCGTGCCGATCCGGTTGTCGGCGAGCTTGGCCGCGACCTTCTCCGCCTGCATGCCCGCGAGCGTGAAGCTGACCGTGGGAATGCGGGTGGACGCGCGGCCGATCACGGTGAGGCTGGGGATCGAGTCCAGCATGCTCATCAAGTGCTCGAAGAGCTGATCGTGGTAGTCCTGCAGCGAGGTGATCGACATCTCCAGCCGCTCACGCCGGGTGCCGTGCGCCCGCTCGTCCAGTCCGGCCAGGAAGTCGATCGAGGTGGTCAGGCCCGCCAGCAGCGCGTACTGGTGTCCGCCGACCTCCAGTCGTTCGGCGCCCTTCGCGTAGGGGTTCAACGACATGGACGGGATCCGGTCCAGGAACGCGGGGTCGCGGAAGACCAGCGCGCCGATCTGCGGACCGCCCCATGCCGGTGCGCTCAACGCGACGACGTCGGCGTTCAGTTCATCGATGTCGATCAGGGCATACGGCGCGGCGCCGAACGCGTCGGCCACCAGCAGGCCGCCCACCTCGTGCACCCGGTCCGCGGCCACCCGCACGGCGGGCGCCGAGCCGACGATCGGCGAGGCGGCGGTGAGCGCGACCAGCCGCGCGGTGGGCCCGATCAGTTCCTCGAACTGCCAGGACGGCATCTCGCAGGTCTCGATCTCCACCTCGGCCCAGCGCACGTGCGCGCCGTAGCGGTTGGCGATGCGCAACCAGGGCGCGACGTTCGCCTCGTCGTCCAGCCGGGACAGTACGATGCCGGTGCCGAGGCCGAGGCGGGAACTCAGCGATTCGGCGAGCCAGGCCAGCAGGACCGCGCGGTCGGGGCCGAGCACCACACCCGCCGGGTCGCCGCCGACCAGGTCGGCCACCGCCTCGCGGGCGGCGTCCAGAATCGCCGCGCTGCGCACGGCGGCGCCGTTGCGGCCGATATGGGAAAAGGAAGAGGTTCGAAAACCCGTCGATACGGCGCGGGATACCGCGTCCGGAACCAGCATGCCCGCTTGCGGGTCGAGATGGATCCAGCCGTCGCCCAGGGACGGTATCAGGCCCCGAACCCTCGCGACGTCGTAAGTCATGCTGGCCACTCTAAGGGCAGCAGGCGAGCCTGTGTAACCGCGTTCCCCTCCACATCGTGGCGGGAGCACAGCGACCTGGGACTCAGCATGGCGACCGACTTTCGACAAATCCGAACCACACGACCCGAACAGAATAGAACGCCTGCCCCTTCCGGCGACGTGGACCGGCGACGCGCGCCGCACCCCCACCACCGGACCACCGGCTTAGCGCGTTCGAACCGAACACGACATGATAGGGACCATGACGCACTCGGATGAGGCACCGGACCACATCGTCGTTGTCGGACCCGACGGCAGGCCGTTGGCCATTCCGGCGGCAGCCGGCTCGGAGGCGCCCCTCACCGCGCAGGTGGTGACCGACGACAGTGACAAGGACACGTCGGACGACCGCGACGACTCCGGCGAATCACTCGCCGACATGGTCGAGCAGCCCGCGAAGGTGATGCGGATCGGCACCATGATCAAGCAGTTGCTCGAGGAGGTGCGAGCGGCTCCGCTGGACGAGGCCAGCCGCAATCGCCTCAAGGAGATCCACAAGTCCTCGGTGCGGGAGCTGGAGCAGGGCCTCGCCCCCGAACTGCGGGAGGAACTCGAACGGCTCACCCTGCCGTTCACCGACGACGGCGTTCCGACCGACGCCGAACTGCGGATCGCGCAGGCGCAGCTGGTCGGCTGGCTGGAGGGCCTGTTCCACGGCATCCAGACCGCGCTGTTCGCCCAGCAGATGGCCGCACGCGCGCAGCTCGAACAGATGCGGCAGGGCGCGTTGCCGCCCGGCATCCACGCCGTCGACCCGCGCGGCGGCCAGTCCAGTCACGTGACCGGCGGTTCCGGCCAGTACCTGTGAGACCGTCGACGCGCGTGTGCCGCACGGTGATGGGATGCCGCAGGGGTAGTCTCGTGCACCGTGCCCGCCGCTGCCGCTCGCTCCGACTCGGTCTCCGACCCGGGATCGGTGCGCCCTGAAGAGAGCTCAGTTGGTTCCGATGACCAAGCGCGTTCAGATGACAGTTCGCCGACCTCCCCGGCCGAGCACACGACGCCTTCCGGCGACGACTCGCAGGAGGCTCCGGTGAGCGCGGCCACACCGGAGGCGCAGACCCTGCACGCCGGCGCCACCATGGCGAAGATCGTGCCGGACTCCCAGACGTTCCGGCGCGCGTTCCAGGATTTCGCGGGCGGGTTCGCCCAGCGCGAGCTGTGGCTGTCGCTGGGCTGGCAGGACATCAAGCAGCGCTATCGCCGGTCGGTACTCGGCCCGTTCTGGATCACCATCGCCACCGGCCTGCAGGCCATCGCGATGGGCGTGCTGTACGCGGCCCTGCTCGGCCAGCCGCTGCGCGAGTACCTGCCGTACGTGACGGTCGGGCTGATCATCTGGAACGTGATCAGCGCGAGCATCCTGGAGGGCTCGGAGGTCTTCATCGCCAACGAGGGCCTGATCAAACAGCTGCCCTCCGCGCTGAGTGTGCACGTCTACCGGATGGTGTGGCGGCAACTGCTGTTCTTCGCCCACAACATGGTCATCTACCTGGTGATGCTCGCCGCGTTCGGCGTCTGGCGCCACCTCGGCGTGGCAAGCCTGATGGCGATCCCGGCGATCCTGCTGATCTTCCTGAATTCCATGTGGGTGTCGATCGTGTTCGGCATCTTCAGCACCCGCTACCGCGATATCGCGCCGATTCTCGGCAGCACCACGCTGATGCTGTTCGTGCTGACTCCGGTCATGTGGACGACCAAGACCCTGGAATCGCAGATCGGCGACGGCGACCGCGCGAAACTGGCCGAAATCGTGCCGACGTTCCACTATCTCGAAATCGTCCGGGCGCCCCTGCTCGGCGAGCCGCAGGAACTGCGCCACTGGGTGATCGTCGGCGCGATCACCCTGGTCGGCTGGATCGTGGCGATCTTCGCCATGAAGCAGTACCGTTCGCGCGTACCGTACTGGGTATAGGAGCGCCCCGATGAGTCGTGTGAGTATCGAGACCCAGGAGGCGTGGGTCGAATTCCCGATCTTCGACGCCAAATCGCGGTCGTTGAAAAAGGCGTTCCTCGGTAAAGCGGGCGGCGCAATCGGGCGCAATCAGTCCGACGTCGTCGTGGTCGAGGCCCTGCGTGACATCAATCTCTCGTTGCGGGAAGGCGACCGGGTCGGCCTGGTCGGGCACAACGGCGCGGGCAAGTCGACGCTGTTGCGCCTGCTCTCCGGTATCTACGAGCCCTCGCGCGGCAGTGCGCGCATCCGCGGACGGGTGGCGCCGGTGTTCGACCTCGGCGTCGGCATGGATCCGGAGATCTCCGGCTACGAGAACATCATCATCCGCGGCTTGTTCCTCGGGCAGACGCGCAAGCAGATGTTGTCGAAGATCGATGAGATCGCCGATTTCACCGAGCTCGGCGAATACCTGTCCATGCCGCTGCGCACCTATTCCACCGGTATGCGGGTGCGCTTGGCCATGGGCGTGGTCACCTCGATCGATCCGGAGATCCTGCTGCTCGACGAGGGCATCGGCGCGGTGGACGCGGAATTCATGAAGAAGGCCCGGCTGCGGTTGCAGTCGTTGGTGGCGCGTTCGGGAATCCTGGTCTTCGCCAGCCATTCCAACGAATTCCTCGCGCAGCTGTGCGATACGGCGCTGTGGATCGACCACGGCCAGATCCGCTTGCGTGGCGGCATCGAAGAAGTGGTGCGAGCCTATGAGGGGCCGGAGGCGGGGAATCACGTCGCGACGGTGCTGCGCGAGATGGAAGCCGAACGGGCCGGTGCTACCGAACGAGAATTGGAGAAGAATCAGGCATGAGTGAGCCGACCGGGCAGGACACCCCGATCGACGAAGGGGCGCAGGCCCGGATCGGCTCCGTGCCGGAGCAGGCCGCCGAGCTCGACGCCTCCGCCTCCCCGTCGGCGGCGAAACCCGCTGCGGAGGACAACGATTCGCAGCCGCGCGTCGTGGCCGTCGTCGTCACGCACAAGCGCCGCGAGCTGCTCGCCGAGTCGCTGAAGGTGGTCACCTCCCAGTCCCGGCCGGTGGATCACTTGATCGTGATCGACAACGGCAACGAGCAGGAGGTCGCCGACCTGGTGCGCGACCAGCCGGTGGAAGCCACCTATCTGGGTTCGGCGCACAACCTCGGCGGCGCGGGCGGGTTCGCGCTGGGCATGCTGCACGCGCTTAGCATCGGCGCGGACTGGGTGTGGCTCGCCGACGACGACGGCAGGCCGGAAGGTCCCGACGTGCTCTCCATCCTGTTGGACTGCGCGAACCGGCACGGCCTGGTCGAGGTCTCGCCCGTGGTCTGTGACATCGATGAACCCGACCGCCTGGCCTTCCCGCTGCGCCGTGGCGTGGTCTGGCGCAGGCTGCGCTCGGAGCTCGGCGACGAGGACTTCCTGCCCGGCATCGCCTCGCTGTTCAACGGCGCGTTGATCTCCGCGCAGGCGGTCGACGTGATCGGCGTGCCGGACCTGCGCCTGTTCGTGCGCGGTGACGAGGTGGAGGTGCATCGCAGGCTGGTGCGCTCCGGGCTGCCGTTCGGCACCTGCCTGCAGACGGCGTACCTGCATCCCAACGGCGCGGCCGAGTTCAAGCCGATCCTCGGCGGCCGGATGCACACGCAGTACCCGGACGACCCGGTGAAGCGCTACTTCACCTACCGCAACCGCGGCTACCTGATGTCCCAGCCGGGCATGCGGAAACTGCTTCCCCAGGAATGGATTCGTTTCTCCTGGTTCTTCCTTGTCACCCGCCGCGACCCGGCCGGCCTGCGCGAATGGTTCCACCTACGCTCACTGGGCCGCCACGAGCAGTTCGGCAAACCCGACTAGTCGCTGCCGGGTCGTCCCGGCAGGGACCGCCGGAATCCGTGCGGTCGGAAATTCGGTTGTGCGCGACGGGGACAAGTGCGAAAGTGGGTGGACTGCGAGAGCGGAAGGAGGTGTGGACCGTGACGAGGAACGTGCGGATTGTCGTGTCCGGGCGAGCTGACCTCAGTCGCGCCGCCACACGAAACTCCACCTCACTCTCCGCTCGCTGAACCCTGGTCGGGTTCAGCGCCCGACGAAGGATTCCATCCACCATGGTCGACTACGACCTGCTCGTCCCTTACGGCTGGACCGAAGCCGTTTCCGCCCATTACGCCTCGATGATCGAGGAAGACTGTGTGCCCGCGCGAGTGATCCGCATGGATCGCAGTGAATGCGACGTGGCCACGCCGAACGGGCTCGCTCGCGCCCGCTGCCCGCGCCCGGATGCCGAAGTCAGCGGTTTGTGCACCGGCGACTGGGTGACCGTCGACGCCGCGTCGGCGGTGCGCGGTCTGCTTCCGCGCCGATCGGCGATCATGCGGTCGTCGGCGTCCGGCCGCTCGCAGGGCCAGGTGCTGGCCGCCAACGTCGACACCGTCCTGATCTGCACCGCCGCCGACGGTGATGTGGACCTCGGGCGGATCGAGCGCATGCTCGCGCTGGTCTGGGAGAGCAACGCCCAGCCGATCGTGCTGCTCACCAAGGCCGACGCCGCGACCGACCTACCGCTTGATGAGGTGCGCGCCATCGCGCCGGGCGCTGCCGTGCTGGAGGTGAGCGCGAACACCGGCCTCGGGCTCGAGGTGCTCACCGCGATGCTCGACGGCACCGTCGCGCTGCTCGGACCCTCCGGTGCTGGGAAGTCGACTCTCGCCAACGCGCTGCTCGGCGCGGAGATCTTCGCGACGAACGCGGTCCGCGACGCGGACAAGAAGGGCAGGCACACCACGGTGCACCGGGAACTGCGCCCGCTGCCGGGTGGTGGCACCCTGATCGATACGCCCGGGTTGCGCGGTGTCGGATTGTGGGAGGCCACCGAAGGTATCGAGAAGACCTTCAGCGATATCGAATCCCTTGCCGCTCAGTGCCGTTTCGGCGACTGCGCGCACCGCGGCGAGCCGGGCTGCGCGGTGCGGGCGGCGATCGAGGACGGCGAACTCACCCAGCGCAGACTCGACAGCTACCACAAGCTGGCGCGGGAGAACGAGTGGATGCAGGCGCGCACCGACAAACGTCTGCAAGCCGAACGCGATCGGGTGTGGCGGGGCATCACCAAACAGCACCGCAAGATGTTCCGGGAGAAGAACTCGCGACGCTGATCGAGCAGGGGCACGGTAGGGTGCCCCTCGCATCGTTCGCTATCTGGGAGGGATAGATGAGTCATCCAGGCGGGTACCCGCCACACGGCCAGCAGCCCGGGCAATGGCCCGGGCAGCCGGCGTTCGGTCAGCAGCCGCCCGTCGGGCAGTACCCGCCGCCGCAGGCGCCCGCGCAGTACGCGCCGCCCGCGGGGCAGCATCCGAGCCAACCGCATCTCGTCCAACCCCAGGTCGGTCAGCCGCCGTACGGGCAGCCCGCGCCCCAGTTCGGGCAGCCCGCACCGCAATACGGCCAGCCGCAGCCATACGGTGCGCCGCAGCAGTTCGGGCAGCCGCAACCGTACGGGCAGCCGCAGCAGTTCGCTCCGCAGCAGGGCTACGGCCAACCCGCCGACCCGCCGGGCATCACCATCGATGCCTCGTACTCGGTCTGGACGTTCCTGCTCGCGCTGACCAAGCCGAAGATCCTGGTCAACGGCCAGCGGGTGCCCAACACCCGCTGGGGAGCCAACCACATTCCGGTCGGCCCCGGGCAGTACCACGTCCGGGTCACCACTCCGTGGTTGTTCGACATGGGTCCGGCGAACGTGACCGTGCCGATCGCCGACGGACAGGCCACCCGGTTCTACTACAAGGCCCCCGTGGTGATCTTCCTCAACGGCGCGATCGGACCGGTTCCGCAGAAGGCGCCGGGCATGCTGTTCCTGTACATCGTCTGGGCACTGGTCGGACTGATGTTCCTGCTGAACATCGTGCTCATCGCCTCGATCTGAGCCGAGAGAGGGCACCGGCACGCCGGTGCCCTCTCTTCGCACACCCTATGCAACTGGTTGCATAGGAGCGGGGTCTACGCTTAGTCTGCAAGCGCGTACAGCCGCGGGCTGCTGCCTGCGGCGGAAACGAAGGAGCAGGTCACATGACGGAACCGGGATCCAAGCCGCTGGCGGGCCGAACGATGATCATGTCCGGCGGCAGTCGCGGCATCGGGCTGGAGATCGCCAAGCGGGCCGCGGCCGACGGCGCCAACATCACCCTCATCGCGAAGACCGATCAGCCGCACCCCAAGCTGCCCGGCACCATCCACACCGCCGCCGCGGAACTCGAGGCGGCGGGCGCGCAGGTGCTGCCGTTCGTGGGCGACGTCCGCATCGATGATTCGGTGGCCGAGGCGGTGCGCCGGACTGTCGAGCGCTTCGGCGGCATCGACATCGTGGTGAACAACGCCTCCGCGATCGACTTGTCCCCCACGGACGCCCTGCCGATGAAGAAGTACGACTTGATGCAGGACATCAACTGCCGGGGCAGCTTCCTGCTGTCCAAGCTGAGCATCCCGCATCTGCGGGAATCGGCGAAGGCGGGGCGCAACCCGCATATCCTCACGCTGTCCCCGCCGCTGAACCTGGACCCGAAATGGGCGGGCATGGCGCTGGGCTACACCATCGCCAAATACGGCATGTCGCTCACCACCCTGGGGCTGGCCGAGGAACTCAAGGGCGACGGCATCGGCGTCAACTCGCTGTGGCCGCGCACCACCATCGCCACCGCCGCGGTGAAGAACCTGCTCGGCGGTGATGAGATGGTTTCCACCTCGCGCACCCCCGACATCTACGCCGACGCCGCCTACCTGGTGCTCACTTCACCCGGCAAGGAGACCAGCGGCAACTTCTTCATCGACGACGAGGTGCTGGCCGCTCACGGCATCACCGATCTGGACAAGTACCGCGTCACCCCCGGCGACGGCGAACTCACCACCGACCTTTTCCTCTGACAAGCTCGTCGCCGCGACGAGAACGCGTACGCGGTAACAGTTTCCGAAAGAGGGCCGAGTACCCCCGAGAGCGATCAGGGATCTGAACGCTACGTCGGGGGTACCCGCGGTTCGGCCTAGGCGCGCGGAGCGCCGGGCCCTTCGATCCCGTACAGCCGCTCCCAGTTCTCGCGGCTGGTCAGTTCCGGCATGGCGGCGCGGTACTGCTCCTGCAGAGCGGGCAGTTCCCGCCGCAACCGGCGCAGCACCCGAACCATCCGGCGCAGCAGCTGACGCGCGCGGGCCTTGTCGCGCCTGCGCACCCGGACACCGGACTGCGAGGCGTCGGTCACCACCACGTGATCGAACAGCGAGACGTGCCACCAGTAGGCGTCTTCCCTGGTGACGCCGATGATGCCGTGCTGGGTACGGCCCAGCCACTGGTTGATCGCGCGCTTGACCAGCACCAGCAGCGCGCGGCTGGGTTCCCCGCCGGCCCGGCGCAATTGGATGTCCGCCGAGCGGACCGGCGGCGTCGCGGCCGGGTGCTTGATCGTCTCGGGGTAGTCGGCCCGGCTGGTGCGCGCGGCGGCCAGCGCTTCGATGCCGCCGTCGCGCAGCACCTGCGGTCCCTTCAGGAAGTCCTCGATGCCCTGCAAGGTGGTGTGCACAAGGCCGTACTGCATCGCGACGAGCTGCTCGGACATCTCCCGGAACAGCTTGCGGGTGATCTCCTTCCCGTCCAGCTCGGTGTGCAAGGAGCCGACGATCAGCGAGTTGCGCGTGCTGAAGTAGCGCGCCCAGTCGTCGTAGTCCTTCCAGTAGAAGTCCGCGTGCCACACCGCGGCGTTGGGCAGCGTGACGGTGACGAAACCGTGCTCGCGCGCCCGGACGCCGTATTCCACGTCGTCCCACTGGAAGAAGATCGGGATCGGCAGGCCGATCTTCGCGACCACCTCGGCCGGGATCAGGCAGGTCCACCAGGCGTTGTAGCCCGCGTCCACGCGGCGCTCCTGGTTCTTCTTCAGCATGCTCGTGTTGCGCAGCGCCTTTGGCACCTTCTGGCCGTGCCGCAGCCGGTGCAGGTGCACCTCCTCGGCGCCGACGTTGAGGTAGTCGGGGTTGAGCAGGAACAGCATCTGCGCGCCGACCAGGGTCGGTTCCACGGTCAGGTTGGCGAACGCGTTGAGCCGCAGCACGGTTTCGGGTTCGCAGAGGATGTCGTCGTCCATCAGGATGACGTCGGCGTGCTCGTTCACCGCGGACACCTCGTACAGGCCGCGGGTGAAGCCGCCCGCGCCGCCGAGGTTCGGCTGACGCAGGTAGCGCAGCTTCTCGCCGAAGACCGGGACGACCTCCTGGTAGCGCGGCCGGTTCTCGACCAGATCGGTGCCCTGGTCGACGACGTACACCGCGTCGATGGCGGCCAGCACGACGGGATCGGAGGCCAGCGCGGCGACCGTCTCGGCGCAGTCCGCGGCGCGGTTGAAGGTGCAGATGGCGATGGCGACCGGACGCACCCGCTCCGGCGCGACGGCGGTCCAGGTCAGCTCCGCTATGCCGAGCGCGCCGCCGATGGCGTCGAACTCCACCCACAGCGCGCCGCCGTCGACGTACTGGTCGAGCGGGGCATTCAGCGTCACCGGGCCGCTCGCGTCGACCCGCGCGGTGTCGATGATCCGCCGGTGGCCCGCGATGTCGGAGGCCACCAGCCGGATCCGGGCCTTGGCGGCCACGTCGAGCACCATGGTGACCCGCACTTCGGTGACCGTGGTCCAGCGCTGCCAGTAGCTGGCGGCGAACCGGCCGAAGTAGGTGTTGGTGTGCGCGGTCGCGCCCTTGTCCAGGCGCAGCGTCTGGCGTTCCCGGTGCGCGCCGCCCTTCACCACGGCGTACAGCTCGTCGCTCACCTTCGCCGACGGGCCGGTGAAGATGCCGCGCTGTAACACGAGCCGGTCCGGCGCCCGATGGTCGGCGCGCAGCGCGGCAGGCGCCTCAGCGGCCGTCGAGCGATCGTTTGTTTCGGTAACGGCCTCGATAGCCGACTGATCCATGAAATCCTCGAAATTCTCATTGTGCCGGACGGGACAGACACGCCCCTCGATGCCTTCACGGCGGGGGTGAGGATATCAACCGCTGTGTGCGCTTGCCCGCCGTGCAGCAACGCCGACGTGTGGTCGAACCATTGCTAAACGTTCGCCGATTCGTTGTCGGTGGCGCTGCCATTGCCCGTGCGTGCCCCGGTGAAGACGAATTTGTCGTAGGCCCAGTACCGGAACACCACGGCCACGATCTGCCCGATCAACGTACCGGAAAGGTTGTCCGACAGCGGGCTGGACAGGTCGAGCACGTAGCGGGAAAAGCCGAGACAGCCCAGTTGCAGGCCGATCGCCACGACGTTGAACACGGCGTAGAGGAGGTACTCGCGTCCGGGATTGTCGGTCCGTTTGTGCGCGAAGGTCCACCATTTGTTGCCGAAATAGGTCACCACCGTCGCCACCGCGATCGCGATGATCTTGGCCGGTAGTGGGTAGTGATAGAGCACGCCCTCGCCACCCCAGAAGACCAGGAGGTTGTACGTGCCCGCGTCGACCAGGAACCCGATCGCGCCGACCACCAGGAAAGCCCCGCCTCTGCGCAGCGCGGTGAGCACTGCGCGACCGACCGTCGCGGTCTCCTGTGGCACTGACTCGCCCGCGGGTGCGGCGGACTCACTGGATGGCACCGCCCGACGGTACCGCAGGCTCGGACAACCGCCCACGACGGGAAAAACCGCTCCCGGGCACGGTGAGGTCGGCCACGCGCGGAAGGTGAGTTCCCTGTACCCTCCCCGTGTTCCCACATTCACCGATCGCGAGGATTGACCCGGGTGGACTCCACCGAGCTCCGTATTGCCGCCGTGGTTCCGTGTCACAACGAAGAGGCTTCGGTCGCCAAGGTCGTGGCAGATCTGCAGGCCGCCGTGCCGGGAATCGTCGTCTACGTCTACGACAATCTGAGCACGGACGCCACCGCCGAACGCGCACGCGAGGCCGGGGCGATCGTGCGGCACGAGCACACCAAGGGCAAGGGCAATGTGGTGCGCCGCGCCTTCGCCGACATCGAGGCCGACGTGTACTTGATGATCGACGGCGACGACACCTACGAGGCGTCCGCCGCGCCGCTGATGATCAAGACGCTGCTGGACGGCCCCTACGATCACGTGCTCGGCGTGCGCAAGCAGGACGAGAGCGGCTCGGCCTATCGCGCGGGACACGAAACCGGCAACAAGGTGCTCAACGGCGTGGTCGGGAAAGTGTTCGGCGAGAACGTCGAGGACATGCTCTCCGGCTTCCGGGTGTTCTCCCGCCGTTTCGTGAAGAGCTTCCCCGCGGTGTCCCGTGAGTTCGAGATCGAGACCGAGCTCACCGTGCACTCGCTGCACCTGCGGGTGCCGAAGACGGCGGTGCCGGTCGGGTTCCGGGATCGCCCCGCGGGCAGCGAGAGCAAGCTGCGCACCTACCACGACGGTTTCAAGATCCTGGCTCTCATCGTCGGGCTGGCCCGGCACGAGCGGCCGGTCGCTTTCTACGGTCTGTTCGGCACGCTGAGCTGGCTGGTCTCGATCATCCTGACCATTCCGATCGTCGTCGAGTTCTACAACACCCATGAGGTGCCGCGCTTCCCGACGCTGTTCCTCGGCTTCACGCTGCTGCTGCTGGGCAGTCTCGCCTGGACCGCGGGCCTGATCCTCGACGGCATCCGGCGTTCCCGCCACGAGGCCGCGCGCCTGGTCTACCTGCGCTACACCGCGGTCGGCGCGGACGACCCGCGGAGCACCGGCGCCGCCGCCCGTGCCGGCGAGGCCGGGCGTTGACGACCTCGGCGGATCCCACCGCGACGCCGGACAAGGATCTGGACGAGCCCGCGAACACGGCGCCACTACCCGCGACCGACACCGCACCGCTACCCGCGGTCGACGCCGACCCGGCGACCACTTCCGGCGCCGACCGGTCCACCGAAGGCTTCGCGAGCCGCGCGGTGACCCGGCTCGGCGGGGCGACGATCGCCTTCACCCTGCTTGCGACGATCTTCGGCGCGCTGTTCACCGTCCTCACCCCACCGTTCTGGGGTCATGACGAGATCACCCAGTTCGGTCGCGCCTACCAGGTCGCGCACGGCGGAATCCTGCCCCAGAAGATCCACGACGATCGCGGCATCGCCTACGGCGGCGACGTCCCGTCCAGCATCACGGTGCTGATGGGCTACGCGCTGAAGGACTACACCACCAACCCCGAAGAGCCGGACCCGATGGTGGGCGACCCCGGCCGCTACGACCAGTTGACGGGCGCCGCGGTGTCGGACGCCACCGAACCGGTCTGGTTCACCAATACCGCCGCCTACTCGCCGGTCCCCTATGTCCCGGCGGCCATCGGCATCCGTCTCGGCGAACTCTTCGGGCTCGACGTGGGCGGCCTGCTCCTGCTCACCCGCCTCACCGGACTGCTCGCCTACCTCGCGGTGGTCGGGTTCGGCCTGTACGCACTGCGCGCGCACCGGGTGCAGTGGCTGGCGTTCACCGTCGCCGTGCTGCCTATCGCGGTGTTCCAAGCGGGCACCGTCACCGCCGACACGATGACCAACGCGCTGGCCATCCTGGTCTCCGCGCTGCTGGTGAAGGCCGTGTTCCTCGGCGAACGCCTGGGCCGGGCGGAGATCGGCGCGCTGCTGGCCGCGACGATCCTGCTGCCGGTGAGCAAGCCGACCTACGTGCTGCTCGCACTGCTGGTGGCGCTGGTACCCGCCGACCGGTTCGGGTTCAGCGGCTGGCGGCGCGGTATCCCGTGGGCCTTCGCCGCCACCGGCGCGCTCGCCTTCGCGGTGTGGATGAAGATCGCGGCGCCGACCGGCGACGGCATGGGCCTGATGCGTCCGCCGCACCAGTGGCACTCGGTGCGCCCCGGTGATCAGCTCAGCGGCATCCTGCGCGATCCGCCGCAGTTCGTGCACGTCTTCGGCGAGAGTATCGCGCTGCGCGACCAGCGCTGGTTCAGTCAGTTCTTCGGCGAACTCGGCTTCGCCTACGTCGACGTGCCCGCACTGTCGATGCTGGCCTGCCTGCTGGCTTTCGCGGTGAGTCTCGGTGTCGCCGAGCGGATGACCGCCCCGGCTTTCCGCCGCACGCTGCTCGTCGCGCTGACCATGGCCGCGAGCGTCGCGATGATCTACGTGACGCTCTACATGTCGTTCACGCCGGTGGGGTACTACATCATCGACGGCGTGCAGGGCCGCTACTTCGTGCCGCTGGCGATCGTCACGTTCGCCGTGCTGCTGCGCTGGATGCCTCTGCGGCTCACCGATTCCGCGGGCAAGACCCCGTCGATGGGTCCGGCCGTCACCGTGGTCGTCGCGGCGAGTGTGGCCTTGATCGCGGCTGCGGCGAAGTATTACACCATCGTCTGGGGTTGAGCGAGCGAGAATTTCGGCGCGGCGACGCGGGGCTGGTCCCCCGGCGCCGCTGCCGTCTCAGTCTCCCGTCGCGCTGAGCGTCCGCTCGCCTGCGGCGAGGTAGGCCCGCTCGGTGGCGGCCTTGTACGGGCGCCACCAGTCTTCGTTGTCCCGGTACCACTGGACGGTCGCCGCCAGACCGGCGCGGAAGTCGGCGAAGCGCGGCCGCCAGCCGAGTTCGTCGCGCAGCAGGGTCGCGTCGATCGCGTAGCGCTGGTCGTGGCCGGGCCGGTCGGTGACGTGGTCGAAATCATCGGGGTCGCGGCCGAACTCCGCGAGGATCATCCGCACCACGGACTTGTTGTCGAGTTCCCCGTCGGCGCCGATCAGGTAGGTCTGCCCGATCCGGCCGCGCAGCAGGATCTCCCAGACGGCACGATTGTGGTCCTCGACGTGAATCCAGTCGCGCACTTGGTGCCCCGCACCGTAGAGCCGGGGACGCACCCCGTCGATCAGGTTGGTGATCTGACGGGGGATGAACTTCTCCACGTGCTGGTAGGGACCGTAGTTGTTGCTGCAGTTGGAGAGGGTGGCCCGCACGCCGAACGACCGGGTCCAGGCACGCACGAGCAGATCGCTGGAAGCTTTGGTGGCCGAGTAGGGGCTGGACGGGTTGTACGGGGTGGTCTCGGTGAAGGCCGGGTCCGCCGGGGCCAGGTCGCCGTAGACCTCGTCGGTCGAGACGTGGTGATAGCGCACGTCGTGCCTGCGCACGGCCTGCAGCAGCGAATAGGTGCCGACGATATTGGTCTGCACGAACGGCCACGGCTCGGCGAGGGAGTTGTCGTTGTGCGACTCGGCGGCGAAGTGCACCACCGCGTCGACGCCGCTGACCAGTTCGTCGACCAGGTCGAGGTCGGCGATGTCACCGTGCACGAAGTCGACACGGTCGGCCACCGGGGCGAGCGAGGCCCGGTTCCCGGCGTAGGTCAGGGCGTCGAGGACGGTGACGGTCGTATCCGGATGGTCGGACACGGTCTGCTGGACGAAGTTCGCGCCGATGAAACCGGCGCCGCCGGTGACGAGCAATCGCACCCCATGACTCTACGTGGGGCCGGTGCGCCTCGGCGACGGACTCGAAATCCCGTGCGGCCGAGGGCCGCTCCAGGTTTTAGATCTGTGACGTTCGTCTCATTGACTTCCCACCGAGAAGAACTCACAGATTGGTTCACTGGGGAAAACCCCGGTCAGCGCCTACATTTCCGCGGCCCCACCAAGCCGCAAGTCTCGACGGTGAACAAAATTTGAATAAACAGTCACAACGGGTTCACCACGCGTTAGCTGGTCTAGATTTTGCTCGTCTAGTCCCCTCCGAACGTTCCAATCGAGGTTCGAAACAAAATGCTGATGAGGAAATTCGCCGCGACGTCGGCACTGCTGATCGCCGCTCTCGGCGTCACCGCCGGCACCGTGAACGCGGCTCCGGGCACCGAAGCCGACAACGGCGCGGTGAACTTCACCGCGCACACCACTGACACCCAGTCCATCATCACGACCGATGCCGGTTCCATGGTCGTCGAGGATGGCACCTTCAAGGTCAAGGCCGCCAACGGTGATGTCCTCACCGGCATGCCGCTGACCTTCCGGGTTGACGAGTTCGAGTTCCCGATCGCTGCCGAGATCGCGGACCGCACCGCCACCCTGACCCCGCAGTTCGACCTGGCGCACGCGACCTACAAGCCGGTCGCCCTCCCGTTCGAGGACAAGGCGCCGTGGAAGAGCGAGTACGACCGTGAGGTCGCCGCGTTCAACCGCTTGAAGGACACCATCTCCACCGGTGCCGCCATCGGCACCCTGGTCGGCGGCATCGGCGGCGGCGCCGTCGGTTGTGTCCTCGGCGGCATCGCCGGCGCCACCGTGGCCTCGGCGACGATCGTCGGCCTGTTCGGCCCGTTCATCCCGGCTGCCGCCATCGGCTGCCTCGGTGGCATCCTCGCCGTCGGCGCGCTCGGCACCCTCGCGGGCCAGCTGCTGATCACCGCCCCGGTCGCGATCGGTGCTGCGATCCAGTACTTCACCACGATCAACCAGCCGTTCACGCCCGCCAAGTAATTCCAGGCTGAACGCACACAACTGAATCGAAAAGCCGAGCCCCGTCCGCGCGACCACGCGGACGGGGCTCGGCGTTATTCGCTTGCCCAGCGAAGGTGAACAAATGCTGAACAAAATGGAACCAATGCGATTTTCTTGCACGCTGACCTGCGCTATCAAGGACAGATAACTTCGATCAAGAATTTATGGTTCCTGATCGCGGGCGGCATACGCCGAAGAGCGCGCCACGCTCGGCGACCACACCGGTCGGCCTGGTGCCCCGACAGGACGCGAGCCCCGTCCCGGCTGACTGCGGAACGAGGCTCGCCTCGGAAGGCCGGGCGGTCAAGCCGTCCGTGCCTGCTGGTCGTCCTCGATGCGGGCCCGCACGAATCGCGAAACCCGCGCCAGCGCCGCCCTGCTCTCCGGCAGGCCAGGCGCGATGCTCATGAAGGCGTGCACTTGGCCGCGCCACAGTTCCAGCGTGTTCGGGACACCCGCCGCGGTGAGCCGCTGTGCCATCAGCTCGGAATCGAACCGCAGCACCTCGTCCTCGGCGGCGATCAACAGCACCGGAGGCAGCCCGGACAGCACCGCGTTGACCGGCGACAGGCTCGGATCGAGCATCCCGTCGACCTCCGCGCCGATGCGCACCACGGCCGCCAACGCCGACAGCGGGATGTACGGATCACGCGTGACGTTCACATAGTCCCGCTTCGCCGCGTAATCCAGGTCCAGCAGCGGGCTCAGGCCGACCAACCCGGCCGGTGCGGGCAGTCCCGCCTCCAGAGCGAGCAGGGCGGTCGCGAAGGCGAGGAATCCGCCCGCCGAGTCGCCCGCGAAGACGATCCGCGCCGGGTCCGCGCCGTGGCGCAGCAGCCAGCGGTAGGCGGACAGACAGTCCCGCACCGACTGGGTGATGCGCGTGCCGGGCAACTGGCGGTATTCGACGTTGATCACGGGCAGCCCGGTACGGCGGGCCAGGCTCGCCGCGACCGGACGGTGGCTGCACGTGTCGCAGATCGCGAAGCCGCCGCCGTGCATGTACAGCACCGCGCCATGGCGCAGCGCCCGCGCCGCGCCGGCCGGGCGGATGATCTCCAGGCGGATACCGTGCAGCGACACCTGCTCGCGATCGACGCCGTGCGGCCGCGGACGCAACCGCGCCAAGCCGCTCACCGTGGCGGCGCCCAGCGGAATGGTCGTCCTGGTGACCGGGAAGGTGCGCAGCACCGGCCGCACCACGCCCATACAGGTGGCCAGCAGCAGACGCGATTGCGCGCTGGGGCCCTTCGGATTCATCACCACGCCGGGCTCGCCGTGTCTGGTCGCCATCGCGCACCTACCTCGAACTGGCGCGCCGATTCACGACCGGACCGAGGTCGCCCAGGCGAGGTGTCGGCGCTGACATCTCACACAGTGTCTATTCAGAACACCATGCGCATCGTGACCTATGCAACAGAATCGCCCGATACGGGTCGTGGCGAAACGCTCGTGACCGAATCGAGGACTACTCGGAACCTCACCGAATCCCGGCGCCGTGAAACTGGCAGACTCCAAGCATGCGCGGAATCATCTTGGCGGGCGGTACCGGCTCCCGGTTGCACCCGATCACGCGCGGGGTGAGCAAGCAGCTGGTCCCGGTCTACGACAAACCCATGGTCTACTACCCCCTTTCCACGCTGATGCTCGCGGGGATCAGGGACATCCTGGTGATCACCACGCCCGAGGACGCCGCGGCGTTCCGACGGCTGCTCGGCGACGGCGCGCAGTTCGGTCTGTCGCTGAGCTACGTGGTTCAGCCCGAGCCGGACGGCTTGGCCAGGGCATTCGTTCTCGGCGCCGACCACATCGGCACCGATCGCGCCGCACTGGTGCTCGGCGACAACATCTTCCACGGGCCGGGCCTCGGCACCAGTCTGCACCGCTTCCACGAGATCGACGGCGGCGCGGTGTTCGCCTACTGGGTGTCGGACCCGACCGCCTACGGCGTCGTAGAGTTCACCGAGGGACGTGCGGTGTCCATCGAGGAGAAGCCGAAGGCGCCACGGTCCAACTACGCCATTCCCGGGCTGTACTTCTACGACAACGACGTGGTGGAGATCGCCCGTTCGCTGCGGCCGTCGGCGCGTGGCGAGTACGAGATCACCGACATCAATCGCGCCTACCTGGAACAGGATCGGCTGAGCGTGGACGTGCTCGCCCGCGGCACGGCCTGGCTGGACACCGGCACCTTCGATTCCCTGCTGGACGCGGCCAATTACGTGCGCACCATCGAGGAGCGGCAGGGCCTGAAGATCGGCGTCCCCGAGGAGGTGGCCTGGCGGATGGGCTACATCGACGACGATCGGCTGTGCGAACTCGCCGAACCGCTGGTGCGCTCCGGGTACGGCCGCTACCTGCTGGATCTGCTCGAACGCGGACGGGACTGGTGAGCATGGAGTTCCGGGAACTCGCGGTTCCGGGCGCCTGGGTGGTCACCCCGCGTCAGCACGGTGACGATCGCGGCATGTTCCTCGAGGGGTTCAAGGCCTCGGAGTTCGAGAAGGCGACCGGGCGGGCGTTCGACCTGCGGCAGGTGAACTGCTCGGTGTCGGCGGCCGGGGTGCTGCGCGGCATCCACTACACCGAGGACCCGCCCGGTCAGGCCAAGTACGTGACCTGCGTGCGTGGCGCGTTCCTCGACGTGGTGGTGGACCTGCGCCCCGGCTCGCCGACCTACGGACGCTGGGACAGCGTGCTGCTCGACGACGTCGACCGGCGCTCGGTGTTCCTGTCCGAAGGGCTCGGCCACGCGATCCTCTCCTTGGCGGACGGATCCACGGTCACCTACCTGTGCTCACTGGAATACCAGCCCGAGTTCGACCACGACATCGATGCGTTCGATCCCACCCTGGGCATCGAGTGGCCGCGAGTGGGGCGGGACGGCAAAGAGCTCACCTTCATCCGTTCCGCGAAAGACACCGCTGCCCCGCCCTTCTCCTGATCCACCGAGAGGCGGGCCGGCGCGGCCCCGACCGAGTTCAGGCCCGCCCGGGGCCGCCCATCGGCACGACTGACCTCACGCAGCCGAAACCCGTGCCAGGCCGGGCGGGGCGAGGCAGCCGCACACCCGTTCCGACCCGCGTCAGGATCGGCAAGGCGAGGGCAGCGCATCGAAGCCACGGGCGAACGGCGGTAACCTGCGCCGGAGCCGTTCGGCGGGCGCATACGCGAGCGCCGCCACCAGGTGCGGTGACGGCGCTCGACGGCCAGGCGGTCAGGATCAGGCGGTCAGGCGACGAGTTCCAGCTCCTTCGCCTCGTCCGCCGCGCGCTCCTTGGCGCGGAAGCGCGGCGCGAAGGCCAGCAGGGCGACGAGCGCGCCGACGATGGACACGCCCGCGGCGAACTCCAGGCCCGGCCGGTAGGTGTCGAGCATCCCGGCGGCCGAGATGTCGGCGTGCGCGCCGGAGGCGATGATCGCCGTGGTCACCGCGAGCACGATGGCCGCGCCGACCTGCATGGAGGTCTGTAGCACGCCGGCGGCGAGGCCCTGCTCGTCGTCATCGATGCCGTTGGTGGCCTGGATGTTGATGGCCGGGAAGCCGACCCAGCCGATGCCGATGAGCAGCACCGCGGGCAGCAGCATCGTCAGGTAGGAGGGCGCGGTGTCCAGCCGCAGGAACAGCAGGTAACCGACGGCCATCACGACCATGGTGACCGCGATCACCGGCCCCGTGCCGAAACGATCCACCAGCTTGTCGGAGAAGAACGCCGACAGCACGACGAGCAGACCCACCGGCAGCAGCGCCATGGACAGCTTCAGCGGCGACCAGCCGAGCGTGTCCTGCATGTACAGCGTCACGATGAACTGCCAGCTGAAGTAGGAGCCCGCCACCGCGACGATCGCGAGGCTGGCGCGGACCAGCGAGGACTTGCGCAGGATGCCCAGACGCACCAGCGGGTAACGCACCCGCTTCTCCACCGCGACGAAGCCGGCGAACAACGCGACGACCGCGACGAACGAGCCGACGGTGCGTGCCGAGTTCCAGCCCACTTCGGGCGCGGCGACCACGGTGTAGACCAGCAGCAGCATGGCCGCGGTGGACAGCAGCGCACCCAGCAGGTCGTGTCCGCCTTCCTCGGCAGGCTTGTCCTTGGGCACCAGCACGTAGGCGGCGGCCAGCGCGGCGAGCGCGATCGGCACCGGGAGCAGGAACGTCCAGCGCCAGCCGACACCGGTCATCAGGCCGCCGAACAGCAGACCCATGGAGTATCCGCCCGCGCCGAACACCGTGTAGATGGACAGCGCCTTGTTCCTGGCCGGTCCCTCGGCGAAGTTGGTGGTGATGATGGACAGTCCGGTCGGCGCGGTGAACGCGGCGGCGAGGCCCTTGACGAAGCGGGTCAGGATCAGCAGCGGACCGGAGCTGACCAGACCGCCTGCGAGCGAGGCGACCGCGAAGACCGCGAGCGCGATCAGGAAGACCTTGCGCCGCCCGAGCAGGTCGGCGGTGCGGCCGCCGAGCAGCAGCAGACCGCCGTACCCGAGTACGTAGCCGCTGACCAGCCACTGGAGGGTCGAGGTGGACAGATCGAGTTCCGCGCCGATGGACGGCAGCGCGACTCCGATCATCGAAACGTCGAGACCGTCGAGGAACAGCACGATGCACAGCGTGATCAGCATGCCCCAGAGCCGGGCTGACCATCTGGTCGGATCGGTCGCCGCGGCGGCCGAGAGCGTGGCTGGTGAAGTCATGCGGAGGACATTACATGCGCGTGCATTAAATGCCAACACATTTAATGCGGTTGCATGGACATGCCCTCGCCACTAAGATGGGGCCATGTCGAAGCCGACCACCGCGGACCCAGCCCGGCGCACCGTCGCGCCGACCGGGCTGGTCGAAGAGTGGCGCGAGCTGCTCGACCGGCACGCGACGGTGAGTTGCGCACTCGAGAAGGCGCTCCAGAACGGCCATCACATCGGCCTCAGCGAATTCGAGACGCTGGATCGACTGGTCGACGCGAACTGCGGCGACTACCGCATGAGCGATCTGGCCAACGACATCTACCTCAGTCAGAGCGCACTGTCGCGGGCCGTCGCCCGGCTGGAGCGCGACGGCCTCGTCCGGCGCACGATGTGCGCGCAAGACCGCCGCGCCGTGTTCGTCTGCCTCACCGAGAAGGGCCGAGAAGTCTACGAACAGGCCCTGCCCACACACCGGGCCGTCCTGAGCGATACCTGGGAGCTGCCGGGTCCGCCGAAGTGCTGATCAGCGCGAACGGCCGCAGGTCACAGCGACCGGAGGGCGGCATCGACGCCTTGGCGCAGGTCGACCGCCATCGCTTCGATGTTCGCGAACGCCGCGCGGAAGCGCGCGATCTCGTGCTCTTTGTCCACGTAGATCGGTCCGGTGAACGCCTCCACGTAGACCACCGGCGGTTCGGACGGCTCGCCGGAAGGCGCCTCGGGGAAATCGAGCAGCACGAACCGGCCTGAGGTCATCCCGTCGTGATAGCCGCAATCCATGGGCACCAGCCGGATCCGCACGTTCGGCAACTCGGCCATACGGTGCAGCCGGTCGAGTTGCTCGGCGAACACTTCCGGGTCGCCGATCCGCCGCCGCAGCACCGCCTCGCCGATCAGGGCGTCCAGCCGCAGCGGCGCGTCGGCTCGGGTGACCAGCGCCTGCCGGGCCTGTCGTAGGCGCACTCTGCGGTCGAGTTCGTCGGCGGACAGCTCCGGATGCGCCGCGGCGAACACCGCGCGGGTGTAGCCCTCGGTTTGCAGCAGTCCCGGGACGAGTTCGTTCTCGTAGGTGGACAGCCGGGTGGCCGCCTCCTCCAGCCCGATGTAGACGTCGAAGCCCTCCGGGATCACGTCGCCGTAGGCGGTCCACCACCCCTTCGCCTTGGTGTCGCGCGCCAGCGCGCGCAGCGGTTCGAGCAGATCGTGCGGCGCGCCGTAGACCTTGCACATCGCCTCGACATCGAGACCGCGCAGCGAGGTCTGACCGGTCTCGATCCGCCAGATCTTCGCCTCCGACCATTCCAGCTGCTGCGCGGCCACCCGCGTGGTCATCCCGGCCCGATTGCGCAGATCACGCAGCTGCCTGCCGAGCTGTCGCCGCGGCATGGTCGATCCGGTCGTCCCCTGTGGTAAAGCCATGCTTCCCCCCTGTCTCGCCGTACACCGGCCGCACCGTGAACCGTGCTGGATCTGCGACGCGGCCGCCTCTCCGGACACCCGTGGTGGATCTGCGGGGTATCCGAACAGCATTGTTCACAGTGAAACTCGCATGGGTCACGGTGGGTGTCTCAGCCAGGCCGGTGGCTCCAGCGAGTCAAACCCCTTCCGCGCGGCGCGTTTTCGTCTCCTACCTGCGCGGGTTTCCCTTGCGGAAGCGCCAGAACTGCACCGCCCGAACGTCTTCGGACAGTTGGTTGACCGGCTCGGCCACGTCCGACAGCGCCTGGAACAGGTCGTCGGCCAGCTCGCTGATGTGCTCCACCCTGGTCGCCAGACGCTCGGCGTTCACCAGGAACTCCAGCATCAGGCGGACGGCGGCCGCGATGGTCAGCCCGAGCGGAACGCCGAGCACCGCGGCGAGCACGCCCAACACCGCGGATACCCGCCACGCCGACACCGTGAGCGTGATGGGGACCGCGACGGCGAACACCAGCCCGAGCATGTAGGCCAGCGGCAAGAGCGTCCGGGTGGCCGGGCGGTGGAACTGCACATCGAGCAGGGCGCGCGCGGCCGCGGCGCTCCACTGGACGAACGCGCGCGGACTGCGGAACGGCTCGGCGGGCTGGTCCTCGTCGGCGGCCCCGGACAACCGCTTGGCCGCCGACTCCTTCCACGCGATCCAGCGGGACTCGGCCTCGTACTCCTCGTCGTCCGCGGGCGCACCCGTGTCGTTGGATTCGTCACTCATGCCGGGTCCTCCTCCGGGCCTGACGCCCATGCTGTGTCCTCCTCGGCATGCGCGGGTCCTGCGTGGTCACGCGGGCTGCCGCCTCCGGCCTGACGCCCATGCCGGAATCCTCCCTGCCCGGGGCGGGCGGATCCAGCCGGAAACGCACTCGACCGGGATCTTTTCGTACCAGCAACATCGTGCACACCCATCCACAGCGATCTCGCAGCTTCGGCACAGCGAGGGGCCAGGTCCGCGGCCGAAAGTAGCTGCGTGGCAAGCCTGGCGAGCCACCTCGGGATGCCCGGCCGAAGGTGGACGAACCCCCTCGGAAATGAGACGTAGGCGACACTCCGGAAATTCTTTCGGAGAACCCGTAACGTCCGCGGCGGCCCCCGGCGATACGACCCATGAATGCAGGACCCAGAGATACCGGGGAATGGAGAAGACAGTGCGCACCACGTTTCCGACTTCCGTCACGGCGGCCGAACTGACCGCCGCTGCGCAGGACTACAACCAGCGCGGGTGGACGGTCGCCGAAACGGCCAACGGTCTGAGCCTGATCACCGACGACGACCTGTCCGGCATCGAGGTCACCGGCGAACTGGCCGGCGAGGTCCGCCGCTTCCTGCGCGCGAACAACCTCTCCGGTGCGGTGATCGAGATTCCCGGCCCGGAGCGTCGCGAGATCCACCTGGTCACCGGCGTCCGCAAGGCCGCGATGGCGCTGCAGGCGCTGCGCGAGGCCGGTGCGACCGTGTACACCGACGGCGCGGGCATCCCGCTGCCGCCCACCCATCTCTCGGCCGGTTCGGCCTGCTGGGGCGTCGCGCCCGCCGAGGCCCGCTGGGTGCCGCCGGTCGTCGCGATCGCCGCGGCCGTGCGCGCGGCCACCGCGTCGCGTCGCGCGAAGCTGACCATCGCCTGCTGAGCAACGCGCCCCTGATCGAGTTCACCTGCTGATCGCGGGCCGGGGCCGCGCTACCCGGCCTGTTTGCGACCGGTATCCGTCCCGGCGCTCCGGATCCCCACCCCGGAGCGCCGCCGGGTACCGGTCGTTCGGCGTTGTCGATATCAAGCGTTCTCTTTTCAGTTTCACCGCTGGACGACAAGATGGGGTATGGCCCCGATCACGCAATCGCGCAATCTGCTGCGGACCTGCCCGCTCTGTGAGGCGGTCTGCGGCCTGGAAATCACCCTGGATCCCGACGACCACGTGACCTCGGTCCGCGGCGACCGCAGCGATCCCTTCAGCAAGGGCTTCATCTGCCCCAAGGGGGCCAGTTTCGGCCACCTCGACGAGGACCCGGACCGGGTGACCGAGCCGCTGATCCGCGATCGCGCGACCGGCGCTCGGCGCAGCGCGACCTGGGACGAAGCCTTCGACTACATCGCCGAGCGCTTCCGCGCCGTCGTGGCCGAGCACGGAAACCAGTCGGCCGGGGCCTACTTGGGCAACCCCAACGCGCACACCGTGGCAGGCACGCTGTACCTGCCGATGCTGCTGCGCGCGCTCGGCACCAAGAACATCTTCTCGGCCAGCACCGCCGACCAGATGCCCAAACAGGTGGCCAGTGGACTGATGTTCGGCGACCCGCTGACCGTGCCGGTACCCGACCTGGACCGCACCGATTATCTGCTGATGCTCGGGGCGAATCCGCTGGAGTCGAACGGCTCACTGTGCACCGCACCCGATTTCCCGGGCCGGCTGAAGGCGCTGCGCGGTAGGGGCGGTCGCTTCGTTGTGGTCGATCCCCGGCTGACCCGCACCGCCAAACTCGCCGACGAGCACCTGTTCATCCGGCCGGGCAGCGACGCCTACCTGCTGTTCGGCATCGTGCACACGCTGTTCGCCGAGCAGTTGACCGATCTGCGGGTGGAGGTCACCGGCCTGGACGAACTGCGCACGGCCGCCGCGGCGTTCGACCCCGAGACGGTCGCGGCCCGCACCGGCGTCCCCGCCGCCACGATCGTGCGCCTGGCCCGCGAGCTCGCGGCGGCGCCGACCGCGGCCGTGTACGCCCGCATCGGCACCTGCACCGCGGAATTCGGCACGATCACGCAATGGCTGGTCGACGCGATCAACGCGCTGACCGGCAACCTCGACTCTCCCGGCGGCGCGATGTTCGCCACCGCCGCCGCGGGCGGCATCCCGCGTACCAGGCCGTTCCGCACCGGCCGCTGGACCAGCCGAGTGCGCGAACTGCCCGAGGCGATGGGCGAACTGCCCGTCGCCACGCTCGCCGACGAGATCATCACGCCCGGCGCGGGCCAGATCCGCGCGCTGGTGACCGTCGCCGGGAATCCGGTGCTGTCCGCGCCGAGCGGCGCCCGCTTGGACGAGGCGTTCGCCCAGCTCGACTTCATGGTCAGCGTGGACCGGTACCTGAACGAAACCACCAAGCACGCCGATGTGATCCTGCCTCCCCCGCGTCCCACCCAGTCGGCGCACTACGATTTCGCGCTGCTGCAATTCGCCGTGCGGAACTACACCCGCTACTCCCGCCCCTTGGTGCCACTGGGCGATCGACCGTCCGAGCCCGGCGTGCTGGCTCGTCTCGCCGCGGCGCTGACCGGCAGGCCGCACAACGGCTCCGACGGGGTCGATCCGCTCACCGCCGTGGACGAACTCGTCATCGCGGGAATGCTGCACAAGGCCGGGTTCGCGCAGCGGCGCGGCGATCTGATCGGCGAGAACAGCACCGAGCAACGCATCGACCTGATGCTGCGCCTCGGACCGTACGGGGAGTGGAACGGCGGCACGCTCAACCTGCAAGTGCTGCTGGACAACCCGCACGGCATCGATCTCGGCCCGTTGCAGCCCCGTCTGCCCGGCGTGCTTCGCACGGCGAGCGGCCGGGTGGACCTGGCCCCTCGGCCACTGCTCGACGACGTGGAACGGATGCGAGCACGACTGTCCGACGCCGCACCGGAGATCGTGCTGATCGGACGGCGGCAGCTGCGGTCCAACAACAGTTGGATGCACAACATCGCCCCGCTGGTGAGCGGATCGAATCGCTGCACACTGCACATCAATCCGGCCGACGTGGCGCGGCTCGGACTCGGTGACCGAGCGGTGGTGAAGTCGGCCGCCGGGACGCTGACGGTTCCGCTGGAGCCGACCGAGGCCATCATGCCTGGCGTGGTGAGCCTGCCGCACGGGTGGGGTCACGCCGACAGCGGGCAGCGCGTGGCCCGCGCGCACGCGGGCGTCAACGCCAATGTGCTCACCGATGATTCGGTGGTCGACGCGCCGTCCGGAAACGCCGTGTTCAACGGGGTTCCGGTTACGCTGGCCCCTGCCTGAGGCACCGCACTTCACTTCCGCAAATCCCGACCGGCCGGAAATAATTCCGGCCGGTCGGCTCTTAGCTAATCTATGGAAATCTTTGCGTCGGAAGCGAATCACGGGCACTGTCTCCGTGGATTCCGACGTTTTGCCGCGTGCTTCTCATCTAAAATTGTCGCGATCTCGGTACGACCGCGGTTCAACGTCGAGCCTGGTGGACCCCGGATTCCGGCGACCAGAGGGGGCGGCAATGCCCGGTGCACACAACGGCAGCGACGGAGAGCGTGAGCTGCAAGAACGGTACGGAACACAGGATCGAGCCCAGCGCTTCTACGACGATCAGGTGCTCGATCGGCTGAATCCGGCGATGATCGAATTCATCGGCCGGATGGATATGGCGTTCATCGCCACGGCGGACAAACACGGCGAATGCGACGCGACTTTCCGTGCCGGGGTACCCGGTTTTCTGCACGTCATCGATGAACGCCGAATCGCCTACCCGGAATACCGTGGCAACGGCGTGATGGCCAGTCTCGGCAATATCCTGGAGAACCCGCACGTCGGGATTCTGCTCATCGATTTCGTGCGCGACCTCATCGGACTGCACATCAACGGCTCGGCACACATCGTCTCCGACCCGGCCCTCCGTGGCGTCGTGACCGACCTGCCCCTCAACCACAAGGGCCGTGCCGCCGAGAACTGGGTGGTGGTCGACGTCGAGGAGGCCTACATCCACTGCCGCAAACACATCCCCCACCTCATCCCCGCCCCACGCGCACAACGCGAGTGGGGCACCGACAACATGCGCGCCAAAGGCGGTGACTACTTCGGCGCGAAGGCGGAGAAGGACGAACTGGCCGAGACGTCGATCAGTGGGTTCTGAGAGGCGGTAGGCGCCGAGCGCGTGGAAGAACGGACGCTATTCGCCGCTGGTTCGCGTGCGAAGCAGATCAGCGGTGATTCGCGCCAGTCGGTCGGCGGCTTCGGGGTCGAATGGACGGCTGTGGACGTCGACCGGGTCGTCCTGCATGAACGCGCTGAGTCGTGCGGTCGGCGGGTGGTCGAGGTGACGGAGGATGCGAGTGAGAGCGGCTTCCACCGGTTGGCCCCGCTTCCGCATGCTCGCGACCAATTCGGCACTGGCGGCGTCGTATTGCCCGGTGAAGCCGGTCGCCGTCAGTCCGGGGTGCAACAGGACATATCGAATCCGGCTGTCGGGGTAGCGCCGAGTGAAGCCCACCGCGAGGAGATCGCTCAGCTTCCCGCATTGCCGCATGACCGCATCGGGATCGTAGGACTCGGCGAACTGTAGGTCGTCCCAGCGGATTCCGGCGAGGTCGCCGCCGGGGCCGGACAAGTCGAGGATCACGGGAGCGTCCGCCCGGTCCAACTGGGTCGCGAGGCCGTGCCCGAGCAGGTACCTGCTCAGATAGAACAGCGCGAAATTGGCTTCGAGACCTTCCGGGGTGACGAACCGCGTGGCGCGGTAGTAGCGCGCGCCGAGCACGAGCGTGTCCACCACCTCGTGCGCCGCCGTGATCCGCTCGATCACCCGCCGGTTCTCCGCGACCGAACTCAGATCCGCCCGGATGAACTCGATGCGCGCGTCGGCCCCCAGTTCGACGGCGGCATCCACCATCGCCTGCCCTTTGGACGCGTCGGTGCCGATGACGACGACCTGATCGCCGCGACGCAGGTAGGTCAGCGCCAGCGCCTTCCCCATGCCATCGGTCCCGCCGGTGATCACCACTGTTTTCACGGACATTCCCTTCGAGTAGAACTACTCCTAGACTAGCCAGTCTAGACTCAACAGTCTGAATATGAAGACTTAAAAGTCCAACTCGCTGGTCCGATGGTTATGATGACCGCATGACCGCGTTGCAGACGTCCGGGAACTGGCAAACGCCGTCCCGTGGCCGGATCGACAAACAGCAGGCCGTCTTGGCCGCGGCGTTCACGGTCTTCGCGCGGGTGGGGTACGCGCAGGCCCGGGTGGATGACATCGCCGCCGAGGCCAAGGTCGCCAAGGCCACCGTCTACAACCACTTCCACGACAAGGAGTCCCTGTTCCGCCAAGCGGTGCACTCACTTTCGCGGACCGCACTCGCGGCGAACCTGGGCGTGATCGAGCAGCTCGAATCCCCCGGCGACGATCTGCCCGCTCGCTTACGAGAAGTCGGGCTGCAATTGCTCAGGTGCTATTGCGCCGAGGAATCGCGTGCGTTGCGACGGCTGGTCTCCGCCGAAGCCACGCAATTTCCGGATCTGATCGATCTCGTGACCGAGGTCTCCCGTCGCACCACCGTGGCACTCGGCGATCGGCTCGCCCGGCTGTCGCTGGCCGGTCGGCTCGGCATCGATGATCCCGAGATGGCGGCCGGGCAGTTCACCGCACTGCTGGCCGGTCCCGCGGACGGTCTGCTCCGGCTCGGGACATCGCCTATCCCCGACACCGAACTCCGCTACCTCACCGACTCCGCGGTGGCGACCTTCCTCAAGGCATTCGGCCGCTGAGTACCGCTTTCGCGACAGGTAGCGGACTACTTGTCACCGAGCGCGGTAGCGAAGGTGGTGGCTACTTCGCGGATCTGGTCGCAGGAGGCCGGAACCGGAACGACGCCTGGAACGGCCGTCAATCCGATCTCCAACGTTCCGTCCGTGGAATCGATCGCCGCGTAACAGGCTCCGGGAAGCGCGGGCACCGTGTACAGCGCGGCCTCTCGCCCGTTGACGGCATCGGTCGCGAAGACTGTGTACTCGTCGGAACTCTTCACCTGCTCCAAGGGTGTGTTCGTAGCGTGCACCGTGACGCTTCCGCTGATGACTTTCCGACCGTCCACGAGCGCGATTCGACGGAACGAGCATCCGATCGCGGTCAGAAGATCGGTGACGACCTCACCGGCGGATCGCTGACGTGTTGCCGGATCGAACCCGGCGCGGGCGACCAGCTCATCGCTCACCTCGAAGCAAGGATCGAACCGCACCGGCGTCTTCGAGTCCGTTTGCACCGGTGCCGGTGATACGGAAGCGGCCATCGACGGGGCCGAAGTGGTCGACGTCGATGGACGGCTCGCCGCCGTGTCGTTCGATTCCCCGGGAGCGCAGGCGGTCAGCGCGGCGAGCGCGAGCAACGCACTGCCGGTGGTGCGGAATCGCTTCACGATCGCATCCCCGCTTCCGCTGTCACACCAGCCATGACTTCCCCGTGGGGTAGTCGTCGAAGTCGTCGGGCCAATCGCTGGGGCCGACGACATCGTCACGCGCAGTGGTTCGGCGCAGCGGCGGCGGCGTGGACGGCGGGGGTGGCGATGACGGGGGCTGCGGCGGCTCAGGGTCCCACTTCCACTCGAATTGTGGAGAGTTCTTCAGCTCCGCGACCTCCGGCGGCACCGGTCGCGCCAGCTGTTCGATGTCGCACCATCGGCACTCGCCCTCGCGAACGCGCTCGGCGTAGGCCTGCAATGCGGCAGAGGCGCCGGGCGCTGCCGCGAGATTCGACATGAATTCGTCGGTCACTTCGGTGACTTCGTGCAGCAATGCGGCTACATCGAGGTTCTCCAGCTGGATTCGCGCGGTTCGCAGATCGTCCACCGCGTTCATGACGTTGCGGACGAGCGCTTCGACGGCAGGGTCCAGGTTCGGCTCGCGCATGCTGCCCCATTGCGATTTCACGCGTCCTCCCAGGGTTTTCCGCCGGAGCCGATCTCATACGATTCCTTCGGCCGATTCAACGTGTCGTCGACCTGGGCTATCTTCGATAGGTCGGTGGCGACGGCCGTCGCCTTGGCCGCCTTCTCCAACTTGTCGGTGAACGGCGCGATGACCTCGTTCAGCTTCTGTTCCGCGCCCTCCTTCAGCTGTCCGACCGGGTCTTTGACGTACTCCAGCAGTCGCTTGACTTGATCGACGAGCTTCTGGATACCGACGACCAGATCTATCGCCTTCTTGACGATCTCGAAGATCTTGATGCCGAGATTGACGATCTCGTAGAGCTGGCCGACGGCCGGAATCTTCCTGGCGATCGTCTTGAACACGCCCTTGACGCTGGTGAAGTCGATCTGGTCGTTGAGGATGTCCCACAGCTTGGTGAGGATGGTCTTGACGGCCGACCTGATCTCGTCGGCGACGACCCCGAGCACATCGCTGATGATCCGGCCGACCGGGCCCTCCCATTTCATCGCGGCGATCTGCCGGTTCGCCCAATCGTTGAACGAGAGGGCGGCTTTGCCGTTCCAGTGGGAGTCGACTTTCTTCAGGCCCGCTTCCAGGTTGTCTCCGCAAGCCTCCATGCCGTTTCCGGCCGCCTTGTAGGCTTCGCCGATCCGCCGGACCTCGCTCCAGTTGCCGGGGATCGGTTCCAGGCACTTGCCGAGCGGATCTATCTCGTTGCCGGCCGTGCGGGTGATGCTCTTGATCGATTCGTTCACATCACCGAGCACCGGAGCCACCTCGCCGATGAGTGCGACGGTGTCCTCCTTGTTCGACTGCGGTTCCTGCAGCTCGAACGCTTTCGTCTTCGGGTAGTCGACCGGCGAGACGTAAGCCGCGGTGGACCCCTGCGCCTCGACATCGGCGCTCACCGGGGCACCCGCCGCAACCGGCCCGCTGAAAGTGTTCTGGTTCAGCGCGGTGTAGTTCTTCTGGTCTCGGTCGTGGTACATCCACGCCGCTTTGTTGAGCTCGGTGCCGGTGGACGTCGTAGCCGTGGCCATTTCGGCCATACGCTGCTGCGTCGCGGTGGCCGCTTCTTTGATCGGTGCGATCAACTGGTCGATGATCGGCCCTTGGAGCCAGTCGGCAGGCATGCAGTGCTCACCGGCGAATTTCGCCGCCGCAGCAGCGTCGTCGCCGACCGCGCCGACCAGCTTGCCGAGACCCGCGATTTCCCCGGGTTCCGCCAGCAACTGCTCACCCATTGCGCACGTCCAGCCATGACCGGCGATCGGAAACCGCCAAAGCTGTTGCGCTGCAAGACCTTCTCATGGAAAACCGTTTGCTCACCGCGTGCGGCACAGCGATCACTCCCCTCCTGGAACTCCCGGGCTGGGATGCTAGGGCGGCTGAAAACGGGTGTCAATCGCTACGTTGCCGCCGCGACGACGAAACCGCTGCGGTGAGCCAGCCGATTGCCAGGTCGCGGAGATCGCGGAGCGCGAGTCGGCCGCAACCGCGCCGCTCAGCGGATCTTGAAGATCACCAAGCGCTGGACGACGAAGTTGATGACGGTCGCGGTGCCCTGGGCGACGACGAAGGCCAGCGGCTGCCGCCACCACTGCTCGGGCAGGGTGAAGTAGAGGAGTGCGTTGATGCCGACCTGCACCGCGAAGGTCACCGCGTAGAGGGCGACCACCGCGAGGAAGCGGGCGCGGCTGGGCGGGGCCTGGAAGGTCCAGCGGCGATTGATCAGGTAAGCCGTTGTGGTGCCCGCCACGAAGCCGATCGACTTGGCCAGGTTGACCGGGAGGCCGACCAGGTTCAGCAGCAGGCTGTAGAGCCCGTAGTCGACGACGGCCGAGAACCCGCCGGTGAGGGTGAACCGGATGATCTGCGTCTTGAGGTCGACCTCGGTGCCGTGTTCGGCTCGGGACCCTGCGTGTTCGCGCACGCTGCCTCCTTCGGGCCCGTCGCTCGCGCCGGCGGGCTCGTCGACCAGGGGCAACTCCGCCGGGAGCGGCAGGTGGGGTTCGGCTTGCACGCCGACGAGCGTAGCGCCGACCGGGGAATCACCGGGATTCGGTTCTGAACCGCCGGGTACGTGACTACCCATGGGTAGAGCGACCCCGTCCCCATCTGGCGTCATACCTGTAGCCTCTATGCCGATGTCCACGAAAGCTCCGACCGCCACCAAGACAACCGGGAACGACAAGGGCGCCAGCGTCACGAACGACGGCCCGGCCGCGGGGAACGCGTTCAGCCTTCCGACGCGCACCCGCACGTTGACCGGGTGGGGTCGCACCGCACCCACCTCTTCCGAAGTGCTCTCGACCAGCGATCCCGAACTGATCGCCAAGGCAGTCGCCATGGTCGCCGAGGACAACGACGGCAAGCCAGCCCACCTGCGGCGCGGCGTGATCGCCCGCGGCCTCGGCCGCTCCTACGGCGACCACGCGCAGAACGCGGGCGGCCTGGTCGTCGACATGACCGCGCTGAACAACATCCACCGCATCGACCGCGACACCCGCATCGTGGACGTGGACGGCGGGGTCAGCCTGGACCAGCTCATGAAGGCCGCGCTGCCGTTCGGCCTCTGGGTGCCGGTGCTGCCGGGCACCCGCCAGGTGACCATCGGCGGCGCGATCGCCTCCGACATCCACGGCAAGAACCACCACAGCGAGGGCAGCTTCGGCAACCACGTGCGCTCGATCGATCTGCTCACCGCCGACGGGCAGGTGCAGCACATCACGCCGAAGCGCAACGCCAAGCTGTTCTGGGCGACCGTCGGCGGCAACGGGCTCACCGGCATCATCCTGCGCGCGACCATCGAGATGGTGCCAACGGAGACCGCCTACTTCCTCAACGACGGCGTGAAGACCACGACCCTCGACGAGACCATCGCCGCGCACAGCGACGGCAGCGAGTCGAACTACACCTACTCGAGCGCCTGGTTCGACGTGATCAGCCCGCTGCCCAAGCTGGGCCGCGCCACGATCACCCGGGGCAGGCTGGCGAAGCTCGACGAGCTGCCCAAGCGGCTGCGCAGCAAGCCGCTGAAGTTCGACGCGCCCCAGCTGATGACCGTCCCGGACATCTTCCCGAACTGGACGATGAACAAGCTGACGCTGATGTCCATCGGCGAGGCGTACTACCGGATGGGCGGCAACTACACCGGCAAGGTGCAGAATCTGACGCAGTTCTATCACCCGCTGGACATGATCGCGGAGTGGAACCGCGGCTACGGCTCCAACGGCTTCCTGCAGTACCAGTTCGTGGTGCCGACCGAGGCGGTCGAGGAGTTCAAGCGGATCATCGTCGACATCCAGGCGTCCGGGCACTACTCGGCGCTGAACGTGTTCAAGCTGTTCGGGCCGGGCAACCAGGCACCGCTGAGCTTCCCGATGCCGGGCTGGAACATCTGCGTCGACTTCCCGATCAAACCGGGCCTCAACGAACTGGTCGGCGAGCTGGACCGGCGGGTGCTCGAGTTCGGCGGGCGGCTGTACACCGCGAAGGATTCGCGGACCACCGCCGAGACGTTCCACCGGATGTATCCCCGGATCGATGAGTGGATCAAGGTCCGCAGGAGCGTCGACCCCACAGGCGTATTCATGTCCGATATGGCGAGAAGGCTGGAGCTGCAGTGATCAATGCCGTTGGCAACCCGCAGTCGATTCTGCTGCTGGGTGGCACCTCGGAGATCGGCTTGGCGATCTGCGCGGAGTACCTGAAGAAGGGCCCCGCGCGCATCACCCTCGCGGCGCTGCCCGCTGATCCGCTGCGTGAGGACGCGGTCGCGCAGATGAAGGCCGCGGGCGCGAGCCAGGTCGACGTCATCGATTTCGACGCGCTCGACACCGATGGCCACGCCAAAGTGATCGACGCCGCGTGGGACGCCGGCGACGTGGACGTCGCCATCGTCGCCTTCGCGCTCGACGGCGATCCCGAGGAACTGTGGCAGAACCAGGGCAAGGCCGTGCGGGTCGCCCAGGTCAACTACACCGCGGCGGTTTCGGTCGGCGTGCTGGTCGGCGAGAAGATGAAGGCGCAGGGCTTCGGGCGGATCATCGCCCTGTCCTCCGTCGCCGGTGAACGGGTGCGGCGCTCGAACTTCGTCTACGGGTCGACCAAGGCCGGTCTGGACGGCTTCTACCTCGGCCTCGGCGAAGCGCTGCGCCCGCACGGTCCCCGCGTGCTGGTGATCCGGCCCGGGATGGTGCGGACCAGGTTCTCCGCGCACGTCAAAGAGGCCCCGCTCACCGTCGACAAGGAAGACATCGCGGTGCTGGCGGTCTCGGCGTCGCAAAAGGGGAAGGACCTGGTCTGGGCGCCGGGAGCCTTCCGCTACGTGATGATGGTCCTGCGGCACATCCCGCGCTCGATCTTCCGCAGACTGCCGATCTGACCCTCGGCGAACGAGCTCGACTTTGTGCCCGCGCGATCGGTGATCGCGCGGGCACCTATCGTCTGACGGAGTGGACCCTGTGAACCCGGAGGCGCCATGCGAGTAATCCCGTGCGACGTGCGCGGAGCGGTCCGTTGAGCACGGCGACCGCGGCGGGCGAAGCGCCGCCGCGTCCCGCCGATCCGGCCCCGCCGCCGGGGCGGACGGCGCTGGTGGTGCGCCAGGTCGCCGCCGGAGTCGGTGAGGCCGTGCTCGCCGCGGTCGTCGCCGCGATGGTGGCCGCCGCCGGGCTGGTCGCGTTCTCGATGGTGCAGTGGCCCGCCTTCAACTCCTCGAACGTGACCCGGGCCCTGACCACGGTCGGGCAGGTCGGCGCGGCGGTGCTGCTCGCGGTCGCCATCGCGCTGCTGCGGCTGCGCAAGTGGCCGTGGGCGGCGAAACTGCTGTCCTGGGTGGGCCTTTCGACGTTCGTCACGTTCACCCTGGGTATGCCGCTGGCGGCGACGAAGCTGTACCTGTTCGGGGTCTCGGTGGATCAGGAGTTCCGCACCGAGTTCCTCACCCGGCTCACCGATTCCGCCGCGCTGCGGGACATGACCTACGCGGATCTGCCGTCGTTCTATCCCGCGGGCTGGTTCTGGATCGGCGGCCGGGTGGCGAACCTGCTCGGCATGGACGGCTGGGAGGTCTTCAAGCCGTACGCGATCGGTTTCCTCGCGGTGGCCGCGGTCGTCGCGCTGGTGCTGTGGTCGAAGCTGATCCGCGCGGACTGGGCCGTGGGCGTCACGGCGGCGAGCACGGCGGTCACGGTGGCCTACGCCGCGCCGGAGGCCTACAGCGCCGTCATCGTGCTGCTGCTCCCGCCCGCGCTCGTGCTCGCCTGGGGCGCGCTGTACCGGCCCCTGGAGGACGTGCGCTCGACCGCACCGGCCGAGCGTCGCACGGCCGGTGGCTGGGGCGCGGTCGTCGGCACCGGGCTGTTCCTCGGCTGGGCGGCCACGTTCTACACCCTCTACTTCCTGGTGGCCGCCTTCGCGGTCGCTTTGATGGGCCTGCTGTCGGCGGTGCTGGCGGTACGCGAGCAGCGCACGGCGAACCGTCCCCGCCGCACCGGCTCCGCCGTGGACACCGGGCGTCCCGCCTGGCGCGCGGCGGTGCCACCGCTGACGCGACTGGTGGTGATCGGCGTCATCTCCGGACTGGTCGCACTCCTCGTGTGGGGGCCGTATCTGGCGAAGGCGCTGCGCAACACCACGGCGAGTTCCGGAACCGCCCTGCACTACCTGCCGGAATCGGGAGCGGAACTGCCGCTGCCGATGTTCCATTTCTCGCTGCTCGGCGCGCTGTGCCTGCTCGGCACGATCTGGCTGGTGTTGCGCGCCGCGTCGTCGCGCCGGGCGCAGGCGCTGGGCATCGGCGTGGCGGCGATCTACCTGTGGACGCTGCTGTCCATGGCGGCCACCGCCGCGGGCACCACGCTGCTGTCCTTCCGCTTGGAGCCGGTGCTGCTTGTGCTGCTGGCGGTAGCGGGCGCGTTCGGGTTCGTGGAGGGTGCTCGGGCGATCTACCAGGCGTTGAACGAGCCCGCGCGGTTCCGGCTCGTCGCGATCGTGGTCGCGACGGTCGGCGCGTTGGCGTTCACCCAGAACATCCCGCACGTGCTGGCGTCGGAGATCACCACCGCTTACACCGATACCGACGGCGATGGATTCCGGGCCGACAAACGGGGCGTCTCGGCGGTATCGCACTACGGCAAGGTGGACGCGGCGCTCACCGCGCAGACCGCACGCCCGCGCTCGGACACGGTGGTGCTCACCGCCGACACCAGTTTCCTTTCCTTTTACCCCTACTTCGGCTACCAGGCCCTCACCTCGCACTACGCCAACCCGCTCGCCGATTTCGCGGGCCGGGCGGCGACCATCGAGCGCTGGAGCAAGCTGAAGACGCCGCAGGAGCTGCTCGACGCGCTGGCCACGAGTCCGTGGCGCGCGCCGGACGCGTTCCTGTTCCGGCGCAGCGGCGACGCCTACACGCTGCGGCTGTCCAAGGACGTCTACCCGAACGACCCGAACGTCGAGCGCTACACGGTGAGCTTCCCCAAGGAACTGTTCGCCGATCCGCGTTTCACCACCACCGACATCGGGCCGTTCACCCTCGTCACCGTGCATCGCTGAGCGAGCTCGCCCGAAGCACGGGTGATTGAACTCGCGCCGAATGGATAACCCTTTCGTTTGTCGGTCCGCGCACAGCGTGGTTGGTTACGGAAGGCGGCTGATTCAGCGCTGGCGAGGAGTGATGCGCAGGTGACATGGGCACAGGACGTCGATACCGGCGAACAGGCGGAATCGACGGCGGTCGCGGTCGCGACGGAGCGGACGACAGCGGCCGGAGTGCTCAGCAGCCCCCAGCGCACGCGGCGGATCCCACGGGTTGGCGGCGCCGATCTGCTCGTCGGCATGGGTTACCTGGCGCTGGCCGCGACGGTGCTTTCAGGTCAGTGGCGAAACACCGGCAGCGGGTACCTGATCAAGAGCGGTCAGGACCAGACGATGTGGGAGTGGTTCTTCGCGGTCACCGCCCACTCGGTGGCCACCTTGCAGAATCCGCTGGGCACCGATCTGCAGAACTTCCCGGCCGGAGTGAACATGATGGCCAATACGGCCATGTTCGGGGTCGGCGTGCCGCTGACCCCGGTCACCCTGCTGTTCGGTCCCACCGTCACGTTCGTGCTCGTGCTCACCCTCGGCCTGGCCGGGACCGCCTTCGCCTGGTACCGCCTCTTCGCCTTCGCGCTCGTCCGCTCCAGGGTCGCGGCGGTGATCGGCGGCCTGTTCTGCGGTTTCGCGCCCGGAATGATCTCGCACGCCAACGCGCACCCGAATTTCGTCGTGTTGCTGTTGCTTCCGATCATCGCGGGCCGACTGATCCGGATGGCGCGACGAGCCGCCGCGGCGGAACCGGACCGGCCGCGCGGGCGGGTGCGCGACGCCGTCGTGCTCGGCCTGCTGGTCGCGATGCAGATCGCGCTCGGCGAGGAGCCGCTGTTGATCTTCGCCCTCGCGTTCGGAGTGTTCGCGCTGGTCTACTACCTGCCTGTTCCGCGCACCGCAGTGCGCGTGACGCGCGCTCTCGCCCCGACCGTGCTGCTGGGCGCGGTGATCACACTGGCGCTCACCGAGGTTCCGCTGTGGTGGCAGTTCTTCGGACCGCAGAGTTACCGCTCGATCGACCACGGGCCGATGGGTAACGATCTGCGAGCACTGGTGCAGTTCCCCTCCGAATCGCTGGGCGGGATAGTCGCGCCGGGCGAGAACGTGGCCATCAACCCGACCGAACAGAACGCGTACTTCGGCTGGCCCCTGCTGCTGCTGGTGGTGTTCACGGTGGGACTGCTGTGGCGCGATCGCGTGGTCCGGGCCGCCGCCGTGGTGATCGCGGTCTTCGGCGTGCTGTCGCTGGGTGCGGTCGCCACGATCGGCAAGCGGCCGACCGGCGTCGAACTGCCGTGGCGCTGGGCCGAACAGGTGCCGCTGCTGAACACCGTGCTGGAGAGCAGGCTCAGCATGGCCGCGATCCCGGCCATCGCGGTGGTGCTCACGCTGGCCACCGAGCGCGCGGTGACGACCTGGACACAGTCGGCGGTGGACTGGAAGCCGCTCGCGTGGTTCGCCGCGCTCGTCTGCGCGCTGCTGCCGCTGACCCCGACCATCCTCCCCGTTGTCGAGCGCGCGCCGACACCGGATTTCTTCGCCGACGGCGCCGTCCGCCGCTACGTCGGCGACGGCTCGGTGGTCATGGTCCCGCCGCCCCGGCCGCCCGACGCGCGGGCGCTGCGCTGGCAGGCCGACGCCGGTTTCGCCTTTCCGCTGGCCGGTGGTTACTTCGTCGGCCCGACCGGTACCTCCAAGAAAGGGATCTACGGACCCGAGGCCCGCCCGACCACCGCTCTGCTGGTGCAGGCGCAGGACACCGGGGTGGTGCCGCCGATCGACGCCGACGTGCGCACCCGCGCGCTGACAGACCTGCGGTTCTGGCAGGCCGACGTGCTGGTGCTACCCCCGACGAAGAACGGCGAGACGCTCCGTGAAACCGTCACGCAACTACTCGGCTTCGCCCCCACCAGGGTCGAGGACGTCTGGCTGTGGGACGTTCATACGCTGCGGTAGTCGGGGGCAGTCGGCATCACACCGGGCGGTAGCTAGCATCAACCACCGTGCGACCGGACCGATCTACTCGAGCGTTCACCCGTATCCGCTTGATCGCCCTCCTCTCCGGGCTTCTCGGATTCCTGCTGGCATTGCTGACCCCCCTGCTGCCGGTGCGGCAGGACCGGGCGAGCCTGGACTGGCCCCAGCCCGGCCCGGCGAGCGTCGCGGCGCCGCTGGTCTCCTACGAGCCGCTGCGGTTGCGCGCGACGCTGCCCTGCTCGCTGGCGGGAGAGCTCGGCGCGGCGGGCACGCTGCTGTCCACCGCTCCGGTGTCCTCCGGGCAGGCGGCCACCAAGGGGCTGGTGGTCTCGGTGGCCGACGGAGTCCTCTCGGTGGTGCTGCGGGACATTCCGCTGCTGTCGGCGCCGCTGGCCGAGATCGGGTCCTGCGCGACGATCGGCATCGAGTCGGACGCGGCCGCGACGACCGCTGAACTCACGGGGGTGACCAGGCAGGACGGCACGCCGTTCCGGTCCACGGTTGGCCGCGACATCCGGCCGCAACTGGTGGGGGTGTTCACCGATCTGGACGCGGGCCGGCTCGCCGGGGCACAGCTGCACGCGGACATCGACTCGCGTTTCTCCTCGACGCCTGCGCCGCTGAAGCTGGCCGCCATGATCGCCGCCGCCGTGTTCACGCTGATCGCACTGGTCGCACTGCATCTGCTGGACACCACCGACGGGCGCAAAGCGCGGCGCTTCCTGCCCGCGCACTGGTGGCGGGTGACCCCGGCGGACGGCGTGGTGCTGGGCATTCTGGCGCTGTGGCACGTCATCGGGGCGAACACCTCCGACGACGGCTACATCCTGAACATGGCGCGCGCCTCCGAGCACGCGGGCTACATGGCGAACTACTACCGCTGGTTCGCGGTGCCCGAGGCGCCGTTCGGCTGGTCCTACGAGGTGCTGGCCTGGATGGCACGGGTCTCCGACGCCAGCCTGTGGATGCGGCTGCCCACCCTGCTGGCCGGTGTCCTGTGCTGGCTGGTGATCAGCAGGGAAGTGCTGCCGCGCCTGGGCGCACGAGTGCGGCGCAACAAGGTGGCGCTGTGGACGGCGGGACTGGTGTTCCTCGCGTTCTGGCTCCCGTACGACAACGGTCTGCGCCCCGAGCCGCTGATCGCGGCGGGCGCGCTGCTCACTTGGTGCTCGATGGAACGGGCCATCGCGACCGGACGGCTGCTGCCCGCCGCGGTGGCCGTCCTGATCGCGGCGTTCTCGCTCGCGGCGGGCCCCACCGGCCTGATCTGCATCGCGGCGCTGATCGCCGGGTCGCGACCGGTGCTGCTGATCATCGTCAAACGCGCGCGCGGGCTCGTCCCCGTCCGTACCGGTCCGGACGCGGACGCGGCCGCCGCGGGTTCCGCCGAAGCCGCGGCGGCGGTGAACGCCCCCGCGCACGAGCGCAAGCCGACCCGGGCCGCCACGGTGTTCCGCTTCGCCGCGCTGCTCGCGCCGGGCCTCGCCGCGGGCACGCTGGTGCTCGTGGTGATCTTCGCCGACCAGACGCTGGCGACGGTGCTGGAAGCCACCCGGGTTCGCACGATCGTCGGCCCGAACGTCGCGTGGTTCGACGAGCGCACCCGCTGGGATTCGCTGCTCATGCTCTCGCCCGACGGTTCGCTTGCGCGGCGGTTCGGCGTGCTGGTGATGCTGCTGTGCCTGCTGGTCTGCGTGCTGCAAGTGCTGCGCAAGGGGCGGATTCCCGGCACCTCGCGCGGCCCCTCGGTGCGCATTCTCGGCATCGTGTTCGCGTCGCTGTTCCTGATGATGTTCACTCCCACCAAGTGGACCCACCACTTCGGCGTGTATGCCGGTCTGGCCGGTTCGCTGGCCGCGCTGGCGGCGGTCGCGGTGGGCACCACCGGCATTCGCTCGCCGCGCAACCGAGCGCTGTTCGCCGCCGCGGTGCTGTTCCTGCTCGCCGTGACCTTCACCGGCTCCAACGGCTGGTGGTATGTGTCCAGCTACGGTGTCCCGTGGTGGGACAAAGCGCCGCTGCTCGCGGGCAAGGGGCTGTCCACGCTGTTCCTCGGACTCAGCGGCGTCGCGTTGCTGGTCGCCATCTGGCAGCACTACCGCGAACCGTACCGGCGCGAGAGCGGCGGGGCGCCACGACGGTTCGATCGCTGGGCCTCGGCGCCGCTGACCGTGGCCGCCGCGCTGCTGGTGATCTTCGAGGTGGCGTCGCTGGCCAAGGCCGCGGCCACGCAGTACCCCGCCTACTCGATCACCAAGTCGAACATGGAGTCGGTGCGCGGGGATTCGTGCGCGCTGGCGAACGAGGTGCTGGTGGAGACCGACACCGCCGATTCGCTGCTGCAACCCTTCACCGGATCGCCCGCGGACGGATTGGCCGCGCAGAACAAGGGCTTCGACTCGAACGGGGTGGCGCGCGACCTCACCGCCGACGCCGAGGAGACGGTCACCGGCGGCGCCAACTCGGTGGACAAGGACTCCGAGAACAAGACCACCAAGACCACCGGCGCGGGCACCGGAGGCGGGACCACCGAGCAGGCGGGCACGAACGGCAGCACGGTCGCGCTGCCGTTCGGCTTGGACCCGGCGAAGACTCCCGTGCTCGGCAGCTACCAGGAGGGCGAACAGCAGCAGGCGAAGCTGACCACCCAGTGGTACCGGCTCGATCTGACCGACAGCATGCGCCACGACCCCGCCTACCAGGTGCTCGCGATCACCGCGGCGGGCCGGATCCGCTCGATCGACGCCGACGGCGTGCTCACCTACGGACAGGAACTGCACCTGGAGTACGGCGTCCGTGGCGCGGACGGCGAGGTCCGCACGCTCGGCTCGATCGATCCGCTGGACATCGGCCCTGCGCCGTCCTGGCGCAACCTGCGGGTGCCGCTGGATCGACTGCCCGCGGACGTGAACGCGGTGCGGCTGGTCGCGATCGACAACGACATCACGCCCAAGCAGTGGCTGGCCGTGACGCCGCCCCGGCTGCCCAAGTTGACGACCCTGAACGCCGCGGTCGGAGCGCAGGATCCGGTGTTGCTCGACTGGCACGTCGGCCTGGCGTTCCCCTGCCAGCGTCCGTTCGACCACAAGGACGGCGTCGCGGAAATCCCGCGGTGGCGCATCCTGCCCGACCGGGTCGGCTCCGACGCCTCCAACGCCTGGCAGGACGACATCGGCGGCGGCCCGCTCGGCTGGACCGGCCTGCTGCTGAAATCCCAGACCGTCCCCAGCTACCTCCAGCACGACTGGTCCCGCGACTGGGGTTCCCTCGAGAAGTTCACCCCTTACGCCCCGAACGCCGCCCCCGCCGCCATCGATGTCACCGTCCGAACCACCGGCGGCCTGGCCACCGACGACCCGATCCGAATCCGTTGACCCGGGCGCGGCGGTAGTGGAGAAGTCTTTCCCCAGCGATGTGCCGCTCGCGGGCTAAGGGACGAGGACATGGCGGCCACGGAGGCCGCCTGCGGCCCGGCGCTCGTGGGCGGCTTCGACGGAGGCGAGGGGAAGGGTATCGCCCAACCTAGGAGTATGTACTATCTTCCGGGTAGTAGTTACCTGGAAGTGCGTTAGAGATAGGCAGGTGCTCCGATGGCGACGCAAACTGCGGCACAGCGTCGCGACTTGGCCAAACAGCGGTACGACGCGTACATCGCCGAGTGCCCGACCCGGCAGCTGCTGGACCGGATCAGCGACAAATGGGTGAGCCTCGTGCTCGCCGCGCTCGCCGACGGCCCGCTGCGCTACGCCGAGCTGAATCGGGTCATCGCGGGTGTGAGCCCCAAGATGCTCACCCAGACGCTGCGCGGCCTGGAACGCGACGGCTTGGTAGAGCGGCGGATCACCGCCGAAGTCCCCGTCCGCGTCGACTACGAACTGACCTCGCTCGGGCACAGTCTGCAACCGGTCATGAGCGCCGTGAAAGCGTGGGCGGAGACGCGCATGGACGATGTGATCGCCGCACGGGCGCGCTACGACGGCGCCGAATAGTAAACCGGTTGTCCGGTCTGAAAATATGCTCCCACCTGTGGTTAAACATCGCAGGACGAATCCGGTTGCTGGCTCTAATCTGATTGCCATGACAACGGCATTCGATGATATGGATCTGCGCGATCTTGTCGGACTGCTCAGCGAAGAGGAACAGCGGGAGCTGCGGCCTGCGGTGCTGCGCGTACTCGGCCGCCTCCCTTCGCAAGAGGTGCTCCGGCGCGAGCTCGGTCTTCGACTGAAGGTCTGAGCGCCCGGCAGAACACCGGCGAACACGGCAGGGCCGCCGCGCAGATCCTTCTGCGCGGCGGCCCTGTGTTCGGGTACCTACCCGGTAGCCAGCTCGGCGAAAGCGACGTCGACCGGTATCGGCACGTCCACGGTCAGCCGACGAGTGTGCAGGCGGGAATCCAGCAGTACGTCGCTGGGTGCGCCGCTCGTCATGCCCTGAGACTACCGGCAGGCACGGCCCACGCGGCTGCGTCACGGAGATAGCGATAGAGCCGCCGCGCAGGAACAGTGCCCTGCGCGGCAGCCCCGTCAGGTGGTCTGCCCGATCAGAACACCCGCAGGTTGCCCGGCGACCAGAAGCCGGAACGGGTGGTCGTGCCGGTCTCCAGCTTCGCCGGGACGGCATTGCGGTCGTACTGGTCGTAGCGCTCCAGCGAACCCCAGTCGCGTGCCCAGTCGTCCTTCAGATAGGTGGGCACGGTGACCGACTTCGCCAGCATCTGCGCGAAGCCGAGCGGACCGCCGAATTCCTCGGCCTGCCAGGTGTTGGTCGAGCTGATCGCGAGCGGACGGTCCGGCAGGATGCGGTAACCGGGCACCTCGGCCACGCCGTTCTCGTGGTCGAACGGCCGCTGGCACGGGAACTGCAGGCCCACCGCCCAGTCCAGCAGAATCGGCTGCTGGGAGCCCAGCAAACCGTTGAGGGTCTGCAACTTCGGCATGCGCGGCGGCGTGAAGGCCAGCCACTGGTCCCCGATCAGGATCGGGTCGTTGGCGACGATGCGCACCGCGTCGGCCTCGGGAGCGATCTCGTCCAGCGGCACCCGCAGATTGCGCCAGGAGGGGAACGGGCCGATGTCGCGCGGCAGATAGGTGCCGAGCTTCTGCACGCTGCCGTCGGGCAGGTGCTTGCCGTAGTCCACGGTGAGCGACTGGCCGTACTTCATCGCGCCGGTGTCGTCGAAGGAGAGGATGCGTCCGGCGGCCGAGATCACCACCAGCGGCTTGTCCGCCGAACGGGCGGGCAGCTGGTACCAGCTCGAGGTGACGTTCGCCGGTTGCTGCACGCCGTTCTGGTAGCTGCCGAGAATGGGCGTGGTCGCCGGGTCGAGGCCGAACGGCAAGGCGACGGTGGAACCGTTGACGCCCAGCGCGCCCTGTCCGCCGCCGGTGCCGGCGCTCTGGCCCTCCGCGAACGCCGCGCCGACCGACTGGGTGGAGGTGTTGCCGGTGCCCGGCTTGACCTCGACGCTGTCGGCGGACAGATCGTCGGGCACGCCGTTCGGGTCGAAGCCGACCGAATCGACGCCCGCGAGCGGATCACTCGGTGGCTGCGCGGGATCGATGATCGGCTCCAGCCTGCCGCCGTTCGGGTCCGGCTCCACCAGCACGTCGTTGGCCAAGCCGCAGGTGTTGCCGCCGAGCGCGTCGATGTTGGACCGGGCCAGCGAGTACGCCGGGTACTGCGAGACCGCGCCCTTGACCAGCGAGAGCACCTCGAGCGCGACCATCAGCGCGGCGACAACGGTCAGCGGGATCGCGGCGAACCGGCGGATCCGCCTGCCGCGCGCGGTCTTCGCCGACGGCTGCGGCTTGGTGTAGTCCTCGCGCAGCGCGTACCAGCCCACCAGGGCCAGGGCGAGGCCGAACAGCATGAGCATGATCGTGTTCGACTGGTAGCCCTGCAACGAGATCCGCTTGTCGAACCACGGCACGCCGAAACTGGACACGTACCAGTAGCCGTTGATGCCGGAGAACGCGACCGCGAGCACGAACAGCAAACCGGCCAGGAAGATCGCCCGGTTCTTGCGGGCCCGCAACGCGCTGGCCGAGACCGCGACCGCGGTCACCGCCGCCAGCGAGCCCGCGATGCCCGCGTACGCGCCGAAGTGGTGGGTCCACTTGGTCGGGTTGAACATCATGAAGAAGATCGTCCCGAAGACCACGCCCATCAGCCGCCAGGTCGGCCCGCTGGCGATGCCGGGGACCTGCCTGCGGCGCAGCAGCACCAGCATGGTGGTGAACAGGCACAGCAGCATCACCAGGAAGGCGAAACGGCGCGACAGCGAGCCGTCGACCGTCTCCACGAACAGGTAGTAGTAGCGCAGGTAGTCCTCGTACCAGGCCAGGTTCGGCCCGGTCACCTGACGCACCCGGTTGGCCTCCTGGATGCCCGCGAAGGTCTGGTCGCTGTAGACCACCGTCAGCACGAGAACGCCGGCCGCGGCGATCGGCGCGAGCAGCGGCAGCGTGGAGCCCCAGCGCCCGGCGCCCAGCGCCGCGAACTGCCGGTGCTTGCGCACCACGATGCGCACCATCGGACGGATACCGGCCAGCAGCGCCGCCACACACATCAGACCCGTCGGCGCGGCCGCCAGCGTGAAGGCCGCCACCAGGATGGCCACCGCGGCGGGCAGCAGGCGACCGGTCGCGATGGCCCGCTCGATCGACACCCAGGTCAGCAGGGCGCCGAGCGCGACGATCGGCTCCGAACGCAGGCCGTTGTCGAACGGCAGCCAGAACGCCAGGAACACCAGACCGCCGGTCCACAGCGCCACCTTGCTGGTGCGCACGCCCCGGCCGAGGCGGGGCACGACCTCGCGGCTGATCACCAGCCAGCACAGGATCGCGCAGGCCAGCGCGGGCAACCGCACCCAGGGGCTGGCCGTGGAGATCTCCGAGAAGACCTGGATCACGTAGTAGTACCAGCCGAACGGCGCCTCCGGCACGCCGTACCAGCGGAAGTAGTTGGCCATGTAGCCCGCGTGCGGAGCGACCCGCACCATGCTGAGGATGTACCCGTCGTCGGAGGTGTTCGCGCCCGCGAAGTGCCACAGCAGCAGCGTGCCGATCACCGCGCCGTCCGCCCAGGTCGGCTTCAGCCAGTTCGCCGGGAGGAACCGGCGGTGCCCGCGCCCGTCACTGCTGTCGAGCCGGGCCAGCGCCGCCAGCGCGATCAGCGTGCACAGCACCGCCGCGATCATCGCGATCAACTTGATCGCGGTGGGGCTGGAGGAGAAGCGGGTGTCCACGGTCATGTCGAACGAGAGCCCGGCGGGCGCCGCGCCCTTGAGATCGGAGAACACCCCGACCACCTGGGGCCGCAGATCGCCGCTCAGCTGCCCCTCCACCGGCACGGTGACCAGCTCGGTCGCCCCGGGCGCCGCGCCCTCGACCGGCCGCTGGACCTGCTTGGTGAGTCCGTTGAACACGCCGTAGGTGCGTTCGCTGTCCGAGCTGATGCTCAGCGACGTGCATTCGCCCATGCGGCTGCGGTCGGCCGACACCACCACCGCGTTGCGGTCGATGACGTCCACCGAGGTCTCCGACACCCGCACGAACATGGCCTCGAGCGCCGCCCGGTCGCCCTGCGGCGGCGCGGTAGCCAGCAGCATGCCGCCCCGCTCGGGCAGCTGGGCGATCGTCTCGCACGGGATCGTCGCCGTCAGATCGATCGGGACCTGCGACATCAGCGGCGCTTGCACGTTGCCGAGCGTCCCGCCCTGCGGCCAGTTCAGCACCGCGGTGGTCTGTGTGACGGGCAGGAACGGCGTCGCCAGCGCGAACAGCGCGCCGAGCACCCCGGCGACCAGCGCGATGAGGCGGGCGGTCCGGAAATCGTTCGGGGTCACCGGCGGGGCGGCGGGTGGCTTCGTCAGAACAGCGGTAGCGGCGTCGGGCACGGTTCGCAATGCTATCTGCCCGTGTGTTCGCGCGGGCGTCGCGCCGCCGGGAGAAATTCCGGGTCCTCAGTATGTTCGGAGCCGACTGCCAGAATGTTGTGCCGACGACCCGGAAAAATCGCGTCCGGACAGCCGCTGGGGCGGCCAATCGACCCCGTAGTGCTGACCGGCGATGGCCACAATGGAAAGGTGGGCGTATGACCAAGGTGAATCTCTTGACGAACTATGGACCGATCGTCCTCGAACTGGACGATGAGAAAGCCCCGAACACGGTGCGCAATTTCGTGGACTACGTGAACGCGGGCCACTACAACGGCACGATCTTCCACCGCGTCATTCCCGGCTTCATGATCCAGGGCGGCGGGTTCGAGCCCGGCCTGCGCCAGAAGGGCACCAACGCCCCGATCCAGAACGAAGCGAACAACGGCCTGAAGAACAACAAGTACACCGTGGCGATGGCCCGCACCAACGACCCGCACTCGGCCACCGCGCAGTTCTTCATCAACGTTTCCGACAACGATTTCCTCAACCATTCCGCGCCCAGCGCGGCGGGATGGGGCTACGCCGTGTTCGGCGCGGTGACCGAGGGCACCGACGTGGTCGACAAGATCGCGGCCGTCGCCACGTCCTCGAAGGGCGGGCACCAGGACGTGCCGGTCAACGACGTCGTCATCGAATCGGCCACCGTCAGCTGAGCTTTCGGTACCGGCGACGCGAATCGGGCCGCGCCCAAAGGGTGCGGCCCGATCGCGTTCCGTTCCCGGCTACAGCGGCAGCAGGTGGTGCTTGCGCGGGTTGCGGGCAAGCGACTTGTCCCGCAACAGCTGTAGCGCGCGACGAAGTTCGAGCCGGGTATTCGACGGCTCGATGACCGCGTCGATGTATCCGCGCTCGGCGGCCACCCACGGCGTCGCCACCGTGGCGTTGTAGAAATCGATCATCTGCTGGCGGATCGCGGCGCGCTGGTCCTCCGGCGCGGCATCGATCTGCTTGGCCCCGATCAGGCTGACCGCGCTCTCCGCGCCCATGACCGCGATCCGCGCGGTGGGCCAGGCCAGGTTCACGTCCGCGCCCAGCTGCTTGGAGCCCATCACGGCGTAACCGCCGCCGTAGGACTTCCGGATCACCACGGTGACCTTCGGCACCGTCGCCTCGACATAGGAGAACAGGAAGCGGCCGCCACGCTTGATGACGCCGATCTTCTCCTGCTCCACACCGGGCAGGAACCCGGGCGTGTCGACGACGAACACCAGCGGGAGTTCGAACGCGTCGCACAGGCGCACGAAATGCGCGGCCTTGTCCGAGGCGCGGGCATCCAGCGCACCCGCGTACACCATCGGCTGGTTGGCGACCACACCGACGCTGCGCCCGTCGACCCGGGCGAATCCGGTGATGACGTTGCGCCCCGCCGACGCGCCCACCTCGTGGAAGGCGCCGTCGTCGAAGATGCGCAACAGGATCTCGTGCATGTCGTACCCGGCGTTGTCGGAGTCCGGGACGATCGAGTTCAGTTCCAGGTCGCTGTCGGTGGTCTCCGGCTCCAGCCCGGGGTTCACGATCGGCGCCAGTTCCTGGCAGCTGGTCGGCAGGTAGCTCAGGTAGTCGCGCACCCAGTCGAACGCGGCCGTCTCGTCCTTGGCCACGTGGTGGATGTTGCCGTACTCCGCCTGGCTGCGCGCGCCGCCGAGTTCCTCGAGGCTCACGTCCTCGCCGGTGACCTCACGGATCACCTTCGGCCCGGTGACGAACATGTACGCCTCTTCGGTCGCCACCACCACGTCGGTGTTGATCGGGGCGTAGACCGCGCCGCCCGCGCACTTGCCGAGGATCATCGAGATCTGCGGAACCAGGCCCGATAGCGGCTCCTGCCGCCGCCCCAGCTCGGCGTACCAGGCCAGCGAGGTCACCGCCTCCTGCACGCGCGCGCCGCCGGAGTCGTTGATGCCGACCACCGGGCAGCCGACCTTGGCCGCGTACTCCAGGATCCCGGCCACCTTGCGGCCGAACATCTCGCCGACCGAACCGCCGTAGACGGTCTGGTCGTGCGAGAACACCGCGACGGGCCTGCCTTCGACCAGGCCGTGCCCGGTGACGACACCGTCGCCGTAGAGCGCGGCGGGATCACCCGGTTTGCGCACCAGCGCACCGATTTCCACGAAGGTGCCCGGATCGAGCAGCATGTTGATCCGGTCGCGGGCGCTGGGGATGCCTTTCTTCGCCCGCTTGGTCACCCCCGCTTCACCCGCCGGCTCCTGCGCTAATTCCAGTCGCTTGCGCAGGTCGGCGAGTTTTTCGGCAGTAGTGCTCACTTGGCCCCTTTCGCCTCGATCGCGGCGAGTTTCGCGGTCAGGTCGGCTCCGATCTTCCCGATCCGCGGTTCGTCGATGATCTGCAGGTGGTCGCCGGCGATATGGACGACCTCCAAATTCGGGATGTACTCGTCCCAGCCGCCGTTCGGCACTCGATCGGCGAAGCGTGGCTCGAGCTCGATCATCCCGTCGTGATAGCGATCGGCGAGGTAGAGCACGACGTCGCCGTCGTAGTGCGAGGGTTGGGTCCGAGCGAGGTGGCGGCTATCGATCCAGGAGGTGCGCTGGTGCTCCAGGACGCCACCGGGGATCTTCGCGCCACTGATCTTGATCAGGTCGCTGATCATCTTGAACTGCTCTTCGTCGGAGGCTGCCGCCAACGTCTCCAGCTGGTCGCGGTCCAGCTCGCCCTCGACGCCATAGGTCTTCTTGGCGAAGGCTTGGTAGCGCTCGATCCGGCGTACCCGCTCCTCGGGACTGTTGTCCTCGCCCTGGGTCGGGATGGCCAGGTCGATCAGGCCGACCACGCGCACGTCCGCACCCTCGGCACGAAGCAATTGCGCGGTCTGCATGGCCAGCACCGCACCCAGCGACCAGCCGTACAGCACGAACGGACCGTCGCCCTGGATCTTGCGCAGCTCGGGCAGGTACTGGCGGGCCCGTTCCTCGATCGAACCGTCCACCCGCTCGAAGCCGTACATCGGCGTCTCGGCGGGCAGCCGCTTCAACAGCGGTTCGTACACCAGCGTGTTTCCGCCCGAGGGATGGAACACGAACACCGGCACGGCATTCGAGCCCTCCGCGCGCGGCCGCAGCGGACGGACGAAACCGTCCACGTCCGCGCCGCTGTCCTGCAGTTCGCGGACGATGTCGGCGAGCTGCTCGATGGTCTCGCAGTCGAGCACGTCATCGATGGTGACTTCGGCCTTGACCCGTTCGGTCAGGCGCGCGGCCAGCTTCTCCGCGGTGTCCTCGTCGAGAATCGGCAGCGTGTTGAAGATGCCTCCGGCCGACTTACCGGTGACCACCGCCCAGGTGGCGAAGGTCAGGCGCTCGGCGGCGTCACGCGGCGGGACGTCGTCCTCGTCGGCGGGCTGCTGCGCGCCGCCGAACACCGCGGCCGGAGTGGCCGGAGCCGCCGCCTGGGCAACCGGTTGCGCGGCGGGAGCCGTCGCACCTTCGGCATCCTTTTCGGGGCTCGCCGCTGTCGCGGGGGCCGAATCAGCCTCTGCCACAGGCGTTTCCGATGCGGCACCGACCTCACCGACCGTACCGGCATCCGGCGACGCGGGCGTGGCGCCCGCCACCGCGGCCGCCGGGTCTCCGCCGTTGGCAAGGGCCGCGCGGGCCGTGGCGATGAAATCGGCGTCGACGGCCAGTTCACCCGTACCGCCCGCCGCCTTGTCGGCGGCCTGCTGATCGGCCATCGCCTGCACCTCGTCGCGGTGCTCGATCGCGTAGCGCAGCACCTTGCCGACCTCGTGCAGGCTCGCGTCGCGCACGGCCTGCACCTGCAGCTGCGGGATGTCGAACTCGTACTCGACCCGGTTCTTGATGCGCATGGCCATCAACGAGTCCAAGCCGAGTTCCATCAGCGGGATCTCCATCGGGAGATCCTCGACGGCGTAACCCATGGATTCCGCGACGATCAGCGCGAGCCGCTCCTCGACGGTCTGCGTTCCGTTCGGATCCCAGCGGTCACCGAAGGTCTCCACGACCTCGATGTCGGCGTCGCTCTGCGTCTGCGCGGCGATCGCCGGGACCGGTTCGGCGGCGACGGGTTCCGGCAGCGGAGCGCCGGAGTTCACCACGGCGTCGAACACCAAGCGGAATGCGCTGCCCTCCTTGGCGTGGACCTGCACCGACGCGCCGCCGGGATGCGGGGTGAGCGTGGTGGTGAGCGTGCCGGCAGCCGGGATGGACGCGTGCGGGATGGACGCGCCCAGCGAGACGTCGCTGAGCACCTGCGCCGCCGCCGTGCGTACCAATCCCGCGAGATCGGTCACCGAGGACGCCTGCACTTCCCAGACGTGCCTGCCGTCCGGCAGCGCGACGTGCGCGCCGGGGATCCGGCCGTTGCCGCCGCCCGCGGACAGCTGGACCTTCGGCCAGTACTCCTTGCGCACGAATGTGGTGCGCGGGACGTCGGCGTAGTCGCCCGGCCCGAGCAGCGAGAACAGATCCACCTTGTGCCCGTGCACGTAGAGCTGGGCGAGCGCGGCGATCACGCCCGCGGACTCGTCCTCCTTGCGCTTGAGCGTGGGGATCAGCTGCGCGTCGTGCACGCCAGCGGCGAAGGTGGTGCCGAGGACCTGCATCAACGCGACGGAATTCGGCGCCAGCTCGAGGAACGTGGTGTGGCCCGCGTCCACCGCGAGCTTCACCGCGTTGGTGAAGTACACGCTGTGGCGCATGTTCTTGACCCAGTAGTCCTCGTCGTGGATCGGGTCGCTGCCCGCGCGGAAGTACTCCTCCTTGTGCACCGTGGAGTACAGACCGGCCTTCAGCTTCGTCGGCTCGATGCCGGCCAGTTCCGCGGCCAGCTCGCCCAGCAGCGGATCCATCTGCGAGGTGTGCCCCGCGCCGCGGGTCTGCAGCACCCGGGCGAACTTGCCTTCGGCCTCCACCCGCGCGACGATCGCCGCGACCTGTTCCTGCGGGCCGCCGATCACCGTGTTGGTCGGCGCCGCGTACACCGCGACCTCGACGTCCGGGTAGTCCGGCAGCAGGTTCGCGACATCCTCGGCGCTGTACTCGATGAGCGCCATATTGCGCACGTCGTCGTCGCTGATCATCTGCTCGCCCTCGCCCATCAGGCGGGAACGGGCGCAGATCACGCGGACCGCGTCCTCGAGCGGGAGACCACCGGCGATGTACGCGCCCGCGACCTCGCCCATGGAATGGCCCACCACCGCTTCGGGTTCGGCGCCGTGCGCGCGCAACAGCGCGGCCAAGCCGATCTGGATGGTGAAGATGCCGACCTGCGAGGTACCGACGTTGTAGTCCTGGCTGTCGTCCAGGAACAGTTCGCGCACCGAGTATCCGGCCTCGTCCTGCACCAGCTCGTCGACCTCGTCCACGGCCTTGGCGAAGATCGAGTTCTCCAAGTACAGCTGCTTGCCCATCTTGCGGTGCTGCGCGCCGAAACCGGCGAGCACCCACATCGGGCCCATGGCCGCGGGGGCGTCGGCGGTGAAGACGCCCGGGCCCGGCTTGCCCGCCGCGATGGCGCGCAGTCCGGCGATTGCCTCCTCGTGCGTCTTGGCGAGCACCACACCGCGCGAACGCCAGTGGCTGCGCTTGGCCAGCGACCGCGCCACGTCGACGAGCGGGGTCCGTGCCCCCGCCTCGGACTCCAGCCAGTCGGCCAGATCGGCGGCGGCGCGGCGGCGACGCGACGGCAGGTAGCCCGACACGGGCAGGATCTGCGGCAGCGGCTCGGTGCGCTCGGCGGTCCACTCGGCAACGGGCGCGGCCGCATCGGCGGCCGCCTCGGCCGCGGCGCCGAGGGCGTCGGACTCCGCGTCCGCGTCGGCGGTCTCGTCCGCCAGCGCGTCCTGGTCCAGCTGGGCCTCGAGTTCGGAGAACGGAGCATGGGTCTCGGCGGCGGCAGGCACGTACTCCTGCACGACGAGATGCGCGTTGGTGCCGCCGAAGCCGAAGCCGGAGACTCCGATGGTGGCCTTGCCGCTGTAGCGCGGGAACTCGGTGGGCTCCTCGACGATCTTCAGGTGCGCCTGGTCCCACGGGATGTAGGGGTTCGGACCGGCGAAGCCGATGTTCGGCGGAATGACGTTGTGCTGCAACGACATCACCACCTTCGCCAGGCTCGCCGCACCGGCGCCGGACTCCAGGTGACCGAAGTTGGTCTTGGCCGAGCCGAGCAGCGCGGGCTTGTCGGCCTCGCGGCCACGGCCGACCACCCGGCCGAGCGCGTCCGCCTCGATCGGGTCACCGATCAGGGTGCCGGTGCCGTGTGCCTCGACGTAGTCGACCGACGACGGCGCGATGCCCGCGTCGCGGTAGGCGCGGCGCAGCACTTCGGCTTGCGCGTCCGGGTTCGGCGCGAGCAGGCCGTTGGACCGGCCGTCGTTGTTGACCGCCGAACCCTTGATCACGGCGTAGATCGTGTCGCCGTCCCGCTCCGCGTCGGCCAGGCGCTTCAGCACCACCAGACCGCCGCCCTCGGAACGGACCATGCCGTCGGCGTCCTTGGAGAACGCCTTGATGTGCCCGTCCTTGGCGACGCCGCCGTTGGCGTCGAAACCGAGCGTGGCCATCGGCGCGAGCAGCATGTTCACCCCGCCGGCCAGTGCCAGGTCGGCGTCGCCGTTGCGCAGCGCCTGCACCGCCTCGTGCACCGCGACCAGCGTCGAAGAGCACGCGGTGTCCACGGCCACCGACGGGCCGCGGAAGTCGAAGAAGTAGGAGACCCGGTTCGGGATGATGGACGTGACGCTGCCCATGATCGCGTACGCCTCGGCCGATACCGGCACGTTCGGATCGCGCTCGCCGCCCAGTCCGAGCGCCGCGAGCAGCATGAAGTCGTTGCCCGATGAGCCGATGAACACACCGACCGGCTCGCCCTTGAGATCGCTGGCCGGAATCCGGGCGTGTTCCAGGGCCTCCCAGGTCAGCTCCATCATCAGGCGCTGCTGCGGATCGACCCGCTCGACCTCGACCGGCGACATGGCGAAGAACTCGGCGTCGAAGCCTTTGACGACCTCCTGATCGAGGTAGCCGCCCTTGGTGTTGGCCTTCTCGATCGCCTCCGCCAGCTGCGGCTCGGCCATGAACTCCGACCAGCGTCCCTCGGGCCGCTCCCGGATGCCGTCACCGCGGCCTATGAGGAAATCCCACGTCGACTCGGGGGTGTCGCCCGCGCCGGGCAGTCGGGTCGACAGACCCACGATCGCGATGTCGTGCGCCTCACCGGGGCGGTAACCCGCGGTGTAGAAGGCGTCGTCCTCGGATTCCTCCGGCACGTCCGGCTCGCCGTTGATGATCCGCTCGGCCAGCGCGGCGATGGTGGGATGCTGGTACACGATCGTCGCGTTCAGCATCACGCCGGTCAGTTCCTCGATGTCGCCGCCGAGGGCGATGGCATCGCGCGAGGCGAGCCCGAACTCCTCCATCGGCCGGTCAACGGTGATCTGCTCGATCGGTTGCCCGGTCGCCTCGGCGACCCAGCGCCGCAGCCACTCACGCAGCTCCGCCACCGACATGTCGGTCTGCGCGCCGCCCTTCGCGGACTCGGCCGGGGCGGCCGCGTCGGCGACGGTCTCCACGGGCGCGGTATCGGTCGTCTGGGTGGGCGTGCCCTCGTTGTCAGCCATCAATTCCTCAAGCTACCTGTCTGCGTACCGGGCGTACCGTGAATTGACGCCCGGCGCGTGGGAAGGTCGGCGCCGAGCGTCGATGGTCGGTCCGAGGCCGCCCCTGGCAATTACTCTTCCGGTGCATCGGGGAAAGCCTGCTGGGTGTAACCACCCCGCAGCGTTCCCTCCAGATAGGCCGCCCGGCAGGCACGTCGGGCGATCTTGCCGCTGGAGGTGCGCGGGATCGAACCCGCGGGCACCAGCAGCACGTCTCGAACGGTCACGCCGTGGCGCTGCGAGACCGCGGCGCGCACCGCGTCGGCGATGGGCAGCGGATCGGCCTTGCCCGCACCCGGACCGCGCTCGCCGACGATGACCAACTGCTCGGAGGCGTCGTCGGCGTCGAACTGCAGGCCGGAATGGCTGCCCTGCTCGAAGACCTCGGCCGGGAGCTGGTTGGCGGGCACCGAGAACGCCGCGACGAAGCCGGGGCGCAGCGCGGTGCTGGCCTCCTGCGCGGAGAACTCCAGGTCCTGCGGGTAGTGGTTGCGGCCGTCCACGATCACCAGGTCCTTGACCCGGCCGGTGATGTAGAGCTCGCCTTCGAAGTACACGCCGTAGTCGCCGGTGCGCATCCAGTTCGCGTCCGGCTCGGTGCCCTCGGCGTGGCTGCCCTGCGGCAGGCGCTCGGTGACCTTGTTCTGGAACGTCGCCGCGGTCTCGTCGGGACGACCCCAGTAGCCGATGCCCATGTTGTTGCCGTGCAGCCAGATCTCGCCGACATGCCCGTCGGGCAGTTCGCGGCCGCCGCCGGACTCGACGGACTCCGGATCCACGATCGTCGCCCACTGCGAGAGCGCGACATAACCGCAGGACACCTGCGCGATCGCGTCTTCGTGGGACTGGTCGACCTTCACCATGCGGCCCGCGTTGAGCTCCTTGCGGTCGACGTAGGTGACCTTGGCCTCGTCCTCGGCCTTGGTGGCGGAGACGAACAGCGTCGCCTCGGCCATGCCGTAGCACGGCTTGATGGCGGTCTTGGGCAGGCCGTAGGGCGCGAACGCCTCGTTGAACTTCTTCATCGACGAGGTGGTCACCGGCTCGCTGCCGTTGATCAGGCCGATGACGTTCGACAGGTCCAGCGACTCGCCGTTCTTCGGCAGACCCCGCGCCGCGGCGTGCTCGAACGCGAAGTTCGGTGCGGCGGCGAAGGTCCCGGCGCCGTCGGAGACCGCGGCCAGCTCCTTGATCCAGCGGTAGGGGCGGCGCACGAACGCGCTCGGCGACATGATGGTGATGTACTTGCCGCCCACCGCGGGCAGGATCACCGTCAGCAGGCCCATGTCGTGGAACAGCGGCAGCCAGGTGACGCCGCGCGAGTTCCAGTCCAGGTTGATCGCGTCGACCATCTGCAACAGGTTGGTGCCCACCGCGCGGTGGGTGATCTCCACACCGGCGGGCACCCGGGTGGAGCCCGAGGTGTACTGCAGGTAGGCGATGTCGTCGATCGCGATGTCCGGACGCACCCAGCTCTCGCCGACGCTGTCCGGGATCGCGTCCACCGCGATGATGCGCGGGCGCTGAGCGGCGGGCAGCGAGCGGAAGAACTGCCGGACCCCGGCCGCGGAGGAGCTCGCGGTCAGGATCGCCGAGGGCTCACAGTCGCCGAGCACCGCGTGCAGGCGATCGGTGTGGCCGGGCTCGTCCGGGTCGAACAGCGGGACCGAGATGGTGCCCGCGTAGATCGCGGCGAAGAAGGAGATCACGTAGTCCAAGCCCTGCGGTGCGAGGATCGCGACCCGGTCGCCCGGGTTGGTCACCTGCTGCAGTCGAGCGGCCACCGCGCGCAGCCGTATACCGAACTCACGCCACGTCAGCTCCTGCGCCTCGCCGTCGCGCTCGCGCGAGTAGTCGATGTAGCGATACGCCAGAGTGTTCGCGTCGTTCCGGGTGTGCTTCTCGACGTGATCAACCAGGGTGTGATCCTCGGGAATGCGGATGTTCCCGGTTTCGTCCAGGTAGTCGTCGAAAGTCTCTTCCATTCCTTCTTCTCCTCCGAGGCACACGCAGCAAGACGGCGAGATCGCCGCTGTTACCTGTGAGGCCCCGACTCGCTTTCGCCCGCGGGTGCTCCAAGTGCAGAGCCAGCCTGCAGATTTTGTGCGGTCTGCGCGGTGACCGCTATCGGCTAGATGTCCTCAAACCAGAGTCATGTTACAGAGAAGACCGGCTCACTCGTCCCGCAGCAGGGGAATAACGGGGGCGAACGCGTCCATCTGGGTGGGGAATACACCGACGTAGGACATCGAGGTGAGTTGCCGCACACGTCGGATCTGCTCGGCGATCTCCTCGAAAGTACCGATCGCCACGTAGGGCGAGTTCAGGATGTCCTCGACGGACAGCTGGACGTCGACCTCCAGGTTCGGGTGCAGTCCCCGGTCCAACGCCGACAGTGCCATCTCCGCGGTCTTCTCGCGATCGTCGGTGATCACGACGGCGGTGATGGCCCAGTTCAGCTCGATGTCGGCGAACCGGTCACCGGCGGCCTCCTTGATCAGATTCACCTTTTCCACGGCCTTCTCGATGGTGATGCCGGAGAGCAGGCCCTTACCGTTCTTGGTTGTCACCGGAACGACGGAGACGATGTCGGCGTGCTTGGCCGCCAAGCGCAGCATCTTCGGACCGCCGCCGCCGGTGCAGATCGGCGGGCGCGGGCCCTGCCGCGGCCGTGGCGTCCCCTTGACGCCGCGGACCTGGTAGTGCTTGCCCTCGAAGGTGCACTCCTGGCCGCGCAGCAGCACGTCGATGATGGTCAGCGCCTCGTCCAGCTTCTCCAGCCGGACACCGGGCGACTCGTACGGGATGCCCGCGTTCTCGAACTCCTCCTTGATCCAGCCCGCGCCGAGACCGACCTCGAGCCTGCCCTTGGACAGCACGTCGATGGTCGCCAGATCCTTGGCCAGCACCACGGGGTGGCGGAAACCGTTCGCCAGCACCGAGGTGCCGAGCCGGATCTTCTCGGTGGCCTGGGTCAGCGCGCCGAGCGCCGCGATCGGACCGATCTGCTCGCCGAGGTGATCGGGCACCACGAAGGTGTCGAACCCGTACTCCTCGGCCTGCTGAGCGGTCTGCACGAACTTGCGCGCACCGCCCTCCTGCTTGTTTCCTTCGCCGGCCGCCGCGAAGCGGAACGGACGCAGCGGAGTGCCCAGCGCGGTCAACGCAGCATCCGCGTCACGGCTCGCCGTGGTGGCCGGTGCGGCGGCTTCTGTCATGAACTCATGCTCCTGGCTGTAAGGAAAATACGGGCGCGACGCCCGCACTCGGTCTGCGCTGCGGCGGTGCCCGGCGTCGCGATCACCAGCGCACTTTACAGCGTGCTACCCAATTCGAGTTGCGCTTGTCACGCCAAGGGGGTGCGGGGTATCTCACGGCCTGTGAATTTTCACGAATGGGCGGGATGCGGCGCTGCCTCGATGAGGCCCGCCGCCCAGGCGGCCGTCCACTGCGTCGCGGTGGTGCCGTCGCCGTCGACGACGAAACCGTTGTAGAGGGCGTGCACCGGGTTGCCCGCCGCGCGGACCAGGGCGTTCACGCTGCCCAGGATGTTCCACGGACTCAGTGCCTCCCGCGGCGCGTCGCAGATCAGATCGCCCGGCGCGCACATCGAGTAGGTGCGATCGGCCAGCGCGCCGAAGCCCCCTTGACGCGGACCGGTCATCGTGATGCCGGGCACGTTCAACCCCTTCAGCGCGACTTCGGCACCCACACCGGCCGGAGGCGTGCCGACCTGGATCGCCTGACCAGGGCCGTTCTCGCCGGTGCGGCGTCCGTCGGCGATCAACGTCACGCCGAGCACCAGGTCGGCGGGCACCGGACCGTCGCCGGCGCCGATCTGCGCGGCGACGTCACCCGCGATCACCGCGCCCTGGGAGAACCCCGCGAGCACATAGGTGGTCAACGGGCACTCCCGATGCCGTGCGGCCATGACGTCGATCATCCGCTGCGTGCCCTCGGACCGGCTGTTGTTGTAGGACTGCTGGCCGTCCGGCGGGATCGCGATCGGATTGGAGAACTGCGCGACGTAGGGAACCGTGTACACCTCCACCCGGTCACTCGGGAACCGCTGAGTGATCGGGCCGGTGACATTGAGCATCAGCGACACCGGGTTGGCAGTCGGATTGTGCGGATCGTCGAAACTGTTCGACTCCCAGGTGCCCGGCACCGACATCATCTGCACGTCGGGACAGCTGGCGGGCTGCGAGGTCGGCCGTTCCGGCGGTTTCGGACCGGGACCGGGCGGGCGCAGACGCCCCGCGAGCAGATACCACAGCAGCAGCACTACCAGGACGATCAGCAGGACGACGCCGATCACGACCAGACATCCCGCCGGCCTGGACCGGCGGGAGGTCGAACGGACACGCGAACTCACTGGCAGTACGTGGCGCGAGCGGTCGAGATGTAGATCTGCCCGGCCTTCTCCACCGGCATCTTGGCCGGGTCGAAGGACGGATCGGAACCTGCCATGGCGTTGACGAAGGTCATCAGATCCTGATCGGAAGCGCCCGCCGCGGTGCCCTGGCAGACGTAGGCGCCGATGCTCAGCGCGATGTCCGGGGTGGACGGGGTGACACCCTGCTTGGCCAGCTCGTCGAGGAACCGCTTGTCCTTGTCGGTGAGCTTGGAGGTGTCCGCGGGCGGGACGGCCTCGGTCGGCACCGGCTGCGGACGCTCGGGCGCCACCGTCGTGGGGGGCTGCTCCGGCGCGGGAGCGGGCTGCCCGGTGTCGGCGGGCGCCGAAGCAGCAGGCGACGTCGTCGTCGCCGTCGTGGTGCGGGCGGGCGTCGGCGTGCTCGTCGCGGTCGAATCATTGTCGCCGCACGCGGCGAGCAGGCCGGTCACGGCGATCGCCGCAACCACGCCGAATACCTTTCCACGGGTCCGATGCATGAATTCTTGTCCTCGATCTGTCGCTGAGCGGGGGTCGGGTCGCCCACCAGGCTAGCTGGGTCGGATTTGCCACGCCTTCGGCGCTGCGTGTTCGCGGCTGTGTTGGTTTGGCTGCGACTTCGTCGCGGCGTGTTCGCGGCCCCCTTGTGGCTCGCATTCGAGTGACCGCCGCTTGCTCCTTCGTCGCCTGCGCGGCGGCCACTCGAATGCGAGCCGGGCCGCGAACGGGCAATGCTAGGTCTCGCTTCGCTCGAAACCGGGAGTCGGGCCGACGCGGCTGTGCGAGCGTGAACTCACAATCCGCATGTACGGGTCGTGGTCAGGACAGTCGCGCCACTGACACATTCTCGGTCCGCCTTCGCTGAATTCGATCGTGGGCTCGGCCGGTGCGTGAACGGTCACGCGCCGTGGACTTTTTTGCCGTCGCGCACGGCTCGCTCTGTCGCCGCTCGCATTCAATACCGGACTCGGCCAGTCACGTGAACCCTGCACAAGCCGTCGACATCCCGATTGCCACCGCCCACAGCTCGCTCCGCCACTCACATCCGATACCGGGCTCGGCCGGTGGCGTGAGTGGTTCACAGGCCGTGGACTTCCGGTTTGCCGTCGCGGACGGTGATGAATCCGCCTTGGAAGTTCTGTTGTATGCCGTCCGAGAGCGGGAATTCGTCGCCGGTGGGGTAGCCGAGTTTGCCGTTCTCGTAGCCGGTCTCGCGCCACGCTTCCAGGATGGGGCCATTGCGGACCGACCACGCGCCCGAGACCGGGCTCCAGTAGATGTTTCCGCCCTCGAAGCGGCTGAACCGGCCCATGTCCTTCAGCGCCTGCTCCCCGGCGACCGGGAAACCGAGCGGGCTGTTCTCGAAGCCCAGCTGGGCGTATTTGCCGAGAATGAGACCCTGGACGTGGTGCACGCCGGTGGACGGGCTGTAGTAGAACGGACCGTTCTCGAACGCCTGCACCGCACCGTCGCGGCTCGGGGTCTTGACTTCCGGCGCGGCCGGGTAGCCCGCTGGGCCGCGCTCGAATCCTTGCTTGCCCCACTCGTCCAGGATCGCGCCACGCACGACCTGCGTGCCGGTCTGCGGCGTCCAGTACAGCGAGCCGTGCTGGAAGGTCTGCAATCTGCCGCGGCCGTCCTCCAGCGCGCGGTCCGCACCGGTCGGCAGGCCCAGCGGTCCGGTAGGTCCACCGGCCGCTTGGTAACCGGCGCCGAGCAGGCTGCCGACCGGGTACGCGCCGCTGCCCGGCGTGAAGAACACCCGGCCGCCCTTGAAGTCCTGCGCGGTGCCGCCCGCGACCGCGTACTCCCCGGTGAGGCATTCACCGAGCCATTCGGTCGCGGCGGCCACTTGGCCGATCGCGCCCCCTGGCTGGCAAGCGGGCTTGCCCTCGTCGGTGCCCAGAGCGGACGCGGCCTGTTTCCAGGACTGCCGCATCTCGAAATCCCAATACGGCCAGGAGTGGGTGCCGGACGGGCGGTAGTTCACCTGCGCCGGAATGGCCAGCTTGGACAGTTTGGTCACGAAATTCTGCGAGGTGAGCCGGGAGAGGATCTCCAGGCCCATCCCCGCGATGTTGGTGCTCACCCCCGGAATGCCGAGGGCTTGGTCGTAGGGACCGATCGCGCCGCTGCCGCTGGAGACGTAGAGACTGACGCCCCGCAGTTTGTCGGCCAGCGCGTACGGATCGTGCGCCTCCCAGGCCGGGCCGGTCTGCGGGCCCCACATGGCGGCGGAGTCGAACCCGCCCGCGTCGCGCATCGCGAACTCGATGGCCTGCGGCATGCCCAGCGTCGTCGTGGTCAAGAAACCGGAGTACGACGCGGCGTGCCGCGCGAAGCCGGGATTGCGGGCGGCGAGGAACATCGCGGCCGTGCCGCCCATCGACAGCCCTTCCACGCCCCGCACGTTCGTCGCCCGCCAGTGGCTCTCCAACAGCGGCGGCAGCTCCTTGGTCAGGAAGGTCTCCCACTTATAGGTGCGCCCGTTGTCCGGCTCCAGCCAATCGGCGTAGAAGCTGGACTGCCCACCGACCGGCAGCACGACGGTGACGTTCTTGTCGGCGAAGAAATCGACCGCCCCCGCCTCCTTCGTCCAGCCGTTCTCGTCGTCGGTCGCGCGCAGGCCGTCGAGCAGGAACAGGACGGGAAACCTGGCCTCCGGGCGGGCGTTCCAGTCCCTGGCCAGCAGCAATTGCACCTGGATCGGCACACCCATCGCCGGCGATGTCACCCACAGCGCCACGCGTCGCTCGCTGAGCCACTGAACCTTCTCCAGCACCGGCGCGGTCACGACCGCCGTCGGCTGCGCGGCGGCGGGGGCTTCGACGGACGTACTCGCGGCTAGGGGGACCATTATCGCGGTGGCGAGCAGCATGAGCCGCCCGCGTGCCGAACGAGCGCCGAGACGCCCGCGTATGCCACAGCTACCGCGCGTAATCCCTGCCACAAGAGCTTTGTACTCCCGTTATAGCAATGTTCATGGGAGACACGCGCTGCACAGCAAACTATGTTCGCTGCGTCGCGATCCGAACTGCCCCCGAACGCAATTCGGGCCGCACCGAATCGGTGCGGCCCGAATGTGTCGAGACTTGTCAGGTCACCAGGCGCCGGTGGCGTCCAGGATCATGTTGCGCGAAGCGAACAGCTGACCTTCCCAGTACTTCCAGGAGTGCGTGCCCGCGGCCGGGAAGTCGAACCGGGCGGGGATGCCCAGCGAGTTCAGGCGGACCTGGAACGCGCGGGTGTTCACCAGCGACAGGGCTTCCAGCGCCATCGCGTTGCCGGTGTTGAACACGCCGACCGCCGAGTTCGGCTGGTCGAACTGACCCGGCAGGCCGCTGGCCGCCGAGATGTACATCGGCAGGCCGCGCAGCTGCGGCGCGAACACGAACGGGTCCATCCGCAGCCACTGCGGGCTCCACGGCGCGGCCATCGAGTCCACGTTGTAGCGGCCTGCGTCCAGCATCGCGATGCGGATCGCCTCGCGCATGCCCGGCGCGGAGATGTTCAGGTAGCCCGAGTAGGAGGCGGCGAACTTGAACTGGTCGCGGTGGTAGGCCGCGAGCGCCAGCGCCGCGCTGCCACCCATGGACAGGCCGACGACCGCGTTGTTGGTGCGCGAGACGCCGTAGCCCTCCAGGAAGGCCGGGAGTTCCTTGGTGAGGAAGGTCTCCCACTTGTAGGTGGTCTTCTGGCCGTTCAGGTTCGACGGCGCGTACCAGTCGGTGTAGAAGCTGGACTGGCCGCCGACCGGCATCACCAGCGTGATGTTGTCGTTGCCGAACTGCTGCAGCGCGTTGGTCTCGAACGACCACGCGTTGCGGTCGTCGCGGGCACGCAGACCGTCGAGCAGGTAGAGCGCCGCGTTGCCGCCGCGCGCGGCCCACTGCACCTGGACCTTGATCGGGCCCATGCTGGAGGGGACCATCAGGTCCTCGAAACCACCCGCGGGCGCTCGCAACACCGGCGTCTGCGCCGACGGCGCCGCGGTGGCGAGAGTCGGGGTCGCCATGCCTGCGGCGATCGGTAGCGCCAGTACGGCGGCACCGACAGCCAGAATTCGACTACGCCAACCGCGCGGCGCGCTTCGCCGTCCCGACGGTGTTCTCTTCGGGCCGGCCGCCCTGCCGAAACGCATGAATCCTGCTCTCTTTCTGCTGTTGTGGTGCCGCTCGCCACCCGAAGGGCGAGGCGGCACCCGTGTTGCCAACGAGACGCGCGTCACGGACATGGGTCCCGACAATCCGATCCCCGTGACGGCGCTACAACGATCTGGTCACACTTGCGCTCGCTGGACGATATTCGACGCCCTTCGCTTTAGCAAGATCCGGGTCTTTCCACTGGTCGAAATCCATCCGTGTGCGCAAGGTAATGGTGCGGTGACCTTATCGCGTTCTCGCGGTGATGTCGTGTTGGAACGCAAGATATTTGCGCCCCTGGCAGGAACTGTCACCGACCCGAGATCTTCGCAAACCCGGCACCGGCCGCCACCCGCCTCGGACACCGGGCGTCCAGGGAGGGGACCGCACCCCGACCGAGGTCCGTGAACGAACCGTGATCGGAACCGAGATCTGCCGTGATAGCCACGGAAAGGACCTCGAGCAATCAGCTCCTATCACGGATGACCATACATCAGCGATCAGTTAGCAAACATTCAGCGGGCTAACGCTCGCCCATCCAGCGGCGGGGCGTCGCGACAGCCCGGCAAGCCCGACAGGCCGGCGACCACTCAGACCCCAGAGGCACACCACACACGCGGAAGCCTTCCCATAGCCCCACAGCCATCCAGCACACACCCACACAGGAGCATTTCCGCCAGCCCTCAGCCCTCCAGGACGCGCACTCGAGGGAAGCATTTCCACACCATCCCAGCCCTCAGCGCACACACCACCCAGGGACATTTGCCGCGAACCGCTCAGCCCTCCAGGACGCGCCCTCACGCGGGAGCATTTCCCACCACCAGCCCTCCCTCCAAACACACCAAC
>NZ_JABLTE010000250.1 GCF_013315795.1 Nocardia barduliensis
CCCTGACCTCCCGCAACAACCTCGCCGGCGCCTACGACTCAGCAGGCCGGACAGACGAAGCGATCCCGCTGTTCGAGCAGACCCTCAACGACCGCGAGCGGATCCTCGGCCCCCACCACCCCGACACCCTGGTCTCTCGCAACAACCTCGCCGGCGCCTACGACTCAGCAGGCCGGACAGACGAAGCGATTCCGCTGCTGGAACGGACCCTTACCGACCGCGAGCGGATCCTCGGTGCTGATCACCCGAGCACCCTGACCTCCCGCAACAACCTCGCCAGCGCCTACGAGTCGGCGGGGCGGGTCACCGAGGCGATCCCGCTTTACGAGCAATCCCTCACCGACCGCCAGCGGGTCCTCGGTGCTGATCACCCGAGCACCCTGACCGCCTGCAACAACCTCGCCACTGCCTACGACTCGGCAGGCCGGACGGACGAAGCGATCCCGCTGTTCGAGCGGAATCTCGCTGAGTCCGAGCGGGTCCTCGGCCCCCACCACCCCAATACATTGATCTCACGCCATAACCTCGCCGACGCCTACGACTCAGCAGGCCGGACGGACGAAGCGATCCGCCTGTTCGAGCAGACCCTCGCCGAGTACGAGCGGATCCTCGGCCCCCACCACCCTGACACCCTGGCCATCCGCGATAACCTCGCTTCCCTGCATGGTTCGGATGATGGAGATCCAACGGACGGCAGCGATCAGTGACATACGGCGTGTCGTCAGGCTGGTGCGATACCCGCGCGCAGGTAGCTGTAGACAGTTTCGCGACTGACCCCGAATTCCTTCGCCAGTAAAGACTTTCGCTCCCCCGCAGCGGCCCGTGCGCGTAGCGCGTGGGCTTGTTCGGTGGTGAGAGCAGGTTTGCGCCCCGTGTAGGCGCCGCGGGCTTTGGCTGCGGCGATGCCTTCGCGCTGGCGTTCGAGGATGAGGGCGCGTTCGAACTCGGCGAAGGCGCCCATCACGCTCAGCAGCAGGTTGGCCATCGGCGAGTCCTCGCCGGTGAAGGTCAGTGACTCCTTCACGAACTCCACCCGCACGCCTTTGCTGGTCAGCGTGCGCACCAGCCGCCGTAGGTCGTCGAGGTTGCGGGCGAGGCGGTCCATGGAGTGCACGATGACGGTGTCGCCGTCACGGACGAACGCAATCAGCTCGTCCAGCTGGGGGCGTGCGGTGTCCTTCCCGGAGGCCTTGTCGACGAAGGTGCGCTCGACGTCGATCCCGTCGAGCTGCCGGACGGTGTTCTGATCGACTGTGCTCACCCTGATATAGCCGACGCGCATAATTGATCCTCCGCGACTTGAAATGTCAAGTTGAAGTCTAGGAACCTGGAGGACCTAAGTCAAGAAATGCGCAAACGGACCCTATTCTGACACTTTGGGGCCCGGTCACGTGCGTGGTGTTGGGGTGTACTTCACCTACACATCGCCTTCGCCCACACGACCAACTTCATCTGAGCGCGAAAGGCTCGGAGACGAGTTGTCACTTCCACCTCCAGACTCGCATCACAGCTAGAAAGTCGCGCAACGCCCAAGTAAGGGAATGATCGGAGCCCAATTCCTGCTCGCGCCTTGAAAGAAGCTGCTCAAACAGCGGTATCGCTTCGGTTAGCCGTCCGGTCGACTGAAAGGTCTGGGCGAGATTGTTACGGACTGTCGAAGTGTCGGGGTGATCGGGGCCGAGGACCCGGACTGTCGGAACAACGGCGGATTTGACCTTGGTCTGACTGGCCGGACCTGACGGTTCGGCGGGAAGGATCGAGCAGTGTCGGAGACACTCGACGCCGTGGCGAAGAAGGACGCGGCGGATACCAAG
>NZ_JABLTE010000251.1 GCF_013315795.1 Nocardia barduliensis
CCGCCGGGGTGGCCCCCGCCGCGCCTGCCACACCCGCCCCGGCGTCGGTGCCCGTCACCGGGGGATGGGCCACCCTGTCCGCCGCCATGACCGCCGAAGTTCCGCCGATCGCCGACCGTGACGATTTGACCGTGAGCATCGCCCCCGGTGCCGCGTTCGGGCACCCGGCGGTGTTCGTGCCGGGGCTCGCCGCCATCGAACTCGACGGTTCCCGCCTCAAGATCGACCCCGCCGACGCCAACCCGGCCACCAACAGCGACCGCAACAACTACCCGGCGGTGTGGGGTGCGCTGGTACACGAGTGCGCGCACGCCAAACACTCGGTATGGCAGCCGCCGCTGCTGGCCCACCCCGAGGTCGTCACGGCGGCGAAGTTGCTCGAGGAGTCCCGCATCGAGGCCGCCCAGCTCCGCCGCCGCCCCGACGACCGGCATTGGTTGCGCGCCAGCGCCACCGAGATCGTGATCGGCGACAACGGCGGCGAGACCGCCGCAGCCCAGATACCGCCCACCATCTACGCCGCCGCCCACAACGCCGCCCTCGTGCTTGGCCGGGTAGACGCCGGGGTGCTGGAAAAGTCCGAATGCGCGGCGCTGCTGCTCGAGATCGAGTCCATCCTCGGCACCGACACCCTCGCCAAGCTGCGCGCGATTTGGCGCGAGGCTCACACCGTCGCCGACGCCGACACCGCCGCCATGCTCGAGCTCGGGCAGCGCTGGTTCGACATCGTGGGGCCCGACCCGCATGCCGCACCGCTGCCGGGCTCGAAGTTGGGCGCGGCCATCCGCGCCACGGTGGCCGCCATCGCCCGCGAGGTCGCGGCCAATCCGGTGCCCGCCGACCCGGCCGAGTCCGCCGCCGCCGCGCGCCGGGCAGCCGCCGACACCGCCGAACGGGCACAGCGGTTGGCGGAGAACGTGTTCGGCGACGGCGGGGTGCCGGGCATCTCGCGCATCGTGCGCCGCACCCGCACCCCGCTGGCGAAGGAACAGAGCGCCGCGCGGGTACTGGCCCGCGCGCTGGATTCCGCCGCCGCCCGCGAACGCGCCACGGTGAAAACGACCTCGGTGGTCCCGCCGGGACGGGTGCGGATGCGCGGTGTGCTGGCACGCCAGGCACAGCTCGCCGCCGGGGCCATCCCCACTGCCGAACCGTTCACCCGCACCACCCGCAAGAACAGCCCACACCCGCCGCTGCAGGTCGGCATCGCGTGCGACGTGTCCTCCTCAATGAGCAAGTTCGCCACCCCGGTGTCCTCGGCCGCGTGGATCATCGCCCGCGCCGCCGAGCTGGCCGCCATGCCCGCCACCACCGCGACCGTGACATTCGGGGACACTGTCACCCCGATCACCTACCCGGGCACCGCCCCCGCCCAGGTCACCGAGTTCGGGTGCCCGGACGGCAATCACGCGATCGACTTCGCCATCGTGGCCCTCGAGGGTGCCCTCGGTCTGGCCCGCCCTGGCGCGGCCCGGCTGCTGGTGATCATTTCCGACGGCATCTACACCGGCCTCAACCGCGACCGCGCCCAGAAACGCCTCGACGCGTTGCGCGCGGCCGGGTGTGCGGTGCTGTGGCTGGCACCGGCACGCGGGCGAGTCAACCCGCTGAAGAACTCGAACCCGCACCTGCTCACCGATCCCGCGACCACCGCCGCCGAGATCGCCCGCGCCGCCACCGCTGCCGTGCGCGCCACCTAGACCCCGGGCCCCGGGCGCAGCACGCGCCCGGGGCACCCGGACCGGGCGCGCCGGTGCCACCGGCGTGGCCCAACTATCGCCAACCCCACCCCGCCCC
>NZ_JABLTE010000252.1 GCF_013315795.1 Nocardia barduliensis
CGGCTGCCCCCACTTGTAGGGGCTGACCTGCACCGTCACCGCTGCCGCGAGGTCCACCCGCGCTGCACGACCTCCTCGCTGACCGGCTCGAACAGCATGCGCACGACCGTCATCGTCAGCTCGCGGCCGTACTCGTTTCGTTGCTGCGACCCGTTGACAGCGCGACGCGGATAACCGACTGATTGCCGAAGCCGTCACCGAACTCGCAGCCGCCGGTAACCCCGCACCGGACACCGGCACCCTTCGAGGAGACCTCTTCAGCGTGGGCGTCGCCCGAACAACGCGAGACAGGGCGGGACCTGGTCGCATCCCTGGACGGCATGCTGGTGCGGTACCGGCACAAAGCCCGGCAGCCTGGTGGAGTTGGCCGAATACCGCTACCGGCGCACCGGCGGCAGTGCCATCGCGAGTTCCCCCCGGCGAGCAGCCCGCCACCACCGTTTGCCGGAGTCGACGCCACGCTGGACCTTGCGCACAGTGGGTACTTGTGCGAGCAGGTGCAGTTGATATCGCCACGGCATTTGCAGCCCGTGGCGAGCCGCCATCGCATAGGCGAACTGCACGGCGCTGCGGTCGAGGTACCGGTCGGCGTGTTCGAACCAGAACATGCTGGTGCGGGCGGCGGCCTGGATCGGGCGCAGCGCGGCTCGCCGCTGCGCGTCGTAGTTCTTCAGCGCGTCGGCGATTTCGGCATGCTCGTACAGGTTCTGTGCGAGCACCACGGCGTCGATGATCGCCAACCGGGTGCCCGAACCGATGGTGAAGTGGGTCGTGTGCGCCGCATCGCCGAGCAGCACCACGTTGTCCTCATACCAGGTCTTGTTGGTTATCTCGGGAAACCGGCTCCACCGTGCGAACTGGCCTCGTGTCTTGCTGATCAACGAGTGACCGTCGAGGAGTCGCGTGAATATGTTCTCTAGAACGCGCAAGCCCGTCGAGTCGTCCAGGGAATCGAATCCCAGTCCATGCCAAGTCTGCGGTTGGCACTCGACTATGCAGGTGCTGATCTTGTCGGCGACCGACGGGTAGGCATGGAACCAGATCCAACCGGCCGAGGTGTGTTGGAAGGCGAAGGTGAATCGGGTGAAGACCTTGTCCGTACCGAGCCAGATATATCGATTCGCGCCGAGTGCGACGGACGTGCCGAAACGATGATCACCCAGCTGCCGCATCCGGCTGTTCGCGCCGTCGGAGGCGACGATGAGATCGGTGTCGTAGAAGCCGGACAGATCATGGACCTCTCGCCCGTGCCGAACATCGACACCCAGGTCGCTCGCCCGTCGGGAAAGTACGTCGAGCAATGCCGCGCGCCCCATGCTGAACCCGTAGCCTCCGAAATGCGCGGTCTGGTTGTCGCCCAGATGGATTTCCTGTTCACGCCATAGGACCGACCCGGCGCGCACGGCCTGGGCGCTGTCGGGGTCATTCCGATACAGGATGTCGAGCAGGTCGTCCCAATACACGACGCCCCAGCCATAGGTGGACCCGAGAGGATCGCGGTCGATCACCGTGATGTCATGGGCCGGGTCGCGCCGCTTCATCGAAATAGCGAAGTACAAGCCGGCCGGCCCACCGCCGATACACACGATCTTCATCTCGTCACCAGCTTCAGCCCGGTTGGTCGAACCCGGTTCACCTGATCGGTCTTCGATGCGACCGAGCCCGGCACGCTATGCGTGTCCGGGCTCGATCACCGGCGCTAGAAGCTGCCCCAGCCGCCCCAGCC
>NZ_JABLTE010000253.1 GCF_013315795.1 Nocardia barduliensis
GGGGGATGGCTTCGTCTGTCCGGCCTGCTGAGTCGTAGGCGTGGGCGAGGTTGTTGCGGGCGGTCAGAGTGCGGGGGTGGTGGGGGTTGAGGATCCGCTCGAAATGGTTGAGCAGGTGCTGGGTGAGGGGGATAGCGCGCTGCAAATCCATGGCGGTGACCAGCTGTCTGGTCGCCCACATAAGGACATTCAGAAATCTGATGACAAGAGAGAGTGGCTGCCGACGTCGCCGCAGCCACCTTGTGCGGGGCGCTGGTGTGGTGAAGTCGACCAGCTCTGCGCTGCGGAGGGCGTCGATCTGGTCGACCAGGTGCGCACCCTCCATCCGCCGTGACCACGCCTCGCTGTGGTCGAACAGTCGCGGCTCGATCACCTCTAAGGCGTGTGTGAGGAGGCTGTTTGTGTTGCCGCGGTCGCGGGCGCGTTCGAGTAGCACCCGGGCGGTCAGCCGATGGGCGAGCAGGGTTTCGCTGGTGGTCGACCAGCTCAGCAGGGATCGCTGCACGCAGTGGGTGATCGCTGCGTCGACGAACTCGTTGCGCTCGGGATCCGGGTGCACGAGCAGTGACCGATTGACTCCGGAAGGCGCGAGGACGGCGAACAGCCCCAACAGCCAGCCAACCACGTCGTCCCGACCGGGGTTGCCGGTAGGAGTTTCGGCAGCGTGGATGGCGAGCAGGATCGCCTGGTCCACGCTCCAGGGATATTGCTGGCCGTCATGGCGCTGCAGCGCCTGCGGCAGCGGCTGCGCATGCAGCTGATGCAGATAGGTTCGGTAGGTCAGGCGGGGCCCGTAGGGTGGTGTGATCGTGGCAGCCGCGGTCGACAATGCCAATGGCAGGTACCCGAGTTCGGCGGCGAGTTGTTTCTCGCCGTCCGGGTCGCCGGTGATGCCGGTGGCCGAGCGCAGGTAGCGGTGCGCCTGGTCAGGGGTGTAGCCGGTTCCGGCATCGACGGTGACGGCGGCCAGCCCGATCATGGCCCGGTTGAGGGTGGTGATCACGACTCGCGTGCCGCCGTGGACCGGTAACAGTTCACGCAACAGGTCGACGTGTTCGGCGTTGTCGAATACCAGCAGATGCCGATCCTGCGTGGAGCCGAGGTAATCACGCAGCAGACGGGCCGACTCGATGGTGTCCCCATCGACGGCCGCGACACCGAGCCGGTCGGCGATCGTAGCCAGCCCGGTGTAAAGGGTTTCCGGGCTTTCGGCGTTGATCCAACCGACCAACCCCTCCCGGCGATCGAGCACGCGACGGGCATAGGCAGCAGCCAGGTGAGTCTTACCGGCCCCCCGCATCCCGGTGACCACGACCGCGACCCGGTCGGCGGCCAACCCCGCCTCGATATCGTCGACCTGTTGACGCTCGACGAAATGCTGCGGCTTCCGCGGGATCAGTCCCGACACCCCCACAGCCACCCCAGCCAACGCAGACCGCACAGGCCCCACCGGACCGCCGCCCGGGTAATAGTGGTGGTTGCTCGTGACTCGGATATCTCCGCCCGCAAAGACCTGCTGCATGGAGGCAGCCACTGTCGGCGCAGCGCTCTCTCGGGCCTTGCTCACGGGTGTGAGGCATCACCGCGGCCGGCGTCGATGTCCCTGAAATCCAAATCCCCACCGAAACGCCCCTTGCTCACTCTGACACCGGTACCCGGCGCACGAACCCCCTCGGCCCGCAAACCCCCTCCGGCCCTCACATCCCCCAGCTC
>NZ_JABLTE010000254.1 GCF_013315795.1 Nocardia barduliensis
GAACAGGTTGGTGCCGTAGGGGATGTCGCAGCCGACGTCGCCGTTGGAGTGGATGGCGCAGTTGGAGCTGGCGTAGCGGAAGTACACGGTGTCGTCGTCCACGGTTTGCGCCGGGGCCGCGCCCGCGACCGCGGTGCCTGCCAACGTCAGGGCGGCTGCCAAGACCGCCGGTGCCGCGAAGTTACGGAGATTCATAGTATGAATCTAGCCAAAGGCACGACGTCCGAAACGTTTTCGGTGCTGATCAGCCCGGCGACAGTCATCGGCAAGACCTCGAAATGTTCTCGCGCGGCCATTGGCCGTCGACTCTCGAACTGGGACTCATGTACCGGCCCACCACCATGGCGATGATGTCCGGCGGGGTCGTATCCGGTACGGAGGTGCGCGGCTCGGAAACTGAATAACCCACGCCCGGTTGGGAAATTCGGCAACGGTCTTTCGAGCCGAATTGGTAGGTAACACAAGATTGCTGGAAAGTCTGGCGAGGCGGCCACACATTGCTATTGACTGCGAATTCGCGCCCTCCTACCCGGGCCAGGAGTCGACATGCCCGAATACTCGCATAATTCGTGTCCGATGATCCAGGCGGCGATGCGATGACCCGCAAAGAGGCGGCAGTGGCGCTCGGATCGTTCGGGGCGTGCCTGATCTCGGTTTTCATGCAGATGATCGATGTGACGATCGTCAACACCGCTCTCCCGGTCGTGACCGCGGAGCTGGGGGCGTCGCGGTCCGAGCAGTTGTGGGTGGTGGCCGGCTACTCGCTGGCGTTCGCCTGCGTACTGCTCACCGCGGCTCGCGTCGGCGCCATGGTCGGCCGCCGCCGGATGTTCCTGTGGTCGGCGGCGGCGTTCACCGCTGCTTCGGTGTGGTGCGGAATATCGTCTACCGCACTGGAATTGGTCATCGCCCGGATCGTGCAGGGCGTGGCCGGTGCGGGAATGGCGGCGCAGACCATCGCCATCATCACCGCGGCCTTCCGGCGCGAGCACCATCAGTACGCCTTCGCCGTGTACGGCGCTACGGCCGGTTTCGCCGGAATGCTCGGCCCGATCCTGGGCGGCGGCCTGATCACCTTGGATCCGTTCGGCCTCGGCTGGCACGCGATCTTCCTGATGAACCTGCCGCTGGGCGTGGTGGCGATCGCACTGGCCACGCGTTACCTGCGATCGGGCCCGGCGACGGATCGGGAACCGCTGGATCCGCGCGGGACCGTGATCGCCACATCGGCGCTGTTCCTGCTGCTGTTCGCGCTCTCGGACAGCCAGCAGGCGGGCTGGCGTCCGCTGCACGGGGTCTATATCGCGGCCGCGGTGGTGCTGGGCGCGTTGTTCGTGGCTCACGAGCGCGCCACGCGCCGCCGGGGCGGGCGCGCGCTGGTGCGGCTGGACTTGTTCTCCGACCGGCGGTTCGCGGTCGGATCGGCGCTGGTGACGATCTTCTTCGGGCTGTTCACCGCATTCGTGTTCACCGTATCGATCCTGCTGCAAGACGTGCTGCGGTTCTCCGCGCTGCGCACCGGTGTCGCGATGACACCGTTCGCCCTCGGGGCGGGCGCGGGCGCGGTGCTGTCACCGATACTGTTGCGTCGCTGGGGGATTCGTGCGCTGGCAGCCGGGATCGCCGTCTTCGGCGGGTGCGTCGTGGTCGGGGTGGGATACCTGTACGTGGGGTCGGGCGCGGTGAACC
>NZ_JABLTE010000255.1 GCF_013315795.1 Nocardia barduliensis
ACCTCGTGGTCACGATCGCCCCGGGCGCGGCCCACGGACACCCGGCGGTGTTCATGCCGCATCGCACCGCCATAGAACTCGACGGCACCCACCTCAAGATCGACCCGAACACCGCGCGCCCAGGCCGCAACAGCGACCGCGCCCGCTACGCGGCGGTGTGGGGTGCGTTCGTGCACGAATGCGCCCACGCGCGCCACTCGGTGTGGGAGCCGCCCGCGCTCGCGAATCCGGCCGTGGTCGAGGCCGCGATGCTGCTGGAAGAGTCCCGTATCGAGGCCGCCCAGGTCCGCCGCCGCCCCGCCGACCGGCACTGGCTACGCGCCTCGGCCACCGAGATCGTCATCGGAGACACCGGCGGTCCCGCCGCTATGGCAGCCGTGCCCGCCACCGAATACGCTGCCGCGCACTCGGCCGCGTTGATCCTGGGCCGCGTGGATGGCGGCATCCTCGAACCGACCGAGGCCGCGCCCGCTGCCGCCGTGATCAAGGCCATCCTCGGTGCTGCGAAACTTGCCCAACTCCAAGCGATCTGGCAGCACGCGCATACCCTTGCCGACGACGACACGGCGGGGATGCTCGAACTCGGGCAGCGCTGGCTCGAGCTGGTCGGTCCTGACCCGCACGCCGAACCCGACCCGACCTCGATACTGGCTGCCGGTATCAGCGAAGCGGTCGCCAACGTGACCAGGGCCATTGCCGCCGAGCCGGTTCCGCTCGACCCCGCTGAGGTCGCTGCCGCTGCCGCTGCCGCCGAACGTGCGGCCGAACTCGCGGCCGAGGCCACCGCGCGCAAGGTGTTCGGCACTCGGGGCTCGACTCCCATCAGCCGCGCCCCTCGCGCGCCGCGCGCGGAGGAACGGGCCGCCGCTCGTGTGCTGGCGCGCGCGTTGAGCACCGCCAGCCGCCGCGAACGCGCCGTGATCAAAACCGGTTCGGTGATACCGCCGGGGCGGGTGCGGATGCGCGGTGCGATGGCACGCGAAGCCCAGCGCGCCGCCGGTGCCATCCCCACCGCCGAGATGTTCACCCGCACCGTGCGTAAGACCGTGCCCGTGCCCCCGCTGCGAGTCGGGATCGCCTGCGACATCTCCGGGTCGATGACCGCCTACGCCAAGCCGGTCGCCTCCGCCGCGTGGATCATCGCCCACGCTGCTCACCTCGCTACCATGCCCGCCGACACCGCCACCCTCACCTTCGGCAACGAGGTGCATCCCGTCACACGCCCCGGCACCGCACCCGCCAAGGTCACCGAATTCAAATCCAGCGACAACTACGAGGCCATCGATGAGGCCATCGACGCGCTCGACGGCGCGCTGGGGCTGTCGCGCCGCGAGAACACCCGCCTGCTGGTCGTCATCTCCGACGGCGTCTTCAGCGCCGAACCTCGCCGACGTGCCCAGCAGCGCCTCGACCGGCTGCGTGCCAGCGGGTGCGCGGTGCTGTGGCTCGCCCCCAGCACTCGCGGAGTCAGACCCCTCACCGGTGCCACCGTCCACACCATCACCGACCCCGCCGCCACCGCCCAAGCCATCGCCCGCGCTGCCACCACCGCCGTACGCACCGCATGACACCCCGCCGGGGCGGGCGGACACACCCCGCCCGCCCCGGCGGGGTGTCATGCGGTGCGTACGGC
>NZ_JABLTE010000256.1 GCF_013315795.1 Nocardia barduliensis
TCGGGTCCACGAGGGTGGAGGTGTCGCCGAGTTCGCGTCCTTCGGCGACGTCGCGCAGGAGGCGGCGCATGATTTTGCCGCTGCGGGTTTTGGGGAGTTCGGGGACGATGTGGATTTCGCGGGGTCGGGCGATGGGGCTGATTTCGCGGGCGACTTCGGTTTTGAGGTCGTCGATGAGGGTGTCGGTGTGTTGGGCTTCGGCTGTGAGGATGACGAAGGCGACGATGCCTTGGCCGGTGGTGGGGTCGGTGGCGCCGACGACGGCGGCTTCGGCGACGGTGTGGTGTCCGACGAGGGCGGATTCGACTTCGGCGGTGGAGATTCGGTGGCCGGAGACGTTCATGACGTCGTCGACGCGGCCGAGGATCCACAGGTCGCCGTCGGTGTCGAGTTTGGCGCCGTCGCCTGCGAAGTACCAGCCTTGGTCGGCGAAGCGTTCCCAGTAGGTGGCTTTGTAGCGGTCCATGTCGCCCCAGATGCCGCGCAGCATGGACGGCCACGGCTGATCGAGCACCAGCAATCCCGTACTGCCGGAACTCAGTTCGCCGCCGTCCTCGTCCACCACTCGAGCCGAGATCCCCGGCAGTGGGGTCATGGCGGCGCCGGGTTTGGCGGCGGTGACGCCGGGCAGGGGTGAGATCATGATGGCGCCGGTTTCGGTTTGCCACCAGGTGTCCACGATGGGGGTGCGGCCCGCGCCGATGACTTCGCGGTACCAGCGCCAGGCTTCGGGGTTGATGGGTTCGCCGACCGAGCCCAGCAGTCGCAGCGAGGACAGGTCGTGGGCGGCGGGGATGTCTTTGCCCCATTTCATGAAGGTGCGCACCAGCGTGGGCGCCGTGTAGTAGATGGTGACGCCGTACTTCTCGATGATCTGGAAGTGTCGATGTTCGTCGGGTGAGTTCGGGGTGCCTTCGTAGACGATTTGGGTGGTGCGGTTGGCGAGGGGGCCGTAGACGATGTAGCTGTGGCCGGTGACCCAGCCGATGTCGGCGGTGCACCAGTAGATGTCTTGTGCGGGTTTGTGGTCGAAGACGTTGTGGTGGGTGTAGGCGGTTTGGGTGAGGTAGCCGCCGGTGGTGTGCAGGATGCCTTTGGGTTTTCCGGTGGTGCCGGAGGTGTAGAGGATGAACAGGGGGTGTTCGGCGTCGAAGGGTTGGGCGTCGTGCTGGGGTGAGGCGGGGGTGACGGTGTCGTGCCACCACAGGTCGCGGTGCTCGGTCCAGGGGACTTCGATGCCGGTGCGGCGCACCACCAGCACGTGTTCGACGCTGGCGGGAGTGCCGCCGTGTGCGAAGAGGGCTTCGTCGACTGCGGCTTTGAGGGGGGCGGCTTTGCCGCGCCGCCACTGTCCGTCGGTGGTGATGACCAAGCGAGCCTCGGCGTCGTCGACGCGTTGGCGCAGGGCGGTGGGGGAGAATCCGGCGAAGACGACGGAGTGGGTGAGCCCGAGCCGGGCGCAGGCCAGCATCGAGACGATGGCTTCGGGCACCATCGGCATATAGATCGCCACCCGATCCCCCGCGACGAGGCCGAGTTCGGTCAGTGCGTTCGCCGCGCGAGAGACGTCGTCGAGCAGCTCGCGGTAGGTGATGGCACGGGAGTCGCCGGG
>NZ_JABLTE010000257.1 GCF_013315795.1 Nocardia barduliensis
CAGCGCTGCACATCAGACCCAGCTCAAGCGCGAACGCTGAGGCCGACCCGCTGGAATTCCTTCAGATCCGAGTAACCGGCCTTGGCCATCGAACGCCGCAGTCCGCCAACGAGATTCAGTGACCCGAACGGATCGTCGGACGGACCGAACAGCACCCGCTCCAGGCTGGGGCGCACGGTGTCGCCGACCGGCTCCCCACCCAGGTCCCAGGGATCGTCGACGTGCAGCAGCGACCCGCGCGGCACCGACGGGTGCGCGGCCGCCGACGGCCAGTACCAGCCGCGACCCGGCGCCTCGGCGGCCAGTGCGAGCGGAACCCCGAGCATGGCGGCGTCCGCGCCGCACGCGATCGCCTTGGCCAACTGCCCGGAGGTGGCGATGTCACCGTCCGCGATGACGTGCACGTAGCGGCCACCGGTCTCGTCGAGGTAGTCGCGCCGCGCGGCGGCCGCGTCCGCGATCGCGGTGGCCATCGGCACGCCGATACCGAGCACCTCGCCGGTGGTGGTGGCGCCGGGATAGGAGCCGTACCCGACGATCACACCCGCCGCGCCCGTGCGCATGAGGTGCAGGGCGGTGCGATGATCGCTCACGCCGCCCGCGACCACGGGCACGTCCAGCTCGGCGATGAAGGTCTTCAGGTTCAGCGGCTCACCGTCGCCGACATGCTCGGCGGAGATGATCGTGCCGTGCACCACGAGCAGGTCGATGCCCGCCTGCAGCAGCGCGGGGGTGAGCGTGCGCGCGTTCTGCGGGCTCACCCGCACCGCCACGGTGACACCGGCGGCGCGCACCTGCGCGACGGCGGCGGCGAGCAGATCCGGCTGCATCGGCGCGGCGTGCAGCTCCTGTAGCAGCGCAACGGCGCGCTCGTAGCCACCCTTGCCGACCAGCTCGAGCAACTGATCGATCTTCGCGCCGACATCCGCGTGCCGCGCCCACAGCCCCTCGCCGTTGATCACGCCGAGACCGCCGAGCCGGCCGAGTTCGACGGCGAACTCCGGCGACACCAGGGCATCGGTGGGATGCGCGAGGAACGGGATCTCGAAGCGGTAGGCATCCAGCTGCCAGGCCAGCGAGACCTGCTTCGAGGATCGGGTCCGGCGCGAGGGGACGATGTCGACGTCGTCCAGCTCGTAAGTACGCCGGGCGGTCCGGCCCATGCCGATCTCCACCATGTCGCGCACGCGAAATCTCC
>NZ_JABLTE010000258.1 GCF_013315795.1 Nocardia barduliensis
TCGATCGCGGCGCCGTCGGAGGACAGCACTTCGACGTTGAGGCACAGGGACTGGAGTTCTTTGAGCAGGACTTTGAACGATTCCGGGATGCCCGGTTCCGGGATGTTCTCGCCCTTGACGATCGCTTCGTAGACCTTCACGCGACCGACCACGTCGTCGGACTTGATGGTCAGCAACTCCTGCAGCGTGTACGCCGCACCGTAGGCCTGCATGGCCCAGCACTCCATCTCACCGAACCGCTGGCCACCGAACTGCGCTTTACCACCCAGCGGCTGCTGGGTGATCATCGAGTACGGACCGGTCGAGCGGGCGTGGATCTTGTCATCGACCAGGTGGTGCAGCTTGAGGATGTACATGTACCCGACCGCGACCGGGTACGGGAACGGCTCACCGGAACGCCCGTCGAACAACGTGGCCTTACCGTCGTCATCGACCATCCGCTCACCGTCACGGTTGGGCAGCGTCGAGGCCAGCAGACCGGTCAGCTCCTCCTCCCGCGCACCGTCGAACACCGGGGTGGCGATATTCGAATCCGCCGGAGCGCCCAGCATCTCCTCCGGCAGCGCCTTCGCCCACTGCGGGCGGGTGCCGTCGGTGGCGACATCGACCCGCCACCCGGCCTTGCCGATCCAGCCCAGATGGGTTTCCAGGATCTGGCCGATGTTCATACGACGCGGCACACCGTGGGTGTTCAAGATGATGTCGACCGGGGTGCCATCGGGCAGGAACGGCATATCCTCGGTCGGCAGGATCTTGCCGATCACACCCTTGTTCCCGTGCCGGCCCGCGAGCTTGTCACCGTCCTGGATCTTGCGTTTCTGCGCCACATACACCCGCACCAGCTCGTTGACACCCGGCGGCAGATCGTCGTCGTCCTCCCGGGAGAACACCCGGATACCGATCACCTTGCCCGACTCACCATGAGGCACCTTCAACGAGGTGTCACGCACCTCCCGCGCTTTCTCCCCGAAGATCGCCCGCAACAACCGCTCCTCCGGAGTCAGCTCGGTCTCACCCTTCGGAGTGACCTTGCCGACCAGGATGTCCCCGTCACGAACCTCCGCACCGATCCGCACGATGCCACGCTCGTCCAGATCCGCCAGCACCTCATCGGACACATTCGGGATATCCCGCGTGATCTCCTCGGCACCCAGCTTCGTATCGCGGGCGTCGATCTCGTGCTCCTCGATATGGATCGAGGTCAGCACATCCTCTTCCACCAACCGCTGCGACAGGATGATCGCGTCCTCGTAGTTGTGACCCTCCCACGGCATGATCGCCACCAACAAGTTCTTACCCAAGGCCATCTCACCGTTCTCGGTGCACGGACCATCAGCCAGAACCTGACCACGCTCCACCCGCTGACCCTCATCCACAATCGGACGCTGATTAGCACACGTACCCTGATTCGACCGG
>NZ_JABLTE010000259.1 GCF_013315795.1 Nocardia barduliensis
GGGTCTATCTCGCTAAAGGTGTTTCCGGCGGTTTCTCTCAGTAGGTTCGGGCGTCGGGCCAGCGGTCGGCGAAGGTGATCGCGAACGCGTTGACCGCGGGCTTCCACCGCATGGTCCATCGTGCTCGACCGGCGCCGGTCGGGTCGAGGGAACGAGTCACCAGATACAGGCATTTCAGGGCGGCTTGCTCGGTGGGGAAATGGCCACGTGCCTTGATCGCGCGCCGGTAGCGGGCGTTCAAGGACTCGATCGCGTTCGTCGAGCAGATGACCCGCCTGATCTCGAGGTCGTAGTCGAGGAACGGGACGAATTCATCCCACGCGTTGTTCCAAAGCCGCACGATCGCACCGTATTTCGTGGCCCATTTCTCGGTGAGTTCGTCCAACGCCGCGCGGGCGGACTCGGCGTTGACAGCGGTGTAGATCGGTTTGACGTCGCGTTTGAGCGCGTCCCAGTGCTGGCGTCCGGCCAGTCGGAAGGTGTTGCGGATCAAGTGGATGATGCAGGTCTGGACCGTGGCCAGCGGCCACACGTTCCCCACCACCTCCGGCAGCCCTTTCAACCCGTCGCAGACCAGGAAGAATACGTCCTTGGTGCCGCGGTTGCGGATTTCGGTGAGCACACTCATCCAGAACTTCGCGCCCTCACCACCGGTCCCGGCCCACAACCCGAGGATGTCCTTCTCCCCGTTCACCGTCACCCCGATCGCGGCATAGATCGGACGGTTGGCGACCTGACCGTCTCGGATCTTGACCACGATCGCGTCGATGAAGATCGCGACATACACCTCGTCGAGCGGCCGGCTCGACCACTCCTGCATCTCCGCGACCACCGCGTCGGTGATCCGGGACACGGTCTCCTTCGACACCGACGCCCCATAGATCTCGGCGAAATGCGCCGAAATCTCGCCCGTGGTCAGACCTTTCGCATACAACGACAGCACGATCTCATCGACGCCGGTCAGTCGGCGCTGGCGTTTCTTGACGATCTGGGGTTCAAAACTGCCGTCGCGGTCGCGCGGCACCTCGATCGGCACCGGCCCGGTCGTCTCGGTCAGCACCGTCTTCGGCCTGGTCCCGTTACGCACATTGGGTGAGACCCGTTCGGCGGGAGCCTGATTCGGCTCATAGCCCAGGTGCTCGGTCATCTCCTCGCTCAACGCGGTCTCGAGGACGGTCTTGGTGAACTGTTTGAGCAGCCCGTCCGGCCCGGTCAGAGACAAGCCCTGTTCCTTGGCCATCCGCACCAGCTCCGCCGCCGCCAGCTCCTCAGCCGACGCCTCGGCCTTCTTCTTCGCCACGGCATCAAGTGTCGTCATCACGGCACCTTCCCGCTGACCATCCGATCAGCGAATCAGGCCGGAAACACCCTTAGATCCACAGTCCCC
>NZ_JABLTE010000025.1 GCF_013315795.1 Nocardia barduliensis
CCCCGCGCCCCCGCGCAAGGGCGCCGGTCTGTGACGGGCCGCACCGCCCGCCCGGCGCCGCACGGACGACCTCGACCAGCGGCGTTCGACCCGTCCCGTAACGTCTTCCGTCGCGTCTTCCAGTTCTGTTCGGGACTTCGAGCCGCATGGTCCGGTTCGCCTACTCGCCGTATCAAGGCCGAGCAGCCGCGCCACGGGCGAATCTCGCTCCAGCGGCCGAAAGAATTTCACGGCGCGCGACCGACCCCGCGAATACACCGCGCCTTCGAACGGGCCGCTTCCGGCAACTCTCGCCGCGGCGGCGAGAAATGCGGCGAAGCGGTCGCTTGACCGAAAATTCCCCGTCCCACCGCAGACGAGCTGACGAGCGCATTCGCCGCCCGCCGCGCGTTCGAAAGGGCCGGGCCACGTGCACCGATGGTACGCGTCTCGTCCCCCTGCAAGTCCGCCGTGCAAGGCCGCGAACACACCGCCGCCACAGGCGCGGGCACGGAAACACCACCTGCGAACACACAGCGCAGCGGGACCCGCGCGACCAACCCAGGGTTAATGGTGTGCCGGTCAGCGGGCACATCTAGGGTAGGTGGGTACAGCCGGTAAGCACGCCGTAGCTGCCGCGCGATCATCGCCGTCAGAAACCCACCCCGCCGTCGACGAAACCAATGTCAGGAGAACCTCGGTCGTGTCGATCACAGACGACATCCGCGCCCTCACTCAGCCGAACCACCCGGACGACTGGACGGATCTGGACACCAAGGCCGTCGACACCATCCGGGTCCTGGCCGCCGAGGCGGTGCAGAACGCCGGAAACGGCCATCCCGGCACCGCGATGAGCCTCGCGCCGCTGGCGTACACGCTCTACCAGCGCACCATGCGCATCGACCCGAGCGATCCCAGCTGGGTCGGCCGGGACCGGTTCGTGCTGTCCTGCGGACACTCCAGCCTCACCCAGTACATCCAGCTCTACCTGGCGGGTTACGGCCTGGAACTGGACGACCTGAAGAACCTGCGCAAGTGGGGCTCGCTCACCCCGGGCCACCCCGAATTCCGGCACACCGACGGCGTGGAGATCACCACCGGCCCGCTCGGCCAGGGTCTCGCCTCGGCGGTCGGCATGGCCATGGCCGCCCGGCGCGAGCGCGGTCTGTTCGACCCGGACGCCGCGCCCGGCACGAGCCCGTTCGACCACTTCGTCTACGTCATCGCCTCCGACGGCGACCTGGAGGAAGGCGTCACCTCCGAGGCGTCCTCGCTGGCGGGCACCCAGCAGCTGGGCAACCTCGTGCTGATCTACGACGACAACAAGATCTCCATCGAGGACGACACCACCATCGCCTTCACCGAGGATGTCGCCGCGCGGTACGAGGCCTACGGCTGGCACGTGCAGGTAGTGGAGGGCGGCGAGGACGTCGTCGCCATCGAGGCCGCGCTGGAGGCCGCCAAGGCCGAGACCGGCAAGCCCTCGATCATCGTGCTGCGCACCATCATCGGCTACCCCGCCCCCGGCAAGATGAACACCGGCTCGGCCCACGGCGCGGCGCTGGGCGCCGACGAGGTGGCCGCCACCAAGAAGGTCCTCGGCTTCGACCCGGACAAGACCTTCGACGTGGACCCCGCCGTCATCGAGCACACCCGCAAGGTCGTCGAACGCGGACGCGCCGCGCACGAGCAGTGGCAGCAGTCCTTCGACGCGTGGGCCGCGGCCAACCCGGAGAACAAGGCACTGTTCGACCGTCTGATCGAGCGGCGGCTGCCGGAGAACTGGACCGCGAATCTGCCCACCTACGAACCGGATCCGAAGGGCATGGCCACCCGCAAGGCGTCCGGCAAGGTGCTCGCCGCGCTGGCGCCGGTGCTGCCCGAGCTGTGGGGCGGCTCGGCCGACCTGGCCGAGTCCAACAACACCACCATGCCCGATCAGCCCAGTTTCGGGCCGGAGTCGATCTCCACCGGCATGTGGAAGGCCGACCCGTACGGCCGCACCCTGCACTTCGGCGTCCGTGAGCACGCGATGGGCGCGATCCTCAACGGCATCGCGCTGCACGGCCCGACCCGTCCGTACGGCGGCACCTTCCTGGTGTTCAGCGATTACATGCGTCCCGCCGTCCGCCTGGCCGCGCTGATGCGGGTGCCCGCCATCTACGTCTGGACCCACGACTCCATCGGTCTCGGCGAGGACGGCCCGACCCACCAGCCGATCGAGCACCTCGCCGCGCTGCGGGCCATCCCCGGCCTGAACGTGGTCCGTCCTGGCGATGCCAACGAGACCACCTACGCCTGGCGCACCATCCTGGAGCGCGACAGCAGCGAGCATCGGTCGCACTTCTCGGTGTCCGAGCCGCCGCACCAGGACGGCCCGTCCGGGCTGGCGCTGACCCGTCAGGATCTGCCGATCCTGGAGGGCACCAGCTACGAGGGCGTGTCCAAGGGCGGCTACGTGCTGGCCGAGGCGTCCACGGGCACCCCGCAGGTGATCCTGATCGCCACGGGTTCGGAGCTGCACCTCGCGGTCGCCGCCCGCACTACCCTGGAGGAGCAGGGCATCGCCACCCGCGTGGTGTCGATGCCGTGTGTGGAGTGGTTCGACGCGCAGGACAAGGCTTACCGGGACGAGGTGCTCCCGCCCGCGATCGCCGCTCGCGTCGTCGTCGAGGCCGGTATCGCGATGCCGTGGCACCGGTTCGCCGGTGACGCGGGCGAGATCGTGTCGATCGAGCACTTCGGCGCCTCCGCCGACTACAAGACCCTGTTCCGCGAATTCGGCTTCACCCCGGAAGCCGTCGTTGCCGCCGCGCAGCGCACGCTCGAGAACGTGAAGGGATAAGCGCCCATGGCTCAGAACGAGAATCTCGCCGCCCTGTCGGCGGCGGGAGTGTCCGTATGGCTCGATGATCTGTCCAGGGACCGGATCAAGTCCGGCAACCTGCGCGAGCTGATCGAGACCCGGTCCGTCGTCGGTGTCACCACCAACCCGACGATCTTCCAAGGTGCGCTCAGCCAGGGCCACGCCTACGACGACCAGCTCAAAGATCTTGCCGCGCAAGGCGCCGACGCCGACGCCGCGATCCGCACCATCACCACCGACGACGTCCGCGCAGCCTGTGACGTGTTCGCCCCGGTCTTCGAGGCCACCAACGGCGTGGACGGCCGGGTCTCCATCGAGGTCGACCCACGCCTGGCCTTCGACGCCGACCGGACCGTCGCGCAGGCGGTCGAACTGTGGAAGATCGTCGACCGCCCCAACCTGTTCATCAAGATCCCGGCCACCGAAGAGGGCCTGCCCGCCATCACCGCGGTGATCGCGGAAGGCATCAGCGTCAACGTCACGCTGATCTTCTCGGTGCAGCGCTACCGCGCGGTGATGGGCGCCTACCTCGAAGGCGTGAAGAAGGCCAAGGTCGCCGGACACGACCCGGCCAAGATCCATTCCGTCGCTTCGTTCTTCGTCTCCCGGGTGGACACCGAGATCGACAAGCGGCTCGACGCCCTCGGCACCGAGGAGGCGCTCGCACTGCGCGGCAAGGCGGGCATCGCCAACGCCCACCTGGCCTACGCCGAATACCAGGACGTGTTCGACGGCGGCAAGCACACCTCGACCTATCAGAACCTGGCGGCGGCGGGCGCGAATCGGCAGCGTCCGCTGTGGGCGTCCACCGGTGTCAAGAACCCGGACTACTCCGACACGATGTACGTCACCGAACTGGTCGCGCCGAACACGGTGAACACGCTGCCGGAGAAGACGCTCCAGGCGGTCGCCGATCACGGCGTGATCCGCGGCGACGCGGTGAGCGGCCAGGCCGCCGCGGCCAAGGAGGTCTTCGACCGGCTCGCCGCGGTCGGCGTCGACCTCGACGACGTGTTCGCGGTGCTCGAGCGCGAGGGCGTGGACAAGTTCGAGAAATCCTGGGAGGAGCTGCTTTCCGCCACCGCCGACGAGCTGAAGTCGGCGTCGACCGGGAACGGCTGACCGATGGCCGGGGCAGCGCCCGCGGAGGGGCCGGACGCCGCCGAATGGCGGAACCCGCTGCGTGAGAAAAGGGACAAACGGCTCCCGCGCATCGCCGGACCGTGCAGCATGGTCATCTTCGGCGTCACGGGAGATCTGTCTCGCAAGAAGCTGATGCCGGCCATCTACGACCTGGCCAACCGGGGGCTGCTGCCCCCGGCCTTCGGCTTGGTCGGCTTCGCGCGCCGGGATTACGCCGACGAGGACTTCGCCCAGGTGGTTCTGGAGGCGGTGAAGGCGCACGCGCGTACGCCCTTCCGCCAGGAGGTCTGGGACCAGCTTTCGGAGGGCATCCGCTTCGTCCAGGGCACCTTCGACGACGACGCGGCGTTCGACCGGCTCGCCGACACCCTGATCACGCTGGACAAGGAGCGCGGCACCGGCGGCAATCACGCGTTCTACCTGTCCATCCCGCCGAATATGTTCCCGGTGGTGCTCGATCAGCTCTCCTCGCACGGATTGGCGCAGACGTCCGGGCCGGACGGGCGCAAACCCTGGCGGCGGGTGGTGATCGAGAAGCCCTTCGGGCACGACCTGCAGAGCGCCCAGGAACTCAACGCGCTGGTCAACGGGGTGTTTCCCGAGGAGCGGGTGTTCCGCATCGACCACTACCTCGGCAAGGAGACGGTACAGAACATCCTGGCGTTGCGCTTCGCCAACCAGTTGTACGAGCCGATCTGGAACGCCAACTTCGTCGACCACGTGCAGATCACGATGGCCGAGGACATCGGCTTGGGCGGCCGCGCGGGCTACTACGACGGCATCGGGGCCGCGCGCGACGTGATCCAGAACCACTTGCTGCAACTGCTGGCGCTCACCGCCATGGAGGAGCCGATCAGCTTCGAGCCCAGGCAATTGCAGACCGAGAAGATCAAGGTGCTCTCGGCGACCAGGCTAATCGAACCGCTGGACGAGACCACCGCGCGCGGGCAGTACACCGCGGGCTGGCAGGGCAGTGAGCACGTGGACGGTCTGCTCCAGGAGGAAGGCTTCGACCCGAATTCGAGGACCGAGACCTACGCCGCGATCAGCTTGGAGATCGACACCCGCCGCTGGGCGGGCGTGCCGTTCTTCCTGCGCACCGGAAAGCGGCTCGGCCGCAGGGTCACCGAGATCGCGGTGATCTTCAAGCGGGCGCCGCACCTGCCGTTCGACCAGACCATGACCGAGGAACTGGGGCAGAACGCGCTGGTCATCCGGGTACAGCCGGACGAGGGCATCACCACGCGGTTCGGCTCCAAGGTGCCGGGCTCCGGCATGGAGGTGCGCGACGTCAATATGGACTTCACCTACGGCGAGGCGTTCACCGAGTCCTCCCCCGAGGCCTACGAACGCCTGATCCTCGACGTGCTGCTCGGCGTGCCGTCGCTGTTTCCGGTGAACGCGGAGGTCGAATTGTCCTGGCGCATACTGGATCCGGTGCTCGAGCACTGGGCCGCCGAAGGCAGGCCGGAACCGTACGAGGCGGGCACCTGGGGTCCGCCCTCGGCCGACGAGATGATCGCCCGCACCGGGCGGGAATGGCGGCGCCCGTGATCGTCGACATGCCCGAGACCAAGACCGGCGAGGTCACCAAGCGCCTCGTGCAGCTGCGCGAGAGCAACGGCGTGATCACCGTGGGCCGGGTGCTCACCCTCGTGGTGTGCACGCTCGACAGCTCCGAGGCCGAGGACGCGATCGACGCGGCGAACGAAGCCAGCCGCGAGCATCCCTGCCGGGTGGTGGTGCTGGCGCGCGGCGACCGGGAGGCCGCCACCCGGCTGGACGCGCAGATCCGGGTGGGCGGCGACGCGGGGGCGGCCGAGGTGATCGTGCTGCGGCTGCAAGGCGAGCTGGTCAGCCACGAGAGCAGTGTCGTCACCCCGTTCCTGCTGCCGGATACGCCGGTGGTCGCGTGGTGGCCGCGCGGCGCCCCGGAGTTCCCGTCCAAGGATTCCGTGGGCCGCTTGGCGGGCCGCCGCATCACCGATGCCACGTTCGCGCCCGATCCCCAGGCGGCCATCAAGAAGCGGCTGCGCTCCTATGCCAGCGGTGACACCGATCTGGCCTGGAGCCGGATCACATACTGGCGCGCGCTGCTGGCGGCGGCCATGGACGAGCCGCCGTTCGAAGCGGTGGAATCGGCGACCGTGTCCGGGCTGCGCGACGAGCCCGCCCTGGACATCCTGGCCGGCTGGCTGGCCGCCCGGCTCGACTGCCCGGTTCGCCGTCGCACCGGCCCGCTGGTGGTGGAACTGCACCGCCCCACCGTCTCCATCGCGATCGAACGCCCGCAGACCGGGCGCACCGCGACGCTGACCCGCACCGGCGAACCGGTGCAGCGGATCGCGCTGGCGCGCCGGGAGACCCGGGACTGCCTCGCCGAGGACCTACGCAGGCTGGACGCCGACGAGACCTACGCGGAGGCGCTGGCCGGAATCGAGAAGGTGATCTATGAGTGAGCACACCGATTCGCCATTCCCCAGCGACACCGTCGAGGTGCACCTCGACACCGACTCGCTGGTCGCCGCCGCGGCGGCCCGCTTCGTCTCCGTCGTGGTCGCGGCGCAGGCCGAGCGCGGCTCCGCGTCGGTGGTGCTGACCGGCGGCGGAACCGGCATCGCCCTGCTGGAGCAGGTACGCAAGTCACCCGGTGACATCGACTGGTCCCGGGTGGAGGTGTTCTGGGGCGACGAGCGTTTCGTACCCGCGAACGATCCCGAGCGCAACGACCTGCAAGCCAGGCAGGCACTGCTGGACCACGTGCCGGTGAACCCGGCGCGGGTGCATCCGGTGGCCGCCTCCGACGGCGAGTACCCCGACCCGGTGGAGGCCGCCGCCGAGTATTCCGCGACGGTGCACGCCTACCTCGCCGAACACGGCGCGTTCGATCTGCACCTGCTCGGTATGGGCGGCGAGGGCCACGTGAACTCGCTGTTCCCGGACACCGACGCGGTGCGGGAGGAACACGAACTGGTCGTCGCCGTCACCAACTCGCCGAAGCCGCCGCCGGTCCGGGTCACCCTCACCCGGCCCGCGATCCGCCGGACCCGCCACGTCGTTCTGGTGGTCGGCGGCGCGGCCAAGGCCGAGGCGGTCGCCGCGGCCATCGGCGGCGCGGACCCGGCGGACGTGCCCGCGGCCGGTGCGACAGGAATCGACTCCACGACCTGGCTGCTGGACCAGGAGGCCGCTGCCGCGCTGCAGTGAGCACGCCACGGCCGATCATCTCGTAAATTTGTCCGATACCATCCTGGATTTCCGAAAGAACACCGACGGATAACCCATCCGGACGGCGGAGTTTACGAGATGATCGGTCGGTGACCGAGCAGGCAGTGGATCTGGACGAGCGGTTCCGCGCCGCCGTCGCCGCCTTCGCGCCGGGGCCGGGCCGTCCGGCGGATCAGCCGATCGTGCCCGGCGGCGCGATCACCGGCACGGCGTGCCTGGAGCTGTTCGACGCACAGGCGACGAGCAGGCAGCTCGATCTCGCGGCCCGCCGCCTCGGCAGCGACCGGCGCGGTTACTACAGCATCGGCTCGTCCGGTCACGAGGGCAACGCCGCCGTGGCGGCCGCCCTGCGCACCACCGACCCGGCCCTGCTGCACTACCGGTCGGGCGCGTTCTTCGTGCACCGGGCGCGCCGCGTACCAGGGCTCGACCCGATCCGGGACGTCCTGCTCGGTGTGGTCGCCGCGGCGGCGGATCCGATCTCCGGTGGGCGGCACAAGGTGTTCGGCAGCGCCGCCGCGAACGTCATCCCGCAGACCTCGACCATCGCGTCGCATCTTCCGCGCGCGGTCGGGTTGGCGTTCGCGATCGATCGCGCGGCGCGGCTGGGGGTCGCCGGTCCCTGGCCCGCCGACGCGGTGGTGCTGTGCAGTTTCGGCGACGCCTCGGCCAATCACTCCACTGCGGCCGGAGCGATCAATGCCGCGATTCACACTGCCGGGCAGGGGATTCCGATGCCGATCCTGTTCGTCTGCGAGGACAACGGCATCGGGATCAGTGTCCCCACCCCATCGAGCTGGATCGAGCGGTCCTACGGCCACCGGCCCGGCCTGGCGTATTTCAGCGCCGACGGTTGCGCCACGCTCGATGCGCTGACCACCGCGGAAGCCGCCGCACGGTGGGTCAGGGACCACCGCGCGCCCGCGTTCCTGCGCCTGCGGACCGTGCGACTGCTCGGTCACGCCGGATCCGACGTCGAAACCGCCTACCGCCGCCCCGTCGAGATCGCCGCCGACCTAGCCCGCGACCCGGTGACGGCGACCGCGCGGCTGCTGATCGAATCCGGCGTCGCCCCACCCGCCGGCCTGCTCGACCGCTACGCCGAACTGGGCCGCCGAGTCGCGACCACCGCCGAACTTGTCTGCGCGGAGCCGAAACTCGACGCGGCGGCGGCCGTGACCGCGCCGATCGCGCCCTCCCGTCCCGCACTCGTGCGCGCCGACGCGCTCCGCACCGACCCGCTCCCGCGCGACGAACGCAAACACGCCGACGCCGGCCATGCGATCACCGGCATCGGTTCGCCGCACCGCGTGAACGGCGCTGCGGCACAGGGTGCACCGACCACCCTGGCGCATGCGGTCAACGCCGCCCTCGCCGGACTGCTCGAACGTGATCGCGACGTGCTCGTCTTCGGCGAGGACGTCGGCCGCAAAGGCGGCGTGTACGGCGTGACCAAGGGCTTGCAGAAGACGTTCGGCGCGCGGCGCGTATTCGACACCTTGCTGGACGAGCAGAGCGTCCTGGGCACGGCGCTCGGCGCGGCGCTGGCCGGATTCGTGCCGATCCCGGAGATCCAGTACCTCGCCTACCTGCACAACGCCGCGGATCAGATCCGTGGCGAAGCGGCCACGCTGTCGTTCTTCTCCGACGGCCGCTACCGCAACCCGATGGTGGTGCGGATCGCCGGATACGCCTATCAAAAGGGCTTCGGCGGCCACTTCCACAACGACAACTCGGTGGCCGCGCTGCGCGACATCCCGGGCGTCGTCCTCGCCTCACCGTCCCGTGCCGACGACGCGGCGGCGATGTTGCGCACTTGCGTGTCCGCCGCACGAGTGGACGGCAGAGTATGTCTGTACCTCGAGCCCATCGCGCTGTACCACACGCGCGACCTGCACCGTCCTGGTGACGACGGCTGGCTGGCTCGCCCGTCCGCCGCGGAGCACGTCGAGATCGGCCGCGCCCGGGTCTACGGCGAGGGGGCCGATCTGACCGTGGTCAGCTTCGCCAACGGCGTGCCGATGAGCCTGCGGGCGGCACGGCGACTGGCCCGGCACGGGATCCACACACGCGTGCTCGACCTGCGCTGGCTGGCTCCGCTACCGGCGGACGACCTGCTGCGCCACGCGCGCGCGACCGGCCGCGTCCTCGTCGCGGACGAGACCCGCCGCTGCGGCGGCGTGTCGGAAGCGGTGTGCGCGGCTCTGCTCGATGCCGGTTTCACCGGACGAATCGCGCGTGTCACCAGCGAGGACAGCTTCGTCCCTCTGGGCCCGGCCGCCGCGACGGTGCTGCTCGACGAGGACCGGATCGAAGCCGCGGCCCTCCGGCTCCTGGGCGCGGCGACCGGCCCGGAGCCGCGGCACGCCGAGGCCCGGCATCCCCGGTAATCCGATTCGGCGGGTGAATAGTGGAAATACAGTGAGGGTGACGGTGACCAGCAGCGGAAAGGACACGGCGATGACCACGATGTCCATGCTCGGCGAGGTACGGCCGGAGCACGAGCACACAGCCGACGGCGATCTGGTGCTCCTGCACTACCTGCGTTCGTTCCACAAGCCGGTGCTGGAGGTGTGGTCGGCGGCCACCGAGCGCGGCCAGCTCGCCCGCTGGCTCGGCGCCGTCTCCGGCGGCAACGGCAACCTCACCATCGAGTTGTTCGACGGTCCCGTCCCCGGCCCGGTCGCGGTGCGCGTCGACCATTGCCAGGCGCCGCACGAATTCGTCGTCCACATCGACGGCTGCCTGCTCGAAGTGCGGATGAGCCAGGTCGGCGTGGTCACCACCGTGGAGCTGACCCGCCGCCACGTCCGCCCCGCCGACGCGGGCGCCATCGGCCCACGGTGGCAATACGTGCTCGATCGCCTGACCGCCTACCTCGATTTCCAGCCGCTGCCGCGGTGGTCGGACTACCCGAAGCTGGCCGACGAATACCGCTAGGCCGCGGGCTCAGTAGAAGAACCCGGCGATCCCCCAGCCCGGACGCGCCTGCGCCTCCCGGATCCACTCGACACAGGACTCGATGGCGGCGAGGACCTCGTGATCGACCTCTTCGCGCTGCGGTGGCGTGGTCGACTCCCACTGCACGAGCGCTTCCGCGCATTGCTCCGGCGTCCATTCGCCGTAGCCGGGCAATTCGTCGGGCTGCGGCAGCGAAGGCGGCAGCGAGTGGTACATGAACGCCCGGACGCTGACCGCTTTGATGCCCAACGTGGCGAGCCCGTCATCGATGTGATCGAGCCAGCGACCGCGGAACGCCGAGAAGTAGCGGTTGTCCGCGAACCGGCCGTAGAACTGGCAGATCGTCTGATAGGCGTAGCCGTATTGGAAACCGTAGGCCGGGTCGAACGGACCGCCGTCGATGACGGCGCGCACCGCCTCGTAGCGTGTGGGCGCGCCGCTCGCGATCTCCTCGGCGAACCAGTCGTCGTCGTGGGTCAGCTGGGCCTTGAACCGGCCCCCGATCATCCGCCGGAGCTTGTCGTCCCGGGACCCGATGGCGCCCTTGACCCTGTCCAGTTCGACAACGTAGATGCTCAGGCTATAACTCATTCACCGAACATTAGCGGTGCCCACCGACAACGAACGGCGCTGGGACCGAAGACGTTTCGTCTCAGGCCGGAAGCCGGTCCGGGTGCGCGGCCAGATGGCCGAGATGCGCGGTGAGCAACGCGTTCACCTGCTCGGTCCGCTCCAACTGGACGAGGTGGCCCGCGCCGCCGATCTCGCTCACCGCGCGCAGGTCAACGACGTGCTCGCGCAAGGTGGCCAGCGGGTCGCGACCACTGAAGCCTTCCATGTCCGGGTCGCGGTCGCCGTACAGGAAATAGGCGGGTACGGTGACTTTCGCGTCCGCGTACTCGGCGGTGAGCTCCCAGTTGCGATCCAGACTGCGGTACCAGTTCAATCCGCCGGTGAACCCGGTGCGCTCGAAATCGGCGGCCAGCACGTCCAACTCGTCCGCGCCGAGCCAGCGCCACGGCAACGCGGGCGCCTCGGGCAGCACATCGAGGTAACCGGTGCCCTCCGCCGGGAAGCGCCAGGTGTCCAGGTAGTGGTAGTCGGCGCTGAGCGCGTAGTAGACGCGGGCCAGGAACTCGCGGGGACGCGCCGCGAGTTCGGCGTCGGCGACTCCTGGCGTCTGGAAGTACTGCAAGTGCAGGAAGTGCCGAGCAGCCGCCTTCGCCCACAGTTGCGACGGAGCCCGCGGCGGACGCGGCGCGAACGGATTGTTCAGGACGATGACGCCGCGCACCCGATCCGGCGTGCGCAGCGCCAGTTCCCACACCAGCGCCGCGCCGAAGTCCAGGCCGACGAACACCGCCTGCTCGGCGCCGATGTCGTCGAGCAGTGCGAGCAGATCTGCGCAGACCGCGCGGTTGGTGTACGCCTCGAGGTCGGCCGGGACGTCGGTCTGCCCGTAGCCGCGCAGGTCCGGCGCGAGCGCGCGGTAGCCCGCCGCGGCGAGCGCGGGAAGCTGGCGGTGCCAGATGTACCAGGTGTGCGGAAAGCCGTGGCAGAAGATCACCGGCTGCCCCGCCCCCTGCTCGGCGACGTGCATGCGGACACCGTTGGTCGTCACGAACCGATGCGTCAGCTCCACTCAGGCCTCCTGAACGATGTACTAGAACACGTTATCGTTTCACGGTAATGTTCCGGTTCCGTGAGCGGAATACCCGAGAGGCTCGAAGGCAAGGTCGCGGTGGTCACCGGCGCCAGCCGCGGCATCGGCAAAGGGATCGCCCTGGAGCTGGGCGCGGCGGGTGCCACGGTGTTCGTCACCGGGCGCTCGGCGGCCCAGGGGCGACTACCCGGCACGGTACACGCAACGGCCGCCGACATCGATGCGGCGGGCGGGATCGGCATCCCGTTCGTGTGCGATCACCGCGACGACGACGCGGTGGAGCGGCTGTTCGAGCTGATCCGCACCGAGCACGGCAGACTGGACGTGCTGGTGAACAACGTCTACAACTCCCCCGCCGCGGCCCGCTGGCTGGGCAAGCCGTTCTGGGAGGTACCACCGGCGGCGTGGGACGAGTCGTTCGACGTGGGTGTCCGATCCCATTACGTGGCAAGCGTGTTCGCCGCGCCGCTGCTGATCGAATCGGGCGGCCTGATCGTCAACATCTCCTCGCCGGGTGCGCGCAGATACATGCACAACGCGGTCTACGGCGTCGCCAAAGCGGCGGTGGACCGGCTCACCGCCGACATGGCGCACAACCTCGCCGGCACCGAGGTGACCGCGGTCTCGCTCTGGCCGGGCATCGTGGATACCGAACTGCTGCAACTGGTTCCGGCCGACGCCGACGGCCGGCGGATGGTCACGCTGCCCGGTGAGGGCACCTTCGACCTGGGCGAGGCGCAGACGCCGCGCTTCACCGGCCGCGCCGTCGTCGCGCTCGCCACCGACGCGGGACGGCGCTCCCGCACCGGATTGCCCTGGCGAGTGGCCGATCTCGCCGAGTACTACGGATTCACCGATCTCGACGGGCGCATTCCGCGCATCGACTGATCCAAGTCGACCCGCCAGGGCCGCTGACGGCAGGGTACGGCTCCAGACGAATCCTGGGCACGTTGCCGCTGACCCGGTGCCCGGGACGAGCTATCCCGCCGCGGTCGTGCTCGGCGCGGCGGGACTCACGGCAGGTGCGGTGACCGCCGGGATCAGGCGAACTTGATCTCCAGACCGATGCCGAGGATGGCGATCAGCCAGATGACGCCGGTGAAGATGGTGACGCGATCGAGGTTCTTCTCCACGACGGTGGACCCGGACAGGCTGGATTGCACGCCGCCGCCGAACAGGCTGGACAGACCTCCACCCTTGGCGCGGTGCAGCAGCACCAGCAGCACCAGCAGCAAGCTGGTGATGATCAGGAGGATATCCAGGAACATCCGCATGCCGGACAGTGTATGCGGTCGGTGCGATCGCACCGAATCAGGCACTCGGACCGCCTCCGCGGGTGCGCCCTAGCGCCGGTCGACCGCGACCAGATGGGTGACCTGTTCCCCCGCTGCCGCGCTGAACTTCGCCACCGCCTGCTCGCGCAGCTGGTCCTGCGCGGTGAGCCGGATCTGATGCTGATGCATGTGCTCGGCCCAGGACCGCACGACGAAGGCCTCCACGTAACGATCGATCACCCCGACGTCGCGATACAGACGCCATTCCATCGCACCGGTGCGCTGACGGGACCGCCCGACGAAGGCCATGGCGGCCAGGAACTCCTCCGCGCTGTCCGGCGGCACGTCGTAGCTGCGCAGGACGAGCACCGGACCGTCGTCGGGATCGGGTTCGACCGCCAGCTCCGGTTCCGGCCAGAACGCCGCGGGGGTCAGGTCGAGCAGTTCGGGATCGTTGCGGATGGGCAGCCATACCGTGCTCAGCGCGCAGAACGCGAGCAGCACCGCGGCCCACAGGAGCGCGGGCACCGCACCGAGAGCGTCCGCGACCAGGCCCCAGACCAGCGAGCCGATCGCCTGGCCGCCCATGAACACCAGCAGGTAGACCGACAATCCGCGGGCGCGCACCCAGGCGGGCAGCAGCAGCTGCATGGTCGCGTTCATCGTGGACATCGCCAGCAGCCACGCCAGCCCCGCGAACACCAGCAGCACCAGCACCACCGGCACGATCCGCAGCAGCGCGGTCCCCGCCGTCGCCACGCCGAACAGGACCGCGGCGATGGTGAGCCGCTGGGTCGGGGTGAGCCAGGCTCGCAAGCGGGACAGCGCCGCGGCGCCGAGCACCGCACCGACGCCCATCGCCCCGAGCATCAGCCCGTACCCCGACGACGACAGCCCGAGCCGGTCGCGCGCGATCACCGGCAACAGCGCCCAGACCGCGCTCGCGGGCGCGATGAACAAGATCGAACGCAGCAGCACCCGCCGGATCGCCGGAGCCGCGCGGATGAACCGGGTCCCCGCCTGCAACGCCGCCAGCGGGCGCTCGGTGGGCAGGCGGCGATCGGTCGCCGGGCGGCGCCACAGCGTCAAGACCACGACGATCCCGACGAACGACACCGCGTTCAGCGCGAACACCAGCGTCGGCCCCGACAGCGAGACCAGCGCTCCGGCCACGGCGGGCCCCACCGCCCTGCCGATGTTGATGTTCATGCTGCCCAGCGCGGACGCCGCGGGGATCTGCTCGCGCGCGACCAGTTCCGGCTGGATCGCCTGCCACGCGGGCGCGGTCAGCGCCTGCCCGCAGCCGAGCAGGAACAACAGCGTGAGCAGCACGACGGGCGTGGTGTGCCCGGTCGCCGTGGAGACGGCGAGGACCAGCGCCAGCACCGCCATCGTGGACTGCGCGCCGAGCAGCAACCAGCGCCGGTCCACCAGATCGGCGATCACCCCGGACGGGATGGCCAGCAGCATCACCGGCAGGGTGATCGCGGTCTGCACGAACGACACCAGCGCCGCCGCGTTGGGCTGGTCGACCATGATCCACTGCGCGCCCACGGTCTGCATCCAGGTGCCCAGATTCGACACCAGCTGCGCCACCCACAGCGCGCGGTACACCGGTGAACGCAGCGGCGCCCAGGTGGAGCCCGGGGTGGTCGCGGCGGAAGTCACTCGCCGAAGCTTAGTCGCGGCGCCGGTGCGGCCCGGACGCCCTGTCCGGACGGCTGATCGGGGGATGCGCGGTGGCCGCGAGCACCAGCGCCCCGACGAGCAGCGCGGCGCCGGTGAGTCCGGTCGCGGTGAGGCGTTCGCCCAGGACGACCGCCGCCAGCGCCGCACCCGTGAGGGGTTCGAGCAGGGCGAGCACCGCGGCGATCCCCGGTCCCGCCTCCGCGAGCCCCCGGAAGTAGCAGGTGTAGGCGATCGCGGTCGGCGCCAGTCCCAGCATCACAACCAGCGCGACGCTGCCGATGGCCGGGTCGAAGGCCAGGCCGCTCGTGGCCGCGAGCGGAGCCAGCAGCAGTGCGCCGCCGGTGAACCCGAGGCCGGTGGTGGTCATCGCGTCGAGCCCGGGCACCGGCACGGCGTTGAGCACGGTGACCGTCGCGAACGCCGCCGCGGCCAGCGAGGCCAGCGCAGCGCCGGCCAGCAACCCACCGGCGTCGGCGGCGCCGGAGGGCACACCGGCCAGCAACGCCAGGCCGCCCAGGGCGAGGCCGATGGTGGCCGCGCGCCGCCGGTCCAGCGGATGCCTTCCGGTGACGTGCTCCAACACCGCGACCACCACCGGCGACATACCGATCGTGAGCAACGTCGCGAGACTGACCGACGACACCGCGACCGCGCCGAAATAGGCCGCTTGGAAGGCTGCCGCGAGCACGGCGACCGCGCCGATCCGGCGCCAGGCCAGCGTATCCCGCGGCCACGGCCGCCGCGCGCCCGCGAGCAGGGCCACCAGCAGGAGTCCACCGACGGCGAGCCGGCAGGTCGCGACGGAGACCGGAGCCAGCCCGGTGGCTCGGTGCACCAGTGTGCCGAGCAGACCGCCGGTGCCCCAGAGGATTCCGGCCGCGACGAGATAGGCCAGCCCCGAACGGCCGGTCGTGGACACAGGTGAGGACATGAGAAATCGCGCTCCTGCGACGAAAGGGGATGGGGGGTCGCGGAAGCGAGGTGCACAGCGATGCCGACGAGAGCGCGCTCACCGCTGGGGTGGCGCGCTGGAAACCTACACCTCGCTCAGGAGGCGGGCGGCGGGGTGATGGGGAAGCATCGGTGCACGGCCCAGATTCTAATACGGTGTGGACGAGTCATCCCATGAGCTTCGATCTCGCGGGTTCCGGCGGGAGCTCTCGCCAGGCCGTCCCGACCGGCGGAAACCGGGGTGACGCCGCTCGGCGTCGGTAGCATCGCCGCATGACGGCACACTCGGCGCGATCAGCAACGCTGGTCCTGCTCGCCCTCTGCGCACTCGCGGCGTGCTCGCGCGGGGAGCCCGACCGCGACGCCGACGAGCCGACACCGATGGGCCGCACCTTCCTCTCGACCGCGGTCGAAGGCACCCCGATTCCCGGTGGGGGGCCGCTGACGATCAGCTTCTCGGAAGGCCGCGTCGCCGCCGACGCTGGGTGCAACAAATTCAGCGGCATGGCCGAACTGGACGACCACGTCCTGCGCGTCTCCGGCCTGGCCACCACCCTGATGGCCTGCGAGGACGATCGGCGCGACGCCGACGAGTGGCTCAGCGGCCTGCTGAATTCACAGCCCAACTGGCGGCTGGACGACGCGCGGCTCACCCTGCACAGCCCCGACCGCACGGTGACCCTGCTCGACAAGAAGGTCGCCCAGCCGGATAAGCCGATCCAGGGCACATCCTGGCTGGTGACCGCGTTCATCACCGACAACAGCCAGGTCCGCTCGCGCGCCCTCGACGAAGCACAGCCCACACTCACCATCGCCGAGGACGGCAGCGTCTCCGGCAGCACCGGCTGCAACAGCATGACCGGCAGCGCCGAAGTATCGGGCACGCAGATCGACTTCCGGGTCGCCACCACGAAGACGCTGTGCTCGCCGGAGACGATGGAGGTCGAGCAGTCCGTGTCGAAAGCCCTGGACGGCAAGACGGCCGCCACGGTGGACGCCGACATGCTGACCCTGCGCAACGACAACGGCGCGGGCCTGGTCCTGCACGCGCGGTGAGCGCGCCCGCTACTTCTTCCGGGTGAGCACGACGCGATCGGCGATCCGCTCCGGTTCGCCGGGCGCGGCGAAGTAGATCTCCATGACGACCCGGTCTGCCGACTCCAGCCGGATCACCGTGCGCATCGGGATCGTCTTGCCCACGAACTGCGCGCCGAGCACGCCGGGATCGGTGAACTCACCGGCCATGACGATGTCGGGGTCGCCGCCGCTCCCCTTCGCGCCCTTGTAACTCATGGTCATCGGTGTGACGCTGTCGACGGTCGTCCACTCGTAGCGGTTGTCGGTCGGTGCGAATCCGAGCAGCCCGAGCCGGTAGTACTCGCTGCTGCCGTGGACGTCCCTGGCTTCCTCACGCAGAAAGTTGTTGCCGGTCTCGGCGATCCACTCCCAGCGCGAGACGATTTCGCGCTTGGTGGGATTGTCGGCCGTGCCGCCCGCGACGAAGGTCGATTTCTCGCCCGTCCACTCCCCGACCAGTTGGCCGATCCTGCGGTGCCCCGGGTCCTGCTGCTCGGGCCGGACCGCCGCGGCGGGGGTGCTCGATGCCGCGTGGTGGAGGTGATCGTGATCGTCTGCCGAGTCGTCGGAACAGCCGACAAGCGCGGCGAGCGCGATCAGCACGGCCGGAACAGCGGTGGACAGCTTGCGAAGAGTCACGAAAATCCTTGTCGGGCCGGTGGTTCGAGCTCCGTCATCATCGCACGGGCGTCGGCCGCCGAGCACCCGTGCTCACTCTCGGCGAAATCGGCACAGCCCGGTATCGCTGTCCGCGATACCGGGCTGTCGGGTGTGGTGCCGAGATCAGGGCAACGGGCCGCCCGCGGCGATCGCCGACAGGGTGGCGAACTCGTCACCCTTGAGCGAAGCGCCGCCGACCAGCGCGCCGTCGATGTCGGTCTGCGCGACCAGCTCTCCGACGTTCTTGGCGTTGACCGATCCGCCGTAGAGCACGCGAACTCCGGCGGCGACCTCCGGCGAGGCCAGCTTCTCCAGCTCCCCGCGGATCGCGCCGCAGACCTCCTGCGCGTCGGCGGGGGTGGCGACCTTGCCGGTGCCGATCGCCCACACCGGCTCGTAGGCGATCACGATCTTGGAGATCTCTTCTGCCGTCAGGCCCTTCAGCGACCCGCGCAGCTGCTCGAGGTTGTACTCCACGTGCGTCCGCGCGTCACGGACGTTCAGGCCCTCGCCGATGCACACGATCGGGGTGATCCCGTGCTTCAGCGCCTGCTTGGCCTTGGCCAGCACGGTGGCGTCGTCCTCGTTGTGGTACTGCCGCCGCTCGGAGTGCCCGACCACGGCGAACGTGCAGCCCAGCTTGGCGAGCATGCTCGCGCTGATCTCGCCGGTGTAGGCGCCCGACTCGTGCACCGAGACGTCCTGGCCGCCGTAGGTGAGCAGGAGCTTGTCGCCTTCGACCAGCGTCTGCACGCTGCGCAGGTCGGTGAACGGCGGGATCACCGCGACGTCGACCTTGTCGAAGTACTTCTCCGGCAGCGCGAACGCGATCTTCTGCACCAGGGCGATGGCCTCGAGGTGATTGAGGTTCATCTTCCAGTTGCCCGCGATGAGCGGTTTGCGTGCCATGTTCAGTCCTCCAACACCGCGATACCGGGAAGTTCCTTGCCCTCCAGGTACTCCAGCGACGCGCCGCCGCCGGTGGAGATGTGCGAGAAGCCGTCCTCCGGCAGGCCCAGCGCGCGCACGGCCGCAGCCGAATCGCCGCCGCCGACCACGGTGAACGCACCCTTGCCGGTGGCGGTCACGATCGCCTCGGCGACCCCGCGGGTGCCCGCGGCGAACTTCTCGAACTCGAACACGCCCATCGGCCCGTTCCAGAAGACGGTCTGCGCCTCGGTGAGCAGCACCGAGAAGCGATCCGCCGACTCCGGGCCCACGTCCAGTCCCAGCCAGCCGTCCGGGATCTCGTGCGCCGGTACGACTTTCGACTCCGCGTCGGCGGCGAACGCGTCCGCCACCACGATGTCGCGGGGCAGGTGGATGACATCGGCGTACTGCTCGAGCAGGTGCTTGCAGGTGTCCACCATCTCCTCCTGCAACAGCGACGCGCCCACCGAAAGGCCCTGTGCGGCAAGGAAGGTGAAGCACATACCGCCACCGATCACCAGCGTGTCGACCTTCGGCGCGAGCGCCTCGATGACCGCCAGCTTGTCGGAGACCTTGGAGCCGCCGAGCACGACCGCGTACGGCCGGTCCGGGTTCTCGCTCAGCTTGGCCAGCACCTCGACTTCGGCCGCGACCAGCGTGCCCGCGTAGTGCGGCAGCAGCGCGGCCACGTCGTACACCGAAGCCTGCTTGCGGTGCACCACGCCGAAGCCGTCGGAGACGAACGCGCCGTCGTCGCCGACCAGCTCGACCAGCGCAGCGGCCAGCTTGGCCCGCTGCGCGTCGTCCTTGCTGGTCTCGCGCGCGTCGAACCGGATGTTCTCCAGCAGCAGCACGTCGCCGTCGGTGAGGCCCTCCGAGCGCGCCAGCGCGTCCTGGCCCACCACGTCACCGGCGAGCTGGACGTTGCGGCCCAGTTCCTCGGCGAGCCGGGCGGCCACCGGCGCCAGCGAGAGCTTCGGGTCCGGCTCGCCCTTCGGGCGGCCCAGGTGCGCGGTCACGACGACCTTGGCGCCGGCCTCGGCGAGCGCCTTGATGGTCGGCGCCGAGGCGATGATGCGGCCGGGATCGGTGATCTGTCCCTGGTCGTCGAGGGGGACGTTCAGGTCGGAGCGCACCAGCACGCCCCGGCCCTCGACGCCCTCACCGAGCAGGTCCGCGAGTGTCTTGACAGCCATACGCGTCAGAGCGACTTGCCGACGAGGCCGATGAGATCGGCGAGACGGTTGGAGTAGCCCCACTCGTTGTCGTACCAGGACACGACCTTGACCTGGTCGTCGATCACCTTGGTCAGCGGAGCGTCGTAGATCGACGAGGCCGGGTCGGTGACGATGTCGCTGGAGACGATCGGGTCGGTGTTGTACTTGAGGATGCCCTTCAGCGGGCCTTCCGCGGCGGCCCGGTAGGCGGCGTTGATCTCCTCGAGCGTGGCCGACTTGCGCAGCGTGGCGGTGAGGTCGGTGACCGAACCGGTCGGGACCGGCACGCGCAGCGCGTAGCCGTCCAGCTTGCCCTGCAGCTCGGGCAGCACCAGGCCGATGGCCTTCGCGGCGCCGGTGCCGGTGGGCACGATGTTCAGCGCGGCGGCGCGGGCACGGCGCAGGTCGCTGTGCGGGCCGTCCTGCAGGTTCTGGTCCTGGGTGTAGGCGTGGATGGTGGTCATCAGGCCACGCTCGATGCCGAACTCGTCGTTGAGCACCTTGGCCAGCGGGCCGAGGCAGTTGGTGGTGCACGAGGCGTTCGAGATGATGTTCTGGCTGCCGTCGTACTTGTCGTCGTTGACGCCCATGACGATGGTGATGTCCTCGCCCTTGGCCGGGGCGGAGATGATGACCTTCTTGGCGCCCGCGGCGAGGTGGCCCTTGGCCTTGGTGGCATCGGTGAAGATGCCGGTGGATTCGACGACCACGTCGACGCCGAGGTCGCCCCAGGGCAGCGCGGCGGGGCCCTCCTTGATGGCCAGCGCCTTGATCCGCTGGTCGCCCACCACGATGGTGTCGTCGCCGTCGAGCGAGACGTCCTGGGGCAAGCGGCCCAGGATCGAGTCGTACTTGAGCAGGGTCGCGAGGGTCGCGTTGTCGGTGAGGTCGTTGACCGCGACGATCTCGATGTCGGTGGTGCCGAGCGCCTTCTGCGCCTCCACCGCCCGGAAGAAGTTACGTCCGATACGACCGAAGCCGTTGATGCCTACCCGGACAGTCACGTTATCGCTCCTCAACTTTCCAGCGGATCGTTCCGATGCCCACTCACACTAACGTCCTGCCGTGACCTCGCCGACACGCACCTGGCATTCGGGAGGGCGGCATGCCTGGTCAGACGCCCGACCAACACGGTTTCCGCAGTCGGAACGCCGCGATCCCCGCGACGGGCGACGTCGTGGGGATCGCGGGGGAAAGCGCGGCTCAGGCTTCGTCGAGCAGCTCGGCCGTCACGGCCGATTCGGTGTCCGGGACGCCCAGTTCCTTGGCGCGCCGGTCGGCCATCGACAGCAGCCGCCGGATGCGGCCCGCGACAGCGTCTTTCGTCATCGGGGGGTCGGCGAGCTGGCCGAGTTCCTCCAGCGACGCCTGCCGGTGCTGCACCCGCAGCCTTCCCGCGGCGGCGAGATGGTCGGGGACGTCGTCGCTGAGGATCTCCAGCGCGCGTTCCACCCGGGCCGCCGCGGCGACCGCGGCCCGCGCCGAGCGGCGCAGATTGGCGTCGTCGAAGTTGGCCAGCCGATTCGCGGTCGCGCGCACCTCACGGCGCAGCCTGCGTTCCTCCCAGACCATCCGGGTGCCGTGCGCGCCCATCCTGGTCAGCAGCGCGCCGATGGCCTCGCCGTCGCGGACCACCACGCGGTCGGTGCCGCGCACCTCGCGGGCCTTGGCCGTGATGCCGAGCCGCCGGGCCGCGCCGACCAGCGCCAACGCCGCCTCGGGGCCGGGGCAGCTGACCTCGAGCGCCGAGGAGCGGCCTGGCTCGGTGAGCGAGCCGTGCGCGAGAAACGCGCCGCGCCAAGCGGCTTCGGCGTCGGCGATGCTGCCGCCGACCACCTGGGCGGGCAGGCCGCGCACCGGACGACCGCGCACGTCGAGCAGACCGGTCTGCCGGGCCAGCGCCTCGCCCTCCTTGGAGACGCGCACCACGTACCGGGAGGTCTTGCGCAGTCCCCCCGCGCCGAGGACGTGCACGTCGGAGCCGTAACCGTAGAGCTCGAAGATCTCCCGGCGCAGCCGGCGCGCGATGGAACCCATGTCCACCTCGGCCTCGACGATCACCCGGCCGCCGACGATGTGCAGGCCGCCCGCGAAACGCAGCAGTGCGGACAGTTCCGCCTTGCGGGAACTCACCTGCGACACCGTGAGCCTGCTCAGCTCGTCTTTCACATCGGCTGTCATCGCCACGGGACGCGCTCCTTTCCACCCAACCCGGAACGCACATCCTGACCCATGTGCCGTCCCTCGACTCGAAGCCCTGCCATTTGCGGCCGAGGTTGCCGGATCAGTTGATCCAGTGCGGCGGCAAGCTTTCCGGGGTGATGCCGGTCCGTTCCCGCTTCGGCGACATCGGAGAAGGTTACTCGTGCCCGCAACTGTTCGGCAGCCCTGGCCACATGTTCCCGCTCGCGGCCCTCCGGCACCGAGCCGGAATCGACCAGCACCTCGTCCACGACGAATTCCGGTGCGTGCTGGGACAGTACATGCAAATGCCGCTCGGCGGAGAAACCCGCGGTCTCCCCCGGCTCGGCGGCGAGATTGAGCACGAGGACTTTGCGCGCCCTGGTGTAGACCAGGGCTTCGCGTAGCTCCGGGACGAGGACGTGCGGAATCACGCTGGTGAACCACGATCCCGGGCCGAGCACCACGACGTCCGCGTGTTCGATCGCCGAGGTGGCCTCCGGGCTGGCCGGTGGATCGGACGGAATCAGCCGCACTCGCCGCACCTTACCGGGCGTCGTCGCGATGGCAACTTGGCCGCGAATGCAGCGGCTCACCCGTGGATCCGCCTCCAGCCCGGACACATCCGCCTCGATGTCGAGCGCGATGGGCGACATGGGCAGGACTCGTCCGGTGATGCGCAACATGCGGGCGACTTCGTCGAGCGCGGCGACCGGGTCGCCGAGCACCTCGGTGAGCCCGGCCAGGATCAGGTTGCCCACGGAGTGCCCGGCCAGCGCGCCGGTGCCGCCGAATCGATGCTGGACGGTCTGCGTCCACACGCCGTCGGCGTCCGCGGCCAGGGCGGCCAGCGCCATCCGGAGATCCCCCGGTGGCAACACCCCCAGCTCGGCGCGCAACCGGCCCGATGAGCCGCCGTCGTCGGCGACGGTGACCACCGCGCAGATCTTCCTGGTCAACCGCCGCACCGCGGTCAGCGTCGCGTACAGCCCGTGTCCGCCACCCAGCGCGACGATGCTGGGATTGGATTCCCAGCCGGTCATTCGCGCCCCAGGTCTCGATGCACGACGCGGACCACGTCGGCGGACTCCTCCGGCTTGCCGGTGACCTCGCTCATCAACTCGCCCAGTGCCTCGGCAATCGCGACGCTCCGGTGCTTGCCTCCGGTGCAGCCCACTGCGACCGTCATGTATCGCTTCCCCTCTTGGCGGTAACCGTTCGTGGTCAGCTCGACCAGGTGGTGGCAGGTACGCAGGTAGTCGTCCGCGCCGGGACGCGACAACACGTACTCGCTGACCACCGCCTCCTGACCGGTGTGTTCCCGCAACTCCGGTATCCAATGCGGATTGGGTAGAAAACGCACATCCAACACCATGTCCGCGTCCAGCGGAACCCCGTACTTGAAGCCGAAGGACTGCACGGTGAGCTGCAACGCGGTGGGGGCGCCGCCGCCGTACGCCTCCTCCATCTTGCGGTGCAACTGATGGATGGACAGTTCGGTGGTGTCGATCACCAGGTCCGCGGCAGCCTTCACGGCCGACAGCCGCACCCGCTCGGCGGCGATGCCGGCCGAGAGCGTGCCGTCCTTGCTCTCGCTCTGCAGCGGATGCCTGCGCCGCGCGAAGCCGAAGCGGCGGATCAGCACGTCGTCGGAGGCCTCCAGGAACAGGACCCTGGTACGCACGCCGCGGGTCCGCAACTGCTCGGTGACCGCCGAGAGGTCACCGGTGAAGAAGCGGCTGCGCACGTCCATGACCAGCGCGAGACGGCGGATCGGCGGCTTGGCGGACGCGCCGAGTTCGACCATCCGCTCGAACAGCTCGGGCGGCAGGTTGTCGGCCACGTACCACCCGAGGTCCTCGAGCACCCGGGCGGCGGTGCCGCGGCCCGCGCCCGAGAGCCCGGTCACGATCACCACCTCGACCTGCGGGTTCGCTCCGCCGACGACGCCGGACGAAACCATTCGTCCCGCACTCGCCTGCGGGCTGCCCGCACTGCTGTTCGATTCGACGCGTGTCATGTCCTACCGGATCCGTCTCTGGGGGTGCCTTCCGATCATCGCGCACCGGTTTCGGTATCGGGCACAGACACACAACGTACGCGAAACCGAAACTTCCGGTGCACTGTCGACTGTCTATTCGGACTCGAGGGCCGCAAGGACCGCTTTCGCGGTCGCCATCCCGATGCCGGGCACCTCGGTGATCTCCTCGACCGTGGCCTGCTTCAGCTTCGCCACCGACCCGAAATGCGTGACCAGCGCGGTCCGGCGCGCCGCGCCGAGACCCGGCACCGCGTCCAGCGCCGAGGCGGTCATCCGGCGCGAGCGTTTGCTGCGATGGAAGGTGATGGCGAAGCGGTGCGCCTCGTCGCGGACCCGCTGCAGCAGATACAGCGCCTCGCTGGTGCGCGGCAGGATCACCGGGTCGCTCTCGCCCGGCACCCACACCTCCTCCAGCCGTTTGGCCAGGCCGATCACCGCGACATCGGTGATGCCCAGCTCGTCGAGCACCTCGGCGGCCGCCGCGACCTGGGGCGCGCCGCCGTCGACGACGTAGAGATTGGGCGGGTAGGAGAACTTGCGCGGGCGTCCGGTGCGGGGATCGATGCCCGGACGGGAGGTCAGGTCGAGCGCGTCGTCGTCGGGTCCCGAGGCGGCGAGGTCTTCGTGTTCCATCAGGTCGCGCTCGCGGCGCAGTTTGAGGAACCGGCGGCGGGTCACCTCGGCGATGCTGCCGACATCGTCGGAGCGGCCCTCGCCGGCCGCCTCCTTGATCGTGTAGTGCCGGTAATCGGCCTTGCGGGCCAGGCCGTCCTCGAAGACCACCAGCGAGGCGACCACGTCGGTGCCCTGCACGTGGCTGACGTCCACGCACTCGATGCGCAGCGGCGCGGTGTCCAGGTCGAGCGCGTCCTGGATCTCCTGCAGCGCTTGCGATCTCGAGGTCAGGTCCCCCGCCCGCTTGAGCTTGTGCTGGGCCAGCGCCTCCATCGCGTTGCGCTGCACGGTCTCGGCGAGCGCCTTCTTGTCCCCGCGCTGGGGCACCCGCAGCTTCACCGCCGAGCCGCGCAGATCCGACAGCCAGTGCTGAACCTGATCGAGGTCGGCGGGCAGTTCGGGCACGAGCACCTCGCGCGGCACCACGGCGGCGGGCTGCTCGCCTGCCGCCTGCTCGGCCACCGCGACCTGCTCGCCGTAGAACTGGGTGAGGAACTGCTCGACCAGCGCGGCGAGCTCACCGCCCGCCTCCGGGACGTCGACCGCGTCACCCGATTTGTCGACCACCCAGCCGCGCTGGCCGCGCACCCGGCCGTCGCGCACGTGGAAGACCTGCACCGCCACCTCCAGCTCGTCGGTGGCGAAGGCGATCACGTCGGCGTCGGTGCCGGTGCCGAGCACCACCGCCTGCTTCTCCAGGGCGCGGCGCAGCGCTTGGACGTCGTCGCGCAGCCGGGCGGCGACCTCGAAGTCCAAGTCCTCGGCGGCCTGGTGCATGCGGCGCTCGAGCTCCCGGACCAGGCGGTCGGTGCGGCCCGCGAGGAAGTCGCAGAAGTCCTCGACGATCGCGCGGTGCTCGGCGGCGCTGACCCGCCCGACGCACGGCGCCGAGCATTTGTCGATATAGCCGAGCAGGCAGGGGCGTCCGATCTGGCGATGCCGCTGGAAGACTCCGTTGGAGCAGGTGCGCGCGGGAAACACGCGCAGCAGCAGATCGAGCGTCTCGCGGATGGCCCAGGCGTGCGCGAACGGACCGAAATAGCGGACGCCCTTGCGGCGCGCGCCACGGTAGACGAACAGCCGCGGGTACTCCTCGTTCAGGGTGACCGCGAGCACGGGGTAGGACTTGTCGTCGCGGTAGCGGACATTGAAGCGCGGATCGAATTCCTTGATCCAGTTGTATTCCAGCTGCAGCGCCTCCACCTCGGTGGAGACGACCGTCCACTCGACGCTCACGGCCGTGGTGACCATCTGCCGCGTCCGCGGATGCAGGTTCGCGACGTCGGCGAAGTAGGAGTTCAGTCTGCTGCGCAGGCTCTTGGCCTTGCCGACGTAGATCACCTGTCGATGGGCGTCCCGGAACTTGTAGACACCGGGTTCGACGGGAATCGTGCCCGGCGCGGGCCGGTACGTCGCTGGATCTGCCACCCATCCAGCCTATCGGCGCGGTCGGACACGATTCGTCCGCAGCCCACGCCCCCGCCGAGCGGAGGGTCGGCCGCCTGTCGACCGCGCCCGGCGGCCCGGCCACCGCGACGCCCGGGACGGCTCAGAGTGCGCGGACGCCGAACCACGCCTTGGCTTCCTGGCGGCACAGCAGGTGCACGACAGCGCCCGAGGTGGCGAGCGAATAGGCCGCCGCGACGACGCCGACGACGGGCGGGACGGTCGCCAGGTCCCGGATCGCCCAGCATCCGAGGAACGCCTGCAAGACGGCCAGCGTGAGTGTCAGCCTGCGCACCGCGGGCGCTCCCTCGGTGAATCCGAGCACGAGCAGACCCAGCGCCCAGGCCACGCAGAACTGCGTGGATGCCGTGGCGGCCGCGTCGCCACCCCGGGTCAAGTTCATCAGCACGGGATAGGCGAGTCCGAAACCCGCCATCCCGGCGACGGCTCCTCGCACGTCCCTAACCGCTTCCGGCATGGTGGTTTCCACGCCGATGGAGGGCTCCTCACCGGAGAACGCCAAGCTCACAGCCGTACCCCCGTTGGTACCGAACCTTTCGGCGCACCCTGCGAATACGCCGAAATCGCACCGTAACACGGTGACCGCGCGCACAAGCCGGAGTTCGGCAAATGAACCAGAGGTTGCGACGAGGTGCGCGCCACGCGGCTCGACCGGCCGAGGGAACTACTCCATCAGACCGTGCCGCCGCAGGGCGGTCAGCAGCGCGTCCGGACGCTCGGCGGTGGGCCGGGCCTCCACCAGCGCGAATCGGCTGCCCAGCGCCTCGGCGCCGCCGTCGGCCTCGGCGCTGTCGCCGATCATCAGCGCCGCCTCGGCGGGCACGCCCAGTTCGCCGAGAGCGGAGTGGAAGATCTCCGGATCGGGTTTCATGGCGCCGACCTCGTAGGAGAAGGTGAACGCGCCGACCAGCCGATCCCAGCCGCGCGCCGCGAACGACGGACGGATGTCGAACGGGATGTTGCTCACCACCGCGACCGGAACACCCTGCGCCGCCAGCTGGTTCAGGACCACCGCACTGTCGGGGTACGGCGTCCACTCCAGCGGGTCGAGCAGGCGGGCGTACAGCCGCTCGGCATCCTCGTCGGTGGGCACGCCCGAGCTGCGCAGCACGTGCATCATCACCTTGCGGTGCAACGCCGGGTCCAGGTCGCGATGGTCCCAGGCGTACTGCGTCTCGGCGTCGAATTCGGCGATGTGGTCGACCGGCGCCGTCATCCGCCGCATGATCTCGGCCTTCTCGCTCACGTCGAACGCCCGCCCGTCCGGCCAGGTCAGATCCGCGTACCAGGATTCGTCGTCCTCCAGCCGGAACAGGGTGCCGGAGAAGTCGAACAGCACCGCCTCGATCGCCACCCGGCCAGCCTACCGACGGACCGCCCGCCGCCACCGCCGAGCGCGGGACGACCGCAGTCACCCTCGGCTCGACACACGCTGCGGCCAGGTCGATTTCGCGGGTGGGAAGGAAACCGGCGCGGCTGTCGGTACCGGAGGTTAGAGTCCGGGCATGGGGCGCAAGCGAGGAAGTTGGGCCGCCGCCGTGGCGGCGTTCGCACTCACCGTCGGGACGGCCACCGCCTGTTCATCCGGTGAAAGCCGGGCGGGTGGCGTCTGCGAGACGGTTCCGAACGGCACCCCGGTCGCCGCCGCGACGAGCCCGGCGGGCAGCGGCAGCAAGGATCTCAGCACCAATCCGGAGATAGCCACCGGCTATCGCTCGAACATGACGCCGGTGCGCACGCACACCTTCGCGGTGTCGACGGCCAACCCGGTGTCGACCAAGGCCGCCTGCGAGGTCCTGCGCGACGGCGGCACCGCGGCGGACGCGCTGATCGCGGCGCAAACGGTGCTCGGTCTGGTGGAACCCCAGGCGTCCGGTATCGGCGGCGGCGCGTTCCTGCTCTACTACGACGCGAACACCGCGACCGTCGACGCCTACGACGGCCGCGAGGTGGCCCCCGCGGCCGCCACCGAGAACTACCTGCGCTGGGTCAGCGACACCGACCGCACCGAGCCCAAGCCGAACACGCGGGCCAGCGGCCGCTCCATCGGCGTACCCGGCGTGCTGCGGATGCTCGAACTGGCACATCGCGACCACGGCAAGACCGCGTGGCGCGAGCTGTTCGACCCCGCCATCGGCCTGGCCGATCAGGGCTTCCCGATCAGCCCCCGCCTCGCGGGCCAGATCGCGGAGTCGGCCGCGGAGCTCGCGGCCGACGAGGACGCCAAGGCGTATTTCCTCGAGCCGGACGGCAAACCGAAGGCCGCCGAGACCGTACTCACCAACCCCGCCATGGCCAAGACGCTGAGCGCCATAGCCACGGAGGGCGCCCAGGCCTTCTACACCGGCGCCATCGCCCGGGACATCGTCGCGGCGGCGGGCCGGTCCTCCGGCGGGCGCACCCCGGGCCTGATCACGACCGAGGACCTGGCCGGCTATCAGGCGAAGAAGCGCACCGCCTTGTGCACGGGCTACCGGGAGCACGAGATCTGCGGCATGCCCAACCCCTCGTCCGGCGGCATCACCGTCGCCGCCACCCTGGGCATCCTGGAGAACTTCGACCTGGCCACCATGCGGCCCGACGACATCGACCGCAACGGGGGCAAGCCCGACCCCCAGGCCGTGCACCTCATCTCGGAGGCCGAACGCCTCGCTTACGCCGACCGCAACAAGTACGTGGCCGACCCGGATTTCGTCCCGCTGCCGGGCAATTCGGCGCAGACCCTGCTGAATCGGGATTACCTGCGGCAGCGCGCCGGGCTGATCGATCCCAACCGCAGCATGGGCACCGCCCAACCGGGCGACTTCGGTCCCGTGCCGCTGGGCGTCGGCCCGCAGCCGCCCGAGCACGGCACCAGCCACATCTCGGTGGTCGACCGTTACGGCAACGCCGCGGCGATGACCACCACCGTCGAGTCGGCGTTCGGCTCGTTCCACCTGGTCGACGGATTCGTGCTGAACAACCAGCTCACCGACTTCAACGCCGACCCGCTGGGCGCCGACGGCGTGCCGATGGCCAACCGCATCCAGCCCGGGAAGCGCCCGCGTAGTTCGATGAGCCCGACGCTGGTGTTCGGCAAGGCCCCCGACGGGTCGCGTGGCGAACTCACCCACGTCGCGGGTTCGCCCGGCGGATCGGTGATCATCCAGTTCGTGGTGAAAACGCTGGTCAACATGTTCGATTGGGGGCTGGACCCGCAGCAAGCGGTCTCCGCGGTCGCGTTCGGGGCCGGAAACAGCCCGTCCACCGGCATCGGCGGTGAGCACCCCGCGATCGACGCCGCCGACAACGGCGACCACGACCCGCTCGTGCTCCGGCTACGTCAGCTCGGCCATCAGGTCTCGGTCGCCCCTCAGGTCAGCGGCCTCAGCGCCCTGAAACGCACCGGCACGGACGGCTGGATCGGCGGCGCGGACCCACGGCGCGAAGGCGCGGTCCTCGGCGACGCCCACTGACCGGCCCGTAGCAGCGGGCTCGATCGCGCCGGTCCGTTCACCGTCGCGAATCGGTGTACTCGGCGATAGGGACCGTCAGGTCGTTCGTCGCATCGGATACACCACCGGCCCCCGGCCGATCGCCAGCTCGCCCTGCGGCTCGAAGCCGAACCGGCGGTAGAAGGGCACGGTGCCGCTGGTGTTCGAGATCAGGAAGCAGTCCTGCTCGGCCGCCGAGAGACGCCGCTCGAGCAGCGTGGTCGCCAGCCCGCGCCCTTGCGCGCCTGGCAACGTCCCGATGGCGGCCAGGTACAAGTGCGGCGTCGCCGGGCGCGCGTGCTCCATCTGCCGCCCGGCCGCCAGTGCCCGCGCCGCGCCCGGCCCCAGTGCGCGCAGCAAGGTCAGCGGCTTGGCCATCGGCGATATCGCGTTCGCGGGCTCCCACAGCGCCACGCAAGCGAGATCGCCCTGCGCGTCGTGCACCGAATCGACCAGCCCGTTCTTCCGGCGCGCGGCGATGCGTGAATACCAGAACAGCGGCAACGCTTTTCGCCGCCGCGACGCGTCCGGCCAGAAGTAGGTCATCAGCGGATCGTCGGCGAAAGCCGCCGCGAGGACGAACGCACCTGGCTCCATATCGGCCAGGCTAGACCGACCTTCGCACCGGTGCGCAGCGAACTGTCCGGGGGCGAACGGCTCGGCCCGCTCACTCGCTCCCGGAGTACTTCGCGCCGAGTTCGCGCAGCCGGGTCATCGCCCGCGCCGCGTGCTCCTTGTCGTTGGAGCGGATCGCCAGCAGCGGGACGTAGTCGTCGTCGGCCAGTTCCAAACGCGCCCACGACTTTCGGTCCGGAAACGACACGCCCCGGATGTAGTCCCACGGAAAATCGTTGTCGCCCAGGATGTTCCGCACCGACACGCCCCGCGCACCGGCCCGCACCCGCGGCCTGGTCAGCAGCAGCACCGCCGCCGCGCCGAGCACGCCGATCCCGATCATCGCGATCTGATCGACCACCCGGAAATTGACGCCGGTCGACCCGCTGCGCAACCAGATACCGCCGACGGTGAACGTGGCCGCGACCAGCACCGCCACGATCCAGGCCGTCCGCACCGCGCGCCGGGGCCGCACTTCGAACTCCCACTCGGAGGCGTCGCCTGCCGTCGCGGCCGATCCCACGTTCCTGCGGAAGATACGGACGACCGGCATCGCTACGCGGACTGCCGCAGGGCCCGCAGCGTCAGCGCGGCGTCCAACGCCGCGGCGGCCGCCTGCTCGCCCTTGTTCTCGGGTGATTCCGGCAGCCCCGCCCGATCCAGCGCCTGCCGCTCGGTATTGGTCGTGAGCACACCGTTCGCGACCGGCGTGCCCTCGTCCAGCGAGACCCGGGTGAGCCCCGCGGTCACCGCGTCGCACACGTACTCGAAGTGCGGCGTGTCACCGCGGATCACCACGCCGAGCGCCACCACCGCGTCGTGCGACTTGGCCAGCTCCTGAGCCACCACCGGCAGCTCCATGGCACCGGCGCAGCGCACCACGGTGATCTGCTGGACGCCCGCCTCCTTGGCCACCCGCTCGGCGTTCGCCACCAGGGTGTCGCAGATCTGGGTGTGCCAGCGCGAGGCGACGATGCCCAAGGAGAGGTCCTTGGCGTCGGCCAGCGCGAAAGTCGGTACCCCGGTACCGCTCATCGATATCCGCCTTTCCGGTTCGCTCGCAGTTCAGTGCGCCGTCTCGCCCAGATCGAGCTCGTCGAGCCCGATCAGGTCGTGCCCCATCCGGTCCCGCTTGGTGCGCAGGTAACGCAGGTTCTCCGCGTTCGCCCGCAACGGCATCGGCACCCGCTCGGTGATCCGCAATCCGTAGCCGTCCAAGCCGACCCGCTTGGCCGGGTTGTTCGTGAGCAACCGCATCGACCGCAGACCCAGATCCACCAGAATCTGCGCGCCGGTGCCGTAATCGCGCGCATCGGCGGGCAGACCGAGCTCCAGATTCGCGTCCACCGTGTCGTGGCCGGAATCCTGCAGCTGGTAGGCCTGCAGCTTGTGCATCAGGCCGATGCCGCGCCCCTCGTGACCGCGCATGTACAGCACCACGCCGCGCCCCTCGGCCGCCACCATCTCCAGCGCCGCGTCAAGCTGCGGACCGCAGTCGCAGCGCAGCGACCCGAACACGTCGCCGGTCAGGCACTCCGAGTGCACGCGCACCAGCACGTCCTCGCCGTCACTGATGTCGCCGCGCACCAGCGCGACATGCTCCACCTCGTCATAGATGCTCTGATAGCCGACGGCCATGAACTCGCCGTGCGCGGTGGGGATGCGGGCCTCGGCGACGCGCACCACATGCTTCTCGTGCCTGCGCCGCCACGCGATCATGTCCGCGATCGAGATCAGCGCGAGCTCGTGCTCGTCGGCGAAGACGCGCAACTCCTCGGTGCGGGCCATATGGCCCTCGTCCTTCTGGCTGACGATCTCGCAGATCACGCCCGCGGGCCGCAACCCGGCCATCCGGGCCAGATCCACCGCCGCCTCGGTGTGGCCGGGGCGACGCAGCACGCCACCGTCCTTGGCGCGCAACGGCACTACGTGGCCGGGACGGGTGAAATCGTCGGCCTTGGCGTCGGCGTCGGCCAGCAGCCGCATGGTGGTGGCGCGGTCGGCGCCGGAGATACCGGTCGTGACGCCCTCGCGCGCGTCCACCGAGACGGTGTACGCGGTGCCGTGCTTGTCCTGGTTCATCGCGTACATCGGCGGCAGGCCGAGCCGGTCGCAATCGTCACCCGTGAGCGGCACACAGATGTAACCGGAGGTATAGCGGATCATGAAAGCGACCAGCTCCGGGGTGGCCTTCTCCGCCGCGAAGATGAGGTCGCCCTCGTTCTCGCGGTCCTCGTCGTCGACGACGACGACCGCCTTACCGGCGGCGATATCGGCGACTGCGCGCTCGATGCTGTCGAACCTGGTCACGTCTGCTGTGCTCCATCTCGAAATAGGTGCCTCACCACAGTACTGTGTTCGATTTGCAGCGCCTGCGGCGCTGCGTGTTCGCGGCTGTGTTGGTTTTCCCAGCGCCTGCGGCGCTGGGTGTTCGCGGCCCCTTTGTGGCTCGCGTCCGAGCGGCCGCCGCTGGCGACTTCGTCGCGGACGCGGCGGCCGCTCGGACGCGAGCCGGGCCGCGAACGGCGCATGCTCGGTCTCGCTCCGCTCGAAAGGCGGAGTGAGGTTCGTCTGAGCGCGTGTGATGGTGAGCACCGGACCTTGGGGTTCGCCGCTTTTGTCGGCATGGGGGCGAGCGATCGGGAGTGGCTTCGGCCGCGTGGCGAACACGACGGCATCCGAAATGATTGCCACGACGGATGCTCTGTCTCGGTGCGCTCATGGACCGGAACGAAGCGGGTTCGGCCGTGGGGCGAGGCGAGCTGGGTCATCGTGATCGCTTTCCCGGTTTCGGCTCGTGCGGAAATGCCGCGCGCGCCGGTGGGCCGCCTGCGGCGGTCAGCGCGAGGCGGCGTGTCCGCCGACGCCCGACCGCTCCGAGCGCAAGCTCGAGACGGCTTCGCACGCGCTTCCCCGGCGCGCACCCTCGTCCGGCGTGGGCGCGGACGGGCGGGGCGGTCACGGCTAGCCGCGCTGCTGGAGGCGTTCGACGTACTTGGCGATCACGTCGACTTCCAGGTTGACGGTGGTGCCGACGGTGGCGAAACCGAGGTTGGTCAGCGAGAGGGTGGTGGGGATGAGGGAGACCTCGAACCAGTCGCGGCTGCCGGTCTCGGCGGGCTCGTCGGAGACGCCGAGTCCGGAGACGGTGAGCGAGATGCCGTCGACGGTGATCGAACCCTTCTCCACGACGTACCGGGCGATGTTCTCCGGCAGCGAGATCCGGACCACGTCCCAGTTCTCCGAGGGGGTGCGCGAGAGGACGGTGCCGGTGCCGTCGACGTGGCCCTGAACCAGGTGGCCGCCGAGCCTGCTGTTCAGCGCCGCGGCACGCTCCAGATTCACCTTCGAACCGACGTCCAGCTTGCCGATGCCGGAGCGGTTGAGCGTCTCGGCCATGACGTCGACGGTGAACGAGTCGCCGCCGACCACGTCCACGACGGTCAGGCACACCCCGTTCACGGCGATCGAATCACCGTGTCCGGCATCGGAGGTCACCAGCTTGCCCTTGATCGTCAACCGCGCGGCGTCGGTCAGCCGCTCGCTGGCGACGATCTCGCCGAGCTCCTCGACGATGCCTGTGAACATGTGCTTCGACTCCCTGTCGCGTCGTTGTCTTCGAGTTCCGGAACAGCGCGAGGCCCGGCCGCTATTCCCGCGCCCTCAGCCTAACGACGCCCGGTCGTAGGAGATAGCGGCGTTCCCGATCCACGCGGAACGGCTTCGCGACGGGGTCGTAAGCAAACCGCTGGGCGGCCGGGACCGGCCGGAACCGGCCGGTCCCATCGAAAGTGGAACGAAGTATGCCCGAACATGCCGCGTTTCCGCGGCGATACGGGGCCGGGCATTCGTTCGAGGACTTTCGGCATACCACGCGAATTAATTACCCCGAGTGGTCCCGATTCTTTGTCGATACCCGAAAGAAACACGATTATAACGCAGTTTCCGCGCATCCACGACACGGAAAGCGATATCGTTATGCGGCTGCCTTCTCGTGTTCAACTATTCCGAACAAGTAGTTCGATGTGCCGCTCTACCTGGGACGCACGGCGTTCGCCCGTACCGCCCGCCACACGACTTCACTACTCGAGAAAGCCGGAGACGACAGTGGGACAAATCTGGTCGGACACAGTTGGAGGCGCGGTGTGACCACTTTTCTCGATTCGACGCCGGAAGTTCGCTGCCTGCGTTATCGCCGCGAATTCCAGCTGCCCGCATCGATGGATCCCGGTTCGCACCGCATTCTCCTGCACATCGGCGTCGACTACGGCGCGGTCACCATGCCCGCCGAACTCGGCGAGCGGGTGCTGCGGCGACTGGTCCAGGACGGAAAAGCCGGACCGGTCGTCGACCACCCGCGGGCCAGGCACTGGACCTTCCTCACCGGCCCGGCCGGACCCGACGCGTTCAGCCCGGCGGTCTCGGCCGAGTTGTTCCGGCTGTACGCGGCGGTGGCCTGCCCGGGCAGTCAAGTGGTGCTGCCTTCCCCGGAGGACGAGCGCACCGGATACCGCATCTGGATCAGGTCGCCGGAGTCCGGTGCCCGCCGCCCGCCGCTCAGCGCCGTGCTGGAGACGATCCGCGCGGTCGCCGCGCGCAGAACCCCGGCCCGATAGCGCTTTTCAGTGCACCCACGCCGAGGCCGCCTGCCTGCGCAACTTCTCCACGGTGGCCCCCGGATCGGCGGTGCTGTAGACCGCGGAACCGGCGACGAAGCAGTCCACGCCGGCCTCCGCGGCCGCCTCGATGGTGTCGGCATTGATGCCGCCGTCGATCTCGACCAGCAGCCGCAGTTCACCGGAGTCGACCAGGTTCCGCACGACGCGCGCCTTCGCCAGCACCTCGGGGATGAACGACTGCCCGCCGAAACCCGGTTCCACGCTCATCACCAGCAGCGTGTCGAATTCGCGCAGGATCTCCAGGTACGGCTCGATCGGCGTGCCCGGCTTCACCGAGAGCCCCGCCTTAGCGCCCGCGGCGCGGATATCGCGCGCGACCGCGATCGGATCGTCCGTCGCCTCCGCGTGGAAGGTCACATTGTGCGCGCCCGCCTCGGCGTACGGCGGCGCCCAGCGGCCGGGATCCTCGATCATCAGATGGCAGTCCAGCGGGATCTCGGTCGCCTTCAGCAAACTTTCGACCACGGGAAGCCCGATCGTGAGATTCGGCACGAAGTGCGCGTCCATCACGTCCACGTGCAGCCAGTCCGCGCCTGCTACGGCGCCTGCCTCCCGCGCGAGGTGCGCGAAGTCGGCGGAGAGGATGGACGGAGCGATCATCGGAGCGGCCGGACGCGGGTAAGTCGGGTTGGACACAACGCCGGAGTCTAACGGTACCGAGGGTTGTCCAGAGCAGGAGTGGGTAGCCTGCATAGGGTGATCAATATATCGGCGGAACAGGGGCTCTACAGCACCCCGGTGGAGATTCGGGTGGCGGCATCGGTGACTCAACTGCCCATCGTGCGTGGGCTCGCCGAAACTCTCGTCCTACTCAGCGAATTCACGCTGGACGAGGTGGCCGACATCCGGCTGGCCGTCGACGAGGTCTGCTCGACGCTGATCGCGGTCGCCGCCCCGGATACGAGCCTGAACTGCCGGTTCACCGTCGGTGACACCGAACTGCTCGTCCGGGTCGAGGGCATCGCCGAGAAGCCGGGGCTGCCCGACCAGCGCAGCTTCGGCTGGCACGTGCTGCGCACGCTCACCGACGCGGTGGACGCGACACAGGATTCGTTCGATGCGACAGTCTCCGGATATCCGACGACGGTCCAGTTCCGTCGGGTCCGGGGGAAGGCGTAGTGGCGGACGAGGACACCGTGTTCGACGCACAGCGCGACGAGGACTCCGACACTTTGACCGCTGAGGATGCCGCCGACGACAGCGAAACCCTGGAAGCGGCCGGTGCGGTCCCCGGGTACGACGACGTCGGACTGCTCTTCGAGCAACTGGCGGGCAGCGAGGCAGGGACGGCGCGGCACACCGCGCTGCGAGCCGAGTTGATCAGTCGCTGCATTCCGCTCGCCGATCACATCGCGCGCAAGTTCAGCGGACGCGGTGAGCCGTTCGACGACCTCACCCAGGTGGCGCGGGTCGGCCTGGTGCACGCGGTGGATCGGTTCGACGTCGAGCGCGGCTCGAACTTCCTGTCGTTCGCAGTGCCGACGATCATGGGCGAGGTCCGCAGGTACTTCCGCGACAACACGTGGGCGATGCGGGTGCCGCGCCGGGTCAAGGAGACTCACCTACGCATCGGGGCGGCGATCGATAGCCTCTCCCAGACCCTCGGCCGCTCGCCGACGGCGAAGGAGATCGCCGCGGAGCTGGACGTCGATCCGGACGAGGTGACCCAGGCGGTCATCGCGGGCAACGCCTACCAGCCGAGCTCGATCGACGCGGCCACGCTCGGCCGGGACACCGACGCCTCGCTGCTGGACACCCTCGGCGAGGAGGAGTCCCAGTTCGACCGCGTCGAGGAGTACGTCGCGATCCGGCCGCTACTGGACGGGTTGCCCGAGCGGGAACGACGCATCCTCACCATGCGGTTCTTCGAATCGATGACCCAGACCCAGATCGCGCAGCAGATGGGCATCTCGCAGATGCACGTCTCGCGCATCCTCGCGAAAACCCTCGCTCGGCTGCGCGAACAGTCCAGCCGGGAATGAGCGGGCTCAGCGGGCGCCGCGTTCGCGCAGCGCGCGCACCTTCGCCGGAGCGGTGAGCCACCACGCGTCGTCCAGCAGTTCGCGCAGGTGGTCGGGCGCGACGCGATCCAGGTCGATCAGGATGTAGGCGTAGCCGTCGTAATGCGGCGTGGTGTAGAAGGCCGCGTCGCCGGAAGCCAGCAGCGCCTCCTTCTCGGCGAGGTCACAAGCCAGGGCGAGACCACCCTCGGCCTCGCTGCGCAGCCGGGCGAATCCCTTCCCGCCGACCTTCAGCGCCGGGCTGCGCCACCAGGTGGCTTCCTGCACCTCCGGGAGTTCGGTCGCCATCGCCACCACGTCCTGCCAGGTCATCGTCATGGGCCGAGTGTGCGGCAGGACGGCGCGTCCGGCTTGGACGAATGGAATCGCGCTCAGCGCGGCTTGCGCAACGCGGCCAGGAACATGGCGTCGGTGCCGTGCCGGTGCGGCCACAGCTGCGCCCCGGGTCCGTCACCGACGTCGGTGACACCGGGTAGCAGCTCGCGCGTGTCGAGTTGCTCGGCGCCCAGGCGGCGCGTGGCGTCGGCGACGATCGACACGGTCTCCGGCAGGTGTGGTGAGCAGGTCGAGTACACCACGACCCCACCCGGGCGCAGCAGATCCCATGCTGCGGTGAGCAATTCGCGCTGCAATACCACCAGGTCACGCACGTCGGCCGGGGTGCGCCGCCAGCGCGCCTCGGGCCTGCGGCGCAGCGCGCCGAGCCCGGTGCACGGAGCGTCCACCAGGATGCGGTCGTAGCCCGGGGTCAGTCCGCTGGCGCGACCGTCGACGACGTGGACGTCGACCGGCAGGTCGCGCACGGCCTTGCGCACCAGTTCGGCGCGATGCGCGGCGGGCTCGACCGCGTCCACCCGGAAGCCGTCGATCGCGGCGATCGCCCCGAGCAGCGCGGCTTTGCCACCCGGTCCCGCGCACAGATCGAGCCAGCGGCCGGTGTCCTGGCCGTCGAGCTCGGCCCTGGTCAGCGCCAGGGCCACCAGCTGGCTGCCTTCGTCCTGGACGGCCGCCATGCCCTCGCGCACCGGCTCGAGCTTGCCCGGGTCGCCGCCGTCGAGGTAGACCGCGTACGGCGACCAGCGCCCTTCCTCGCCGCCGGTCACCAGCGCGAGTTCCTCCGCCGTGATGTCGCCCGGACGGGCCACCAGGTGCACCAGCGGGCGCGCGTCGTCGGCGGCGAGCACCGCGCCCAGCTCCGCCGCTCGCGCTCCCAGCGCGTCGGCGAACGCCTGCGCGATCCACACCGGATGCGCGTACTCGAACGCCAGCCGCCCGACCGGGTCGGCGGGTGCGAGCGCCTCGACCCACTGCTCAGGGGTCTTCTCCCCCGCCCGCCGGAGTACGGCGTTGACGAAACCGGCCTTGCCCGCGCCTGCTTCGGCGCGTGCCAGCGCCACGGAGGTGTCCACGGCGGCGTGCGCGCCGATCCTTGTGCGCAGCAACTGGTAGACGCCGAGCCGGAGCACGTCCAGCAGGGAACCGTCGATCTCCTCGATCGACCGGCCCGCGCCTTCGGCGATCACCGCGTCGAGCAGGCCGAGCGACCGGCACGCGCCGTAGGCGAGTTCGGTGGCCAGTGCGGCGTCGCGCCCCGACAAACCCCGCTCGCGCAGCAGCGCGGGCAGGACGAGGTTGGCGTAGGCGTCGCGCTCCCGGACCGCACGCAGCACATCCCTGGCCACCGCTCGCGGCGGATCGGCGGGCGCTTTCCGCTGAGGTCGCCCGGCAGCTTTCACCCCTTGCCGCGCAGCTGCTTTGGGGCCGGTATTCGCTCGGCCCACTGCCCGCTGGCCCGTGGACCCGCGCCGCTCGTCACGATCGCGGCCGCCCGGCTCGGCTCGGCCGCTGCCGGACCGCTGATCGGACGCCCGTGGCCGCCCCGCACCGTCGCGGTCCCGCCGGGGGCCGCCCTGCGCACGAGCCCGGCCGGCCTCGCCGGAACGATTCGGCGCGGACGAGCGCTCTCCGCGCCGCCGCTCCCGTGCGCCGTCGTCACCGGGCCGATCGCCACGCGGCGTCATTCGACCACCGCGCCGGGCTGCAGGCGGGCGCCGCGGGCCCAGTCGAGCGCGGGCATCATGCGCTTACCCTGCGGCTGAACCTGATCGAGCCGAACGGCGGTGGTGGCGGTGCCGACGAAGACGCCGGACTTACGGACCTCGATCACGCGCTCCGGCAACTCGTCCTCGACCAGCTCGACCGGTCCCAGTTTCAGCCGGAGGCCGCCGACCTCCGTCCACGCTCCCGGAGCCGGGGTGACGGCGCGAATCCGCCTGCTGATGGCCAGCGCCGGTTGATCCCAGCGCACGTGCCCGGCCTCGACACCGACCTTGGGCGCATAGGAAACGCCGTCCGTCGACTGCGGGACCGCCTGCAACGTCCCGTCCTCCACCCCGTCGAGCGTCGCTTCCAGCAGACGGGAGCCGCTGTCGGCCAAGCGCTGCAAAAGGGTGCCCGCGGTGTCGGTGACCGCGATCTTCTCGGTGACCATGCCGAAAACCGGGCCGGTGTCCAGCCCGGCCTCGATCTGGAAGGTCGAGGCACCGGTGATCTCGTCACCCGCATCGATCGCCGCCTGCACCGGCGCCGCGCCCCGCCAGGCGGGCAGCAGCGAGAAATGCAGGTTGATCCAGCCGAAGCGCGGGATGTCGAGCAGTTGCTGGGGCAGCAGCGCGCCGTAGGCGACGACGGGGCAGCAGTCCGGCGCCAACTCGGTGAGCCGCGCGACGAATTCCGGCTCCGACGGCCGCCGCGGGGTGAGCACCGGGATGCCGTGTTCATCGGCCAGCTGACCGACCGGCGACCTGGTCACTTTCCGGCCGCGCCCGGCTACCGCGTCCGGCCGGGTCACCACGGCGATCACGTCGTGCCGCGCCGATTCCAGCAAACGCCGCAGCGACGGAACCGCCGGTTCCGGGGTCCCCGCGAAGACGACGCGCATCAGCGGCCGGCCCCGAACGGGTTGGGGCGGCCCGCGCCGCTCATCGAGCGTGCCGGGCGCACCGTCGTTCCCGCGGCGAACCACTCGGATTCGCGAATCACCCGCATCGCCTCCTTGCGCTGGGCCGGGTCCAGACGATCGATGAACAGCACACCGTCGAGGTGATCGGTCTCGTGCTGCACGCACCGCGCCAGCAGGCCCTCCGCCTCGAACGAGACCGGCGCGCCGTCGGCGTCCACACCCGAGGCGCGTACCCGCAACGCCCGGCGCGTGTCGTAGCGCACTCCGGGAATGGAGAGGCACCCTTCCGGACCGACCTGCTCCTCGTCGCCGACGACCTCCCACCGCGGGTTCACCAGATGCCCCGCGGCATCGCCGGTGTCGTAGACGAACACGCGCAGTCCGACCCCGATCTGCGGCGCGGCCATCCCGACCCCGCCGTCGTCGTGCATGGTCTCGGTCAGATCGGTCACCAGCTGCCGCAGATCGCGGTCGAACGCGGTGACCTCCGCGGCTCGGGCACGCAGAATGGGATCGCCGAACAGGCGAACGGGCTGGATGGTCACGGCTGGCTCCCGGAAGCGGACGAGTACGGTCGCCCCATTCTAGTGAGACGCCCGGAAATCCCCGATTCACCAGGCAGAAGCTGGTAGAACTCCTATGCGGTCCGGGCGGGGTGTCGATCCCTCCGCCCGGCCGCCCGGAAAGGTCCTGGTCAGCGACCAGCAGGCGTCACCGTTGTGCTGTCGAGTGCGCGACGGCGGCGGGGGTGTTGCGGCCGACGATGGCGGGGGCGCGGTGCACGAGCGCGTCGTCGGTGAGGGCTTCGACCATGAACAACGCGAAATCGGTTCGCCTGGTGCGGTTGTCGGCGAGCGCGGGATCACCCACGTGGTCGCGCCAGATGGGCAGGCCCTGGCCGGGACCTTCCTCGAGGTCGCTGCCGCGCACGACGGTCCAGCGGGTGTCGCTGGCGAATATCAGGTCGCAGGCGCGCACCTGGTCATCGAGGTCGGCGATGCGGGTGAGCCGGCCGACCAATCGGAACAGCGCCACGAACACGCGCAGACCTCGGGTGTAGCGGTCGCGTCCGTCGCGGGTGATATGCCAACCGCACGAGAAGATCAGCCGAGCGTGCGGCGCGGCGTGGTCGAGCACGGCGCGAGCGGTGCCCGAAGAGTAATCCCGCATGCCCCACGGGACGAGCACGGTGAGTACCCCGTCGCAGCCCTCGACCGCGCGGGCGATCACGGCGCGGTCGTCGGTGTCTCCCGGCACCACCCGGATCCGGTCGCCGAAGCGATCGAGTTTGCCGACACTGCGTTCCCGGCACACACCGGTGACCTCGTAGCCGCGGTCGAGTGCGTGCTGAACCATGTACTGCCCGAGCTTCCCCGAGGCTCCGACGATGCAGACCCGCCGCATCCGAGCGGCGCCCGCGGGGTCCGGCTTCGAATCTGTGGTGACCACTCCGCTCTCCCTTACAACATAAGGTCGCCTTACAAGCTAAGGTAGGCTTACGTCATAAGGTTGTCAAGGGTGCGGAGTGGGAGCGATATGGCCGGCGAGGCGAACAGTGGTGCGGAACAAAGGATTCCATTGACCCGGCAGCGTGTTCTGGCTGCCGCCGTCGCGGTCGCGGACGAGCAGGGAGTCCACGGCTTGACCATGCGCAAGATCGCCGATCGGCTCGGCGTCGAGGCGATGTCGCTCTACCATCACTTCGGCGGGAAGTCCGAGATCCTCGACGGCATGGTCGACCTCGTGTTCGACGAGGTCGATCCGCCCGATCGGAGTGCCGGCTGGCGCACCGCGTTGCGGGACCGCGCCGTCTCGCTCCGGGCGGCGTTGCGACGGCACCCGTGGGCGGTCGGCCTGATGGAATCGCGGGCCACCCCCGGTCCGGCGACATTGCGCCATCACGACGCGGCGATCGGCCTGCTGCGCGAGGCGGGCTTCTCACTCGTCATGACCGCGCACACCGTGTCGGTCCTGGACAGCTACATCTACGGATTCGTCCTCCAAGAGGTCAACATGCCGTTCGAAGGCGCTGCCGACCTCGAATCGGTCGCCGCGGGCATCCGACGATCCATACCCGCCGGCGAATATCCGCACTTCACCGAACTCATGACCGACCACGCCCTGCTTCCGGGCTACGCCTACGCCGACGAATTCACCTACGGACTCGATCTGATCCTCGACGGCCTCGCCAACCGCCACACCGAGCAGTCCCCACCTGAGCATCCTTGATCCGCATCGGCATTCGATGCCGACCGGTCTCAGCGGGGCCGTCATCGGCTGCGGGCAGCGGCGTATAGCAGCCGGTCCGGCGAAAACCGGATGCCGAACAGTGGGCTTCGTCAATGATACTTTCACAGACGTAGTCGCCGGTGTCTTCGTGTTCAGCAGCCAGCACAGCACCGATGGTCAGCGACCCGTCGTACGCGGTGTCGCGTCCGAATCGGGTGGGGCAGAACGAGGATGAGCATGACGGATACGGCGGCAGCTGCCCGCACCGCAACCGAGCAGGCAGTGACGGCCGCGGGCCAAGTCGAGTTGCGCCAACTGCTGGCGGGATTGACGGCGGTGCGCGACGGCGATTTCGGCACCCGGCTACCGACGGACGCCGACGGGCTGCTCGGCGAGATCGCGACGGTGTTCAACGGCATGGTGGATCAGCTGTCGCTGTTCACCTCCGAGGTCACCCGCGTCGCGCGCGAGGTGGGTACGGACGGGCGGCTGGGTGGTCAAGCCGATGTGCCCGGCGTGTCCGGCACCTGGAAGGACCTGACCGACTCGGTGAACGCGATGGCGGGCAACCTGACCAGTCAGGTGCGCGACATCGCCCAGGTCGCGACGGCCGTGGCGCGGGGGGACCTCTCCCAGAAGATCGACGTGGACGCCCGCGGTGAGATCCTGGAGTTGAAGGACACCGTCAACACGATGGTGGACCAGCTGTCCGCGTTCGCGGACGAGGTCACCCGGGTCGCGCGCGAAGTGGGTTCGGAGGGCAGGCTGGGCGGTCAGGCGGAGGTGCCCGGCGTCGGCGGTGTGTGGCGTGACCTCACCGCCTCGGTGAACTTCATGGCGGGCAACCTGACCGACCAGGTCCGCAACATCGCCCAGGTGACGACCGCGGTGGCGCGCGGCGACTTGAGCCAGAAGATCACGGTGAGCGCCCGCGGCGAGATCTTGGAGTTGAAGAACACCATCAACACGATGGTCGATCAGCTGTCGTCCTTCGCCGACGAGGTGACGCGGGTGTCGCGCGAGGTGGGCACGGAGGGCGCCCTCGGCGGTCAGGCCGATGTCAAGGGTGTCTCCGGTACCTGGCGGGACCTCACCGACTCGGTGAATTTCATGGCGGGCAACCTGACCGCCCAGGTGCGTTCGATCGCCCAGGTCGCCACCGCGGTGGCCCAGGGTGATCTGTCCCAGAAGATCAGGGTGGACGCCCGCGGCGAGATCCTGGAGTTGAAGAACACCATCAACACGATGGTCGACCAGCTCTCCGCCTTCGCCGACGAGGTCACCCGCGTCGCCCGCGAAGTGGGCACCGAGGGCAGGCTGGGCGGTCAAGCGGACGTCAAGGGCGTCTCCGGCACCTGGAAGGACCTCACCGAGTCGGTCAATGTCATGGCCGACAACCTCACCGCGCAGGTGCGTTCGATCGCGCAGGTCACCACCGCGGTGGCCCGCGGCGACCTGAGCCAGAAGATCCGGGTGGACGCCCGCGGTGAGATCCTGGAACTCAAGGAGACCATCAACACGATGGTCGATCAGCTCTCGGCCTTCGCCGACGAGGTCACCCGCGTCGCCCGCGAGGTCGGCACCGAGGGCAACCTCGGCGGCCAGGCGACGGTGCGGGGTGTGTCGGGCACCTGGAAGGACCTGACCGACAACGTCAACGTGATGGCCTCCAACCTGACCGGCCAGGTGCGTTCGATCGCTCAGGTCGCCACGGCGGTGGCGCGCGGTGATCTGAGCCAGAAGATCACCGTGGAGGCGAAGGGCGAGGTCGCGGCGCTCGCCGGGGTGATCAACACGATGGTCGACACGCTGTCGGCGTTCGCCGACGAGGTCACCCGCGTCGCCCGCGAGGTCGGCACCGAGGGCATGCTCGGCGGCCAGGCCCGCGTGCCGAACGTGGCGGGCACCTGGAAGGACCTGACCGACAACGTCAACTCGATGGCGAACAACCTGACCAACCAGGTCCGCAACATCGCCCAGGTCACCACCGCGGTCGCGCAGGGCGATCTGACCCGCAAGATCGACGTGGACGCCCGCGGCGAGATCCTCGAGTTGAAGACCACGATCAACACGATGGTCGACCAGCTGTCCGCGTTCGCGGCCGAGGTGACCCGCGTCGCCCGCGAGGTGGGGTCGGAAGGCAGGCTGGGCGGGCAGGCCGAGGTCGAGGGAGTCTCGGGCACGTGGAAGCGGCTGACCGAGAACGTCAACGGGCTGGCGGGCAACCTGACCCGCCAGGTCCGCGCGATCGCCGCGGTCACCAGCGCCGTGGCCGAGGGTGACCTGACCCGCTCCATCACCGTGGAGGCCTCCGGCGAGGTCGCGGAGTTGAAGGACAACATCAACGCGATGGTGGAGTCGCTGCGCGAGACCACCATGGCCAACCAGGACCAGGACTGGTTGAAGACCAACCTGGCCCGCATCTCCGGTCTCATGCAGGGACAGCGAGACCTGCATGTGGTGGCCGGGTTGATCATGGACGAGCTGGCGCCCCTGGTCTCCGCGCAGTTCGGCGCGTTCTACCTGGCCGATGACAGCGACGAGCAGCCGGAGCTGCGGCTGATCAGTTCCTACGGCAGTCCGGAGGAACCGGGCAGCCCGACGCGGTTCGCCTTCGGCCAGTCCCTGGTGGGCCAGGCCGCGCGCAGCCGCCGCACGATCGCCGTGGACAACGTGCCCGGCGACTACGTCACCATCTCCTCCGGACTGGGACAGACCGCGCCGCTCAACCTGCTGATGCTGCCGATCGTGGTGGAGGACCAGGTCCTCGGGGTGATCGAGCTGGCCACACTGCACCGCTTCACCCGCATCCACCGGGACTTCCTCGACCAGCTGATGGAGACGGTGGGCGTCAACGTCAACACCATCGTCGCCAACGCCCGCACCGACGAGCTGCTGGTCGAGTCCCAGCGCCTGACCACCGAACTGCAAGCCCGTTCGGAGGAGTTGCAGGTGCAGCAGGAAGAACTCCAGCGATCCAATGCCGAACTGGAGGACAAGGCGGCTCTGCTGGCCATGCAGAACCGCGACATCGAAGCCAAGAACCTCCAGATCGAGCAGGCCAGGCAGGAATTGGAGACCCGGGCCCAGCAGCTCGCGCTCGCTTCGAAGTACAAGTCGGAGTTCCTGGCCAATATGAGCCACGAACTGCGCACCCCGCTGAACAGTCTGCTGATCCTCGCGCAACTGCTGGCCCAGAACCCGAACCGCAACCTCACGCCCAAGCAGGTCGAGTACGCGGGCATCATCCACTCGGCGGGCTCGGACCTGCTGCAGTTGATCAACGACATCCTCGACCTGTCCAAGGTGGAGGCGGGCAAGATGGACCTCACGCCCGAGCGCGTGTCGCTGCGTCAGCTGCTGGACTACGTCGAGGCCACCTTCCGGCCGATGACCACCCAGAAGAGTCTCCGCTTCCGGGTCACGACTTCGCCCGGCCTGCCGGTCGACCTGCTCACCGACGACTCCCGGCTGCGGCAGGTGCTGCGCAACCTGCTGTCCAACGCGGTGAAGTTCACCGAGACCGGGTCGGTGCAGCTGCGGATCGAGCCCGCGGAGGCGAGCGAGCTGCCCGCCGCCGTTCGCCAGCACGGCCCTGCCGTCGCGTTCCGGGTGATCGACACCGGTATCGGCATCGCCGAACACCAGCTTGAGTCGATCTTCGGCGCGTTCCAGCAGGCCGACGGCACGACCAGCCGCAAGTACGGCGGCACCGGCCTCGGCCTGTCGATCAGCCGCGAGATCGCCTACCTGCTCGGCGGCGCCATCAGCGCCGAAAGCACGCTCGGCCAGGGCAGCACGTTCACGCTGTACCTCCCGGTCGCCCGGCCGGACTTCCAGGACGCACCGCCCCGTGAGCGAGAGGACGCGCAGCAGGCCGACAGCCGCCCGGAGCAGACTCCGGCTCCGGCCCCGCCCCAGCAGCACCGCCGATTGCTGGTCGTGGAGGAACGCCCGCAGGGCCTGCTGTCGCTGGTCGCGCAGAGCGCCGTCGCCGAACTGGCGGACAGCAACGACCCGCGCGGTCCGGTCCAGGTGGTCACCACGGTCGGGGTGGAGGAGGCGGCGGCGGCGCTGGCTGCCGAAGCGTTCCACTGCGTGGTGCTCGAGATAGACATGCCCGACGGCGCCGCGCTGCGGTTCTTGGAGACGATGGACGGAGACGCAGCGTTGAGCGGCGTCCCGGTCCTCGTCCACAACCGCAGGCTCGATGCCGAGCAGGAACGCGTGCTGCAACATCGCGTCACGCGCCAGCCGCTGGAGTTGTTGTCCAGCCTGGACGATCTGCGGGAACGGATCGCCCTGCACGTCACCGCCGAGGCGCCCGGCGACATGGTGCCCCTGGTACGTCGCGAGGACGCGCCTGCCGCCGCGCCGCAGCGTCCCGACGGCAAGCTCGAAGGCCGCACGGTGCTCATCATCGACGACGACGCCCGCAACCTCTTCGCGCTCAGCAGCATCCTCGAACTGCACGGCGTGAGCGTGCTGCACGCCGAGGACGGGCGCGAGGGCATCGACAAGCTGCTCGCTCACCCGGAGACGGATCTGGTCCTGATGGACGTGATGATGCCGGAGATGGACGGCTACACCGCGACGGCGAAGATCCGCGAGATGCCGCAGTACGAGAGCCTGCCGATCATCGCCGTGACGGCCAAGGCGATGCTGGGCGACCGCGAGAAGAGTCTCGCTTCGGGTGCCAACGACTACGTCACCAAGCCGGTCGACGCGGACGCGTTGATCACGTGCATCCAGCACTGGCTGGGTGTCTGATGACCGATCTGGAAAGCCCCGGCGCCCAGACCGGGACGACACCGAACGAGCCTCCGGGCGCGGGGGCAACCGTCCACCGCCTCGCGGCCACCGTGGAGCGGTTGCGCCAGCAGATCCAGCAGGCTCAGGCGACCGCCGACGGACGCGCGCTGATCGAGATGGCCAAGGGCGTCCTGGTCGAACGGCTGCGCTGCGGGCCCGCGCAGGCGGTGCGGCAGCTCGAGGCCCTCGCCGAGCAAGCGGGGATCACTCCGTTGGAGTTGGCCGCCGACCTGGTCAACCAGGCGGCTCAGGACAAGGTCAGCGCGGTGGTGGGGGAATTCCTGCTGCGTACCGCCACGACGGAGGAGCCATCGGCGGCTGTGCGTTTGCGCACCGCCGAGAGCGGGCTGCTGGCCGCCGGCGACACGCAACGCGTGGCGGAGTCGGTGCTGGAGCACGCCGTGACGCCGCTGGGCGCCACGGCGGTGGCGATCTGGTCCGCGGGCGCCGACGCATCGCTGACCCTGGCGGGTTTCGCCGGCATCGGCCCGCACGAAGCCGAGCGATGGCGATACGTGCCGCCCGGCGTGGCCACCCCGGCCCGGCAGGCGCTGGTAGAGCGCAACCCGGTGTGGATAGCGGACCTGGGCCGGTCCGGGCTGCCGTCGATCGGTGACCGCGACGGCGGCCGCGCGGCGATTCCGGCGGGCGCCGGGGGCAAGGTGGTCGGCGTGCTGGAGGTGTGCTGGCCGCGGCCGCTCGAGCCGCAGCCGCCGCAGGTGCACCGGCAGTTGGAGGCGCTGGCCGAGCTGTGCGCGCACACCCTGGAGTCGGATCTGGCCTCGGTGCGGGCACCGGTCCGTCCCGAGGTCGCCGAACTCGTGCGGCTCGCGGACGGCCTTTTCGACCCGGCGCTCGTGCTGCTGCCCCACCACGACGACGACGGCGCGCTCGTCGATTTCTGCATCCACCACGTCAACAGCTGCTTCGTCGACCCGGCGGGACGCCCCCGCGGCCTGGTCAACGGCGCGCTGCTGCTCGAGGCGTACCCGCTTGCCGCGGGTGAGGGGCAGCTGTTCGGGCGGATCGAGCACGTCTTCGCCACCGGCGAGACCTATCGCACCGACCGAGCGATGCTGACCGAACTGGTCGACCAGGTGCCGCTGACCGTCTCGACCGCGCTCAGCATCAGCCGCCATGGCGACACCGTGCTCGTCGTATGGCGGGTGGAGGACGAGACGGTGCGGCTGGCGGCGTTGTTGCAACACGCGCAGCGCCTGGGCCGGGTCGGCGGGTTCGAGGAGAACGCGGCCACCGGCGAGATCACGTGGAGCAGCCAGCTTTTCGCTCTCTACGGGCTGGCGCCGACCGCGGCTCCGATTCCACTCGCGCAGTTGCCGGGGCACGTCCACGACGACGACGCCGATGCGGTGGGGCGGTTCCTGCGGACCGTGCTGCGCTACCGCCGTCCGGCCTCCACCGCCTTCCGCCTGATCCGGCCGGACGGCGTGACCCGGCACATCCGGATCGTCGCCGAACCGGTCCTGGAGGCGGGGCACCTCGCCGCCATCCGCGGCGCCTATCAGGACATCTCCGCGCAGCACTGGACCGAGGTCGCGCTGTCGGCGACGCGCGACCGGCTCGCGCACACCGAGCAGCACGCCGCCGAACAGAGCCAGCTGGCGCGCCAGCTCCAGCAGGCGATCATGCCGGACGCGCAGCCGTCCATCGAGGCGTTCGGGCTGCGCATCGCGGTGCGATACCGACCTGCCGAGCAGGACCACACGGTCGGCGGCGACTGGTACGACGCGGTCGTGCTGCCCTCCAAACGGATCCTGGTGTCCGTCGGCGACATCACCGGCCACGGCATCAAGGCGGCCACCGGCATGGTCGTGCTGCGCAACGCCCTGCGCGGCCTCGCCGCGACGGGCGCCGGCCCGGGTCAGATGCTGACGTGGCTGAACCAGGTGGCCCACCACCTGTCGGACAACATTTTCGCCACCGCCATCTGCGGGCTCTACGACCCGCACACCCGGGTGCTGCGCTGGGCCCGCGCCGGCCATTTACCCCCGGTGCTGATACGCGACGGCCGAGCGTCCAGCCTGCCCATGCTGGCGGGGATGCTCCTCGGCGCTGTGGCGGAAACGACGTTCGAGGAAGCCGAAATCCAACTGGAACCCGACGACACCCTCCTGCTCTACACCGACGGGCTGATCGAGCGCCGGGATCGGCTGCTCGACGAGTGCGTGGAACGGCTACTCGCGACGTCGGCCCAGCTCACCGGTAGCCTGGACGACCGTCTGGACGAATTGCTCGACGGTAGCGATGCCGACACCGACGACGACACCTGCGTGGTGGGCATCCAAGTGGGACCGGGCCAGGACTCGTCGGGCAACGGCTAGCAGCCCTACACCCACGGCAGGACAGCAACCTTCGCCCACGAGCCCCGGCTTGGAGTTCCGCCGTGTAGCTCTCGGCCATCCCCGGGCCGCGGCCTCGGCGCTGACTCGTTGCGTTCCGGGGCCGGCCTCGACGCAGGCCCTTTCACGCTCCGAGGTCGGCGGTGGCGCGGAAATCGCTGGGGCGGATACCCCGATGTCGCTTGAACGCCGCACTGAAACCGAAAGCGTCCGCATAACCGACGGCCTTCGCCACCTGCGCCACAGTGAGGCTCCGGTCGGCCAGTAGTTCCTCCGCCTCGTCCATCCGGCATTCGGTGAGATACGCCAGGGGCGACTGCCCCATGACCTCGGAGAACCGCCGTGCGAACAGCGCCCGCGACACCCCCGCCTCGGCGGCCAGCGACGCGACCGTCCAACCGGCGGAAGGCTTTCCGTGCATGGCCGCCAACGCCGGCCCGACCACCGGATCGGCAGGCCCGCGATACCAACCGGGCGCGTCGGCGTCCAGCTCCTCGAACCAGTTGCGCAGCGTGCAGACCAGCGCCCAGTCCAGCAGCCGGTCCATCATCGCCTGTGCTCCGGCCGGACGCCGGGCCGCATCCGCGGCGATCGACTCCATCCACGCGCACACCTCCACATCGTCGGTCACGACCAGGACGGGCGGTACCGCACGCAGCAGCCGTTCGTGGCGCCGGCCGGTGGCCCGATAGGCGCCGACGATCAGAGCGGTCTCACCGGCGGGGTCGTTGCCCCAGCGACCGCTGTCCAGCGCGGGATCGCATTTCGCGTCCGGCGCGAAGCAGGCGACCTCGTATTCCTCGTGCGGCCGGCCGACAGTATCCGCGCGGTCGGCGAGGACGAACGCTTCCGGGCCACGCACGATCGCGGTGTCCCCGGCCGTGATACGACGCTCGAGACCGCCCGGCAGCAGCAGTGTTCCCCCACCGCGCAGCACGGTGACCATGGTCAGCGGTGCCTCGTCGGCGAACCGGATGCTCCACGGCGCTTCCAAGACCGCGGTGGTGAGCATGGCCCCCTCGGCACGGATACCGCCCAGCAGTTTGCTCAATGGATCCACACCATCGAGAGTAGACGAACTCCTATCGAATGTAGATCTTTACCCATAGATCGTCCATTGCCCGGGGTGTGGAATGAAACCCGAACCGCACAACCGATCGTCCGGAACCCCGGACCCACAGGAGGCCCCGTGCAGCACAATCCGACCGTGGACACCGCGACCACCCGCACCGCGCTGGTCGTCGTCGCCCACCCCCGGCCCGATTCGCTGACCGCCCATATCGCCGAACTGGCCACCGAGCGGCTCACCGCGGCCAGCTACCGGATCGACCTGCTCGACCTGCACGCCGAGAACTTCGATCCCCGGATGACCGCCGCCGACCTCCCGGATTGGGGCAACCGGGAGAAGGCCTACTCTCCCGAGGTCGAGAACCATATGCGGCGCGTTCTCGCCGCCGACGTGATCGTCGCGGTGTTCCCGGTGTACTGGATGCAGGTCCCGGCGATTCTGAAGGGCTGGATCGATCGGGTGTGGAACTACGGATTCGCCTACGGCCGCAGCAAACCTCGGCTGGCGGGCAAGCGGATGCTGTGGCTGGGCCTGGCGGGGGCGGCAGACGACGACGCGGTCGTCGAACTCATGCAGGATGCGCTGAGCGCGCAACTCAACGACGGTATCGCCTACTACTGCGGCCTCACACAGTCGTCGGTGGGGCTGTTGGCCGGCGCGGAAGAAAAGCGGCAGCGCTTGGACGCCGCGGGCAATCTGTTGTTCGACGCAGCCCTCACCGGCGCGGTCCGGGAAGCTCACTACGCGGCCTTGGAAAACCGGGCGCTGGGCTTCGTCGACGATTTCCTCGCCGCGGACCGGGTTCCGGCCTGACCACCGAAGAGTCGGTCGCCGGTGCCGGGCGCAGACCGAACCAGGCCGCCGCCGAGGAAGTCCGGTGATCACTTGACCGGCAAGAGCAATCCGGTCTCCGGGTCGTACCAGCGGCATGCCTCGGGCGGCAGGTACAGACTCGCGGGGCCGCCCTCGTCGGCGCGGAAGCCGGGTGGCGCTTGGACTTTCACCGACTGCCCGCTGACACGGATGGTGAGCAGGGTCGAGGAGCCGAGTGGCTCGAGCACTTCGAGTTCGCCCCGCACCGTCGTGGTCGCCGGTTCGCCGGTCACCACGATGGCCTCGGGGCGGATCCCGAGCCGCAGCGTCTCGCCTTCGAACGACGACAGCGCGGCGGGAACGTCGAGCGATTGCCCACCGAGGTCGATGCGCAACCCCGCCTCCGACGCGCGGACTGTGCCGGTGAGGAAGTTCATCGGCGGGCTGCCGAGGAAGCCGCCGACGAATTCCGTCGCCGGATCGTCGTAGACCTCGGTGGGCGGGCCGCACTGGACGATCGCCCCGTCACGCATCACGGCGACGCGATTGCCCAGCGACAACGCCTCGACCTGGTCGTGGGTGACGTAGATCGTGGTGGTGCCCAGTTCCGCGACGAGTCTTTTCAGCTCGGCCCGGAACGACAGCCGCAGCAGCGCGTCCAGGTTGGACAGCGGCTCGTCCATGAGCAGCACGTCGGCGTCCATCACGATCGCCCGCGCCACCGCGACGCGCTGGCGCTGCCCGCCCGACAGCCGCGCCGGGTACCGGTCCAGGTACGGGGTCAGCTGCAACAGTTCCGCGGCCCAGGCGACTTTGCGACGGATCTCGTCGGCCGGCACGCCGTGCACGCGGAGGCCGAAGCCGATGTTGTCGGCGACCTTCTTGTTCGGGAACACGGCGTAGGACTGGAACACCATCGACAGATTGCGCCGCCGCGGCTCGAGATAGGTGACGTCTTTGCCGCCGATCACGATCTGTCCCGAGTCCGGCAGCTCCAACCCGGCGATCATGCGCAGCAAGGTGGTCTTGCCACAGCCGGACGGCCCGAGCAGCACCATGAACTCGCCGTCGGAGATCTCCAGCGAGATCTCGTCGGTGGCACGCGCCGTGCCGCCGGGATAGGTCTTCGCCAGATCCCGGACAACCACTTCAGCCATCAGCGAACCCCTGTCATCGCAGCGTCGTACCCCACATGTTCACCAGGTAGCGCCGCATGACGAAGATGAACACCAGCGCCGGGATGATCAACGCGAAACCGCCGGCGAAGCGGTACGCGGTCGACGCCTCGTCCAATGCCGTGAGCACCTGAGCGGGCAGCGTGCGGTGCCCCAGTGTCACGATCGTCGCGCCGAGGATCTCGTTCCACGACAGGACGAACGTGAAGATCGACGAGGCGGCCAGCCCCGGAAGCGCGAGCGGCACCACGATCCGGCGCGCGGCCTGCCAGCGGCTGCATCCGAACACCTGCGCCGCCTCCTCCAGATCGCTGGGCACCGCGACGAAGATGCTCGCCGTGATGAGCACGGTGGTCGGCAACGCGAGCGTTGTGTGCACCAGCGTCACGGCCAGCACCGTGTCGTACATCTCGAAGCGCAGGAACATCGTGGCCAGAGGCACCGAGAGCACCACGATCGGCAACGCGCGCACGAACAGGATGAAGACCTGGTAGGTGTCTTTGCCGCGAAAGGCGTGGCGCGCCAGCGCATATCCCGCGGGCGCGCCGATCACCAAGGACCAGAACACCGTGTAGAGGCCGACCAGCACCGAATTGCCCAGTGCCTCGACGGTTCCCGTGGCACGGAAGAACGACACCAGCGTCTCGGTGGAGAAATCTCTCGGGATCAGCCGCTTCGGGAATTCGTTGAGCGCCTCGCGGGAGGACACCGCGGCCAAGCCGATGAGCACGATCGGCAACGCCATGAACAGGCTCACGGCCGAGCAGGCCACCTGCACCGACACCGCGCGTCGGCGGCGCCTGCGCAAGGGTGCGCGATCGATGGGTGGCAGTGGCCGCACGGCGCTGCCGGGGCTCATCGCGCCTGCTCCGGCTGCCGGACCGCCCGCAGGTAGAACACCGCGGTGGCGAGCGAGATCGCCAGCACGATCAGCGAGACAGCGCTGGCGACCGCAGGATTCTGCAGATTCGCGTACCACTCGTAGGTCTCACCCACCAGCAGGGGAAAGTCCCGGCCGGTCAGAGCCTGTGCCACGGCGAACGCCTGCAGCGCGAGGATGGTCCGCAGGATCAGCGCCACCTGAAGGCTCGGCCCGAGTAGCGGCAGCGTCACGTGCCGTAGCCGCTGCCACAGATTCGCGCCGAACACCTGCGCGGCCTCGTCGTAGTCCCGCGGGATCATCTGCACGCCCGCCACCACGATCACGAACACCAGGGACGTCGCGCGCCAGATCTCGGCGACCACCACGGCGAGCAGCATGGTGCCCGCGTTCTGGTAGCTGAGCCACTGCACTCCGTCGTCCGAGACCCCGATGCCGACCAGCAGTGAGTTCAGGTAGCCGCGATTGTCGAAGATGGACAGCCAGACCAGGCCCGCGGCCAGCTCGGAGATCGCCAGCGGCAGGCACCACAGGTAGAAGTGGCCGCCGGCGAACCGCGGCCGCGCCTGCATGAGCAGCGCCATGCCGACGGCGAGCGCGAGTTGGACCGGCACCACGATCACGATCAGCAGGAGGGTGTTGCGCAGCGCGGTCCGGACATAGGGATCGGCGAACAAGCGCTCCCAGTTGGCGAGGGTGAAGCCGTGGTCGCCACGGAACGCCTCCAGCACGCCCTGCACGAGCGGCCAGCCGAACAGCGCCGTCATCAGGACGATCGAGGGCAGCAGCAGCATCCACGGCGAGCGCGGTCGGGACATCACGGCTAGCCCACCCGGCACAGGTCGGCGGCGGGATCGGGAGCCCAGCACGGCGCCCGCACGTCGTCGAGGATGCTTTGCAGGACCCGAGCCTGCCGGTCCAGCGTGGCGCGGATATCGGCCCCGTCCAGCACGATCGAGCGGAAGCTGTCCTTGAAAACCTTGCTCACCTCGCCTTCGCGCTGGCCCAGACCCACCGGCGGCAACGACAGAATGGCACCGGGCGCCTCCTGCTGCCTGCGCACCGCGTCGGCCTCGAGCTGGATGGCCGGTGGCAGGTCGCCCGGGATCGCCGTGCCGACGGCCGGGAAGAAGCCATTGGAACGGAGCAGTCGCAGTTGTGTTTCCGGGCGGGTGAGCGTGTCGATCGTCCGCCGCGCCAGATCGGGGTCCGAGCTGCCCGCGGGAATCGCGAGTCCGGCGATCACGGCCATGTAGCCGAGGCCGTGCGCACCCCGGGGCGCGGGCAGCATCCGCCAATCGTGCGGATCGCGCTCGGGGGCGTGCACGAGGCGCACGACGTGGTCCCACGCCAGACGCACCTCGCCGCTGTCCAACGACTCCTGCATGAAGTCGAAGTTCGTGCTCGCCGGGGCGCAATTCGCCCACAGCTCACGCAGATACCGCCATGCCGTCACGGCCTCGTTCGAGCGGAAGGTGGTGATCTGCCCGCCGGTGAAGGAAGGCAGCAGGAACCCTTGGACGAACCGGTGCAGCAGGCCCTTGGGGCCCGCGGGCAGGCCGAGCACAGGGCGATTGCCATTGGCGCGGCGCGCGGCGATGGCCCAGTCGAGGAACTGGTCATAGGACAGCGACGCGGCATCGGCGCCCGAGGGCAGGTGCTCGAGCGCATCCGCGTGAGCGGCGAGGACATAACTCGCTGTCGCCCACGGGATGTACCACGTGCGGTCGGTGCCCACCCTGGCCAGCTCCAGGTAGTCGGCCGGCCAGCCGCGGGCGCCGAGGTCGGCGAGGAAGCCGCTGAGGTCTTGCAGATAGCCGTCGGCGAGCGGCGCGATGTCGCCGTGCAGGCCGCCCAGCAGGCCGATCTGCGTCGCGCCCGCATGGACTTGGCTACGCACCTGGCTCGCGAACGGGCTCTCCTCGATGGTCACGTAGCCGACGCCGGGTGCGGCATCGGCGAGCAGACCGCGGAACCGCTCGGCCTCGTCGGCGGGCCGGAACTGCGTGGACAGGAAAATCATTCCGCCGTCGCCGCTGGTCGAGAATCCGGTACAGGCCGCGGCGGAGAGGGCCGCCGCGCCGGAACCCGCCGCGCGCAAAAACGATCTGCGCGTCAAACCGGGTACCGGCATGCATGGCTCCTGTTCGCGCACAACCTGTTTCAGCCGAATGTCAGGTGGGCCACCGTAAGTGCGCTGAAAGACATTGTCAATTGCCAACCCTGGTGATAGCGCGGGAAAACCCCTACCGCGCCGTGGCGAGGGAGCCGGCTGATCCGAGTCGCCCCGGTCCACCTGGATACCCACCAGAAAAGAGGACCGGCACAGCCCGGGATGGATCGGCAGCGGCGGGAACGCAGTCGCCCGGGGTAGCCGTCACCCTTGTGCGGCTACCCCGGGCGCGCACGGGAGATCAGCGCAATGCGCCGCGTCGCCCGGTCACCAGCCCGACCAGGAACAGCAGGACCACCGCGCCGCCCAGGCAGGTGAAGAAGCTGAACCACAGTCCTCCGCCTTCGACATCCACCCCCAGCAGCTTCAGCAGGAACCCGCCGAGCAACCCACCGATGACGCCGACGACGATGTTGAGCAAAATGCCCTGCTGGGCATCGGTTTTCATGATCTTGCTGGCGATCCAACCCGCCAATCCACCGATGATGATCCAGCCGAGTATTCCGAGTCCGAGCATTGCGTTGTTCCTTTCATCCAGTCCAGCTGCTCACGAATGAGCGTGCGTTCGCGCTCGACATACCCGCCGTGCTCGCAGCCAATCCATTTGCCACGGTGCTTTATTCGAGGGGGCGCGACCGCAAGTGCGACAGCGGACCATTGCCTCGGCGCCGATCCGGACGCGCGCCACTATCCCGATCGAATCCCTCGTCGACTTCCTGCGCGGAGACACACCGGCGTGGATCGGCTCACCAGCCCCGAGCCGTCGGAGGTACGGCCGCCGGCCCTGTTCGGTGCGGCTGGGGCCGCGGACCGGGCGCCTGGACCGGGACGAGGCTGGTGACCGAGGACATCGACCTGCGCATCATCGGCCGGAGCGGTCCACCCCTTCACCGCCGCGCGGCACACGTCAGGGAGGGAACCCGGCGCCACAGCGGCGGCGAGGTCGGCGTGGCGAACTCGGCGTTTCGCGAGCACACTGAGGACGTAGCGCCCAACTCGTCCCCAGGAGCACATGCGATGTCAACCAACGGGCCTTTCGGCATAGATCCGGAGGATTTCGAACGCGCACTGCGCGGGGCGGGAACCGAACTCCGCGATTTGCTCGGGAAAGCAGGCGTCTACCTGGATCGCATAGATCACGCGGGCGTCGGTTCACTGGCGTCGCTGTTCGGTCAGTTCGTCCAGCCGCAACCGCAACGCCCACCGAAACCCGAGGGCGAGACCACCGGTGAGACCGGCAGTGGGGTGTGGGCGATCTACACCATCGATGACACCGGCGAGGCCAGGGTCGACCAGGTCTTTCCCAGCGAGCTGGAGGCGTTGCGCGCGCATCGCGACAACACCGACGATCGCCGCCGGGTGCGGTTTCTGCCCTACGGGGTTCCGGCAAGTGTCTTGGATGCGCCCTGACAGCGCTGACCAGCTCGACCCCACCGGGGATTGAACAGCCACGATCCGGGTAGCCGGGAGTCGAACACTTGTTCTGTCGAGCGGGAGGAGTGGCGATGGTGCAGCCGAAACCGGAGAAGGATCCGGATCAGTGGACCACCGGCGACGAGCCGATGACCGGCCCACAGGAGTCCTACCTGCACACCCTGGCCCAGGAGGCGGGTGCTGAGGTGCCAGAGAAGCTGACCAAGGCGGAAGCGTCGCAGCTGATCGACGAACTCCAGCAGCGCACCGGCCGCGGCGCCTGATCGGCCCCGGCGGGCGGCGTCGCACGGGAAGCGACGCCGACCCGCCGGGCCGATCCGCCCGCCGAGATACCGCGTACCTCGGTCCGAGCGCTACTGCTGCAGGACGGACAGGACGTTGCCCGCGGGGTCGGTGAACCAGGCGATCAAGGGACCGCCACCGCGGTGAATGCCTTTCTCGTCCTGCTCGGCGAATTCGTAGCGTTCGAAGCGCACGCCGCGGCGGGTGAGTTCGTCGACGGCCGCCTCGATATCGGGGACCGGGAAGTTCAGCACGGTGAAGGTCGCGGGCGTGTGGTCCGGTTTCGGGTACACCAGGACCGTGGCCCCACCGCCGAGGTGGAGCTGGAGCATCCCGTTCTCCTCGGCGACCCGTATCCCCAGCGTCTCGGCGTAGAACTTCTCGGCCGCGCCGATGTCGTCCACCGAGAATCCACTGAACGCGTTGCTGTCGGTGAGCATCACTAGCCCCTGTCGGTCATCTCGGCCCGGTGCTGCGGGCTCAGCTGCACGAGTTGCACGTAATTGCCATCCGGGTCGATCGCGGTGGCGAACAGGCTGCCGTCGCGATCGTCGAGTTCGGCGAGCCATTTCCCGCCGAGGTCATCGATGCGACCCGCCACCGCCCGGGCGTCGTCCACTTCGACGTTCAGGATCACCCGGCCCGGTTCGGGGTTCGCCGGCCCGACATCGTCGCGGCTGTCGATCATCAGGTAGAAACCGCCGAAGTCCAGGACATCGTAGGCGGGCTCGCCGGGCGTACGGTCGACCTTCGGTGCGAAGGCCGCCGCGTACCAATCACGCAGGCGGGCCGGATCGGTGCTGGACAACAACAGACTTCCGATTGTGGGTGTAGTCATAACGGATAAGACGACACGCGGCCGACGAACTCATCGGCGCGGTTCCTGCTCGTCGTCATCCGGGGCGGCGACCTCCGGCGCGACCTCCCGAGTCGCCATACCACCGTTGCGGCCCTGATCGGTCGGGCCCGGTGCGACGCCCTTCGGCCGCTTCCTGTCCTTCTCGTCGTCGGTGTCTTGCTCGTGCGGCATGGCAGCCCTCCTTGGTCGTCGGATCGAACTACCCGCGCTGACCTGTCTCAATCCCGGGCGGCGACTCTTCGTGTGGCCGTCCGGCCAGGTGGTGCGGTGACGGCCGCGGCACGCACCATGAATTCTCTCGAATAGACCAGAACCGCCGTTTACTTTCAGTTATCGTACGGTGGCAGAGCAACCGCTCGACGGGAGATCAGGGATGCCGGCGCGGCCGTGGATCCGGAGCCCCGTGCAGGCCGGGCGATCGAACGTCGACCGCTCCGTTCCACCGAGGAGCCGCATGTACCCCGGCGCACACGTCGACCGATTCCCCGAAAAACCCGCGGTTGTTCTCGCCGAGAGCGGCGAAGTGCTGACCTACCGAGAACTCGAGGAGAACTCGGTTCGGCTCGCCCGGCACCTGTACGACGCGGGGCTCCGCAAGGGCGATCACGTCGCCCTGCTGTCCGGAAACGACCCGAAGATCTACGAGGTCTATTGGGCAGCACTGCGAACTGGGCTTTACATCACCGCGGTGAACCGGCATCTGTCGCCGAGCGAGATCAGCTACATCGTGAACGATTGCGGAGCGCGGGCACTGATCGTGTCGGCCGGTCTCGCCGATGCCGCCGAGCAGATCGTCGCGCAGACCCCGGCGGTCGAGATCCGGCTGGCCTTCGGCGGCCACGTACCGGGATACAAGTCCTACGAGGACGCCCGGGCGGCCGCCTCCCCCGAACCGCTGCCGGACCAGCCGCGCGGCGCGGACATGCTCTATTCCTCCGGTACCACCGGACGTCCCAAGGGCATCAAGCAGCCGCTGCCGGACCGGCAGGTGGGCGACGCACCCGGCGACACCTACACCGCGATCTTCGGTCCGCTCTACGGATTCGGCCCCGAGACCGTCTACCTGTCTCCCGCCCCGCTCTATCACGCCGCACCGCTGCGCTTCGGCGGCGTGGTCCACGCGCTCGGCGGCACGCTCGTGGTGATGGAGAAATTCGACGCCGAGCAGGCATTGGCCGCGATCGAGCGCTACCGCGTCACCCACAGCCAGTGGGTGCCGACCATGTTCGTCCGGATGCTGAAACTCGACGAGGCCGTGCGCGCCCGCTACGACGTGTCCAGCCTGCGGGTCGCCGTACACGCCGCCGCCCCGTGCCCCGTCGACGTGAAACGGGCGATGATCGACTGGTGGGGCCCGATCCTGCACGAGTACTACGCCTCGACCGAGGCCAACGGCGCGACCTTCATCGACAGCGACCAGTGGCTGCGCAAGCCGGGCTCGGTCGGCAAGGCCGGTCTGGGGACGATCCGGGTGTGCGGCGACGACGGTGCGGAACTTCCCGTCGGCGAGGTCGGCACCGTCTACTTCGAACGCGACGAGGTTCCCTTCGCCTATCACAACGATCCCGCGAAGACGGCCGAGGCGGTCCACCCCCACCGTCCGACATGGACCACCACCGGCGACATCGGCTACGTCGACGAGGAGAGCTATCTGTTCCTCACCGACCGCAAAGCGTTCATGATCATCTCCGGGGGCGTCAACATCTATCCGCAGGAGGTCGAGGACGCGCTCGCCCTGCATCCGAAGGTGCTGGACGTGGCCGTGATCGGCGTGCCCGACGCGGAGATGGGTGAATCCGTCAAGGCCGTCGTCCAAGCGGCGCCGGGCGCCGATGCCGGCCCCGCGCTCGCCGCGGAACTGCGCGACTATCTACGCGACCGCATCGCGCACTACAAGGTGCCCCGGAGTTTCGACTTCGCCGACGACCTGCCGCGCACCCCCACCGGCAAGCTGGTGAAGGGCAAACTCCGCGAACGCTACGTGTGACCGGCCGCGTTCGCGGGAGCTAGGCGACGAGCGTGAGGGGAGCGGCCGTGACTCGGCCGGTATCCGCCGCTCGCGTCATCAGGCGGGCGATGGCGTCGGCCACCCGGCCGGGCTGCTCGAGAATCACCGAGTGCCCGGCGCCCTCGACCAGCACGAAGTCGGAGTACTCGACGGCCGCGGCCATCGCGATGGAATGCGACGGCGGCGTCATCAGGTCGCCGGAGCCACACAGCACCAGCGTGGGAATCCGCGAGAGAACCGCGAGCGCGTCGGTCCGGTCGTAGACCATGAATTCGCTGAGGAAGCTCGCCATCGTGACGATCGGCGTCTCGTTGCGCATCGCGTTGGCCAGCGCCAGCACTCGCGGGCTGACCTTGCGATCGCCGAATTCGGCGGTGCGGATGACGGGGGCGAAGAGTTTGCAGGCCAGAAGTTTCGCGTGGTGCATCAGGCCAGGGGCCCGGCGGACGGCCGCCTGGAACGCGGAGACGACCGGGTTGCGCAGGAGCCGGCCGAAGCCCGCGTCGGCGAGCCCGCTCGCGGCGGTCGCCAGGAGCGCGACGCCCGTGACGCGAGTGCCGATCTCGTGTGGGTGCTGGGCGGCGTAGGTCAGCACGGTCATGCCGCCCATCGAGTGGCCGACGAGCACGACCGGTCCGGTGGGGGCGACCGCGTCGAGCACGTCGCGCAGGTCGCGCCCGAGCTGCTCGAGGTTGTGGGTCTTCCGGGACGCCACCGCCGAGTCACCATGGCCGCGGTGGTCGTAGCAGACCACCCGGGCGCCGGGGTATCGGCGCAGCAGCGCGTCGCGAACGTAGGTCCAGGACTCGCTGCGCAGGCAATGGCCGTGCAAGAGGACGACGGTGCGGTCGGCGTCGCGCGGACCGTACTCGCGAACCGCGAGAGCGACGCCGTCCGCGGTCGAGACCGTGACACGCCGTTCCGCCACGGGGGGGATGGTGGTGCGGATCGACATGAGCGGCTCCGGTTCGCTGGCGGTGACGTGTTCAACTTTCCGCCTTGTCGGCCACCGGCAGCAGGCCCCCGAGAGTGGGGGTCGGTTCCCCAAGGTGGAGCCGATCACCACCTAGGTGTACTGCGCGCGCTCATCCGCCGGATCCACTCCGAGCACGCCCAGCGCGAAATGGCCGTACTGGGCGGCCACTTCCTCCGGTGTCGCGGGGCCCGACTCGCGGAACCATTGCGGGATGGCGGTGCACATGGTGGCGATGGCACGCCCCGCGGCGCGGGTGTCGCGGGTGGCGATTCGGCCCTCGGCACGGGCCCGCGCGATCGCGTCGTCGAGGATGGCCTGGATATCGCGGCGAGAGCGAGCGATCCGGGCACGTTCACCCGGCGAGAGGCTGCGCATCTCGCTGGCGCCGATGAAGCCGAGCTCGCGCCGGTGGGTGTGGAACAGGGCCAGGGCTTCGACGATCAGGCGCACCCGGTGGATGCTGTCGCGGCCCTCGGCGCGCGCCGCCCGCACTCGCCAGTGCAGTTCGTCCATGGTCAGGTCGAGGATGCGGACCAGCAGGTCGTGCTTGTCCCGGTAGTGGTGGTAAAGACCGGGGACGCTGGTGCCCGCCCGCCGGGCGAGGGCGCGCACAGTCGTCCCGTGGTAGCCGATCTCGACGAACGAGGCGAGGGCGGCGGACAGCACCGGGTCGAGTTCCAACGGCGCGAATTCTCGCCAGGGGCCGTGCGCGGTGGAAACCGGTTCGGCCGGGGCGGCGATCGGGCGGGCCGCGGCGGGCGTAGCGCCGAGCAACTGGGTGACGGGCACACCGAGCACGTCGGCCAGGCGCGTGAGCCGGGCGATCGAGATTCCGGTCTTCCCCGTCTCCACGGCGCTGAGCGTCGCGGGGCTCACTTGGAGTCTGCGGGCGACTTCTCGCAGCGACAGGCCCGCCGCGCGGCGCGCGCGGCGAATCGACGTGTGCGGTGCGGCGTCCTCCGCCTCATTTCGCATAATGTTCAGAATAGCTGAACAGGCGTGACAAGTAGCAGGAGAATTGTGGTCGTCACGTCGAACTTTGACACTGTCTCCGCGCGGTGGGACAGTGTTCAGATGGAGCGATCGTTCGGTCATATGGCCGCGCTCCGAACGTCGAGGAGGAATGCGCGATGCCGATCGATCTGACCTATTCCGAGGAAGTCCGGGCGCTGACCGACCGCACCCGTGCGTTCGTGCGGGAGACGGTGCTGCCGATCGAGGACGAACACCACGGTGACATCACCGCCGCGGGCGGCGACGGACTGCGCGTCGCGCTGAACAAGCAGGCGCGCGAAGCCGGAGTCTTCGCGCCGCACGCGCCGGTGGAGTACGGCGGTCACGGACTGTCGATGTCGGATCGCGCGCCGGTGTTCGAGGAGGCGGGCTACTCGCTGTTCGGACCGACGGCGCTGAATATCGCGGCGCCCGACGAGGGCAACGTCCACATGCTCGCCCACATCGCCGACCCCGAACAGAAGTCCCGCTACCTGGAGCCGCTCGCCCGCGGCGAAGTACGTTCCGCCTTCGCGATGACCGAGCCCGCGCCCGGGGCAGGCTCCGACCCCGCGGCGCTGACCACCCGCGCCGCCAGGGTCGACGGCGGCTGGCGGATCAACGGCCTCAAGCACTTCATCACCGGCGCCGACGGCGCTGGCTTCTTCATCGTGATGGCCCGCACCTCCGGCGAACCGGGGCAGCGCGGCGGCGCGACCATGTTCCTGACCCCGGCCGACACCCCCGGCCTGCGCGTGGGCAGGCACATCACCACCCTGGACCGGGCCATGATCGGCGGCCACTGCGAGGTCTTCTTCGAGGACATGTTCGTCCCCGACGAAGCGGTGCTCGGCGCCGTGGATCGCGGCTTCGAATACGCCCAGGTCCGGCTGGGCCCCGCACGGATGACGCACGTGATGCGGTGGCTGGGCGCGGCGCGGCGCGGGCACGACATCGCTGTCGAGCGGGTCGCTCAGCGCGAAGGCTTCGGCGCGCGCATCGGCGATCTCGGCATGGCGCAGCAGATGATCGCCGACAACGAGATCGATATCGCCGCCACCCGGGCGCTGCTGGTGCGTGCCTGCTGGGAACTGGACAACGGGGAGCACGCGAGCAACGCCACCTCCATCGCGAAGACATTCGCCGCCGAGGCCATCTTCCGCATCGTCGACCGCAGCATTCAGCTGTGTGGCGGACTCGGCGTCTCCGACGATCTCCCGCTGGCGCGCCTTTCTCGGGAAGTGCGGCCGTTCCGCATCTACGACGGCCCTTCCGAGGTGCACCGGTGGGCCATCGCCAAGCGCGCGGTGAGCGCCGCTCGCCGGGCGTCCCGGGACTGACCGGGCTCGGCTTCTCGCTCGTCCAGCATCCAGCACGCGGCTTCCGTGTGGGTCACCCTCATCGCAGGCCGATCGGTCCGCGATGGTGACGAGCCAGCACCACCCCTTCGGGCCGGGGCAACCGCTCCACAACGCGATCCGCCGCCGTCAGCTCGGCTGGCGGCGGCGGTGTCGGCGGTCCGGGCGGGGGTTACCGCCCGTGCTGGTGTGCGGACTGACGAGCCTCGTCCACGTCCGCCTCGGCCCTGGCCTTCTCGGCCGCGGCTTCCTTACCGGCCGCTTCGCGCTGCGATTCCGCCTTGTCCTGCTGCGCGCGACCTTCGTCCTTCAGATTCTCGTGACCGGTGAGGGTACCGGCCGCTTCCTTCACCTTGCCCTTGGCGTCTTCGACGACGCCTTCGACGCCTTCCCGGGCACCGCTTCCATGTTCAGCCACAACAACCTCCTAAATTTCGGAACAAGCTGACATCTCGCGCATACCCGGGACACCGGCCTCGAACCGCCCGCGGCGCGAAAGATCGATCCAGGGGGCTCAGCGCAGCGGGGTGCTCTCGCTCGGACCCTGCCGATACCGGGTCATCGTGAGTCGCTGCTCGCGATCGTTGTACTCCGGAATCGGCAGCGGGAACCAGTAGCTGCCATCGAGCCAGGCTTGGCCGAGCAGCGGCACCGGCTTCTGCAGGATGTTGACGCCCTTGCCGTGCGGCGGGCTGCCGAACGCTCCGACCGGCGCGCCATCGATGAAGAATTCCACGCGTTGCTCGGTGAGACGCACGGCGTAGGAGTGATCCTGCGACAGCAGCGCCGGGTCGAGCGGCGTGATCTGCGGTACCAACTCACCGCCCCGTTTGACCATCAGGAAGAAGCCGCGGGGAAGGTCCTGACCGAGGACGTTGAAGATGGGCCGGGTGAGTTCGCTTGCGTCGCCGAGGAATCCGTGCGAGCCGTTGTACATGAACCAGGCGATCTCGAGTCCGAGCGGATCGATGGAGCGGTTCGACACGCCCCAGCCCGCGGTGCCGTTGTGGGTCGTCAGGTCGGGCGCGCCCTTGATGTCGATGGTCATCGTCTGACCGGGCTCGAACACCGGCTTGGCGAGGACCTCGGAGTTGTTGTAGGGGAACAGGCCATCACGCGTCGGCGGGTTGACGAAGGTCACGCCCTCAGGGCCGTAGCCGGTGGACGAATAACCGACATTCGTGTTGCACCAGTCCCCCACCGGTGCGGTCGCGAAGTTCTCGTCCATCGCCCTGGTCGGGCGCGGCTCGCCGGTGCCGATGTATCCGGCGAACGCGTTGATGTTCAGCACCGCGCAGTTGGGTAACCCGTCGTCGACGCCCGGGACCTGAATGTTCGGATCGGCCGCGGACACCGTCGTCGCCAGCACCGTGCAGAGAACCGCGCTGGTCACTCCCACCGCCGTCCTGATCGTCTTCCGACCGTATGCATTGCTCACTGATCTTCTCCCGCTCTGAGTCGATGAGATGTTGCGATGGAAACCTTATCGACATTTCATCGTGTCGTGCTGTCATCCTCCTCACGCAGACGTGCACGTTTAGCGCCCGATTCCGCTGCCACGCAGCCTGATTCGCCGCAGTCACCGCCGCACGCCCTTCCCTCGGAGCAGCGAGGTTGATAAAATAAGTCTCAAATCATCTCATTGCCACAACGTCCGTGGCTTGCGGAAGCGAGTAGTCCGATGCCGTGCTGCCTCCTTGCCGGTTACCTCGTCGCCGGCGTGCTCCGGATCCGGCATCGGCTGCGGGGCCGACCCGAGCACCCCGTCGAATTCCCGCCCACCGCATACCGCCCCGGGCCTGCGGCGGTCCCGGCATCCCGCGCGGACCGGCACGAGGTGGCGGCATGACCAGCGCACCGGCAGCACGCACCCGGCCCCCGGTCACCGAGTCGAACGAGGACGATCTGGCGTCCCAACGCTTCGTCCTCGACCTCGCCCTGCAACCGCTCGACCGGTTCGACGGTTTCGACCGCATCGAGCAGATCGGGGGCAGCGCACTGCGATACCAGCTGAACTTCGTCGCCTACGCCCTCGCGATGGCGCAGTACACGAGGACGCCCGCCTTCACCGGGTACCTCGCCGAAGCGCAGCGCAATGCCATCCTCAAGATGTGCGACAAGCGGGTGTGGGGATACTGGGCCACCGAGAGCCTGATCGGCTACGCCCGCAGGGAAACCGATCCGATGCGGCACGCGAATGTCATGTACACCGGCTATTTCGGCGTCATGATCGGTCTCTACGAAACACTCAACGCCGATCCGAGCTTCGACCGGCCGGGCTCGTTGACGCTGCGGTGGAGCCAGGACCGGGTACACGAGTACGACTTCGCCCGCCTCAGCCGCGCGCTCCGCCGAAACATGCTCGCCCGCAAGAACTGTCCGCAGTACGCTTGCGAACCCCACCTGATCTATCCGATCTGCAATGTCTTCGCCTACAACACCTTGGTGATGCACGACCGCCTGCACGGCACCGCGCTCACCGGCGATCTGGTCGACCGGATCCGGCACAGCTACCTGCACGACGGGTGGCGTCTGCGCAACGGCCGCTTCATCCCGGGCAGGCTCGGCCCGTCGATCACCATCAGCAGGCCGGTGCTCGGCTACGACGCGGGGATGGTAGCCTGGCTCAACGCGATGATGCCCGATCTCGCGCGCGGCACGTGGACCACCCTGCGGGATCGTTTCGTCGACTTCGACGGGCGCGATGTGCGCCTGCGCGGCAGTTCGCGCACACGCGTCGACCTGGGCAACTACAACGTGGTCAACGGTGACGGGATGACGCGGATCTTCGTGGCCACCGCCGCCGCGGAGATGGGCGAGACCGATCTCGCGGCGGCGCTGGTCCGCTCCATGCACGACCGGTATCGGGTCGAGGAACGCAACGGCGCCCGGCGCTTCGCCGGAGTCTCCACGGTGACCAACGCCCACCACGCGCTCGCCCGGTTCAACCGGCCCGACGGACTGCGGGACCTCATTCTCGGCACGGTGCCGCAGGAGTGGCGGACCGGCCCGATCCTCGCCCGAGCGCCGTATCCGGATGTCTTGGTCGCCAAGGCGGTGACCGACGGCAGCGCACTCGAGCTGGTGCTGCGACCGGGCAGCGAAGCCGGGCGGGTGCGGCTGGCCCTGCAGCGGTTGATCCCGCACCGCGGCTACCGCGTCACCGGCGCGACCGAACCGATGCTCCTCGCCGACGAAAACGGCGAGGGGGTCATCGAGGTCGATCTGGGTGGGCGGCGCGACGTGCGCGTCAGCCCGGCATAGGTCGCGCGTGCACCACGCGAGCTTGCCGGCCGCGGCGAACTGGGCGCTGATCATGCTGTGCGTCGGTGGCGCGGTTGTCGCGGCCGTCGGCCTGCTCGGTTCGCGCCCCGCAGCAGGGCGACTCGACCGTTATGGGGGCCGAAGCTCGGAACTCTTCCACCTGATCATGCTCGCCGCCATGACCGTGATGGCGAGCGAGTGGAGCGGATCGCTCTCGGCCACCCGGTGGCGTCAGCTCTTCGGCGCCCTCGCGATCGCGTCGGCGGTGTGGCTGATCGCGGAAACGCGCGGCCGTTCGAGCGATCGCGGTGACCGGATCGGCGCCGCCGGGTATCACTGTGTCGCCGCGCTCGCGATGGTCTACGCGACGCTCGGATCTGCCGCCGCATCCACTGGGCACGCACACCACGCGGCCACCGGCCACCCGGTGGATTCGCCGTACCCAGTGCTCGGCTGGTTTCTTGCCGGTGTCTTCCTCTTGGACGCGGTGGTCGCGGCGGCCGCCGTGGTCCGCCCGCCCGGCGGCGTCGAATCGACCACCCGCCGCCGCGTTGTCACGGTCTTCCCGCACCTGACCATGGACATCGCGATGACGATGATGCTCGTCGCCGGTCTGACGTCGTTCTGAACCTCGGGCGCCGATAGAAAAGTCCGATCGCGCGCTCGATCCGGCGCTCCTCTGCTGGCACCGGAGCCGGGCACATGTCAGCGTGAGCGCACAGCGCGCACCGCTGTCGTCCGAACCTTCTGTGCCGCAGACATTTTCGACAGCGACGCGATGCGCGGGACCCATCCGACAACCACCAGGGGACCATGAGCAGGCCCACGAAAAACCCGACCGCCGCGGCGCGCGACTTCGTGTCCGCATGCCAGACGCTGACCAGCCTGATCGATCTCGCCGGACACCCGGCGAGTTCCCCACGCCTGCGGGTGATGTTGGCCCAGCACTGCCGAACGCACGCCATCGACGACCCCGGATTGACCGCGAGCCTGGCCTTCTGGAAGAAGCGCCGCGCCTGTCTGACCCCCGAGGACCACGAGGCGATCCGCTTCGTTCTCGCCCGGGACGGCGCGCTTCTCCGCGCGTTCCACCACTGATCGCGGCCTACGCCTCGTAGGCTCCCGCGCTCAGGGGCCGACGGGCCGGTCAGGCCGGTTCGCCGGCGCCGACAACGTCAGCTCCAGGGGTTCGCGCGGCTGATCAGGACGGAACACGCAGCGGGTACAGGTGTAGATCGTGGGCATGCACTCATTGCAGTGCACGCAGGCCGACCGGGTGGAGGCATCGGATCGAATGCGACGCAGCAGATCCGGTTCCCGCAGCAGCGCACGGCCCATGGCGACGAACTCGAAGCCTTCCGCCATCGCGAGCCGCATGGTGTCCAGCTCGGTGATGCCGCCGAGCAGGATCAGCGGCATCGACAGTTCTCGCCGGAAGTGCCGCGCCCGCTCGAGCAGATACGCCTCCCGGTACGGGTACTCCTTCAGAAATGCCTTGCCCACCAGGCGGAATCCCCATCGCGCCGGCACCGGGAGAACGTCGGCGAACGACCGCCGCGGCGCGTCGCCATGGAACAGCAGCATCGGGTTGAGCAGTGAACTGCCCGCCGTCAGTTCCAGCGCGTCCACTGTGCCGTCGGCCTCCAACCAGGCGGCGACCTGCAGCGACTCGGGCACCGTGAGCCCGCCGCGCACGCCGTCCTCCATGTTCAGCTTGGCGGTCACCGCCAGACGGCCACCCACGGCTCGCCGTACCGCCGCGGCGATCTCCCGCGCCAACCGCGCCCGATTGGCCAAGGCGCCGCCGTACCGGTCTTTGCGGCGGTTCAGTTTGGGACTCAGAAAAGAGCTCACCAGGTAGTTGTGCCCGAAGTGGATCTCGACCGCATCGAAACCCGCCCGTTCGGCCAGCTTCGCCGCGTCGGCATGAGCGGCCACCAGGTCGCGGATCCCGTTCTCGTCGGGAGTCTGCATCATGCGCATCGAGAGGGGGCTGAGCATCCGGCTCGGGGCGAGCGCCGGAGCCCGGTTCGAGGCCGCGTTGGCCACCGGACCGGCATGGCCGATTTGCGCACTCACCGCGGCGCCCGCCCCGTGGACCGCGTCGGTGAGCCTCCGCAGTCCGGGCACGGCGTCCGGGCGCATCCAGATCTGGTGCCGGTCGGTGCGGCCGCCAGGAGCGACCGCGCAGTACGCCACGGTCGTCATCCCGACCCCACCGGCGGCGACCTCGCGATGGAATTCGATCAACTCGTCGGTGACCAGGGCATCCGGCGTGCGGCCTTCGAACGTGGCGGCTTTGATCACCCGATTGCGCAGGGTGATCGGCCCGAGCGGAGCCGGTGCGAATACGTCGTTCATCGTTTCTCTCCTGTCGGCGCGGTCAAGCCGGCCACCACGAAGTCCCGGAGGGTGGCCACCGCCTCCTGCGACATCTCTCGGTGCTCCGCGCTGCCGAACCGCATGATGACGAGGTCGAACGCCAACATCCACCGACGGCGGCTCTCGCGCTCGCTCACCCCCGGCAACAGGCCCACCCACGAATCGAGCAGGAACCAGGGCTGACGCCATTCGGTCACGTGCCTGCCGAGAACGAATTGCGCCAGCAGTCGCAGGTGCAACCGGCCGACCGGATCGGCGGACAACGCGACGAAGGGTTCGATCACCGCGTCGACCACCTCGGCGAGCGAGCCGCGCCCGCTGGTGACAGCGGACAGCCTGCTCTCCCACACCGGCCCCAACCGCTCCTCGAGCAGTGCGGCGACGAGGGCGTCCTTCGATCCGAAGTGGTAGTGCACCGCCGCCGGGTTCGCACCGGCTTCGGCGCAGATCCCGCGCACCGACACCGCGTCGTATCGCCCCTCGAGCAGCAGCCGTTCGGCGGCCGTCAGCAGACGATCGCGGGTGTTCGTGTTATCGGAGACCTGTTTCGGCACGCGCTCAGTCAATCACGTTTCCATCAACGGTTCAATCATTGATTGAACGGTTGATGGGGCGTGCGGTCGGCACCGCGCATCCCAAGACAGCGGCTGCGTTCAGGAATTGCCCGCGATGATCACCTCGGGAATGCCCGTGCCCAGCGGGACCGCCCGGCACACCGGCGCCGGACTGCCCGGATCGAGCACGGTGAGCAGCAACTCCTGCACGAACGGGTCGTACACCATGTGGAAGTGCCCGGTGAGGTCGGTGGGACACAGGTCCTGCAGGGCGATGTTGCGCGCCCCCGGCCCGCGCAGCGCGATGTTCTCGAACGGCTGGATCATCTCGTCGACGCGGCTGCCGACGGTCACGTACCGCACGCCGGGCACCGTGTCGCCGCCCGCGTTGAGGTCGAGCATGATGGGCGACCCCTCGGCCTGCTGAACGGCGGCGAGCGAGGTCACCGCGGCGAATGCCTGCAAGGCGCCGGGGATCGCCTGCGCCACCGGGACCAGCCCGTACATCACGCCGCCGTAGCTCGGCGAGGCGAGGCCGACCCACTGGTCGACCTTGGGCGCACCGCCCAGCTTGTTGACGTAGTACCGGGTCACGTTGGCGCCCTGGGAGAAGCCGACCAGGTCGACCTTGCCCGCCCCGGTCGTCGCGAGCACCTGATCGACGAACGCGCCGATCTGGTAGGCGCTGAGCACCAGATCTTCGGTACCGTAGCTCTCCGCCCCTGGCTTGCCGCCGTAGTTCAGCGCGAATACGCAGAATCCCGCGGCGGTCAGCCGCGGCGCGATCCCCGACCAGTCGGAATAGGCGGAGGAGTCGGTCCCGTGCGCGAGCACCACGGGATGGGGATGCGCGGCGCTGGGCACACAGGCGAAATCATTGGTGCCGCTCGGGACCGCGTTCGGGTGGCTCTTCTGGTACCACGCGGCGGCTAGGTGATCGGATTGCGGCGGCCCGGCGTTGCTCGGCACGTCGGGCGGCCGGAAGCCGACGGGTTCGGCCGAGACCACGCCCGAACCCAGCGCGGTGGCGCCGGCGACCACGAAGGCCAGCACAGCGCCACGCAAGTGTGAAATACCCCAAGCTCCCGACCCATTCGGCTGTCGCATATCACAATGATCGCTCCGATCGGCTCGAAATGCCCGCGCTATCGGGGTGTTTCGCCTCCCCTACTTATCGGGGGTCTCGTCCTCGGCGAGGATGCGGTAAAGGGACTTGCGGGTCTCGGTGAGCAGCTCCGCCGCGCGTGCCGCCTGCTGCGGTGTGCCCGCCGCCGCGACCTGCGCCACCGCGCCCATCAGCTGTCCGACGAGTCCGCGCAGATCGATCGCCTGCGCCCCGACATCCTGCTGCACGTCCGCCCACGGGTCGCCCAACTCGTCCCGGTGCGCCGCGACGTACTCGGTGCCGGTGTCGGTGAGCTTCGCGGTCTTGCGTCCGGCCACCTTCTCGATGAGGACCAGGCCCTCGTCCTCCAACTGCGCCAGCGCCGGATAGATCGATCCCGGGCTCGGGCGCCAGAGGTCGTCGCTGCGTTCCCGGATCTGCTGGATCAGTTCGTATCCGTGCATGGGCCGCTCGGTGAGCAGCAGCAGCACAGCAGCCCGTACGTCACCGCGCCTGCCACGGCCGCCGCGACCGCGTCCGCGACCGAAGTGCGGACCGAAGCCGGGTCCGAAACCGGGACCGAAGCCCGGCCCGAATTCGGGGCCGAAGCCGTGCCGTCCGCCTCGGCGGAAGCGCCGCCCGCGTTCGAAGCCCTCGTGACCGGGCTGTGGTCCACGACCACGCCGGCCGAATTCTGGATGTTCTCGGTGTTCCATGTCGGCCTCCCAAGGCTCTTGTGTTCGATTCATGTTATCGACGATATATCGGCAATGCATCGAGCGCAAGGGCCGGTTCCCGTCCCGAACTTCAGCGGGAGGTCAGCTCGCCAACGAATCGATCCAGCGCGCCAGCCTCGCCCCTTCGGCGACCATAAGCTCGGGATCGCGAAAGGTGTTGGTGAGCAATGAGATTCCCTGATACGCCGCGACATAGGCGACCGCCAGCTCCCTGGCGTCGGCGCGCCCCATCGCGGCGAACTGCCGTTCGGCCCAGTCCACCAGGACGCGCATCACATCGGCCGCCGCGGTATCCAGCCCGTCACCCCGCTTGTCCAGTTCCGACGACAAGGTGCCGAACGGGCAGCCGTAACGCACGGTCTGGTCACGATCGGCAACCCACCCCGCGATCAGCGCCTTCAGGCGCTCCGCGGGCATCTCCCGCTGGTCGCTCGCCTCGATCACCGCCTCGAGGATGCGCGCGTGCGAGCCGATGGCCGCCTCGATGAGCTGGTCTTTCGTCTTGAAGTAGTAGTAGACGTTGCCGACCGGGACGTCCGCAGCCCGCGCGATGTCGGCGATCGTCGTCTTCTCCACGCCTTGTTGGTAGAACACCCGCACGGCGGCTTCGATCAACCGTTCCCGCTTGCCCGCCCTGGTCCCCGTTCCTGAGTCAGTCACACAACTAACTGTAGACAGCACGACCTCGACCGGCTAACTTCTACTAAGTCAGTTAACTAACTAAGGAGTACGGATGATCGTGGTCACCGGAGCCACCGGAAATATCGGCGCGCCCCTCGTGCGCTTGCTGACGGAAGCCGGCGAGGAGGTGACGGCCGTCGCTCGGCATGCGGATCTCTCACTACCTCAGGGAGTCCGATCGGTTCGGGCGGATCTGGGCGAGCCGGAAAGCCTCTCCCCTGCCTTCGCGGGCGCGGACACACTGTTTCTCTTGATCACCGGCGAGCAATTGGTGGCGGGCCCGGAACCCGAGCAGGTGTTGAAGACCGCCGCCGCGGGGGGCGTGCGGCGAGTCGTCTTCGTGTCTTCGCAAGGCGTGGCGACCCGGCCCGACGCGGCGGGTTACGCCCGGCTCGTCGCCTATGAGCAGGCGATCAGGGACTCCGGGCTGAAATGGACCTTCCTTCGACCGGCCGGGTTCTTCTCCAACACCTATGCCTGGGCGGAATCGGTGCGGTCGGAGCGTATGGTCGCCGCGCCGTTCGGTGACGTCGGGCTGCCCTCGATCGATCCGGCCGACATCGCGGCGGTGGCGGCGACCGCGCTGCGCGACTCCCGGCACGCCGGACAGGTCTACACGTTGACCGGTCCGGAACTCGCCACGCCGCGAGGTCAGTCCGAGGCGCTCGGCACGGCGCTCGGCGAACCGCTCCGATTCGTGGAACTGACTCGCGCACAGGCCTATTCAGCAATGGCCCGCTTCATGCCCGAGCCGGTCGTCGAGCACACGCTGGCCATTCTCGGCGAGCCGACACCCGCCGAACAGCTGATCAGCCCCGATGTTCCCCGCGTGCTCGGGCGGCCGGCCACGAACTACGCCGATTGGGCCATCCGCAATCGGGCGGCCTTCGCCTGACCCGGTCCCAGCCTGTCAGCCGATATCGACGGGATCGATCTGGACGCGAAGAGGCGCGTCGGAGCGGTGCGTACTGCGCACCGCTTGGGCGGCGCGCAAGGCCCGCGCGAGCGCCGCTCCGTGGCGGCGTTCGACCCGCAGCAGCAGGCGTTCGACTTCGGCGGGCGAGTCCCCGGAGGAGAAGGGCTTGCGGGCGCCGTCCGGCAGCGGCACCGGTCCGAGCCGGTCGACGGCATCGGGCAGTTCCGCCGCCGAGAGCAGTTCGGCGATGGTGTCGGCGGTGCCGTCGATCGCGGCGAGGCGGACCGCGGGCGGGAACCCGACCTCGGCCCGTGCCGCCACCTCGGCCCGTGCCGCGCCCACCGGATCCCATCGGACCAGCGCCTGCACGGTGGGGATGGAGGGCTCGGCCATCACGATGACCTGGCCGTGCGCACGGACCAGCGCGGCCGCCGCCATCCAGCGGCGTAGCGCGTCCTCGGCGGCCCGCAGGTCGGCACGGCCGAGCAGCGCCCAGCCGTCGAGCAAGAGCGCGACGCCGTAACCGCCGGGGACCACCGGTTCGGCGCCGACCGTCGAGACGACCACTTGGGGGCCCGGCTCCACGCTGTCGAGCACCGTGCCGCCGCCGGAACCGCGGATCGGCACGCCGGGGAAGGCGCGCCCCAGTTCCTCCGCCGTGCGCGCCGCACCGATCACCACGGCGCGCAGCGCGCGCGACCCACAGGTAGTGCAACGGAACGCGGCCTCGGTGATCCCGCACCATCGACAAGCGGGGCTCTGCGCGACCGCCCCGGCTTCGGCCGCCGATCCCCGGGCTTCCGGCAGCGCGAGCGGCCCGCTGCAGTGCCTGCACCGGGCCGGAGTGCGGCATTTCCCGCAGGCCAGCGCGGGAATGTAACCGCGACGGGGCACCTGCACCAGCACCGGGGCCCCCTCCTTCAGGGCGGCGCGAGCGGCGGCGAAGGCGACGCCGGGAATTCGCACGGCCCGTGCGACCGGATCTCGTTCCAACGCGATGTCGCTGTCGCCGGGGGCGCTGATCCGGGGCGCGGCTTTGCGCAGTACGGCGCGGTCGGCGACCAGATCGTGCGCCCAGCCGGAATCGACCACGGCCTGGATCTCGGCGGTCCGCGCGAACCCGGCCGCGACGAAGGCCGCGCCGGTCTCGTGGGCGCGCAACATCGCGACCTCGCGGGCGTGCGGATACGGCGCGCGTTGTTCGGCGTAGGTGTCGTCGCCGTCGTCCCACAGCGCGATCAGGCCGAGGTTCACCGCCGGGGCGAACACCGCGCTGCGCGTGCCGACCACCACCCGGGCCGTGCCACGCAGCACCGCGAGCCAGCGCCGGTACCTTGCGGCGGGGCCGAGACCGGCGGCGAGTCCGACGGCCGAATCCCCGACCAGACGCGCGCATTCCGCCAGCACCCGATCGAGATCGCGCTGGTCGGGCACCATGAGGATCGCGCTGCGCCCTTGCCCGGCCACCACGGCCGCGAGTTCGGCCAGCCGGCGGGGCCAGTCCTCGCCCGGTAGCGCCTGCCAGGCCGCGCGCACCCCTTTCCCCTGCGCGAGCGCACCGACGAATGCCGCCCCGTGCACGTAGCGCTCCCACGGAGCGACATCCACGGGTTCCAGCGGAACCTGCGAGTCGCCGCGAGCAGCCCGGTCCGCAGGGGCGGCGTCCTGCTCGGCACCGATTCGCGCGTCGACCGTGAATACTTTCCGCGGCCCCGAAGTCGACCCGGCGTGAGCTTCGTCGTTGTCCGTCTCCGAGGTGTACTGCTGCCCACCCACCGGGGTCACCGTAACCGGGCCACCAGCCCCGACAGCACCGCCGTCTGCCGTAAGCGGTTGCCCACCTGCCGTTCTCGCACCACTCGGCTCCCTCGCTCCGGCGGTATCGCCCTCCAGCGCCGAACCATCGCCGGTATCTGCCGTCTCACCTTCCGCCACATCGGTATCCGAGGATCGCGAATCGAAAGACGTAGCGTCTGGCGAAATTTCGGTCGAAACGTTGTCGGAGTATTCCGCAGGGATCGCCGGGGAAGCGGGATCGGGATCCAAGGACTCGGCCGAAGCAGCCTGTGCGGCAGGAGGTTTCTTGCGGCCACCGGTTTCGGTGCGGGCATGGCGTGGGGGGATCGCCAGCCGCAGGACGTCGGCGCGGGTGCCCGCATACCGGGCGGCCACCGCGTCGGCCAGTTCGAGGATCTCCGGCGTCAGCACGCGTTCGCCGGAGACGACCCGTTCGAGCTTGACCAGCTTGCCGCCGTGGTCGGTGTGCGCCGATCGCGCGAGCAGATAACCGTCGACCAGGCGGCCCGCGAAACGGACCCGCACCCGGACCCCGGGCTGGGCGAGTTCGTCCAGCTCGGGGGGCACCACGTAGTCGAAGTCGCGGTCGAGGTGCGCCGGCGACAGCAGCGGGAGCACCCGGGCGATCGGCAGCCGCACCGCCGCGGCACCCGCGGACGGACCGTCCGCCTCGATGGCGGAGGTGTCCGCCGCGGGTTCGTTCACTCGGGCCTGATCGAGATCAGAGTCCGATGGCCGCGCGCAGCTTGTCCGCGCGGTCGGTGTGCTCCCAGGGCAGGTCGACGTCGGTGCGGCCGAAGTGGCCGTACGCGGCGGTCGGCGCGTAGATCGGGCGCAGCAGGTCCAGGTCGCGGATGATCGCGCCCGGACGCAGGTCGAAGACCTCGGTGATCGCGGTGGAGATGCGCGCCGGGTCGACCTTCTCGGTGCCGAAGGTCTCGACGAACAAGCCGACCGGGGCGGCCTTGCCGATCGCGTAGGCCACCTGGACCTCCACCCGCTCGGCCAGATCGGCCGCGACCACGTTCTTCGCGACCCAGCGCATAGCGTAGGCGGCCGAACGGTCGACCTTCGACGGGTCCTTGCCGGAGAACGCGCCGCCGCCGTGGCGGGCCATGCCGCCGTAGGTGTCGACGATGATCTTGCGGCCGGTCAGGCCCGCGTCGCCCATCGGACCACCGAGCACGAACTTGCCGGTGGGGTTGACCAGCAGGCGAATGTTAGAGGTGTCCAGCGTGGGCACCTCCAGGTCGGCGAGCACCGCGTCGAGCACCTTCTCGCGGATGTCGGGCGCGAGCAGGTTGTCCAGATCGATGTCGGCGGCGTGCTGGGTGGAGATGACGACCGTGTCGAGGCGGACCGGGCGGTCGCCCTCGTACTCGATGGTGACCTGGGTCTTGCCGTCCGGACGCAGGTAGGGCAGCACACCCGACTTGCGCACCTCGGTCAGGCGGCGCGACAACCGGTGCGCGAGCGCGATCGGCAGCGGCATGAGCTCAGGGGTGTCCTTGGTGGCGTAGCCGAACATCAAACCCTGATCGCCCGCGCCCTGGCGCTCGATCTCGTCGTCGGAGCCGCCCACGCGCGCCTCGTGCGAGGTGTCCACACCCTGCGCGATATCCGGGGACTGCGCTCCGATCGCGATATTCACACCGCACGAATTTCCGTCGAATCCCTTTGCGGAAGAGTCATATCCGATTTCCAGGACCTTCTCCCGGACAATTCGCGGAATATCGGCGTACGCCGACGTGGTGACCTCGCCGGCGACATGAACCTGGCCGGTCGTCACGAGGGTTTCCACCGCGACCCGGCTGCGCGGATCTTCCGCGAGCAACGCGTCGAGAATGGAATCGCTGATGGCATCACAGATTTTATCCGGATGACCCTCGGTCACGGACTCACTGGTGAAAAGCCGGCTCCCGGACGTGCGCACAGTTCTTCCCTCTCCCTCAACGGGTTACTCGTATCGGGTTGCGACAGTAACGCGATATCGCGACCGAGCAACCCTTAGATCCCAGACTATTCCAAAACACCGACACGGCGGGGACCTACCGCACAGCCATCCCAGACAGCTGAACCGGCGGTGTCCCGGAGGTGCCGAAAAGACGACGGCGGCGCGAACGACCGATCGGATATCGATCCTGGCAGCACACGGCCCGGCTCAGCGCAGCAACACACTCAGCGCGTCGAGCACCCGGCTGGCCAGTAACGCCTTCGACCCGTGATCGAGCGCCTGCTCGGTGCCGTCCGCGCCGAGCAGCCAGCCGTCGTTGGTGTCCACCTCGAACGCCTTGCCCTCGCCGACCGCGTTGACCACGAGGAGGTCGCAGCCCTTGCGGGCGAGCTTCGCCCGCGCGTGGGTCAGGACGTCGCCGTGCTCGTCACCGGTCTCGGCGGCGAAGCCGACGATCGCGGTGCCGGGCAGCTGTCCGTCACGTCGCGCCTGCACGAGACCGGCGAGGATGTCGTCGGTCTTGGTCAGCGGAATGACGTCCGGCTCGCCCGCGCCCTTCTTGATCTTGGCGGCGGCGACGTTGGTCGGCCGGAAATCGGCGACGGCCGCGGCCATGATCACCGCGTCCGCGCCGACGGCGTGCTTGTCGACGGCGGTCTTCAGCTGTTCGGCGGTGGTGATGTGCACCAGGTCGACGGCGGCGGGCGCCGCCATCTCGATCGTGTTGCCCGCGATGAGCGTGACGTGGGCGCCGCGCTGGGCGGCGACCCGCGCGAGCGCGTAGCCCTGCTTGCCGGAGCTGCGGTTACCGAGGAAACGCACCGGATCCAGCGGTTCCCTGGTGCCGCCCGCGGTGATCACGACCCGGCGGCCGGCCAGATCGCGCGGGATCGCGTCGGCGCGCTCCATGAGCAGCGACGCGAGACCGAAGATCTCCTCGGGCTCGGGCAGTCGTCCTGGACCGGTGTCGGCACCGGTGAGCCGGCCCGCCGCGGGTTCCATGACGATCGCACCGCGGGCGCGCAGCGTCGCGACGTTGGCGACGGTCGCCGGATGCTCCCACATCTCGGTGTGCATCGCGGGCGCGAACAAGATCGGACATCGGGCCGTCAGCAGCGTGGCGGTGAGCAGGTCGTCGGCACGGCCGGACGCGGCGCGCGCCATGAGGTCGGCGGTCGCCGGGGCGATGACCACCAGGTCCGCCTCCTGGCCCAGCCGAACGTGCGGGACCTCCGGCACGTCGGAGAACACGCCGGTGTGCACCGGGTTCCCGGACAGTGCTTCGAAGGTCGCCTTGCCGACGAACTCCAGCGCCGAGTGGGTGGGGATCACCCGGACGTCATGTCCGGTCTCGGTGAACCGCCGGACCAGAGAGCACGCCTTGTAGGCGGCGATTCCTCCGGCTACGCCGACGACGATCCTTGTGGTCACTACGCCTCCGGCCTAGTCGTGGTCACGGCGAACTCGGTTCGCCTCACTCGCCTTCGGAGTGCTCGAGCAGGTCGGAGTGGATCTCGCGCAGGGCGACCGACAGCGGCTTCTCCTGCAGACCCGGCTCGACCAGCGGGCCGACGTACTCGAGGATGCCGTCGCCGAGCTGGTTGTAGTAGTCGTTGATCTGGCGGGCCCGCTTGGCCGCGTAGATGACCAGGGCGTACTTGGACGACGTGCGCTCGAGCAACTCGTCGATCGGCGGGTTGGTGAGGCCGACCGGCGTGTCGTAGGCGGGCGCGGTCTTGGTGTCCGTACTGCTCACTAGGGGGACTCCTGGTGTTGGGGAGGTCACGAACTCGAATTTGTGCTAACGAACAACGATACCAACTGCTCACAGGCGCTGGTCACCTCGTCGTTCACGATAACGATGTCGAACTCGTCACAGGCCGCCAGCTCGATCCTCGCCGTTTCCAGTCGGCGCTCGATCACCTCGGGCGACTCGGTGCCGCGCGAGGTCAGCCGCGCCACCAGCTCCTCCCAGCTCGGCGGAGCCAGGAAGACCAGGATCGCCTCCGGGATCGCCCTGCGCACCGACCGAGCGCCCTCCAGGTCCACTTCGACCAGCACCGGAAGGCCCTCCGCCAGCGCGGCGCGCACCGGCCCGGCGGGGGTGCCCGACCGCTGCAACCCGCCGTGGATGTCCGCCCATTCGAGCAGTTCACCCCCCTCGATCATCGCGTCGAACTCCGCACGGGAGACGAAGCGGTAGTCGAGGCCGTCGACCTCCCCGGGCCGGGGGGCCCGGGTCGTTGCCGACACGCTGAAGACCAGGTCGGGCAGTCGTTCGCGGACACAGCGGACCACGGTGGACTTGCCCACGGCCGAGGGGCCGACCAGTACTACCAGCCGACCCTTCCGCGTGTGTTCGATCACCCTCGTCGTCAGGCGTCGAAGTCGAACCGGGCCAGCAGCGCCTTGCGCTGCCGATCGCCGAGTCCGCGCAGCCGCCGGGTGGGGGCGATCTCCAGCTCGCTCATGATTTCCGCCGCCTTGACCTTGCCCACCTTCGGCAAAGCCTCCAGCAGCGCCGACACCTTCATCTTGCCGAGGATCTCGTCGGTCTCGGCGTCGGTGAGGACCTGCTTCAGGTTGGTGCCGCCACGCTTCAAGCGCTCCTTGAGCTCCGCCCGAGCGCGGCGAGCGGCAGCCGCCTTCTCCAAAGCAGCGGCGCGCTGCTCGTCAGTCAGCTGGGGAAGGGCCACGGTTCCTCCGTCTCATCGTTCATTGCATCAACTCCTGCCAGTAACCCGGCAGTCTCAGCGACCGTACCCACGACGTCCGCCGATTGCGAACCCACCCCCCAGGTCAGCGCATGATTCCGAATGCCGAGCCGACCGGGACGGCACCGGTGGCGGTCCGCCCGCGCCACCGCGCGGTTCGCGCTGCCGAACTCGCGAAATAGGCCGTCAGCAGGGAGTTTTCGACAAACCGAGTGGTTTGCGGAAGGGTTGCGACACGGCAGCGCATCACTCCAGCAACCCCTCGACCGCCCTACCAGGAACTTTCTCGAAAATTTCCGCGTGTCGCGAGTTCCCACCGCGTGTCGGGCGTCACATCGGGGTCGTCGCGGCCGCCGTGCGCGGCATCCGATGCCGGATCCTGGCCCTGTACGCCGGTCCAGGAGCGATGCGCCGCTCCGTGCACCCACGGTCCCCGAAATCGGCCCAGGAGCGCGCACAGGCACCGGCAAAGGCCGCGTGTGGGCGTGCACCTGCACGCACGGTGGCGAAAAACAGAAGGCCGGCGCGGGTGCGCCGGCCTTCGTGGTCATTTCCGCAGAAACGCGAACGCGTCCTGGCGGGCGTGCACGCTGGCACGCAGTGCCGGGACGGCGGGGCCGTCCCGGAGCACTTCCCGCGAGACGTTCGGCACGACAGCCCCGAGCATCGGCTCGGGGACCAGGTTCCGGATCGTTTCCGGGCCGCCGCCCTGCGCGCCGACTCCGGGCATGAGGATCGGCCCGTTCAGCCCGGACAGGTCGGGGGCCGCGCGCAAGGTGGCCCCGACCACCACGCCCACCGAACCGAACGCTTCGCCCGCGTTGCGGGCCGCGGCCTCGTCGACCATCGTCTGCGCCACGGCGCGACCGTCCGCGGCCACCGCCCCTTGCACCTGCGCTCCTTCGGGATTCGAGGTCGCCGCGAGCACGAAGATGCCGCGCTGGTTGGCCTGCGCCAGCGTGAGCGCGGGCGACAGCGAGCCGAATCCGAGATACGGCGAGACGGTGACCGCGTCGGACCCGAGCGGACCGTCGGCCAGCCAGGTCCGGGCGTAGGCGTCCATGGTGGACCCGATGTCACCGCGTTTGGCGTCGGCGAGCACCAAGGTCCCCGAGGCGCGCAACACCTCGATGGTGCGCTCCAGGACCGCGATACCGCCGGAGCCGTAGGCCTCGAAGAACGCGACCTGCGGCTTGACCAGCGCGACCAGGCCGTCGAAAGCCTCCACACAGATCTCGGCGAACCGCTCCAGCCCCTCGACGTCCTCGGTGAGGCCCCAGGACCGCAGCAGTTCCGGATGCGGGTCGATGCCGACGCACACCGGCCCGAAGTGGTCCATCGCGTGCCGCAAACGGTCGCCGAAGGTCTTCATCTCGCCCGATCCCTCCTGCCGCGGCTCACCCACGCAGCACCGAGTGCAGTTCTTGCAGCGACCGCACCCCGATTCCGCCGTTGATGCTGGCCTCGATGCCTTGCACCGCGGCCGCCGCGCCCTGCACGGTGGTGATGCACGGGATGTTCACCCCGACCGCCGCGCTGCGGATCTCGTAGCCGTCCACCCGCGGACCGGAGTTGCCGTAGGGGGTGTTGAACACCATGTCGACCTCCCCGTCGCGGATCTGCTCCACGATCGTCGGCTCGTCGCCCGGACTCACCTCGGAGTGCTTGCGCACCTGCTCGCACGGAATACCGTTGCGGCGCAGCATTTCCGCCGTGCCTTCGGTGGCCAGGATGCGGAAGCCGAGGTCGTGCAGGCGCTTCACCGGGAAGACCATCGCGCGCTTGTCCCGGTTGGCGATCGAGACGAACACGGTGCCCTCGGTGGGCAGCGAGCCGTAGGCGGCGGTCTGGCTCTTGGCGAAGGCGGTGCCGAAATCGGCGTCGATGCCCATCACTTCGCCGGTGGACTTCATCTCCGGCGACAGCAGCGAATCCACACCGCTGCCGTCGGCACGCCGGAAGCGATGGAACGGCAGCACGGCCTCCTTGACCGCGACCGGAGCGTCCAGCGCGACGTGTCCGCCATCGCCCTCGCTCGGCAGCATGCCCTCCTTGCGCAGTTCGGCGATGGTGGCGCCGAGCATGATCCGCGCGGCGGCCTTGGCCAGCGGTACCGCGGTCGCCTTGGACACGAACGGGACCGTCCGGCTCGCGCGCGGATTGGCCTCCAGCACGTAGAGCACGTCGTCCTTGAGCGCGTACTGCACGTTGAGCAGGCCGCGGACGCCGATGCCCTTGGCCAGCGCGACGGTCGAGCGGCGCACCGCCTCGATGTCGCTGCGGCCCAGCGTGATCGGCGGCAGCGCGCAGGCCGAGTCGCCGGAGTGGATGCCCGCCTCCTCGATGTGCTCCATCACGCCGCCGAGGTAGACCTCCTCGCCGTCGCACAGCGCGTCGACGTCGATCTCGATCGCGTCCTCCAGGAACCGGTCGACCAGCACCGGATGCTCCGGGCTCAGCTCGGTCGCGCGGGAGATGTAGCCCTCCAGCGACTTCTCGTCGTAGACGATCTCCATGCCGCGACCGCCGAGCACGTAGGACGGGCGCACCAGCACCGGGTACCCGATCTCGGCGGCGATCTTGCGCGCCTGCGCGAACGTGGTCGCTGTGCCGTACTTCGGCGCGGGCAGCCCGGCCGCGACCAGCACGTCACCGAATTCGCCGCGGTCCTCGGCCAGGTCGATGGCGGCCGCGCTGGTGCCGACCACCGGCACGCCCGCGTCGGTGAGGCGCTGCGCGAGGCCGAGCGGGGTCTGCCCGCCCAGCTGCACGATGACGCCCGCGACGGTGCCGGACTCGCATTCGGCGTGGTAGACCTCGAGTACGTCCTCGAAGGTCAGCGGCTCGAAGTAGAGGCGATCAGCGGTGTCGTAGTCGGTGGAGACGGTCTCCGGGTTGCAGTTGACCATCACCGTCTCGTACCCGGCCTGCGACAGCGTCTGCGCCGCGTGCACACACGAGTAGTCGAACTCGATGCCCTGGCCGATCCGGTTCGGACCGGACCCCAGGATGATCACCTTTTCCCGCTCACGCTGCGGCGCCACCTCGGACTCGGCGGCGGGATCGAGCTCGTAGGCCGAGTAGTGGTACGGGGTCTTGGCCTCGAACTCGGCGGCACAGGTGTCGACGGTCTTGAAGACCGGGCGGACACCGAGCCGGTGCCGCAGGGCACGCACGCCGGTCTCCCCCGCCAGCTCCGGCCGCAGCGCGGCCAGCTGACGATCGGACAGGCCGTAGTGCTTGGCGCGGCGCAGCAGCGGCTCGTCCAGCACGGGCGCGTCGAGGATCTCCTGGCGCAGCTCGACCAAGCCGGCCAATTCCGCGACGAACCACGGGTCGATGCCGGAGGCGGCCGCGACGTCCTCGATGCTCGCGCCGCGGCGCAGCGCCCGCTCCACCTGGTAGATGCGCCCCTCGGTGGGCGTGCGCAGATCTTCCAGGATCGCTTCGGCGTCGGTCCACGCCCCGTCGTCCTCGGTCCAGAAGCCCGCGGCCTTGGTCTCCAGCGAACGCAGCACCTTGCCCAGCGCCTCGGCGAAGTTGCGGCCGAGCGACATCGCCTCGCCGACGGACTTCATGGTGGTGGTCAGCGTGCCGTCGGCACCCGGGAACTTCTCGAACGCGAACCGTGGCGCCTTGACGACCACGTAGTCGAGGGTCGGCTCGAAACAGGCCGGGGTTTCCTTGGTGATGTCGTTGACGATCTCGTCGAGCGTGTAGCCGATGGCCAGCTTGGCGGCAATCTTCGCGATCGGGAAGCCGGTCGCCTTGGAGGCCAGCGCCGAGGAGCGCGAGACGCGGGGGTTCATCTCGATGACGATCAGGCGGCCGTCGAGCGGGTTCACCGCGAACTGGATGTTGCAACCGCCGGTGTCGACGCCGACCTCGCGCAGGATGGCGATGCCGAGGTCGCGCAACTTCTGGTATTCGCGGTCGGTGAGCGTCATCGCGGGGGCGACGGTCATCGAGTCACCGGTGTGCACGCCCATCGGGTCGACGTTCTCGATCGAGCAGACCACCACGACGTTGTCGCGGCCGTCGCGCATCAGCTCGAGCTCGTATTCCTTCCAGCCGAGGATGGACTCCTCGATGAGGACGTTCGCGGTGGGCGAGGCGGCCAGGCCGCCGCCGGCGATGCGGTCGAGGTCCTCGTCGTTGTAGGCCATGCCGGAACCGAGCCCGCCCATGGTGAACGACGGGCGCACCACGACGGGAAAGCCGAGTTCGCCGACCGTCTCGCGCACCTCGTCCATGGTGAAGCAGACCCGCGAGCGGGCGCTCTCCCCGCCGACCTTGGCGACGATGTCCTTGAACTTCTGCCGGTCCTCACCGCGCTGGATGGCGTCGAAGTCGGCGCCGATCAGCTCCACGCCGTACTTCTCCAGCACGCCGCGCTCGTGCAGCGCGACGGCGGTGTTCAGCGCGGTCTGGCCACCGAGGGTGGCCAGGATGGCGTCCGGACGCTCCTTGTCGATAACCTTCTCCACGAACTCCGGCGTGATCGGCTCCACGTAGGTGGAGTCGGCGAACTCCGGGTCGGTCATGATCGTCGCCGGGTTCGAGTTCACCAGCGACACCCGCAGGCCCTCGGCCCGCAGCACCCGGCACGCCTGCGTGCCGGAGTAGTCGAATTCGCACGCCTGGCCGATGACGATCGGGCCAGAACCGATCACCAGGATGTGCTTCAGATCCTCGCGGCGAGGCATCAGGCTCCTTCCATGAGACCGGCGAAACGGTCGAACAGATACGCGGCGTCGTGGGGTCCGGCGGCGGCCTCCGGGTGGTACTGCACCGAGAAGGCGCGGCCGTCGACCAGCCGGACGCCTTCGACCGTGCCGTCGTTGGCGCAGACGTGACTCACCTCGGCCGTGCCGAAGGGGGTCTCGAACCGCTCGCCCCGCTCGCCTTCCAGCGCGAACCCGTGGTTCTGCGCCGTGATCGAGATCCGGCCGGTCTCGTGCTCCACCACCGGGATGTTGATGCCGCGGTGGCCGAACTTCATCTTGTAGGTGTCGCGGCCGAGCGCGCGGCCGAGGATCTGGTTGCCGAAGCAGATGCCGAACAGCGGCAGCCCTTCGCCGAGCACGCCACGGGTCAGCTCGACCGCCGTGCCCGCGGCGGCCGGGTCGCCGGGGCCGTTGGACAGGAAGACCCCGTCCGGCTTCAGTTCGAGGATCTGCGCCAGCGACGTGGCCGACGACACGACGTGCACCCGCATGCCGCGCTGGGCGAACATGCGCGGGGTGTTGGTCTTGATGCCGAGGTCGACCGCGACGACGGTGCACCGGTGCTCACCGTCCGGCTCGATCGTGTAGAGCGCGTCGGTGCTCACCTCGCCCGCGAGGTCGGCGCCCAGCATGGACGGCTGGTCGTTCACCCTGGCCACCAGCTCGTCGGTGGCGGCGAGGGCGGCACCGGAGAAGATGCCCGCCTTCATCGAGCCGCGGGTGCGCAGGTGACGCACCAGCGCGCGGGTGTCGATGCCCGCGATGCCGACGATCCGCTGGCGCTCCAGTTCGTCCGGCAGTGTGGTGGTGGCGCGCCAGTTGGACGCGCGCCGCGCGGGATCGCGCACCACGTACCCGGCGACCCAGATCTTCGCGGACTCGTCGTCCTCGTCGTTCCAGCCGGTGTTACCGATCTGCGGGGCGGCGGCCACCACGATCTGGCGGTGGTAGGACGGATCGGTGAGGGTCTCCTGATACCCGGTCATCGCGGTGCAGAACACCGCCTCACCGAGCGTCTCGCCCACGGCGCCGTAGGCCCGGCCGCGGAATACCCGGCCGTCCTCCAGCACGAGCGCTGCGTCCGTCCCCGCCCTGC
>NZ_JABLTE010000260.1 GCF_013315795.1 Nocardia barduliensis
GACCGGGGCGGTGACTCCGGGCTGATCAGCGATCGGATCCAGCGTCACAGCACTGGCTTCCGGCGCGGCCAGCATCATCACCATCGGCACAGCGCCGACAGCCAACATACGGCCACCCCACAGCAGCCGCCCACCACCCGAGACGCGAGGGCGGGTGGCCCCTGGGCCGCAATCCCGCCCCGGGAGCGGGACGGCGGCCTGGGATGTATTCCCGTTTTCGGGCACGACAAATAAGCCTTTCGATCGAATGAGAAAGGAGAGGGAAAGGATCAGAAAATGCGCGCGACTATGCGCGAGAAAGGCGGGTGGTCCCCGGCTGCCCGACCACAGCCGGGAGACTCGTCGCCGCATTCCTCACATCAGAGGAACGACACGGCCGATCAGACGAACGACAGGACCAGGTTCAATGCGTACGAGGCGGCCGACAGCACATTCGAGACCAGTGACGCTCCCGCGTCGAGCAGCGACAGGATGGTGTATGGGTCCACGATTATTCCTTTACCGGAGGAGGTGCAGTTGCCTCACCATCACAGCCCCGAAAACCGCTGCTGCGCCACCCCTTCGAGGGGTAAGGATTCTGCTAGCACAACCATTACCCCTCCGACTGCGCATGGTGACCTGCGTCGATGGGAGAAAGGGGTAAAGCGAGTGTCAGTAGAGAAACTTCCCGAACGCGTGTCCCCCGGTGCGCGGGTACGGCAAATACACCATGTCTGCCGCGCGGCTCCGATGGCTATCTGTCAGTTAGCTCATGGAGAATATTATTTGCCGGGGATGATCTTTCTCTGGTAGGAACGAATCGAGTCGGGGAAGTGAACCCTTCAACGTACCCCACGTGGAAGGAAATACGGAAGACCGTAGTAGGAGGGGCTTTACATGACCCGGCCAACGAACCCGGCCCACCATCCACGACGACGCCGCCAGGACCGCGCCAGTTCGTCTCGTTCGGAGATACCAGATCTCGGTTGCTGGACACGCCGGATCCGTGAGCGCCACAGGCTCCCGCGCCCGCGCGCCGCCGACCGCCTCAACATCAGCAAGGAGATGCTCAAACTGATCGAACGCAACAAGGTGACGCCCTCACCAGCGGTCCTGAACCACCTCGTCACCGCCTACGACCTCGATCGTGCGCAGGAACGCTACACCCACGACCTCGCCCGGCCCCCGGTCGCGCTGCCACCGATCGCGGAAATACGCACCCGCACCGACACCCCCGAGCACCGCGCGACACTGACCTCCCTCGACCGCCGCGAGATCGCAGGCGCCTACCTCGATCCGCTGTGGAATGTGGTCCTCGCCAACGAACGGTTCACCGCGGGCCTGCCCGGCATCGACGGATTCCGCCGCAACGTCGCCTTGTGGT
>NZ_JABLTE010000261.1 GCF_013315795.1 Nocardia barduliensis
TTCGGATGCCAAGTCGTCATCCGCATCGTTCCCCGGGCCTACGTACGCGCTCACCATGGAGATTCCTTATTCTCGACGTCACGGTATTTTCGCGATCGATATTATTATGATTCGACAGAGGGTGTTATATTCCTTGTGGTCCTTAATTCTGTGGTCGTTAATTCGAGATCTATCAAATTTGTGAATCGGGGGATTTCAGGCGGCCTTTTTGTTGGAGTTGAATTCTGTAGTTTCATCCAGGATTGATGAATTCTTCGGAGGTTGTGCCGCGTCTTCATTGCGTGACTCTTCTGCCGTGGTCAAGAGGCTGGACAGCAGGCGGGCAAGCTTGCGGGTATCGGGCGGGTCTCGGCGGGTGTCACGTACAGAAACGCGCTGCGCCCGTGGCTTCGCCTGGCTATCCCGATGTTCGACCCGACCGGCCGGATGCTTATCCGGGCGTGGCTCATCGGTTTCCGCAGGCACGGGCTCGACAGCGGCTTCGGTCGACGAGTCGATCGGGTCGTGCCCCGATGGCAGGTTCACTCCGATATGGGGGTCGGGTCGGTTCACGGTGGTCCTCCAGTGTCCAGATCTGTCCACCGGCACCAAGGCGGTGCCGAGGCGGCCTCTACGGGTAACTCCTCGTTTTCGGCCCCGGATTGGACACACCAACCCCCGTAAACCACTCCACCGACGGCCGGTGGAACGGCCGGATTCGACGTAGTGGCATGCCCGGAGGCCCTGCGTCGCGGCGATCGAAGCACACCTCGGCGCGGGTCCGCAGGGCTGTGTGATGGTTGCGGCCTTGAGCGGCAACCGTAGGCGTGGCCAGGCTCGAGGCGCTCGATATCAGCCCGGCGCCTCGCATCGGGCAATCGGCTTCTCCGGCTGGCTAGTTGTCTTCTCGCCCCGATTCCGGGGCTGGCGGCTTCACATGTTGATGGTCATGGCCCACATGGTGGGCCTGGCACCTACTGGTAGATGGAAGCTTTCAGTGGTCGCGAACCCCAGTCGCTGGTAGTAGGGGGTGTTGTCTTCCCGGGTGCATACGAGGTAGGCAGGGGTGGCGGGAGCCGATGTCAGGCGATCGGTGATCAGGCGTGTCGCGTAGCCGTGCCCTTGGTGTGCGGGTGAGGTTCCGATGTTGGCTAGGTACCAATGTTCGGGCTGGTGGGGGTGGTGTCGATCGAGGGTGCGCCGGACGGTGATCGCAGCGAATGTGCGGCTGGTGAGGGCGGGCAGAAGGTCGGGTGCGGCACGCAGGGTGGTGCTGACGGGTTGGTCCCATCGGGCGGGTGGGTCCCAGACGGCGACTGAGCGGATGA
>NZ_JABLTE010000262.1 GCF_013315795.1 Nocardia barduliensis
CGAAGCGCCCAGGCTGCTGGGCTCTCGCTCGCCGAAGCCCGCCAGGTGCTGAGCATCGTCGACCGCGGCGAAGCACCGTGCAGCCACGTCGAACAGGTGCTGTCCTCCCGGCTCGATCAGGTCCGTGCCCAGATCGCCGAGCTCATCACCCTCGAAACCCATCTCGAATCCCTCCTGGACACCGCCCGGCGTGGGCCCAGCGCTACCGAACACGACCAGGCCGCCGTGTGCTGGATCCTGGAATCCGAGACTCAGCCCGCAGCGGGTACCAGGTCGGTGAGCACACCGAACCCCTGACCCACCACGGGCCGCCAGGCCAACTCGCCGCCGTAGAAGCGCCGCAGGAATCCGATGCCCTGGTGGTAGCAGAACACCGACGACTCAGCGCCGACGATGCCGCCGGTGTCGGTGAACAAGGGCAGCTCGGCGAGCAGGTAACGAACGGCCGACCGCAGCTGATCCTCGGACGCCGAGCTGCCCGCGGGCAGCCGGTTCTCCAGCACCCACCGTGATGCTTCCAAGCAGTCGGCGCGAAAGTCCGGATCACGGTCGAACAGTCGCTGCGCCTGGTCGAGCAGTTGCCGGTAGCGCGGGTTCGTATCGAGTTCCGATGCGCCGAGTATCAGTCGCTGCGGCTCGCGCACGCCCAGGTCGATGAGGGCCCGCGCGATCTTGTTGCGCACGTACTGGCCCTGGCGGCGGGCCTTGTGCGCGGCGCGCTCCGGCGCATATCCGAGTGCTTCCAGGGTGTAGGTCGCGGGCAGGTCCGGGACGAAGAAATGCGCCGCCTCGAACTCGCCGAAACCCCACCGGGCCAGCCCTGCGATCCGTTCGGTGGTGAAGTAGCTGTTGAACGGACTGATCCCGAAACAGACATGCGCTCGGCGGGTCAACGGCCCATGGCAGTGCACCGACAGCGGCTGAACATGCAAGGACAAGGTCGGGCCTTTCGTTACATCACGAATCCGCAGCGCCCCGGGAACCAGCCTGGTTGCGCGATATCGCCTCACAGGATGAACCTTCCAGTGAAGGGGAAGGTCAAGTCCGGGGCCGAGCACACCTCCTACTACAGGGCTCCGTAGTTGGTTGGTACTCTCGGCGGGGTGACCGCCGCCCCGCCCTCGCGTCGCATACCTGTGCGCCTGCTCGCGGTGCCGGCGGCGCTCGTGGGAATTGCGCTGATGCACG
>NZ_JABLTE010000263.1 GCF_013315795.1 Nocardia barduliensis
TGTTGTGTCGCAGGGGAGGACGGATCGCTGTCGGAGCCGAGTGTGGTGTGTTGCCAGAGGGCGTAGTCGGCGTATTGGACCGGCAGCGGCGCCCAGTCCGGTGTGTTGCCGTCGTGGCGGGCGAGGTAGGCGGTCGCCAGGTCGCGCGCGAGTGGTGCGAGGGAGGTTCCGTCGGCTGAGATGTGGTGGGTCACGATGACGAGTAGGTGGTTGTGGCCGGAGGTGAGCAGTCGCAGGCGGATGGGTGCGGTGGTGGTCACGTCGAAGCCGGTGGACATGAGCCGGTGCACTATTTGCGTGTCCTCGACGCCGCGCTCCTCGACCGGTAGACCGTCGGGAAGGACCGTGCTGGTGGGCAGGATTTCCTGGTAGGGCTGTCCGTCGGTGTCGATGGGGTAGCGGGTGCGCAGTGCTTCGTGTCGTTCGAGGACGTCGGTGACCGCGTGGCGCAGTGCGGGCAGGTCGAGGTGGCCGGTCAGCCGGATGGCGAAGGGCATGTTGTAGGCGGGAGAGTCCGGGTGGATGCGGTTGAGCAGCCAGATCCGCTGTTGGGCGAGGGAGAGCGGGATGCGCTGCGGGCGTCGTGACCGGGTCAAGGGCGGGCGAGCGGGGTCCGCACTGCCGCCGACCACTCGCGCGGCCAGGGCGGATATCAGTGGCGCCTCGAACAGCTCGCGCACGGTGAGTTGCGTGTGCAGTGCTTCGTTGATCCGTGCGACGGCTCGGGTCGCGAGCAGTGAATTGCCGCCGAGGGCGAAGAAGTCGTCATCGATACCGGCCCGCTCGATGCCGAGCAGTTCGGCGAACACTGCGGCGACGGCGTGTTCGGCGGGATTACGCGCGGCCCGGAAGGTTTTGGTCTCGGCCACGGGTGCGGGTAGTGCTTTGCGGTCGAGTTTGCCGCTGGCGTTCAGCGGCAGCGCGGGTAGCTCGACCAGCGCGGAGGGAATCATGTACCCGGGCAGGACCGCCGCCAGCGCGGCCGAGAGTTCCTCGCGGTCCATGACCTGCCCCGGGCGTGGGACCACATAGGCCACCAGCCGCTCTCCCGCCGGGGAGGGTAGGACTGCCGCGACTGCTTGGCTGACCGTGGGGTGTGCCAGCAGCGCGGTTTCGATCTCGCCGAGTTCGATGCGTTGGCCGCGGAATTTCACCTGGAAATCGATGCGGCCCAGGAACTCCAGGCG
>NZ_JABLTE010000264.1 GCF_013315795.1 Nocardia barduliensis
TCGGTCCAGCTCCCGTCGCTGATGCCGCCGTTGGCGCCGTTGAGCAGATAGAACGTCGGCGCGGGCCGATCCGGGTCGGCCGCACGCAGCACGCGCACCCGGGCCACGCTGTTCATCGCCACCGAGAACACGCCGACGTCGAGAACACGGTCGGACTCGGCCCGGATGTCGTGGATCCGGGAGCCGTCGGGGGCGGACACGGAGGCGGGATCCGGCAGCGGATCGGCCGTCGCCGCACCGCTGGATCCCATGGTGGATGCCGCGATCACGGCGGCCGCCAGCAGGATTCGCTTCCGGGGATGGGTGAGCGACATCGCACCTCCGATCTCGAGGCCGCATCCCGGCGCGGGCGGGAGACACCCGACCGACCCGGAGAATCGAGATCCAGTCAACCGCATCCGGCGTGCCCGTGCAGGCGAACACCCACAACCTTGTGGCTGTTCCCAGCGGGATGCCGAGCGAACTGGCCACCGGCCCCAAACGAACTCGATACCGCTTGCCCGCACCGACATTCGCGTCCTAACGTTGGCGGAGTTCTCGTCTCGCCCGCCCGGAAGGCCGTGAGTGGATTCTCCCGCCCCACCGTCGCACCGTCGCGGTGCGGCGCGGACCGCACGGCTGGCCGCTGCGCTGAGCGTCGCCGCGTTCACCTTCGCGACCGGCGCGGCCGGTTCGGTGAGCGCCCGGCCGGCCATGCCCGAACTCCCGTCACCGGTCGGCACCGCCGCGGACCACGCGCATATCGCGAGCGCGACACCGGGGCCGGAAGGACTGGTCGAACTGACCGTCTACTCCGCCGCGATGGCGAAGCCTGTGACCGTGCGCGTCCTTCCGGCCGCCGACGAATCGGCTCCCGCACCCACCCTCTATCTGCTCAACGGCATCGACGGCGGGGCGGACGGCAACTGGCTGAG
>NZ_JABLTE010000265.1 GCF_013315795.1 Nocardia barduliensis
GAGGCGCCGCTGTATCACAACCCGGATCTGGGATTCTGGGCGTTGTCGCGGCATGCGGATGTGACGGGGGCCTTTCGGGACAGTGCGCGGTTGTCGAGTGCGAATGGAGTGTCGTTGGATCCGGCGGCGTGGGGACCGCACGCACATCGGGTGATGTCGTTTCTGGCGATGGACGATCCGCGGCACATGCGGATGCGGCGATTGGTGTTCAAGGGTTTCACTCCGAAACGCGTCGCGGAGATGGAAGATCGGATCCGGGAGCTGACGCTGTCGTATCTGGACCCTGTGCTGGCCGGTGGGGCCTTCGACTGGATCGATGAGGTGGCGGGCAAGCTGCCGATGGACGTCATTTCCGAGTTGATGGGGGTTCCGGCGGCGGATCGGGTGGAGATCCGCCGGTTGGCGGATCTGGTGGTGCACCGGGAAGACGGCGTGCTGGATGTTCCGGTGGCGGCGGCGGAGGCGTCGATGAAGCTGCTGGTCTATTACGCGGAGATGGTGGCCGAACGTCGGCGGGCGCGGCGGGAGGATCTGACTTCGGCGTTGCTGGATGCGGAGATCGGCGGCGACCGGCTGTCCGACGAAGAGATCATCGGGTTTCTGTTCTTGATGGTGGTGGCGGGGAACGAGACCACCACGAAATTGCTGGGCAATGCGCTGTATTGGGGTGCGCGCAATCCGGGGGAGTACGCGAAAGTCGTCGCGGAGGCGGATCTGGTGCCGGATTGGGTGGAAGAGACCCTGCGCTATGACACCTCCAGTCAGATGATCGCGCGGACTGCCGCAGAAGAACTCGGCTATCACGGTGGCGTGATTCCGGCGGGGGCGAAGGTGCTGTTGCTGATCGGTTCGGCCAACCGTGATCCGGAAGTGTTCGACGACGGTGACAGTTTCCGGATCGATCGTGGCGATATCTCGGGTCTGGCCAGTTTCGGTGCGGGGGTGCACTTCTGCCTGGGCGCGCACCTGGCGCGGCTGGAGGCCACTGTCGCCTTGCACGAGTTCAGCTCCCGGGTGCGGTCCTACGAGGTCCTGGAATCCGGGATCGCGCGTGTTCATTCGTCCAACGTGCGTGGCTTCGCGCACCTTCCTATCACCGTGGAGACCCGAT
>NZ_JABLTE010000266.1 GCF_013315795.1 Nocardia barduliensis
CTAGGTTCTGTCTCGAAGTCGTAAGGGCGGGTTTGTGGACCGTCCTCAGGAGTGTCTGAGCCATTGGTTGATGACCGCGACCTGGATGGTGGCCAGATAGCGCACAGCGAGTTTGTCGAACCTCGTTGCCACAGCTCGATGCTGTTTGAGCTGGTTGATGCCCCGCTCGACAGCATTGCGGTCACGGTAGATCCCCGGATCGAACGCCGGTGGCCGCCCGCCCGCACTGCCACGGCGCCGCCGGTGCGCGGCCTGGTCCGCCGGAACCGGGATGGTCGCTTTGATCCCGTGACGGCGCAACCACTCCCGGTTACCGCGACTGGAATACGCCTTGTCGGCCAGCACCCGTTGCGGCCGCACCCGCGCTCGCCCACCACCGGGCCTGGGCACTGCGATACCGTCCAGCACCGCTGAGAACTGCGGACTGTCACCGGCCTGACCAGCGGTGACCAGCACCGACAACACCCGACAGCCCTGCTCACACGCCAGGTGCAGCTTGCTGGTCCACCCGCCACGCGAGCGCCCCAACCCATGATCGGCCGGCTCGCATTCACCCGGACCGGCCGGTGGTTCGGCCTGCCCGCCGCCGTCACGGCGGGCGCCCGCGGCATGCTGATGAGCGCGAGTGATCGTGGAGTCCACACTGACCTGCCACTCGATCACACCGGCCGCGTCAGCGAAAACCTGCAGCGAGGTCACGATCGCCGCCCACGCTCCGGCACGCTGCCACCGGCGGAACAACCCATATATCGCCTGCCAGGACCCGTACTCGGCAGGAATGTCGCGCCACGGGCAACCAGCCCGTGTTCGCCACCGGATCCCATCGATGAGCTGCCGCTTCGTCCACTTCGGCGGGCGGCCCGCCTTCTTCCCACGAGGCAGCAACGGCTCCAACCGCGCCCACTGGGCATCGGTCAGATCCGCCCGCCCCGCCACCGCTGGCCACGAGGTCTCCGGCACTATTCAGGTTTGCTTGGTCGCTAACCCGAAATACCGGAGACCTCACCCATACGCCAACGCGGCCAACAACTCCCACCGAAACACTGACACGCTGACACCACCACGCGGTGCCACCCCATCAACTCACTTCGAGACAGAACCTAG
>NZ_JABLTE010000267.1 GCF_013315795.1 Nocardia barduliensis
GACCGACCCCGCGATCCCCACCACCGCCGCCCTCGAGCCGATCTACGTGATCGCCAACGCCATCACCGGCGATCAATTCATCATCTACGCCCCCGGCCCGCACGACGAGCGCGGCATGTACACCGTGGCGCACGTGACCGGCGGTACGGGCGGCTATGCCGCCCCCCGGATTCACCTCGTGCACCCCGACGACATCGCCGCCTACGCCATCGGTGCCGCCGACTTGGTGCGCCGGAGCGGGCGCGGGCACGGGGCGAGTGTGTGGCTCGACCGCACCACCGGCCCCCTGCGCGAGCACCTGACTCGATGAACCCTCCAGCGACACAACCGACCTCAACTCAGCCCACGAACAGCAGACCCTCATGCGCCTGAGGAAGAACACCCAAGGTCACGACGAGGACGGCGTGATCAAACCCGCAGCCAAACTCAGTGGCAACGCGGCAGCGGGCGCGACCCGCAACCGGACGCGTGCTCCGGAGTGTGTCCTCGCCCGCTGCGGCACCGCGGCGAGGTCGCCGACGTGAGTCCACCTGGTCTCGCGCAAATGAATAGTGACGAGTCGAATTCCTCTCGTGCCGTGCGCATTCCAGAAATGGAAGAGAGGAATCCGGGGCCGGAACTATTTTCCACATTCCGCTTGACATCACACGCCCTATCGAGCGGTCATGGAACTGGAAACGGCACCGACCCGGCGGGGAATCGCCCCGATTGGTACGCATTCCGTCCCACCGGGACATCACCGAATTCACGAAACCCAATGTTGGAAGGAACCCCTCATGTCGAAAAAGAAGAACGCCGCCGTGGCCACGGAAACGGCCGCACCCGCCCCGGAACACGGCACGCGGTCGGGTGGCGTGCCGGTGCTGTCCCGCGACAGCGACAGCGCGTTGTGGGCGGCGCTGCGGGCCCACCCCGGCAGCACCACCGCCGCGCTGGCCGACATCGCCGGGATCGGACTGTCCACCGCGCGGCGTCTGTTGGCCCAGTGGGAAACCGCCGGGTGCGCACAGTCGCACACCAACCCCGAATCGCCCCGAGCCGCCAAGACCTGGACCCAGGGCGCGGGCGCACCCGCCGCCATCGAACCACAC
>NZ_JABLTE010000268.1 GCF_013315795.1 Nocardia barduliensis
TGTGACGACACGCGGTAAGTGATCGTTGAATGGTGAAGGTCTCCTGTCGTGGAGTGGGAGTTGCTGAGACAACCACTGCATCGAACAGGAGACCTTCGTGGTCCACGCTAACGCACCCTTGACCCCGAAAGGGCGGTTGCTGCTGGCCCGTCGCATCGTCGACGACGGCTGGTCGATCGCTCGAGCTGCCGAGCATTTCCACGTGTCATGGCCGACGGCCGATCGCTGGCAGAAGCGTTATCGCGAGATGGGTGCCGCCGGGATGGCCGACCGGTCGTGCCGCCCGCATCGCAGCCCGAACCGCACCCCGGCCCCGGTAGTGCGCAAGATTGTGGATCTGCGCTGGCGCAAACGCCTGTCCCCGCAGGCGATCGCGTCGAGGCTGTCGATGCCGGCCTCCACCGTGCACGCAGTGTTGGTGCGGTGTCGTTTGAATCGTTTGTCCCACATTGATATTCGGACCGGCGAGGTGATCCGACGCTATGAGCATCCTCATGCGGGGTCGATGATCCATGTCGATGTCAAGAAGCTGGGCAACATCCCGGTCGGTGGCGGTTGGCGGTTCGTCGGCCGGGTCACCGGCCGCCGGAATCGGGCAGCCACTCCCGGTGCCTGCCGTAGCCGGCACGGCAACGCCCTGGTGGGCAACGCGTTCGTGCATACGGTGATCGATGACCATTCGCGAGTCGCCTACGCCGAGATCCACGACGACGAGACAGCCCAGACCGCGATCGGGGTGCTACGCAGAGCAGTGGCCTGGTTCGCCGACCGCGGTGTCATTGTCGAGCGAGTGCTATCGGACAACGGCAGCTGCTACCGGTCCAAAGCTTGGAACGCCGCCTGCACCGAGCTGGGTATCCGGGCTAAACACACCCGACCTTACCGACCGCAGACCAACGGCAAGATCGAACGCTTTCACCGCACCTTGGCTACCGAATGGGCCTTTGCCCGCCACTACCAGTCCGAACAAGCCAGACGAGCCGCCCTACCGGCCTGGCTCCACGCCTACAATCACCACCGGCAACACTCCGCCATCGGTAAGAAGACCCCCATCAGCCGATTGACCAAC
>NZ_JABLTE010000269.1 GCF_013315795.1 Nocardia barduliensis
TCCTACTACAGGGCTCCGTAGTTGGTTGGTACTCTCGGCGGGGTGACCGCCGCCCCGCCCTCGCGTCGCATACCTGTGCGCCTGCTCGCGGTGCCGGCGGCGCTCGTGGGAATTGCGCTGATGCACGACCTGTCGTGATCGCCGTGTCAGGTCGTGATCGCCGTGTTGTTCAGCGGCGTCCCTCGGTTGCATGGGTGTTGGTGGTAGAGCGGACGCCGGGGGTGGGCAGCCACCAGTTCCAGTTGCCGAGCAGGCGCATGAGGGCGGGGACGAGGACGAGGCGGATCAGGACGGCGTCGATGGCTACCGCAACGGCGAGGGCGAGTCCGAGTTGCTCGAGTTCGAGGATGTCGGCGGTGAGGAAGCTGGCGAAGATGGCGATCATGATCGCGGCGGCTGCGGTGATGGGGCGCGCGGTGTGGGTGAGCCCGGCGGCGACGGCGTGCTGGTTGTCGCCGCTGGCGTCCCAGTATTCGCGGATGCGGCGGATGAGGAAGACCTCGTAGTCCATCGAGAGCCCGAACAGCAGCGCGAACACCACGGTGGGCAGGTAGACCTGCACGAAGCCGGGGCTGGTGAAGTCCAGGACGTTCTCGCCGAGCCCCCATTGGAAGACCGCGACGGTGATGCCGAGAGCGGCGCCGGTGGCGAGCAGGTTCATCGCGATGGCCTTGACCGGCAGGGCGATGCTGCGGAACGCCGCGGTGAGGAAGGCCAGTGACGCGGTCAGCACCAGGGCCACGACCAGCGGCAGTTTGGCGGTCATCTCGTCGGACAGGTCGACGAATTCGGCGGTGCTGCCACCGATGCGGATCTCGGCTCCGGTCGCGGCGGCCGCTGTGGTGCGGAGGTCGCGGATGAGGTCGGTGGCGGCCATCGAGTCGAACGTCACCGCCGGGATCGCCATCGCGAGCACGCGTCCGTCGCCGACCTGCGCGGGGAGCACGGTGTCGATGCGGGTGTCGCGGCCGATCTCGGCGAGGAACCCGTTGACCTGTGTTGCGGCGGCGGGGGTGAGTGGGGTTGTCTCTTATACA
>NZ_JABLTE010000026.1 GCF_013315795.1 Nocardia barduliensis
CACGCCCTTCGGATCGCCGGTGGTGCCGGAGGTGTAGCACATCGCAGCGGCGGAGCGCTCGTCGATCACCGGGAAGTCGTAGGTGTCCGCTTGCGCGCCGAGCAACTCGCTGTAGGAGTGCACCTGGATGCCCTCCGGCGCGCTGAGCGTCGCTGCGTCGCCGTTGACCACGATGACGTGCCGGACCGTTGTCAGGTGCGGCAGGATCTGACCGAACAGCGGCACCAGCGTGCCGTCCACCAGCACCACCTGGTCCTCGGCGTGGTTGGCCACGTAGACGACCTGTTCGGGGAACAACCGGATGTTCAGCGCGTGCAGCACCGCGCCCATCGCTGGCACCGCGATGTAGGCGACCAGGTGCTCGTTGTTGTTCCACATGAACGTGCCGACCCGGTCGCCGACCCCGATCCCCAGCGAGCGCAGCGCATTCGCCAACCGCGCCGACTCGGCGCCGACCTCGCGGTAGGTCATGGTGCGCACGCCGGTCCCGGTCCAGGTGGACACGGTCGAATCGCCGGCGAACGTCGATGCGTAGCGCAGCAACGTCGCCAGCGACAACGGCTCGTCCTGCATGGTGCTCAACATCGGAACTCCTTTTTCTTCGGTGACTTCCCGTCAGAAAGCCAAGTCGGTTTCGGCCACCTGCGAGGTCTGCGAGGTGATCCCGTAGCGCGACCCGAGCCAGCGGGCGCTTCGGGATACCGATTCGGTTCGCCGCTGGTGAGCACGGCGCACGACAGCGCACCTCCGGGATCGAACCACGCCACGTAATCGGTGAAGCCGAGATGACGGAAGGCGCAGGGGGTTTCGGGGCCGTTGCCGCGCGCGTGGCCCAGCGCCCGGGGCAAGACGACTCGGCGGTGCCTGCGCGCGCTTACCTGGAGGGCGGGATGCGCACCGCCGCGATGCGGCATCCGCATGCGCTGCCGGATGCGCTCGGCGTCGCCGGCAGCGGGACCGGCCTCGGCGGGATCCACCTCCGCCACGATCGACACGGCGTCGAGGTTTTCCGGGATGTGACTACGTCGGACCAGGTGGGGCAGCTTCTGAAGGGTTGGTACACGCGCCGGCATTGTCAGCACGCACCGACCATGAGCCACATCACACCGGCGATGCTACCCAACGGTAGGCCGCCCCGGGCAAGGCCGATCGCGGAATCCACCGGGCACATATCCGAGGGCGGGTGCCGTCAGTTCCCGCTGGTCGAGGCGACGCCGCGAACCCAGTGGGAATGCCTCGGCCATACTTCCTGACACCACGACCTCGGTAGCGGATGCCTCAGGTACCGACCGTCCCCGGCACCACGACCTCGGTATGCGCCGGATAGGCGTGCACCACGGCCGTGTCCAGCTTGGGCATCACATGGGTGAGCGCGTGCTGGGCCTCGTGCGCGACCCGATGCGCGTCCGCGAGCGTGATCGCCGGGGAGACGTCCAGTTCGACGTCGGCGTGCAGACGATGGCCGATCCACCGCATCCGCAGGCTGCGCACACCCTGCACCCCGGGCTCGGCGGCCAGCGCCCGCTCGGCCGCGGTGACCAGCCCTGGCTCGACGGCGTCCATCAACCGGCGCAGTACGTCACGCGCCGCGGGCCGCAGCACCGCCAGGATCGCGAGGGTGATCAGCAGGCCGACGATCGGATCGGCGAGCGGGAAGCCGAGCGCCACCCCACCCGCGCCGAACAGGACGGCCAGCGAGGTGAAGCCGTCGGTGCGCGCGTGCAGACCGTCGGCGACCAACGCCGCCGAGCCGATCCGCCGTCCCACCCGGATCCGGTACAACGCGACCGTCTCGTTGCCGAGGAACCCGACCAACCCGGCCGCGGCGACCCAGCCGAGATGCTCCAGTGGCACCGGAGCGAGCAGCCTGCGCACCGCCTCGTAACCGGCGATCAGCGCCGAGAGGGCGATCATCGCGACGATGAACAGGCCGGCCAGGTCCTCCGCCCGGCCGTATCCGTAGGTGTAGCGCCGAGTCGCGGCCTTGCGGCCCAGGGCGAACGCGATCCACAGCGGCACGGCGGTGAGCGCGTCGGAGAAGTTGTGCACGGTGTCCGCGGCCAGGGCGACCGAACCCGACGCGGCGACGATCATCAGTTGCAGCACCGCGGTGCACCCGAGCACGACCAGGCTGATCTTGACCGCACGGATGCCTGCCGCGCTGGCTTCCAGCGCGTCGTCGACGCTGTCGGCGGCGTCATGGCTGTGCGGGACGAAGATTTCCCGCAGCAGCCCACCCCAGCGATGCCGGTGATGGTGCCCGGCGTGGTGGTGATGCCGGTGGGTCATCACGCACTCGCCCCGTCGCGGCCTGGTAATTCCCGCACCGCTCCCACGCCGCGGTGATGAGCCGGGACACCCGGTCCCGCGTGCTCGGCGTTGTACACCGCGTCCACTACCAACTGCCGGACGTGCTCGTTCTCCAGGCGGTAGAAAATCGTCGTCCCCGAGCGGCGGGTGTTCACCAACCGAGCCATGCGCAGTTTGGCCAGATGCTGCGACACCGAAGGCGCCGGCTTGCCGACCTGGGCGGCCAGGTCGTTCACCGACAATTCGCGGTCGACCAGCGCCCAGAGCAGGTGCACGCGGGTGGGGTCGGCGAGCATCCGGAACACCTCGACAACCAGGCCGACCTGATCCTCCGCGAGCGGCGGTCGCAATTCCTGGCTATCTGCATTCATACGCAGATATTAGAACAGACGACGCCGCGAGGCCATGGGTCGCTCCGGGCCGGCGTGCCGGCGGCACCCCCTGCGTTGCCGCCGACACACCGGTCGACCCCGAATTCGAACAGTCTTTGTCTTAGTCGAGGGTGGCGTCACTGCGCCAGACCGTTGGAGCGATATCACCCGAATGAGACAAACCAAGTCCGCAGGCGCAGGGGCGATTTCGGGCCGTATTCCACAGAAACGCCGTGACCAGCGTCAATGACGCGGCAGCACAGGCAAGTTCACGCGCACCTGTGCACACAGCTGCACGTGCAGGTACCAACATCTCAGCGTTCCGGCGACTCGCGCGCCCATCTCCCCGCCGGGCGCGGCGCCGCTACGGTCGGGACATTCTGCACCGCAAGGCTCGCGTGCGCGGGAATCCGGTCCGGACCGTGACCTTCGGCCGCGTCCCACCGGTTCGCCATCCCGCGGCCGCCCGCGTCCACGGGACCGCCCACCGACACGGACGAGCCGTCGCCGACCTGCCGATTACTGTGAATCAGGAGAACGCACGAGCGACCCGCGGAGTAGACGACATGCCAGTGGACCGAATGCTGCCCACCCCCGAGGCCCGCGACCTGCTGGAGCTGACCCGCGACATCGCCGACAAGCTGCTCGAACCGCGCGTGGCCGAGTGCGAGAAAACCGGAATCTTCCCCGACGGCGTCTTTCCCGCGCTGGGCGCGGCCGGCCTGCTCAGCCTGCCGTATCCCGAGGAGTACGGCGGCGGCGCGCAGCCCTACGAGGTGTACCTGCAGGTGCTCGAGGAACTCGCCGCCCGCTGGGCCGCGGTCGCCGTCGCGGTCAGCGTGCACAGCCTGTCCTGCCATCCGCTGTTCGCCTTCGGCACCGAGGAGCAGAAGCGGCGCTGGCTGTCCGACATGCTCTCCGGCGAGACCATCGGCGCCTACAGCCTGTCCGAGCCGCACGCCGGTTCCGACGCGGCCGCACTGCGCTGCCGCGCTACCCCGGTGGAGGGCGGCTACCGGATCACCGGCGCCAAAGCCTGGATCACCAACGGTGGCCGTGCCGACTTCTACACCCTGTTCGCCCGCACCGGGGAAGGCTCCCGCGGCATCTCCTGCTTCCTGGTCCCCCGCGACACCGAGGGCCTGGACTTCGGCAAACCCGAGGAGAAAATGGGCCTGCGCGCCGTGCCCACCACCACCGCCACCTACGACGACGCCTTCCTGCCCGCCGAACGCCGCGTCGGCGCCGAGGGCCAGGGACTCGCGATCGCCTTCAGCGCTCTGGACTCCGGCCGGCTCGGCATCGCCGCGGTCGCCACCGGCCTGGCGCAGCGCGCACTCGACGAGGCGGTCGCCTACGCCAAGGAGCGCGAGGCGTTCGGCCGCCACATCATCGATCATCAGGGACTCGGCTTCGTCCTGGCCGACATGGCCGCCGCCGTCGACTCCGCGCGCGCCACCTACCTCGACGCCGCCCGCAGGCGCGACGCCGGGCTCCCGTACTCGCGCCAGGCCAGCGTGGCCAAGCTCGTCGCCACCGACGCCGCCATGAAGGTCACTACCGACGCGGTCCAGGTCTTCGGCGGCTACGGCTACACCCAGGACTTCCCGGTCGAGCGCTACATGCGCGAGGCCAAGGTGATGCAGATCTTCGAGGGCACCAACCAGATCCAGCGCTTGGTTATCGCGCGTCAGCTCGCGGGCGGCTGACGCCGCGGGTGGCCGAAAATGTCGATTGAATGACCGCGGATGTCTTCGGACCTGCGGATACTCTTCCGTACCCTGAACGCATGACAACGCCGTCCATCATCATCATCGGAGCCGGATTCGGCGGGCTCGGCATGGCGCTGGAGCTGCGGCGGGCCGGGCTGGACAACTTCACCATCCTGGAGCGCGCCACGGACCTCGGCGGCGTCTGGCGGGAGAACACCTATCCGGGCGCGGCCTGCGACGTGCCCTCCCCGCTGTACTCCTGGTCCTACGAGCCGAAATCCGATTGGCCCCGGCGTTTCTCCGAGCAGCGCGACATCCACCGGTATATGCAGACCGTCGCCGACAAGCACGGCCTGCGGCGCTTCATCCGCTTCGGCACCGAAGTGCTCGACGCCGAGTTCGACGAGCACGCAGGCCAGTGGCTCGTGCGCACAGCCGACGGCGCGCAACTGACCGCCGACATCCTCGTCCCTGCGGTCGGCCAACTCTCGCGTCCCGCGTTGCCCAACATTCCCGGCATCGACACCTTCACCGGTCCCGCGTTCCACTCCGCCGAGTGGAACCACGACGTCGACCTGACCGGCAAGCGCATCGCCTGCATCGGCACCGGAGCCAGCGCGATCCAGTACATCCCGCGCATCCAGCCCGCCGCCGCGCATCTCACGCTGTTCCAGCGCTCGGCGGCCTGGGTGCTGCCGAAGGCGGACGTCGAGTACAGCCGCGTGCACCACGCGCTGTTCAAATACTTCCCACCCAGCCGCCTCGCCGAGCGCTTCGCCATCTGGTCGTTCTTCGAGGTGCTCGCCTTGGCGCTGACCGACATCCCGGGGATCAAGACGCCGGTGATCGCACTGGCCGACCGGCACCGGGAAAAGCAGGTCCCCGACGCCGAGCTGCGCGCGAAATTGACGCCCGACTACGCGGCGGGATGCAAGCGCGGGCTGTTCTCCAACGAATACTTCCCGGCGCTGGCACAGCCGAACGTCACCGTGGAGACCACCGCCATCGAGGCGATCACACCCACCGGAATCCGCACCGCCGACGGCGTCGAGCACGAGGTGGACGTCATCATCTACGGCACCGGCTTCAAGGGCACCGAGTTCCTCGCGCCGATGAACATCTACGGCCTCGGCGGGCGCAAGCTGGCCGACGTGTGGGCCGACGAGGGCGCCCGCGCCTATCTCGGCCTGTCCGTGCCCCAGTTCCCGAACCTGTTCATGATGTACGGCCCGAACACCAACGTCGGCTCCGGCTCGATCATCTACATGCTGGAGTCCCAGGCCCGCTACATCCGCCAGGTCGTGCGATACCTGACCGACCGGCCCGGTCGCTATCTCGCCGCACGCGCCGCCACCGAGCAGCGCTGGGACGACTGGTTGCAGAACCGGTTGAAGGACACCCCCTGGAACTTCTGCTCCAGTTGGTACCGCAACGCGTCCGGCCGGATCACCAACAACTGGCCCGGCGCCACCCTGCTCTACCGGTGGAAGACGAAGACCTTCGACCCCGCCGACTACGACGAGGCGCAAGCACCCGCCGCCGTGCACTGATCCGCACGCTCAGCCGGACCTCAGCTAGCCGTCAGTAAACTGGGGTCCGGGGTCGAGCGGAAGAGGTGCCCCATGTGGTGGCTGTTGTTCGGACTGGTCCTGGTGACGCTCGTCGCCCTACTGGTATGGCAGGCACGACGGAGCAAACAGCGCGTCGCCACCGAACTGGCCGACGCTCTCGCCGACGCCCGGCAAGTGAACGAACGGCTGGGCGGCCAGGTCTACAGCCTGTCCGGCAGCAACGACGCCGCCGTCCAGGCGCTGGCCGACGCTTCCGAACGGCATCTCGCGGCCGGCTCTCAACTCGATCAGGCCCGCACCCCCACCCAGGCACGGCTGGCGAAGCAGACGGCGCTGGAAGGGCTCTACTACATCAGGGCCGCGCGGACCGCGATGAACATGGACCCCGGCCCAGCGATCGCCGCCCTCGACGGCCAGGACACCGCCGGGCAGGTCACCGAGAAGCGCGTCGTCGCATACGAGGGCAGGCAGATCGCGGCCGCCCCCGAGCCCTCGTCGTCGACCCCGAACTACTACCCCGGCGGCCGAGTGGCCGGACGGCCGGTACCCGCGGGCTGGTACTCCGAGCCCTGGTGGAAGCCCGCCCTGATCGCCGGCGCCTGGGGCGTCGGCTCAGCCCTGCTGTTCACCTCGTTGTTCTCCGGAATGTCCGGGGTGGCCTACGACGCCCACGGCTTCGAGAGCGGTTACGGCGAGGGCTTCCAAGACGGAGCGGCCGCGGACAACGGCGGCTACGACCAGGGCGGCGACTACTCCGGCGGCTACGACCAGGGCGGCGACTACTCCGGCGGCTTCGACGGCGGAGGGGGTTTCGACGGCGGCGGCTTCTGACCCCTCCACAACGCCTGGGACAGCGATGCGGCCTCCGAGCCCGTTACCCGGTAGACTGCGAGCGTCCCGGGCGGGCCACAAGCCCACCCACCAAGCCTTCGTAGCTCAGGGGATAGAGCACCGCTCTCCTAAAGCGGGTGTCGCAGGTTCGAATCCTGCCGAGGGCACTTGAAACATGGACAACTTCTTTCGGTGTTGTCCCGCCTGCAGTGTGTCGGTCTGGTCTAGTGCCGGCGGTAGTTCGGCGGCCGGTTCTGGGGGGTGCGGTAGGAATCAGCGCGGCGGCGGCTTGTTCGGCGGCGAAGAGTGTTCTGTGGTGAGCGTGGCGTGGATCGAAGACGGCTGCTTAGTACGTCGCTTCTTCTCGTAGCCATCCCATGGACCTGATCGATCATCTTCACCGGCGTGCTGCGCTTCCGGCTGGGCTACTGGTGGAAGACGACGCAGCAAGGACGCCATGCGGTAGGAGAATGTGCCGGGGCGGGACAATCCGTGGGAGTCGGACGCGAATAACATCGGTGACGAAGTATCGACGAGTACATCACTATCGGCAAGGCCGCGGCGGTGGCGGAGCGATGGGACGACACCGAGGTGATGCCGGTGATCGACGATGCTGTAGCTGACCAGTAAGGACTGCACCGTCAACGTAGCCCGCTCCGTTTCAGGAGCGGGCTACTGGCGTTGCGGAGACTTCGGTTTGTACCCGTCGGCGCGGCCGATTTGACTGTGCGGTCAGCTGTCGCGGTACCGCGCCAGAACCTGTTTCACAGCATCGGTGACCGGTGGTTCTTCGACCAGGCTGGTCCAGGTGTAGGCGTCGTGTTCGGTCAGTTCCACGGGCTCGGCATAGCCGACGTCGACGGTGAAATTGAACTGTCGGCTTTTCTTGCCGCTGCCGGATTGGTAGTCAAACTCGCCGAGGTAGTTCGTGATGGCGGTGACCTCAAGGCCGGTCTCTTCCTTGACTTCCCGGATCAGGGCTTGGTCGATGGCTTCGCCGGGATCGACTTTGCCGCTGGGTAGTTCCCAGATCCCACCCATGAAATCATCGGCGGGGCGTTGCAGTAAAAGGACTTTGCCGCCGTGCTGGACGACTGCACCGACGACGAGTTGTCGTACCTCGTCCCGGTCGGCTTCGCGCGCCAAGTTCTCCAGCAGTGTTGCCTCGATCATCGAGCCCTATCCTTTCAGGTCGGCGTGGTGGGTGATCACTTTGTCGAGCGCTTCGATGTAACGGTCGACGAGCGGCAGGTCCTCGTCTCGATGCCACCCAGGAAGCTTGAGCGTGGCGTGGTGCAGCGATTCCGCGCGCGGATAGTCGCCGGGGGCGTATGCCAGTTTGCCGGTGAAGGCTGGGAACAGTGGACCTGGCTCTTGGAAGAGCGGCAGGAGATTAAGGGGGCAGGTTGATCCCGGTCGGTCGAACTCAGTGCAGCCTTCGGCCTGCAGTGCGGCGTGAAAGCGCTCGACCGGCACGTCGTCGAAGAATTTACTCTCGTAGAGAATCGTGAGTCCGTACCAGGCTGGTCGCGTGTGCGGTTCGTGCCAGGTGATGGTTAGGCCGGGCTCTCGCCGGAGTTCGTCGTGGATGTACTCGGCCATGCGCTGTCGCCCTGTGAGGTAGTCATCCAGATGTCGAAGTTGTTCCAGCGCAATGGCTGCGGCCAGTGGGTGAATGCGATGTTTGAGTCCCATGCCCGTCACGGCGTAGCGACTGAGGTCGGAGCGGGCTGGGATTTCGTTTCGGCACCGCTTGTTGTACTGGCCGTGCAGCAAGACGCGGTGGTACACGTCCTCGTCATCGGTGAGGATGAAGCCGCCTTCCCCTGCGGACAGCGGTTTCGGCCCGTTCATGCTGAACGCGGCGGCTTGCCCGAACGTCCCGATCTTCTGCTCACCGATGCTCGCGCCGTGAGCATGGGAGGCGTCTTCGAGCAGCAATAGCCCGTGGGCGTCCGCCAGTGTGCGTAGACGTTGGACTTGTGCGGGCATCCCCCACATATGCGTTACCACCGAGCAGCAATTGGCAGCGGCGCCGGGTGAACCTCGACGGCCTCATCGGCGCCACCACAATGTGCGATCTCCTCGCACAAAACCCTCTCGGCGGCATGGGCACCCCGTCACCGTCGCTCGGGCTGATCAAACCGACCGATGTCGAGGTCAGCGTCGTCGCCGGAGATCCCTGGTCCGCAGCGGAGCAGGCGAAGATCGACAAGTCATCGGCCCCGGATCTGTTCGGCACCTCACTCGAACCGCTGGAACCGGCGCCATTCGCCGTGCGCTACAAGTACCGCTGCGAGTCGTCGAAGTGCCCCAGCCACGACCAGAAAGTGCTCGACTGGGAGGCAGGGCAGGCCGGCCGACGGTGGCTGAAGTCCTACGGCGCCCTCCGAGCGCAAGAGATGCTCCTCGGCAAGTGGCGCGACACAATGCTCTCACCAGACCGCGACGTCCACTTCTACGTCGGCAACCAGAACCGACACCGCCGATCCTTCTCCGTCCTCGGCGTCTGGTACCCCAAGACCGAACTCGCCTTGTTCTAGACGTGCACCACAGCGGCATTGGGCCGGGCTTCGAGAAGCCGATCCACAACAATGTCACGATGACACTCAGCAGGGTCGTGCTCGAAACACAGCAACGCCACCACGCCACCATCGAGAAGCTCACTTACGTGCGCGAGAGCGTCAGTTGCAGCGGCACTGTCGAGTAAGTCGTGATACCGAGCACGGGACTCCGGCTCACCGGCGCGGAACCCCTCCCGATTGTCTTTCGGATTGCCGAGTGCGCGGTGGTGAACGTAGCCGATACCCACCGCAGCCAGGGACTCGGCCAGCCTCGTCTTCGACAACCCAGGTTTGCGGCTCAGCGGAGTCAAACGCACATCGACGAGCACCTCGACGCCTTGCTCGACGAGCTGGGCGACGAGATCGCCGACGGTCATCCCCTCGTAGCCGATGCTTACAAGGGTTCCTTCGGCGGCGTCGTACTCGGCGGCAGTGTCAGAGGTTCCCATGGGTTCCTATCGTGCATCAAACCACGGCGATGCAGTGCGACAGATCCCGAAATGCGCGACAGAATCACGACCACAGCTCAGGCCGAGTCCGACCAGCCGAGTGGCCGCTGAGTCGTGCGGTGACGGTGGAGAGGTGCCTAAGCAGCCAGCCCACTCCGACACGAACAGCGACCTCAGTGATCGGAATCACAATCTGGATATTTAGCCTGGCTGACCACTGGCTCCACAGCACTGCACCCCCATCTTCCAGTCCGAACGAGCGGTGGCTTGCCTACCGGACGGGATAACTTCAGTGTCGAATCCATGAGTAGCGCGATTGCAGCTGGTCTGTTGTCCCTTCTGATAGGTGTTCCCGCCTCCGCCGCCGTGTTGGTGGCCACTGTGGGTGCCGTGTTCCATCGCGACCGTGAACACCGAAGAACCGCAGTGGAAGTTCTTCGAATCCTGCTGCGACGGAGCCGCTGATGGAAGCGGGGGTTCGTCGCGGGAAAGGCGTAACCGCAAAACTCCGGCGCCGCGAGCGGCTCCACTGGCTTCTGTCGGTAATCGCCGCATGCGGTCAAATAGAGGTGCCACGACTGATACGCGGTTCAGCGCCCTCCGCCGCGCCTGCCACCCTCGAACGCTACCAACGTTATCTTGACGAACTAGTGCTGTGTCAGGCAACGTTCGGTAGGTAATCGGGGTGCCGGATCTTGGATCCGACGGCGTAGTCGCGGATGGGTCGGGCGTGCTGGTTGCGCCAGCGGATGTAGGTGCTGATCGCCTCGTCTTGTTCGCCGTGGCTGCGGTGGTCGGTGCCGTTGAGAGCGAAGTACCGCAGCGCGGCGAACTCGCACTCGATACGGTTCAGCCACGAGGAATAGGTAGGCAGGAACACCAACTCGACCGCGTTCGCCGTGCACCACGCCTTCACCTCAGCGCGTTTGTGGACCGAGCAGTTGTCGCAGATCAGATACAGTTTCTGGCCCAGCCAGCGCGCTCGCAGCGATTTCAGGAACGCCAGGAACTCCGTCCACCGTTTCCGGTTCCGGATCCGGTAGTACAACTGGCCTGAACGCAGGTCCAACGCACCGAACATGTGCCGGACGCCGTGGGTGCGCCGGTAGGTCGCGCGCAACCGGCGTGGTCGTCGGGCGGTGAACCAGCCGCGGCCGGGGCGGGGCTGCAGGTTCAGCGGCCCGAACTCGTCACGCAGACTACGCGGCCGTCGGCGGGCGGGTGGTCGTAGAGGTCGAGCACCCTCGCCATCTTGGCCTGGAAATCCGGGTCGCCCGAGGCCTTCCACGTTTTCGTGGCCTGCCATGACACCCCACCGACCTTCAGGATCTTCCGCACGGTTTCGCGGCTGATCGCGGCGATCTTGTTGATCCGCAGCACTTCCGCCAGCTTCGACAGGCTCCATGTCGCGAACGGCCATCCCAGGTCACGGGGGCAGCACCGGGCGATCTGACAGATTCGATCACGCGTCGCCTGATCGGTCTTCGCCGGCCTGCCCCCGCTCCATTTTGGGTCCAATGCCTCGAAACCATGCGCGTTGAAGTCGTGGATCACTTGTCGCACATACGATTCCGACACCTGCATCAGTTTCGCGATCAACCCGACTGGTTGATGCTGCGCCGACGCCATCACCACCACCGCCCGCCGCATCCGGATCGGCTGCTTGCTGCGCCGGGCGATCTGAGCCAGCCTGCGGCCCTCCTGCGGGGTCACCGCTCTGATGAACACATCCGGCTTGCGAGCCACCAGCACCACCTCCACCGGCAGCATCACCGCTCACCCCGCCGTGATCAACCCGCCACCCCGATGACGATTACAACATCAACCTTCCCGGACACGGCACTAGTCCATCTCGACCTGGTGTGGATACACCGGGGACGACGAGGGGTCCGCATTGCCAGCGCGACCGCTCGGGGCCGCCGTGCGCTGGCACGAATCCAGGCCATCGAATACCCGCCCCAACATCCGCGTGTCAGATACCTGCTCGAGGCTCTCACCCAGTAACACGCGAGAGCCCTCATATCGTGCGACGCAGCAGCCCGGCGGGGCTTCGGCATACGCCTGCTAACAGCTGGTAATCCACTTCGATCACCAACTGCCCACCCGAAAACCGCAGGTCATCCCCGTTCCCATGTTCAATGTGCCCCGCCGTGGGCACGACGAACATGGGAACGGTGAACCGATCCGTACGGACGCACCGCAAATCGTCAGACCGGATACGCACCCACTATGACCAGGCGCTTTGCAGTTACCCATGTTTTGTGTGTCCTGCCGAGTACCGGTACCTGCGACTCTCTATGAAATCGCCGCCACCACAACTGAATTAATCGGCATGATCACCACAACTTCGCCCCTTCTCGACTTCCTGCCCGCTGCCTCCAGAAACAATGGCAGAACTTCCCCGACAGCCAGACTTGTTCGGGTGTGATTACGCTGGCGTGACTTTGCCTGCCTCTCTAGCCGCGAGGATTACCTGCTGCGCTATCGGTAGGGGCATCAGTCGATAGCGCAGCGTCTGGCTTTCAGCTGGTCCAGCCGCCGTAGAGGTTGCGGCGTTCGAAGAAGGCGTCGTCAGCTTCCTGCACAGCCGCTTCGTCCAACGGTCTTCGATGTTCGCTACTCCTCGCCTCTGGAGCTAGGAGCAGCTTCGCCTGGTCGAGAAGGCGCGGGTCGGTCTTCTGCAGAAGTCGTTCGATCTTGGACTTGATGTCGGAGCGGGCTTTGCTGTGGCAATCACGCACAGCGCCCGCAAGCTGGCTGCTGGTCCATTTCATTGCGGCTGGCGCGATTCGCAAGCTGGTGATCTCACCGCTGGCATCGACTTCCATGAGGACTCCGCGGACTTCGCCGTGCCCGCGGAGCTCGGCTGCTTTCTCGGTCACTCGCTCGCCGTGGCGGCGGATCTCGGTGAGCTGTTGTTGAAGCTGCTGCTCCCATCGCCCCATGTTCGTCATGAGCAGTCCACCTCCCTTTAAGTGTGTGCTGTGACTGTCGCCACGGCGGGTAGAAGCTCGCCGCTTGGGGCGGCATCGCGAAACTCGGGTCGGGTCAGCTCACACTCATACCGCGTTCCGGCCATGCGTTGGACTCGCTGTACACGGAGTTGATCTTCCTGGACGCCTTGAGGAAGGTGTAGTCGACGTCGCCGTCGACCGGCTGGGCTGTCCGAGAAACCTTGTCCATGGCCAGTTTCCTCGTCAAAGTCCCCGGGTCGTCACCGAACTCGTATACGACGATTTCCGGACTCTCGGACTCTTTGGCGAAGTACACGATTGCTGCCATGTTCACCATCCACTTTCGAAGTCTTCGCGCTTGTTCAACGGAACCTGGGTCTGCCAATCGAACGACTCGTTCGCCACCCGGTGAGCATCCTGATACGTGATCCCCGGGTTCGCTCGCAGATAATTCAACTCGGCGAGCTCGTGCTCGAGCAAGACGTGATCCTCAGGCAGGGCGTTCCCGGAGCGCAGCCGGATCCACGCGTCGGCGATTTCAGGATCGGGATCGAACTTCCGGACCACGACTTGGCCGGTCTCGTAGTCCAGAATCGGGTGTTCGGTGTCGAACAGATGCTTCTTGATCGCGGCGATCTCGGCCTCGGAGAATCCTGTTGCGCCGTTGGCGCGGACGAGATCGTCGGTGTTGCGGCTGATCGCGGAGATGTCACGCGGGTCTTGGGTGAAGTTGTCGTAGGCATCCTGGGCCCACCTCGTTTGTGCGGGGTCATCGAGCATATTCGCTGGCCGACGCCGCCCGCCGCTGAGCCATTCATCGACGGTTCCCTTTCCAGGGGTCGCCCCACGGGCTTCGCGTGTCCACAGCTTCGCCTTCGCGACGTCGACCCATTTGCCGACCTTGTCCAGTAGCGGTTTCAGCGCCGCAGTGACCGGCCTGATGGCGCGCGTCACTATCTCGGTCACCCTGGTGCCGAGCTCGCCGATGATGGTGGCGATGCGACGAGCCCGCACCGCGATACGACCAGCAAGCGCGGTGTTGCCCACCCATTCCGAAACCGTAGCGGTGAACGGCGCCAACACGGCGAAGACGGTCTCAGCGGCTGCGGTTTCGATCAGAAAGTCTTTGACCTCCTCGAGAATCTTATGGTGGGCCTCATCGAGGTGATGGGCGTACTCGCCACAGGAGTCACCGAGCGTTTGGCACGCATCAGCCAAGGCGTTGAGATCGCTCTGGCGTTCCTGGCAGGTGCCGACCGCGATCCCGATCTCCGGCGACTGCTGGTTTGTCAGCAGCTCGACTGCTCGGGGCACCTGAGCAGCCACGGTGCGGTAGTCGGCCGAGGCGGTGTGCCATGCGGTTTTGGCGGCGTCGAGTTGGTCTTGGTGACCGTTGGGCCAGCCGAAACCGACAAGGTTCTTGAGGATTGACCACCCGAATGGCTCGGGGATCCCGTCGCCAGCCGCCGACGGCGCGTCTTCGGCCAGACAGGGCGCGATCGACAGCTGCGGAGGTGCAGGCGAGGACGGGTTACGCGGATCGGAACCGGTCTCCGCGAGCCGGTGGTTATGTGCTCCGACGGCGATCAAATCCCTGGTTTGACCACACGCTGTCGCCAGCTTCGAAGACGCTGAGATCGCCAGCTGGGCGGCCTCATCATAGGCACTGGCCCATTGACCACCGACACTGTCGCTACCAGCCATCCCCGCATACGCGCTCAACACGGTGATCAGCGCCGCGTGCGTTGTCACCGTGTCAGCCGACATCTGGCCGAACACCTCACCCGCGGAGGCGTATTCACCGGCGCGGTGGACGATAACCGGTACGGTCGGAGCCGTCACTGCGGCCACATCCGGTAGTTGGTCTCGGCTGCTCCGATGTAATTCGTGTGCGCCCGACGAGCCACCTCACGTAGCTCATCGAGGTTGTCCCGCATTTCGCCGACGCCGACCACCCACCGGTCGTGTGCGACACGCTGCGCCTCCGCGGCTTGACTCGACCACGACAAATGCAGATCGGCGACGTGCTGCTCCACCTCACGCAGCCAACCTTCGACCTCGGCGCCGAACTTCGCCATGGTCGCGATCGCGTCATCGAGCTGCGCCAGATTCACACGGTAGCTGTAGTCGTCGTCAGCCACGGCTACACCTGATTTCCAAGCCCGGTGAGACCGTCGGCATTGGCGCCATCGCGAAGCTCGTAGCGGTTGGCCGCGTCGGCGAGGTTCATTGCCGAGGTCTCCAACGCCGCAACGATTAGATCCGCTCCGCGCTTCCACTCCACCCAGGACTCGTCATATGCCGAAGCCGCCCGACCCCGCCAACCGTCGGCCAACAGCTCTCTGCCGACCGTTTCATCTAGTTGGGCGAGCCGCTCTCGGATCGTCTGCGCTTTGTCGGCAATGAACCGCGACTCCTCGCGAAGCCGGTCGACCCGAACCCGAAGTTCACCAGCCACCGCGACTCCCCTCTGGCCCTGCTCGCCGATCGCATCCAACTATAAGCGAGCATCCGAAACTCCTGTCCGCGAGAGCCGTCGAGGAATGCGCTCTCCTCGCTCCAGGATCTAATCTCGATCGTCGCCGGACTGCGCAAGCGCGGCAACGGGTTCCGGGTCTCTACATGAGGGCCTTGGACACCACTCCGGGCGGGCGCCTCACAACCACGCTCGGGTCCCTTCCAAAGGTGGTCCGTCCAGGCGCGAACCGGTTTCCGACCGTCCGGATTCGCAGCACGCTGCTCGTCCGTCGTGCTTGGGGTCGTCGAGTCGATAGAACTCTGGGTTTCTCGCGACTCCGGATTCCTCGGGTATCCGACCGCCGCTCGACGACGGAGGCTAGCGGGCGGGATGCTCATATGGGCAATGCTCGCACCTATCACGCTCCATGTAGCGCATTGTCAAAGGAGTCGCCTAATGCTTGCCCCACAACTTGTTATCACGCAAGCAGCTCAGCTCGGTAGCGGAGGGTAAGCCCCTAATGTCGAGCCGGAGTGTGGCCCTCCGCTCTGGTGACCTCCTGACCACCCCTAAAGGCGGGTGTTGAGAATCGTTCTTGGACTCAAGGTCGTTTCCGAACTACATGCAAAGCGGCTCAGGGTCACCACCGCGTCCCTCTCTGCGGCCCCCAGTAACTCCAGCCGTCCAGGTATGGTTTGAGGGCTTCCGCGTCGGGGTTGGGAATTGCCGGCATCTGCAGTTTCTTCCGAAGCGGGTCAATACAATCGCGATAACTGGTTGCCCACTCCAGCCACTGCCTGGAACTAGCAGACTCCTCTACATCGGTGATCGTCTCGATATGTCGATGCATTGCCGCAAGGTACTCATCGAGTTCGAGCCCCAACCGCCACCGCTGCAGTTGCCCCTTCAGAACCTCGGCACGGCACGCCTCAGCATGGGCGGCTTTCGCCGCGGCCATCGCCGCTTCCCACTGCCGCTTCTCTTCAGCCGCCTTCCGTTCAGCGGCCAGACGCGCCTCCTCGGCGTCGGCGGCACGCAACTCCAGCTCCTGCATCACCTGCGCCAAGTCGATAACGGTGTCATCTTTGTACGTCCAGCCCGATTGTCGATAGGGACGGCCGTTGGTGATCGTGAGGGTGAGCCGCCCACTGGGCACGTGATCGTATTTCGGGATCCGGGTCCATGAATACCGTTCGGCCTGACGCAATTCCGACGCGGTAGCCTCGTGCGGTATCTTGTCGGTTGGCTCAGTGACCGAAATCCCGAACGGATGCTCCAGAATCGAGATCCGAAGGTCGCCCGCAATCTCCGCCCGGCCACTGTAGCCGCGCCTCTGCGCAGCCGCCCCGGTCGCGACCTTGTACCCCTTCGCTACTGCCGTCACCGCGAGCATGTTCAGAATCCGCAATGCGCGCATGCGAACCGGGCGCTTCATTTGTAACCGATTCTCGGAGTCCCGGATCCGGGTAACAGCAGGATGCCACTTCGTCGGGCCATCCGGGACGTGTACTGGTTCGAGCACTACGGTCATCCAGGCCGGCGGATCGGCGAACTTGATCACGAAGGTCTCGTACCAGTAATTGCCGCGTTCGATCACGAGTAGCTTCCCGTCCGGTACCTTCCCGTACCGGATCGCGGTCGCCACCAACCTCTCGTAGTCCGGTCCTTCGCGGGCAGGTCGCTTGACCTGTAACACGCCGCCCGCTTGAACAAGATCAGCCATCAGCTGATCAACCGGCCGCAACCGTGGAGGTGGCTTCGCTTTACGCGGCTCAGCGGAGGCCGGCCGCTCCTTTTGCGGCTGTGGAGAGGCCGTCGGGCCAGAGGATCCGTTCCTCTTCACCAGTGCGGCGCTCGGCCGGACCGCTCCGGCCATTGACGGCTTCTTGTCCCAGTGCCCGCCAGGATAGTCTCCGTGCTCGAGGTAGTAGCGGCCTGCATCGGTGGCTTCAGCTCGCCATACTCCGCCCTTCTTCGACACGGACACCAAACCGCGCCATTCGAGAGCGTGCGCCGTCGTCTTGTACGTGTGGCCGGTCATCACCCCCTCCGGACAGCCATCGCTCACCCACTGCAGAACGTCGAACTGAGTCCGATTGATCGGATCGGTACGCGCCATCGCACCACAGCCTTCCATGAACCCGGCAGCCGTGGATCGAGATCGCCACCTTCGGCAGGGCAGATCGTGTTCGCCGTCCCTGACTCAAACCCGCGGCCGTTCTTTCCGTCAGACCTCAACGCAGCCGTACGCAGTTCGTCGATGGAGGAGACCGACCTGCTGCTTCATGGCTGGCCGCATTGAGCGGATCTACGACACGCATCGTTCATCCAAATCGACGCCTGCCGAGTCTATCCGGCACAACAGCTCACCAAAGTGAAATGTGCAACTGCTGGCAGTTGCCGCAGCCAGTACGAACCGGGATCGAGGCCCGCCTCGGCGCGCCGGTGCGGTTGGCGGTCACGCAGACGGGCGGGTACAGCCACGGCGCGGCCGTGCGGCTGCTGTTGAACGACGGCCGCAGAGCTTTCGCCAAGGTGATCAACTGTGATGACCAACTGTGTGGGATGTACCAGACCGAGGCACGCACCGCAGCGCGGCTACCGCCCACGGTCCCGACACCGGCGGTCCAGTTCACCGCCGAGCTCGCCGGGTGGTTCGTCATGGTGTTCGACGACGTAGCGGGCTGCCATCCGCGTCTCGATAAGCCAGCCGAGCTGGATGCGGTGCTCACGGCGGTGGAGCAGTTGACGAACGTGCTGACGCCCAGCCCGATCCGCGATGTGCCCGCGATGACCGACAGCTACGGGCCGGAGCTGAACTGCTGGCGGCACTTCGCCGAGCACGGGCCGCCCGTCGACTTGGACAGTTGGTCACTGCGCAATCTGGATCGGCTGGCCGAGTTGGAATCGACCTGGCCCGAAGCCACCGACGGTACAACCCTGCTGCATACAGATCTGCGGCCGGACAACATGCTCCTTCGTCCCGACGGCACAGTCGTGGTGATCGACTGGGCCTGGCCCTGCGTCGGCGCCGCCTGGCTCGACCTTGTGTCGCTGGCACCCTCGATCACCGCCAGGCGGGATAGACCCCGATCCGATCCTTGCTACCCATCCGGTGACCCGCACAACCGACTCCGCCGCCGTCGATGCCTTTCTCTGTGCACTGGTCGGCTACTGGGTGCACAGCAGCCGGGTGCCCCCGCCTCCACATTCGCCGAAACTGCGCCGTCACCAAGCATGTTCGGCGCAAGTGTCGGGAGAATGGCTGCGTCGACGACTTGCATGGCCGTAGCCGCCACACGACTTTATCGGTGATGATTCTCTGATTCGGGTTGTGTCCGGCCTACAGTTGGTAGTCGACTTCGATCACCAGCCGACCATCCGAAACCGCAGGTCGTCCCCGTTCCCATGTTCGATGTGCCCCGCTATGGGCACGACGAACATGGGAACGGTGAACCGATCCGCGCGGACGCACCGCAAATCGTCAGACCGGATACACACCCACTATGACCAGGCGTTTTCCAGTTGCCCTCGTTTTGCGAATCCTGCCGAGCACGCCTACCCGCGACTCGGCCACGGACTAGACGTCACGGACACCAACGACTCGAATCGTGAAATGCTCTGCTGCGCTGTGAATCTCAGGAGAGCGTCAGCTCATGACCATGCTCGTCGAAGCTGGTTCTGTCGCACATCAGACGATCGGCGGTGGGACAAGACCGAATCAGCGCTTTCAGCCCGGCGCGCGCAAGACGCAGTGGAAGTTGCGGCCGCGCGACTGACAGATCAGGAGGGCAACAGTTACAGCGGATCGTGCGCCGATGCAGCACGAACACAGTGCGCTACCGGCGGGCGATCATGCTCCTGGCGACCGCCGAAGGCAACCGAGTGCCGGTCATCGCCCGGCTTGCGCAGGCGGAAGAGGACACAGTGCGGGACGTGATCCACCGGTTCGATGAGGTCGGCCTGGCCTCTCGGTGGATGGGAGGACGTCGTCGTCCAGACTGCCACCACCCGCGCGACCCGGCTCGGCCAGCCCTTCACCCGCTGCTTCCGGCTCGGGTTGGCCACCGCCCCAGGTCTGGGGCCAGAGCGATTCAGCTGCCCCAGGCGGGGCTGGTGTTGGGCGGGTAGTTATAGCTGGAGGCGCCATTCACCCAGCCATCCACGTCCTGCCCGTCCCATTCCAGCAGTGTCTCGGCGTTGCGGATGCACATGTCGTAGTCGAGGCTCCCGAACAGGCGGCTGACGGTGATCTGCTGATTGAGCTGCTGGTACCCCTTGCCTGTCTTGTACTCCATCTGCACCGTGGTCCGGAGCAGCCCGAGGCGCAGATCCCCGTTCACCACGGTCAGGACCCCCTGCTGCACATTGCTGTCCTTCTCCTGCAGCCCCTTGTTCTGGACCGCCAGCTGGCCGATCTTCTTGACGGAGTTGATGATTCCGGTGAGCGTGTCCGCCGTCACCAGCCCTCCGACCAGCTCGGTCACCGCCGAGATGGCCGGCGACAGGGACAGGGACGAGATGGACACACTGCGGCTGTCGCCGGTGATGTTGACCAGGAACGGCATCGTTTCGAACTGGAGTGCGAATATGATCCACCGAAAGACATCGAATGCCGTGGATGACTGATCGAAGCCTGCGGAGTCCTCGGTCTTGCGCAGGATGGTGGCGGCCACGGACTGCCATGAGCCGAAGGACGACAGCGGCCCTAGGCTGGGCAGCCCACTGTTGTCCCCGCCGTAGGCATTGCCGACCCCTGTCTCCTGGTTGCTGTCGTCGAGTTCGCAGCCGTCGGGGCCCAGCAGCCCGAGCTTCGCCAGCATCTCCTGTGGGGGCGCCTGCCTGCCCTCCGCCCACATGGCGATCTCCAACGCTTCCCGCCGCAACTGCTCTCGAATCAGAGTGCTCACGGTCCTCCTTCCTCCTGCGGTCAGGATGCATGCGCGGCGTGTTGCTCGCGCGACTCGCAGATCAACCGCTCGATGTCCTGCACCGTCTGCACCTGGGGGATGGCCTGGAAGCCCAGGTTGACCCGGAAGCCCAGCTCGACCGCGCCCAGAAGGCTGAGGAGTTTCATGGAGTCAACCCCTGGCAGCTCTCTCACCATGGTGGTGTTCATGATCTTCTCCTCGCGGCACTCCGTGCTGTTGAGATCCAACTTCTCGCGGATCAGGGAGTACAGCTGCTCTCGCTCGTGGGGGGTCAGATGGGTGTTCATGGCTGCTCCTCGTAAAGGGTGTATGGATGGTGTGCAGCTGGCCCGGGGGAGCGCTCCACAGCCCCTCGAGATATTGCTGCCGTGTTTTGCTTCGCTTCACCTTGCCGCTGGATGTCTTGGGCAGCTCCCCCGGCGGCAGCAGGATGATCTCCGCAACGGGCAGGGACAGCTTCGCCTGGATTTGGCCGCGGACCTGCCGCGCCGCCGTGGCGGCGTCTCCCCCGCGGAGCTCGGCGACGATCACCACCTCCTCGGTAGCCCGGCCTGGCCGGGTGAAGGCCACGACGTTGCCCTTACGCAGGCCGGGCACCTCGGCCGCGGCCCACTCCACCGTCTGGGGGTCGTGATTGCGCCCATTGATGATCAGCAGGTCCTTCTTACGACTCGTCACGTAGAGGACGCCTTCGGCCAGGTATCCACAATCCCCCGTGCGCAGGCCGTGAGCCGTGAAGCTCCGCCGGGTCGCCTCCGCGTCACCGTAGTAGCCCGCAGCCACGCTCGGCCCCTGGAAGACCACCTCGCCGATGTGCCGCTCCGGGAGCGGATTGCCCGCATCGTCCACGATGAGGATTCGGTGATTCGCGATGGGGTGTCCGCAGGGCACGAACGCCACCTGCGTCCCGGGGGCCTCGGTCTGCGAGGCGGGCCGCGCGAGGCCGCTCGCGTGGTAGGGCTCCTTCTGGATGACATCCAGGGCGAGCGGAACTCCGATCTCGCTGAACGAGATCGCGAGCGTCGCCTCCGCCATGCCGTAACACGGCACCACTGCCCCCGGCCGCAGCCCCGCCGCGGCGAAGTGCGCCGCGAAGGAGCGCAGCGTCTCCGGGTGGATGGGCTCGGCGCCGCAGCCCACGACCCTCAAGCAGGACAGGTCCAGCCGCTCGAGCTCCTCCGCCGAGGTGTGCTTGACAGCCAGCGCCAGACCGAAGTTGGGCGCGAAGGTCACGGTCGCGCGGTAGCGGCTCACCGTTTCCAGCCACAACCTCGGTGAGAGCGCGAATCGCAGCGTCGGCAGGAAGCTCACCGGGCAGCGCACGATCAGCGGTGCCAGCACGAAACCGACCAGCCCCATGTCGTGGTACATGGGCAACCAGCTCACGCCCCGGTCTCGCCCGCGCTCGAGGCCAAGGGCGCTGATGATGGCCGCGCAGTTGGCCAGGACGCTGGCGTGCGTGACCCGCACTCCCTTGGGGGCCGCCGTGGTCCCCGAGGTGAACTGCAAGAACATCACGTCCTGCGGGAGGATCGCCTCGGGCTGGGGCGCACTGCCCACCAGAGGCTCGGCGAAGAACTCCTCCGCGACGGCGGATTGCAGGCCCTCGACCGCTCGGACGAGCGGGTCCAGCAGGTCCGCCAGGCTCCGGGGCATCAAGAGCACCCGGGCCCCCGCCGCGCGCAGGATGCCGGCGGCGTCCTCGCAGTACGCCTCGAACTTGCCGAAGTTCATGGGCGGGTACAGGGGGACCGGGATGACGCCCACCGAGACCGCGCCCAGGAAGGTGAGAACGAACTCCTGCTCCTCGGGGACGATGAGCGCGATGCGCTCGCCCTTGCGCAGGCCGCTGCAAAGCAGCCTGCGCCCCCGGAGCAGGGCCTCACGCGACAGCTCCGACCAGCTCACGAAGTGCTCGCGCCCGTCCTCTCGGACGAAGGTATAGCCACTGTCCGAGTGGCCGAGGTTCTCGGCAAGGACCTGCGTGAAGGTCGAGGCCGTCGTGCCCTCAGGCAGCGCTTGTTTGGAGAACATGGGACCTGCCCCGGGGAGTCCGGTGGGTGGATTGCAGCAAGGACCTTGAACCGACTTACTGGTTCCAAGCGGGGCTAGCGTTGGGCGGCATCGAGGCACTGGCCGTCCCGCCCACCCAACCGGACACGTCCTGGCCATCCCAGTCGAGCAGGTAGCTGGCGCTGCGCATGCACTTGTCGAAGTCGAGCACGCCGTAGCCCCGGTAGAGTGTGAGGTCCTGTGTCAGCTGCTGGTACCCCTTGCCCTCCTTGTACTTCATCTCTACCTCGGTCCGGACGGCTCCGAGGTAGTAATTGCCGCCATTGCACGACAAGAGCCCGGTCTGCTGTTTGGTCTGCTTCTCCTCCGTCCCTTTGTTCTGGAACGCCAGCTGGCCAATCTTCTTGATGGTCGTCACGATTTCATCGAATTGCCCCGGCGTCACGATGCTCAGGACCAGGTCACTCACCGCATCGACGCCCTTTTCCAGGGAGAGCGAGGAGATACCCGCTGTACGGTTGTCAGCGTAGAATGTTCCGCCCTGGAAGAACGGCATCGTGGAGAACTTATAGAGGAAGTTGTTCCAAGAGACCGGGTCGAAGTCCGTGACGGCTGGGTTGAAGTTGGTGATGGAATACGCCTTGTTCACGATAGTGGCGGCGACGGAATCCCACGTTTTGAAGCTCTTCAGAGGCCCCAGGTCGGGCAGCGAGCTGCCGTCGCTCACCGCGCTGTTGCCCACCGCCAGGTCCTGACTCCCGGAGTCGAACTGCGAGAGCACGGACACCGCGGCGGCATCCGGCTCGGGGCAAGGCATCTGCCACAGCGCGATCTCCACGGCCTCTTGGCGTAGCTGGGACTGACTGATCTCGGTCATGACTGCTCCTTGTCTGCGAGTGAGGTGCTACACAGGGTGAGGTGCCACAGCGAGATGAGATGATGTTTGAAGAGGGGGCTCAACTATTCCAGGCAGGGCTGCCATCGGGCGATACTGCATAGCTGTCCGTGCTGCCGACCCGGGCATTCACGCCCCGGGGACCTTACGCGAGCATCGTGCTGACGTTGCGAATGCGATTGTTGAGCTCGGGTTCGCCGTAGCCACGGTAATTGGAGAGGTCCTGCCGCAATGCAGCATAGCCCAGTTTGATCATGCTGGCCCAGACTATCTCTGATTCGATGGGCTTGAACTACCTGGAGTCAATATTCGGGCTCTGACTTCAGTGCGTGTCGGTCCAGCAGTTGCCGGCGACTCGAGTTTCCCTCCCCGCATCGTGTCGAAATCCTCTGGTGCACTCCGCGGTACGAACGGGAACAGTCGATCACCGTCACAGTCCGGGCCTACACCGACCAAAGGCTGCCCGGGACGCGGTGGTGGTGGTGGTGGTGTCGAGGTCGGCCACGCTCGCGTCGTCGAGGAACGAGCCGGTGACGGCGTGGCCGCCGATCTCGCCGTCACCGGCTACGTGCGAGACGGTGGCCCAGGCCGCGAGCGGTCACGCTGCGAAGGCGCTTTCGGCCGACGGCAGGGCCACGATACATCCGACCGACCAGCTCGTTCCACCTCCTACGCGCTACGACACCGCCCCATCAAGCCAAGCCCCCATCGGAATCCAAGTCCCGGTAGCCCCAGCGGCCGCCCATGTCCCGAGGCCCGCGATCAGGGGAAACACTCCGCAACCAGGGCGCACCCCGGACCGGTGCACCCGGTCTGGCCATGCCCCCGATCGGGCGTGTCGCCCCGTCCCGGTGCAGCCGACGCCGGGTCGGGGCGACCGGCCAGACGACGCCCACCGCCCCGACCAACAGCCGCCCCGGGAAGCCGGCATCAGTCCGGTTGCGGTAACCGCATCTCGCATGTTCCCCACCAAACCCTTGGTCAGCGCAGCTCCCGACCCGCGTCAGCAATGCCAGCCCCTGGAGCGTTCACGTCAGTGAATCGACCGACGCGCGTGCCGACCAGTTTGATCCAGAGTTCGGGGCCGTCCACTGTCAGGCGGTTCGGATTGATTAGCGTTAGGACCAGCGAATGGGGACCGAACCACCCGATGCGAACACATCACATCGACCGGAGACCACAGAAGCCGACTACATGGTTACGCGAAGTGAACACCCGGGACATATCAGCGACATACGGCACCCCTCATAGTTGGTAGTCGGCTTCAATCACTAACTGTCCCATCAGAAACCGCAGTCAGGCCCATTCCCATGTTCACAGTGCCCCGCCGTGGGCACATCGAAGATGGGCACAGAAACCGATCCCTACCGGCGGTCAGTGGATGTCAGACCGAATAGGAATTCGCGATGATCAGGCGTTTTCCAGTTGCCCATGTTTTGCGTGTCCTGCCGAGTAGCGGTACCTGCGACTCTCTATGAAAGCGTCACCGCCACAACCACATTCACTAGCATGATCACCACCACGTCGCCCCTTCTCGACTTCCTGCAACCTCACAAGCGTCAGTCCGCGAGCAGTGACAGCAGGGTGGCGTACTTGTGGTCCACCTCATCGGGCACCGTCACCACAGTTCCCGTGTAGTCACGAAACGGTCGCCCGGCCCCACGGAAAGACAACCAAGGAAAGTCCGACACCACCCAATTTCCGTCGAACACGAGGGTGTTCTGGACTGCCGACTCGAGCTGGTGCACACGTATTCTGCTGCGGTGCCGCCGAGCCAGGACGTCAAGTCTTTTCTCGGCTTCCCTGTCGCATCGGGAAAGGATCAGGTCCACCTGGACGCGTGCCCTCAGCCTCTGGTCCAACTTGGCGAGAAAAGTGGAGTCCACGACTGACGAGGTGGCCAGATCTGTGCCGATCAGGAGGCGATCTTCAGCGGTTTCCAGCGCAGTCGCCAGTACGGTCTGGTGATCGAAGAGCCGGATTTCCCGGACCGGTGGTGGGTTTTCCTCCTGGGGCGTGCCAGGCGCTGTCGTTACCCTGCCGGCTTCCAGGTGTGGTGGCAGTGGGGCGTGCGGCCTTGGCGGTTCGACGCTGAAGCCGAGCTTGTCCGCGCCGCCGAGAGTGCTGAGCACGGTGTCGTGGTTCTCGCTGGGGTCTCCATCGACAACGACCGCTGTCTCGACCTCACCCCGGTCTTTGTCGCCGTAGATCAGGATGTCGACTGGCATATACCGGTGGGTTGACGGGGTTACGTTGATGACGTCGAGAACGTCGAGCGATGCGCCTCGGCCGGGTTGTCGCAGGAAGGAGTTCACCGCTGCCGGGGTGATGTCGGATTTCTTGATCCGGGTCGTTCGTTGCGCAGGCAGCAGAATGCAACCCTCGGATTGAGCTGCGGCCTTAGTGACGAGGTCGCGGCTTTCGTAGTCGGCGAGCGACCAGGTGAGCCGGTCGAAGGCGATTTTTACGGTCTTCTGGATCGGTCTGACCGACTCGAGCTCGTCGGCCAGCCTCCGTCCTCGCTCGGTCAGTCTGAGTTGTCCCAGCGCTGGGCCGGCGAGCAGGGCACCTTCTCGGTAGTGGTCGGCGACGGTGGCGTCGATGAGCTTTGGCTCCAGCCCCAGGAAGGCTGCGATCTCTGCCGTCCCTGCGACGTCGGCTTTGACCAGGCGCAGCACGAATTCGTCGAGCAGAGGAAGCGGTTTGGCCTCCTGGGCCAGGATGTCGGCAGCGACGACGGTCACTGGAACGGCTGCTTTTTCGATTCCGAGCAGATGCAGGCCGGGGCGTTCGTGGCTGAATCGCTTGGATAGGCGCAGGTTCGAACTAAGCATTCTCCACCTCCTGCACCTCGCAGTCTTCGGGGTGGTCTCCGATGTAGCGCACGATGTCCTGCAACGCGCCGTCTGCGGATCGGCAGAATTCGGCGTCGCCCACGATGGTCAAACCGAAGCGTGCCCGGGACACCGCGACGTTGATGCGCCGCCAGTGCTCTGTCCTGAGAAAACCAGTTTTGAGCTGGGCATTGCTGCGTGTCACGGAGAATATCGCCACGTCGCACTGTCTGCCTTGCACAGCGTCCACGGAGAGAACGTCGATTTTCAGCCGGTTGAAGCGGGAGGAGGAAAGCCGCCGCTGCATCTCGGCTACCTGTCTGCGATACGGAGCGATGAGCAAGATCTCCAGGGCTCCGCCTGCGCCACCGGCGGGGCGCACGACCCCCTTTTCGATGGCGTTGTCCAATGTCTCGAGCCGCTGGAAGACGATCCGTGCTTCGGCCCTGTTGGCGTAGCTGATCCCGCCCGGCCCGCGGTCTTCGCGCCGCTCGTTACCCAGTCGGGAGGTGTCCAGCCAGAGAACAGGTTTACCGAGCATGTCGTAGCCGGGCAGCCCCTCGGTCCTGGGAGAACTGAGTTCTCCACCGTAGAAACAAGTCGACACCATGTCGCCGATCGGCCGGATCATCCGGTACTGATCGCGCAACAGGAACTTCGAGTGCGCGGGCAGCCGGTCGGCGAACCACTTGAACAGAGTCTCTTGGACAAGTTCGCTGTCGATGTCGTGTTCGGCGAGAACCTCCGTGGAACGAAGCAGCTCTTCTTCCTGTGGCGGAAGCTGTTTGGTGTCCCCGACTAGAATGGCTCGCCGTGACCGGGACAGGGGAACCAACGCCTCGGTTGCGGTAGCCTTCGATGCTTCATCGAGGATGCAGAGATCGATCTCCAGGTCGCGGACGGCGGCCTGCCCGACGAATCCGATGCACGTTCCCGCGATCACCTGAGCGGTGCCGAGGAATGCCTCTGCGAGTTGGCGGTCGGATCTGGTGCGCTGCAGCCATTCCGCCTGTAGCTCCACGAGAGCGAGGAGTCGCTGGGCAGACGTCGACGGACCAAGGAGCGCATCCGCTGCGGCGAGTGCGTCTTTGGCTGTGAGGGACCGGGACAGGGTCAGGTCTCCCGCGAGCTGCTCAACAGCGTCGTCGTGGAGCTGGCCGTAGCGGCTGGCCAGGTCGTCCATGCGTTCCTGCAGATCGCTGTCCTCCTCGACGATCTCCAGTGATGTGGCCAGTCTCGATGTCACACTACTGTCGTTCGCCCGGCGGTCGATCTCGCGCTCGACGTCTTCACGCTCGCGAACCACCTTCGCCAGTTGCTTCAGCGACAGCGCGGCACGCAGATGCCCGACATCCATGCCGTGTTCGCTGGCGACCCTTTCCAGATGGCGCTGGGCATTGCGTCGGATTCCTTCGGCCCATTTCGTCATCTTCTGGTCGAGCAGCAGGTGACGCACGGACTTGTCGACCCGCGGATCGTCGGGGTGGCCAAGCCGGACGATGCCCGGAATTCCGGCCTGCTCCAAGCGAGCCAGGGCGTTGTCCACCGCCACGTGCGTCTGACTGACGATGAGGATCCGCGCGTGCGGACGGTCTCGCAGTGACTGAACGACGATCTCGGCGATGAGGTCGGTCTTGCCCGTGCCGGGTGGGCCCTCCACCAGGAGGATGTCCGAAGCTCCCAGCGCCGATTCGACGGCCTCCTTCTTGCCTGTATCAAGCGTTCGGGTCCACTCATCGATCTTCCACGGTACGGGGGCTCGGACCTCGCTAGGGTTCTGGATCTTGTCTCGTAGATCCGGCCGTGCCGCGGTGCCGTCGCGGAAGGCAGAGACGGCATCGCGCTGGCGTTGCAGGGCTTTTCGCGTCGGTCCGAGGGAGGGCCGGATGCTGCCGTTCGGCTCCAGCGCAGGGACGGTGGTCTTGCTGCGCAGTGTGACGGTGTTGTCCTCCTGGCTGATGATCTGGCCGTAGGCGAGCACACGGCGCGAGTCTTGGGCAATGATCTCCCAGTCGGTGCCGATCAGTTCTTCCTCGACCGGATCGCGCAGGTCCAGATCGACCTCGCGGCCGCGGATGGTCCGGTGCGTGTAGGGCATCGCCTTGAGGGCGCCGCGGGCTAGGTCCTCGCGCGCCTGCAGGACCTTGTTCCACTCGCGGAGGATGTCGATCCCCTCGTAACCGCTCGCGAGACCTCCGCTCCGCTGGAGCTGTTTGTCTTCTTCGAAGTCGTCGAGCGCACGCAACAGGCCATGACGTCCGTCGTCCGCACGCGTGGCGTTGCGTGGTACAGAGCAGGTCCACGTGGTGAAGTGGGCGACATTAAACGCGTCCTTCCGGAAGCGTTCGAGTACCTCGTATTCGAGCAGCCAGGCGCCGGTGACGATCAACCGCGGAGGATCGTCCAGCTTGAGGGTGAACTTCCATCGCTTCCCAGCGATGACGACGGTCGACCGGTCGGCGACGCGTTGACTCCTGTCGTGACCGTACACGGCGAACACATCGTCGTTGAGGTCGTCCAGCACGACTGCCTCGGCGGTGGCGCCGGTGTCGCCCGAATGCTTCAGCAGTTCCGTCCTCGCACGGTGTGTGAGGTGGAGCCACAGGGTGCTTCGGCTTGCGACGGGGACGATTGGGCGTCCGCGAAGAACAGTCTTCAACTCGTCGGCGAGGACAGCGCCATTGGCCGGCCGCTGGGTGTGGTCGGGTTGAACGCACCTGGAAAGGAGCTTGCGGACATCAGGGGGGACGTTGATCGCCTGGAGAGCGGGTTCGATATCCGCGAAGTTTCTGAGCCGGTCCTGGTGCATTGCCTGGATCAGCAACACACCCATCGAGTACACGTCGCGGACGTACTTGACCGAACCGTCTTCCTCCGGAGGTGTGTACGCGCCGGATCGAAACCCCATGACTGTGTGCTCGCTGACAGCGCCCTGCGCGACCTTTGCGATGCCGAAGTCGGCCAGCAGAGGTACACCGGTCTTGGTGACGAGGACGTTGCTCGGCTTGATGTCGCGGTGCTCGACCCCTTTGAGGTGGGCGTAGGCCAGCGCTCCAACTAGGGGTTCTGCTACATGGTCCCCGAGTTCGTCCCAAGTATGAGCACCTTGGTCTTTCAGGACGTCGGCAAGAGAGTCCTCAACCCAGTCGAGAACGAGGTAGTGCGCGTTGTGACCTTCATCGATTCCGGCGTCCCGGAGCCGGATGATGTTGCGGTGACTGAGCGTGCGAAGGCTTTCCAACTCCCTTGTAACGGCGAGCTCATGAAGGGGGTTGGTGCTGCGGCCGACCAGCTTCACCGCGACCATTTCCCCAGCACTGAGGTCAAAAGCTTTGTGAACGCTGGCGAATCCACCTGTTCGAGGTGGCTCTTGGGCCAGGGCGTACTTTCCCGCGATGGAGTCCAATTACGCAGTCCTCATTAGCTCGCGGAACTCGTGCGCGTCCTGGGGTCGGGCAGCGGGGTCGTGCTGCGTTGCCGCGGCAACGATTGTCCGCCAGGGCTCGTCTTCGGGCAGCAGCGGGGATCCTTCTTGCGGTGTGCGTCCGGTCTTGGCCCAGCCGATGATCTGCCCCAGACTGTAGAAATCGGCGCTGGCCGTCGCCTCGTGAGCGTCAACCGCCTGTTCCGGAGCGGCGAAACCTACGGTTCCGAGGAACCTACCGGGTGTGGTTCGGCCCGTATACGTAGTGTCCCCTCTCGGCCGCCGTCCAAATCCCCAGTCCGCGACCGTCCAGCACCCATTGAGCAACAAGAGGTTGGCTGGTTTGAGATCTCGGTGCAGCCATCCTGCCCCGTGGGCTGCTTCCAGCGCCGAACAGACAGCCAGGACCATAGCGCGGAGTTGGCTATCATCCGACAACGAGGGGCGAGCGCCTTCGGCATTGCACTCGGCCAAGGGCATAACAAACCAATCGTACGTCTTGCTGTAGTCGAGCACTGGCACGATGTGGTCGTTGCCCAACGACAACTGGCCGAACTCGATCTCCCGCCGCATCCTGGCCACTGCATCGACGTTCCACGTCATCCGTCGCTTGAAAGCCACTCTGGCACCGGTCGCCTTGTGCTCAGCGGGGAATACCTCGGCTTGACCGCCCTGCGCCAGCGGACGGTGGCCCAATCGGTAAGCTGCGCGGTCGTGCTGTGGAGAGTCTCCCAGGGGACCGTAATTCACCTCGCGCCTTCCCCCTAGCCTTCACATCGCTCCCAAGACTAGATCAACTCTTGACCTCACGAAATCTGTTCGTGTTCACCCGGTTAATCGGTTCGCAGATGGGATCGCCAGATGTAAGGTCCTGGTGGGACGAATGCGGCCTTCTCGACGACCCATCCGACAAGCCGGTCAGCATGGCAACCCGAGTCGCAGTGATACACAAGGGTCCTGGCCGGACTCAGGAGGATTACGCCCGCGAGGAGTTCCGCCGGGCCGTACGCAACGTCAAGCCCCGCGCGGTCGAACCCGCTGCACGAGACAGCGATCACCGGTACTGGATCAGGCGTGGACGCGACGCGGTGTCGGTGGAGCACCGCGAGATCGTGCCTGTCGACTGGGAAATTCTCCAATCACTTCACCGAGCCGACAAACAACAGCTCATTTGCGATCGGTGCGCGGTCCGCTCCCACGATGTCGATCTGCACATCGTTGGCACGGGTCCAGTAACCGCCGATGGCGGGGACTGGCAGGGAGATTCGCATCGAGCAACAATCGTGCCAGCGCTTCACGCACCATAGGGTCAACGGCCCTGCTACGCCAGCTCATCCAATTTGCGCGGATGCGCTTCAGCATCAGATTGTCTACATGGGCGGGCGGCAATCCGATGAACGCCCTTACGGCCGCCTGCCTCGAATCCAGTACCGGCGGACCTCGCATCGACGCAGGCGAGCCAGCGCAGGCGCTCCTCGGTGTATTCAGCAGACCGGCGGCGCTGCCGCCCGGAGGTCGGCCAGCAGCAACGGCAGGATCGCCTCTTCATGTAAATCCTTGCTGTACTGGGCGTGCAGATCGGCAGGCCAGGTGTCCGCACACGTCTCGAGTCCGAAGTGACTGGCGTAGGTCTGGGTGTCGAAACGCCACGGCTGGGCGGTGGCGACCGCCGACTGGACAGTCCGGACGATAACCATGCCTGCGGAGTCGATATCCGCACGCACCCTGACATCTATCCCCGCTTCCGCGGCGCCGATCAGCAGGTCCAGTGCGGCCAGCGCCGGCATTCCGTCGGTGCACACCAGAGACGGACAGTTCTCGCCCAGTTCATCGGCGGCGGCCTCCACCACAGCCGGGTTCTCACAAACGAACAACACGGACGGCACTGACGCGAAAGACCATGGTCCCAGCAGATCCCGCAGTGTGAGCCACGAGGGAGCACCGCGCCGGTGGCCGGCAGTGATATCCAGTGGAACATTCAGTGTCAGCACGCGCGAGGACACGGTGTCGCAGCGTACGCCCGCCGACGCCCACGCCGCCCGCCACTGCCTGCCCGGCCGGGCTGGCGGCGGGCTACCGTTTCTGATGGCTATCAGACGCGCGATCGTGCGCCCCAGTTCAGTGGTGTAATCGAGCGCGTGCGCGTCGCCGGTGGCCTCGGCGGCGAGCTGGCCGAGCCGTTTCGGCGGACCAGTCCAGGGCAGCAGCGGCCACACCCCAGCGATACGACCGGCCAGCTCCTCGACCCGGCCGGAACCCAGCTTCGGAGCCCTGGGACCAGCCAGCCATATCTCGACGATGCCCCCGGACAGCCCGGCCCTGCCGAGGGTTTCCAGCACCAGGCGGCGTTCCCGCTGCTGCGCGCGCTGCTGCGCCGCCGCAAGTTCCCACGCCACCGGCAAGGGGCCACCGTGGAGCAATTCGGCGAATCGGCCGACGGTGAGACCGTGATGCGCGAGAGCAACACTGAGCGCTCGCAACGTCACCGCCTTCCCGGATACCTCCCAGTCCACACCCAGCAACCGTCCCACTTGACGCCGCTGTTCGGTCGTCAGCGTCACTTTCAGCGACCCGCGTTCCAGCCCGCCACCGCGATGGATGCGGCGGCTTATCGCCTGGACAACCAGTGCGGGGCCGGGTAAGGCGGCCCAGGCCAGCAACCCTGCGGGCAGTTCATCCATCGTCGAGACCGAACAGGCCGTCTACCGGCATGGGATCGTGCGTTGCGCCGAGCCGGTGCACGTCCACCTCGGTCAGCGTGCCTCCGCACCACAGGTAGGGCAGCACGTCGACACCAGGCAGGTGCTTCTCCCTGGCGAGCTCGTAGATCGCCACGGCGGGAACCGTTTCGTAGGTGCACCATTCATCATGTGCGGTGAGCATGATGTCGAGCTCGAAGTCGACTGTAAGCCCCATGAAGGATGCTTTCACCTGGGCGTCGACACCAGTCATCGCCTCGTCGAGCCACACCCAGCGCGGTGCGTGCGCCGCGGCCGCGTCATAGGCGACCACCGCTGCGGCGAACAACGGCTGCGACAACAGCACCACCTTCTCACCGCCCGACTTGGCGCCGTGCTTGGCCGCGTCGAACGGCACCCACCGGCTGGTGCTGCCGGGCCGGTAGTGCAGACCGATCTTCAGCCAGCCTCGATAGTCGAGTGCCCGGCCGAGCTGATGTTTCCAGTCCACCGCACCCTCGGCAGCTGCCTCGGAGCGTGCTTCGTCGATCTTGCGGGCGAGGTACTGGCGTACCATCTCCTGCCGGTCGACAGACAATTCGGCATAACCTTGGCCCAGCGCGTCCAGGACCGCCGCCGCATCCGGCTCGGCCGGATCCGCGTGCCAGACTACCTTGACGGTGTGGCCCTGGCGGGTCGGGCGCTTGGCCAGCTGGCTGTTGATGTGGGTGAAGGTGCGTTGGGTGTAGTCGAGGCGGTCTTTTAGGTGTTCGATGAAAGTCGAGCCGAGCAGGGTGGCCAGCACTCGTTGCTGCTCAGCGTCGAAACTGTCGCGTTGTTCGATCACCCGTGCGGCCAGGGTATCCGCGGCTGCAGGAGGCAACTGGAACCCCGCGGTGGCATCTGTGTGGATCTCCACCCGCGGCAGGGTCTCATCGTCGTCGAGGACTCGTGCGTCCTGCTGGGGAAGCAGCGCCTGGCGCAGTTCCTCCAGCTTGTTCACGCATGCCCGCCATGCCCGATCCACGTCGGCGGGTTCGGCTTTCAGCTCGATCTCCCGGCGCACCGCGGTTGCCAGATCCCGCGCTGCCTGCACATTCCGGCGCTCCGGTACATCCACGGCGAGCGGCTGAGCGAGCCCGTGATCGAGCGCTTCCCACAGCTGCGCGATCGCATGGTCGCGGCGCTGCTCGGCACCGGCCCGCTCCCGTTCGTGATTGGCCAGCACTTCTTCAGCGCGGGCCTCATTTACGCGCGCACCAGTGAGCTGTTCGTCATAGGTGTCACGCTCGCTCTCCAAGCGCTCGATGCGGGCGTCGAGTTCCGCCTTGCTGGCCAACTGCTGCTGCTGATCGGCACCCAGCGCCTTCTCGGCGGTCTGCAGTTTCACTTCGAGGCGGCGTTGTTCCTCCGCAATATCGTCGCGTGCGGACTCGGCTTCCACCCTCCGCTGCGTGTTCTCCTCGAAGGTGAGCATCGCGTCACCATGAGCATCCTCAGCGGTGTCCAGCTGGCGCAGGACCATGCCGTAGCGGTCTATGTCGCCACGCAACGCGGTGAGCGCATCCGCCTGGTCGCTGAGGCGGTCTTGGGAGAACCGGTGCGTCGCAGCATATTCAGCTAGGACGGCGCGCGCGACATCGAGACGAGCCAGTTCGGTCGCATGCTGGGTTTCGGCATCGGCGAGTTCACCGGCACGGGCGATCGTCGCGCTAGTGCGTTCCCCCCAACGCACCACCGCATCGTTGAGCTTGCGCTCTTCGGACTCCGGCAGCGCTTGCTCCTCGGCGTCCAGCCGATCCAACGCCGCACCGGCTTTCGTGAGCCGGGAATCGATGGCCGACAATTGCTGAGCCAGCTCGTCCTGCTCGGCTTCGAGTGCGGCAATGCGGCGGGCTCTGAACGCTTCCCGAGCGGCGGTGCCGACATAGGTCGCCGGTCCGGCGGCGTCGGCGCGACCGGCCAGCCCACCCACGCGCCAGCTGCCGTCCGCGCCCAACCAGTCACCGGCCGGTTCGGGTTCCCCGGCAGCACGCCAACCGAACTGCGCAAGCGCCCGCCGTACGAGTTCGACTCCGACCCCGCCTGCTTCGACCGGTTCCAGCACCGCGAGCAGATTCGTGCCCGACCGATCTCCGGTCGCGGCGCCGCCGGCCAGACCCAGGTCGGCGAACTCGAGATCGATCGTGCCATCCGGTGCGACCCATGCGTCGAGTAAGCCAGACCCGGCGAGTGCCGCCTCCAGCACCTCCAGCTCCGTGTCGTCCACACCCGGCAGCGGATTGACCAGACGCCACAGCGGCGCGCCCTGCCCCTGGGAAACATTCGGCCGCATTCGCCGTCGCCAAGTCGTCGGGACCGGCGGCGCGGCATCGGTTTCCGCCCGCACCTTGGCCAGTTCTCCGGCGACCGCACCGGACCGTTCCGCGATCGGCGCGCGTTCGAGCAGCGCGGACTGCTTGCACTCCTGCCACACGGTGCGCTGGGCCGAGATGTGGGCACGCATCTGCGCTGTCACCGACGGCTGGGCCGAAACCTCGCCGGTGTCCTCGATGACCGTCAGTTCGGCGATCGAATCGCACCAGCCGGCCAGGATTTCCTCCGTGGGCCGGGCCACCTCGGCGTCGCCGGACCAGTCGCGCACCCGCGTCTCCAAGGTCTGCGCGGCGCGACGGACAGCCGACAGTGCCTCCTCTTCGGCCCCTCGTGCCTGGGCGAGCCGGGTCTCGGCAGCTTCGACCAGCCTGCCGGACCGCTCCACCCGCTGCGCCGCCGCGGCACGCTGTTCGTCGAGTTTCCGGAGGTGTCGGAATCGTTCCTGCCGGGACCGATGCTCACCGACCAGGGCGTCGACATCCCGGGCGGCCACGTGGCGTTCTACCGACTCCGTCAGGCCCGCGAGCACCGCGTTTGCGGCCATCGACTGCTCCGCGGCACGCAGCGCTTCGCCGGCTTCCCGCAGCTTCTCTGCGGCCTTCGTGGCTTTCGCCGCGGCATTCGCTTCTGAGACGCATTCTCGTTCAGCCAGTTTGACGGCGCTGTCGTGCTGGGCTTGCACCCGACGGAGTTCTCGGCGCAGTCCCTCGATTCGTCCGGTCGCGGACACCGCGTCCTTGTAGGAATCCGATTCGAGCAGTTCCCGCAAGGCCGCCATCGCGTCCCCGAGAGCGCGGCGGGTCTCGGCGAGGCGGGTGTCGGATCGGCCACGCAGCGCCACCGCGTCCGCGAGCGTGGCCTCCGCGGCTTTCTTATCACTCGTCGTTCTATCCAGGCTGGTGGTGGCGGCAGCCATCTCGTCAGCGCGCAGCCGCATCACTCGCTTGGCCCACGGCTGCCACCCCGTACGGACGAACATCGCGATCGCCCGCGCCGACTCCTCGGTGCGCTGCATCGTCGCTCGGAGTTGCTCGAGATGCTCCCATCCATCGGCGAGCTGATCGACTTCGTGACCGGCCAGTGGCGGCAATGCATCCCGCAAAGTCATGGCCAGGCTGGCTGGGTTGAGCCGCTCACCCAGTTTCGGCTTACGCAGCTGTTTGAGCAGTTCGGTGAGATTGTCGTACGACTCGGTACCGAGCCCGTACAGCTCCTCGGCCAGCCGGGCCCGGTAGGCCCCAGCACTGCTGAGCAATGCCACCCCATCGATCTGCTTGAGGTCCTTGAGTTCGAGCGGGCGGCCTGCCTCGAGCAAGGTGAAGTCCCGGCCCAACCGCTGCCTGGTGACAAAATGCCAGGTGCTGACCGGAACGGTCCCGCTGCCAGCGCGCGCCGAGGCACCGAGCCCACAGGTGAAGTAGGCCGGGGACCCGTCCTCGGTGATCCGTCCGAATTCCGCCCATGCGTATCCGAGTCCGGCATCGGCAGGTTCGCGTGGGTCGTCACCGTCGCCGGTGGGCAGTAGATTGAAACGCATACTGCGATGCTGGGAACCGAACGGGTCGAGCACTGATGGTGCGATCTCTCCGCGCAGCAGCAGTAGCGTGGTCAGTTCCAGCACCTTGGTCTTGCCCGCACCGTTTCCGCCGCGCAGAACCAGTCTGCCGTCGGCGAACCAGAATTCCGCGTCGTCGTATTCCCACAGATTCACGATGCCCACGCGCAACGGTTGCCATCGCTGACGGCCTGGCGAGGGCAGTTGCCGAGACAGCGCGGCCTGAAGCCAGTCCTGCCCCCAGGTTTGCGTGCCGGCGAGTTCGACGGTCATCGAAGCTCCTCGATACGTGCGGTTTCGGCAAGAATCTCCGGCGCGCGGTATCGTGCGGCCGCTGGGGTCAGCTGCCACAGTCCAGGGCGCAGTCCCGGCCGAAGCATGTCGAGCGCCCGCAACAGTTCCACTACCCGCTCCCGGCGCGCGGTCGGCGCCGCGACCTCGGCGGTGATCGACTTCGGATGCCGCACCGCAACCTGTTCGACGGCGTTCAGCAGGTCGGCCTCGGTTACCACGCCGTCGTTGTCCCGGCGTCCACACAGGTCGCCGAGCACGACGAGGGCAACGAAATCGACTGCACGCAACCGCGGGAACGGCAGGTCGGTTGCCGATTCCTCACCGGCGATGAGGGCCAACCCTTCGGCACGCTGTTCCACCGTCCAACCGGTCATCTCGGTGCACCACGCCACCACCCGGCTGCGCTGCCGGATCAGATACGCACGCTCGGCTTCGGTGAGATCACTGTAAAGGCAGACCGGCAGCTCGATGATCCGCCGCATCACCGCGAATCGTTCAGCCGCCTCGGTGAACACCGCGCCGCGCTGGTCGAGCGCAGCCTTGAGCGCGGTTGGGTCGGCAATACGCAGCAGCATCTCGCGCTGCACACCATAGGTGCCGCCGACCTTGTCCGACTGCCGGGCCCAGCCGTCACGGCGGTCCACACTATCGCTGCCCGCCGGCGCCAGCGCACCGGCCGACACCAGCAGCTCCAGGGCCGTGATAAGCAGCTTTCGCTCGGTGAACCGATCGGGCTCGTAGGGAGTGACCGGGCAGTCGTCGCGCGCCGAGATCACCCGCACCCGATCCGACAGGTCCTGGGTGGAGGTGATGTCCTCGGCTTCCTCAGCTGCCGCGGCGGCCAGCAGCGCCAGCACCAGCGCCCGACGCGGCGGCGGGTTGACCCGGCGCGGCGCGAGCACGGTGTCACCCAAGGGCAGGCGGAACAACCTGGCCGCGGTGTCGGTGACCACCAAGCGGTAGCCGAGGCGGGAGGAGAACCAGTTCACCAGTTCCGGCCGATGCCGGGGATGCCGAATGAGGCCGAACAGTTCCCGATGCCGGACGCGGTCGACCACCGGGTTGGCCAGCAGCCCGATGAACGCGCGGCGCCGGCACAGCGCGTCCCGATCGTCATCCACCGTGCTCCACCTCTGCCGGGTCCAGCGTGAAATGCCAGTTCCGTGTCACGAACCGGCCGTGCGGGCAGTCCAGGGTGGTGGTGCCGGCAACCGCCGGCTCGGTTAGAGTGACCCGCCATCGGCCGTCTTCGGTGACCCCGGCACGTTGCGGCTCCCCACGTCGCCCCCGCGCCGTCGCCAGCAGATCGAGCAACATCCGTAGTTCGGGCTCCGACAGCGGCGCCCAGTCCGCCAGTTCGGTCCCCGATCGCGCGCGCAAAGCCGCCTCGGCCTCCCGCCGTTGCGCCAAGGCCGCGGTTCGTGCCCGCCGTGCCGCCGCCCGGCCGGTGGCCGTATTCATCGCCTTGACCCGGCTGCCGACCGCAGCCCGCTGGCCGTGTTCCCGATACCGTGCCGTGATCGGTGCCGCAGCGGCATCGGACCAGGCCAACGCGTGGTCGTCGGCACCGTCAGCGGCGATCAGCAGATGACGCGCCGGGAACACACCGATGGCCGTGTCCCACATGCGCCAGGCCGCTTCGTCGTCAGGTGCGCGCTCGATCGCACCAGCGAGCTCGAGCAACTCTCCGCGCCGGGTCAGCGCACCACCGGTATCAAGCAGAATGTGCATGTTGCGGGCCCACGGCGCTACCAGGTCGCGCAATTGCCTGCGCAACCGTCTGGCCTGCCCATCGGCGCCGTCGAACCAGCTCCGCAACGATTCCCAGGTGCGCATCCATCGCTGCACCTGCAGGTCCACCACGTTGTCGGGTGCGTCGTCGGCAAGGGCACCACGCACACACGCCCGCAGCACCGAGTCGGTCAGCTGCGGACGCACCTCCGCCATCAGCGCCGCGACAGCTGGAGTGTGAATGTCGACCTGCTCACCCCACATCCCGACATAGGATTGCAGCGTCCGCCACAGAACTTCCTGCTTGTCCGGGTCCGGCCCGCCGGACAGCGCATGCGCCAGGCTGCGCTGCCAAGATCGCGCCGCCACCGCCATCCCGTGATGCAAGGCGATGACCTGTTGATACTCCGCCGCAGCCGCCGGGAAATTCCGGTCCCGCACCGCGTCGGCGAACCCGCGCAACCGGTCGTGAATCGCCCTGGGAGCCAGTGTGAGATCCGCGGCGGCATCCTCATCAGCGGCCAGATCCATAGTCCAGAACGCGTGCAGGCGGGCCGCTGTCGGAGTCAGCTGGAAACGATCACGACGCCGCAGAAAATCCTCCCCCGTGCGCGCCGGCTCCTGCCACCGAGTGAGCACTCCCCACCGCACCAGGCTGGTCAAACGAGCATCGAGCGCGAAGGAGTCCTCGTGCAACAGCCGATCGGCCACCTGCTGTCCGGCACGCTCACTCACCCACGCCCGCAACCGGGTAGCGATCTCATCGAACGACATCCCGGTCAGACTGGTGTCCTGTGCCTCGACCAGCACATCGACGATCGCGCGATACTGCGCGGCGAACCGAGACACCAAGTAGGCAGGTACCAATTCCTGCCCCGGCAGATAAGCGGCCCAAGGATCAACTCCCGCCGATTCGACCAGCTCATCCCCATCGCCCACCGGACCAAGAATAGTCCGGCGTGCCGCGCCGGACGCAATACTCCAAGCACTTCGATCTGCTTCACGCTGGACTGATCTGGGAGTACCGGCTAGCCCGACCCGATGATCGTGCGCTCGCGCTCCGCTGCTCGAGATTCGACCGCGGGCAAGACAGCCGGCCTATGTGCGGGCTGGTCGTCGCAGTGCGGGAGCCCTGCATACCTGCTACGAGCCGACCGGCACCCGGATCGGGAGCACACTCGACAGACAGCTCCTGGCTGGAAGCCGAACGGCGGTAGCGCCGTTGCCCGGATCACTCGTTCGACCTGCGGACGCCGATGCAAGCTAGCATGCTCGAAATAGCCCCTGCGACAGAGGGATCGTGGGTACAGTGCCGCCGAACTGGTACCCCGGCACTCAGAACGAGGGGGTTGTCGTAGTACTCCCTGCCGCCGATGTCGTGGCACCGTGATGCTCGCCCAGATCGACCCTGAGCTGACAGAAGCCGGTGTATACCTGGTATACCTGCCGACGAACCCGGGCGAACGCCCGTCGATCACGCACAACCGTTGCCGTGCGGGAATCGAGGGTCAACGCACGAGATCACAGTGCTTCAGCTTGTGGCCCCGGGGAACCTTACTGTTGGCGTCGGCTTGAGCTGCCGCCCGATCTTTGCCGGTGCCGTAGACGACCTCACCGGTCGCTTCGTTCTGCAGATTCATGAGATAGCATTTCACCGTCACGGTCTTCTTCGGCTTGTTCGCGAAGCTGAATTCGTGTTCGGCGGCGATGTTTGCGGGTGCGACGGTGTTCGCCGGAGCGGAGTGTGCCGGAACCGCCGGGATCAGCAGCAACGCGGTGAGTACGGAACCAGCGAAGAGTCGCGTGGTTGTGGACATGATCGAATCCCCCCTTTTTAGAATCAGACAACCCAAACAGTAGGGTACCGGCCGTCGGGTCAGCAAGTGGTTTTCCGAGTGCCGTCCGAGTCGGCGAGAAGGTCGCCGTCGAGTGGCTTGCGGATCGGCGCTGGTCGGTGTTACACACTGTTCATGGCCATGTTTCGGGGGAGTGTGTACATCTACGGCACGATGGACGATGCGGTTCGGATCGTCGGGACCTATGCCAAGCGGATGGCGCTGGAAATCGGTGACGAGCCCACGTATTTCGCGATCGATGAGGATTGGTTCGACTCGTTCCGACTGGTCGCGCAATGGTTGGAATACAACGAAGAGCTGACGACCGATGATCTTCCGGAGGGGCGGAAGGTGCTGGAAATCAGTTGTATCTCCCGTGTGGCGGTGGTCGGGGATCCGAATCGGTTCGTCGAGAGGACGATCGACGCCGCGCTCGAGGAGTTCTTTCGCGACGGTGGGCGGCCGGATTCCGGGAATCCGAAGTCGATTCCGTGGGCGAGCTCCTCGGGCGAGCTCGACGAGGACGAAGTCGAGCGGTTTCGGAAGCGTTTTCCCGGTGCGCAATTGCGCTGAGGTCGCATAGCCGTCGGCAGGATCATCCGAAATACGGTGCGTCGCGAAATCCCTGGACCCGACCCGCTCGACTGGCCAGCTCCTAGGCCTGACCACAGCAGCGGAAACCTCACCAGTAGGCCGTCCCCGCGTCACGGTAGGCGAGATCGAGTACCACCGCGTGATCCGCGAGCATCGCCGCTGGCCTACGTCGTGACAGTCCGGCGTGCTTGTCCTTGCCCTGGCGACGCATCCGATCCATCAGAGCGGTGTGGTCGATCGAGTCGGAGCACGCCTCGATGTCCGCGTCCAGCACCCGGCGATAACCTGGTATCACCAACCGGACCGACGACACTCCTCCCCTGACAATTGCGATGGACCCCGCAGGAGATGAGTAGGGACCAAGTGACTTAGACATCGTCGTACAGGACATCAAACCATGCCGAGATACACCGCTTCGGTGACGATGCGGACGAAACGCTGTTCAGGCTGTACGCCGCGCAGCCCGACACCAGTTTGGTACGAGGTATCTACCGGTACGGCGACACCATGTTCAACCGGCACCAGCTCGGCTTGAGCCTCGATCAGATCGAGGGGATCGAGGTACGGACCGATGCCGAGCGGCAGGCTGTCGACCTGCTGAAGCGGGCGGCGTCGATTGCGCTCCGCGCCAACGGCGACTGGCCGGGTAGGACTGGTCAGAAATCGGGCGAGCACGCAGCGTGGGCAACGGATCGCATTGCGCCAGCAGCAGGCGACATACCCAAGATTGTGAGACGTAGGCAGCCCGACCAGACATTATCATCACCCGCTCATAGCTGCAGGGCACGGAGATTCCTCAGACAGCATACTTTCTCACAATGACCAGGCGTTTTCCAGTTGCCCATGTTTTGTGTGTCCTGCCGAGGGCACAACATCGACGCAGGGCCAGCCGTCTTCCTGTCCTGGTGGCCAACCTCCGAACCCGGTCGAATACGCAGTGGCTAAATCCATAGGTGCAGCCTCGAGCCGGGCAAGCTACATCATCCACGTCATCATCGAACAAGTCGGCGTTCTGAGTGTCGGCCGCATTCACCGATCGAAGCCGCGAAAAACACCGTCCTCGTCGACGCTGCTTGCGTAATCCTCGAAGTCCATGTTGGAGAGGAGGAAGTTGGCCTCGACCTCGGCCATCGCGGTCGGCGCGATCCGGAACACCGCGTCGGCGTCCCCTCGGGCATCCTCGTCGCTGGTATCGACCACCAGCAGTGGGTGCTCAGGGTCGGTCATCGTGGTGGTGTCGGCGAGGAACACATAGGTCTGGCCATCGACCAGATCACCTAGGTCGGCGGGGGTCAGCCCGTCGAAGGTCACGTCGTCGACGGGGGTCAGCTCTGACATCGTGTCTTCGTCGTAGGACGCGATGACCGCCGCGAGGGTTCGGGCCCACGCCGCGTCGTCGGTGAAGTCAGTACGCACCAGAAGCGATTCGCCCTCGGGCAGAGACCGTGTCATACGCCCGATTGTGCACTGCGGCAGCCGAACACAATGCGCGCCCACACATCACGACGTCGAATTCGCCGATACGAGATCCTCAGATCCGAGGCGACGGCAGCTTCCACCGACGGGTGATGTCACAGATCGCCGATAGAACCAGCGGCTCAGCAAGACCGTGGTACCACCGGAGGCGGCGACGGTCATCACGCCGGACCTGGTGCCGGGGGCACTGTTCCCAGGCGCATCACCCCGGCTACCACCGCGCCGCGGCGGACGCGGCCGCGTGTCAACCAGCTCCGACCTACCGGCCCGTGCGCGACACCCTGTTCTGAATACAGGGCACGGACGTCGCGCGGCTCGTCAGTGACGTAGCCGGGCGGCTGCGGCCAGAATCGGAGTGCTCACGGCGGTGGCTGCGGCGCCGAGTGTGGTGTCGGTGGCCAGGATCCACCGGACGGTCTTCATGGCCAGGGTCAGGACTTCTGCGCCGCGCTGACGCATGTCGGCCTCGAAATGTTCCACGGCGTCGGTGAGTGTCGCGGTGCCGGCGGCAGCGTCGCTCACATGCTCGAGCAGGCTGGCGGCGTCGCGGATGGCCGCGCCCGCTCCCATCCCGGCGGTGGGTGGTGTGGCGTGGACAGCGTCGCCGAGCGCGGTGATTCGACCCGCGGGCCAGGGTGCGAGATCGTCCGCACGAGTGGAGGCGGCGTTGAAGCGGAACCCGGCCACGCTGTCCGGGTCGGCCTGGGCGATGACCTCGAGTGTGTGTTCGGCCCAGCCGCGCTTGCGAAACCGGCCCAGCAGCGCGGCCTGTAGCGCGCCGCCACGCAGGTCACGCAGGGAGTCGGTGCCGGCGGATTCGGGGAACATCGCGCCCCAGATGTAGGTGGGTCCGGTGGTGACCGACATCCGCAGCTCGGGAGCGTCGAGCGCGGCGTTGCCGACCGGATCGAGGAAGCCGATATAGAGCGCTGCCCCGTGCGGGCCGATCGCCAGCCCCGATCGTGGCCTCAGTCGCTGCTGCTCCCTGCGGCTGAGGTCTCGCACGAGGGTGCGGCCGGAGAACCCGATGATGCCCGCCGGTCTGTTGGTCGGGCCTCCCGCCAGGTGGCGGGCTACCACGGAGTGGGTGCCGTCCGCGCCCACCACCAGATCCGCTGACACCGGCGCCCGATCGGTGAACAACACCTGGGGCGCGCCGTGGTCATCATGGTCAACGCCGGACACGCCGCATCCCAGATGCAGGGCATCACCCACCGCTTCGGCCAGCAACATCCGCAAGGTGATCCGATCCACGTCGACACTGCCGCTGTCGCTCAGATCCGGCCCGTGGCCGAGCAGCCGGCCGCGGCGGTCCCAGAACGCGTCACGCTCGCGCAGCCGCAGCGCCGACCCCGATGCCAGCAACCGCTGCGTGATCTTCGGTTCCACCAGATCTTTCAGCGCCGACTGCGCCCGGTCGTCCAGCGTGATGTGGTAGCCGCCTGTCGCCGCCACGTCGGTGTCGCGGTCGAATACCGCCACCTCGAATCCCCGGCGACGCAGCCCGGCCCCCAGGGCGAGTCCGCCGATCCCGCCACCGACCACAACCACCCGCATACCCGACCGTCCTCTCTGCCAGTGCTCGCTGAACAGAACCCACCCTGACATCGGTGGTGGACACCGAATGGCCACTACCGGTCGGATAGGACGATGGCGAACACCTCACACCGAGCCTTGCGATTGCTGTCTCTGTTCGGATCAGGTCGGCAGTGGCCGCTGCGCGAGCTGGCCACCCGGCTCGGAGTCAGTGAACGCACCGTCCGCCGCGACATAGAAGCACTGCGCCGGCTCGACTACCCGATCACCACCATCCACGGCCCCGACGGCGGCTATCGGCTCGGTGCCGGGCACACCCTGCCGCCGCTGCTGTTCGATCACGACCAGGCCCTCGCGCTCGCGGTGGCCCTGCAGACCGCGCCCAGCACGATGTTCGGCCTCGGAGACGACGCGGCGCGGGCACTGGCCACTCTGCACCAGGTCATGCCGCCTGCGCTGCGGACGTCCATGGAATCCCTGCGCCTGACCCGGCTGCAGAACTACTGGGAATTCCCCGCACCTCCCATCGCCCCGTCCGTTCTCACCGCCGTCGGAACCGCGGTACGCCACCGCCACCTACTCGTCATCGAGACACTGCGTCCCGACGGCACACGCCCCGAACCCGGAGACCCCGATTTCCGGCCCGCACACCGCATCGAGCCGCACCACCTGGTCGTCTGGGCCGCCCGGTGGTACCTGGTCGCCTACGACCTCACCGACCACGAATGGCGAGTGCACCGCGTCGATCGACTGCACTCCCGCCCCACTACGCAGCACTTCTCCGCCCGCGCGCTTCCCGACGACGACCTCGCCCGCTTCGTGATGAGCACCCACGACCGCGGCGACACCCCCGCCGACTGGCCATGCACCGGCACCGCACGGCTCAACCTGCCCGCTCACATCGTGGCCCGCTGGGCGCCGGGCGGCTCCGTCGTGGAACACCTCGACACCGAACACTGCCGGCTCACTCTCGGCGCCTGGTCCTGGGCCGGCGTCGCCGGCATCCTCGCCACCTTCGACACCGAACTCACCGACCTTCACCCACCCCAACTCGTCCACGCATGCCGCCGACTCACGCGCCGATGGGCCACTATTGCCGACACCTGAGTAGAACTCGACTTCCCGACCTCCGAACCCGGTCGCGGGCGAACCCGACCGCGCCGGCAGAGCGGCGAGGGGGCGCCGAGATCGGTTGCTACCAAAGGAAAGTGACGTACGTGTCGCACTGGCCCGGACGCGTCGGGTGAACGCATTCCCCGATCAGCGGATCTCGACCACCACTTTGCCGAGTGCGCGCCCCGCACCGACGTGGGCCAGCGCGGCCGCGGTCTCCTCGAGCGGGAATTTGCGGTCGATGTGGATATCGATCCGGCCCGCGACACACGACTCCGCGAGGGGTGTGAAGTGCGCGGGCCCTTCCTTGACCGCGAGGACCCCGAGCCTGCGGCCGGTCACCATCCCGACGACCGCGCCCACCGTCGTGATCCTCAGCAACGAGCGTGTGGTGCCGCCGACGCAGCGGTACCGGCCGCCGCGGGCGATCGACCTGCGATAGGCGAAGACCGACCGGTGGGCGACGAGGTCGAGCACCCGGTCGTATGGTCCGGTTCGGGTGAAGTCCGCTGCGCGATAGTCGATGACCTCGTCAGCGCCGAGCGTGCGCATGAACGCGAGTTTGGCGGCGTTGTCCACCCCGGTCACATGCGCCCCGGCACTCTTGGCCAGCTGGATCGCGAACGCACCCGAGCCGCCTCCCGCACCGTTGATCAACACCGACATGCCGGCTGCGATATCGGCCGTGCCCTGCAATGCGATCGCTCCCGCCTGCGGCAGGGTCGACGCCTCGGCGAAGCTCAGCGCCGCCGGTTTGTGGGCCAACGCTGATTCGGGAGCCACCGCATATTCCGCGAAACCGCCCTTGAGCATGAGATTGTCGCCGTAGACCTCGTCACCCGGCGCGAACAGACTGACCTCGGAGCCGACCGCCTCGACCCGCCCGGCGATATCGGATCCGAGAACCGGGCGCCTCGGTGCACGGAGCCCGCCGATGCGCGAATACAGCGGTGTCCCCCGCAGGGTCTCCCAGTCGGAGAGGTTGATCGACGTAGCGTGCACCTGGACGAGCACCTGTTTCGGCCCCGGGGAAGGCACGGGGACCTCCGCGATCGACAGCACGTCGGGACCGCCGTAGCGGTCGTACACGACGGCCCTCATGCGATTCCAGCCGAAGGGATCGAGCGACAGCCTGGCACACGGCGAAGTCTAGTCGGCGACCTGACCCACGACCCGCGAACGGCGCGTCAGCCTTCCGGTAATACGCCGAACCCGGTCCAGCACAACAGCATCTACGAAAGTCGACCGGCCGCAGCACGTAACCGGTCAGCCGCCTCGGTCCACGGCGGACACCGAATATCACACCGCAGTCCGATCCCATCTCATACCAGAGGGCTACGGGTAACGAGGATGCGACCGATAGCTTCGGGGTATCGAAATCGGCGCCCCGCTCCGGCATCGACCGGCCGGCATCGTCGACGGACGGAGATGGCGTCTCCGACTCAGCTCACAGGAAGATCTATGACGACACCTGCCTTGGTCCCCGAGTCATCTCCACGGTCACCGCGGCGCGGCGCTGACGGTGATTACGCCCGTCTGTTGCGCAGGATCTCCGACGCGGGCCTGATGAACCGGCGTCCCGTCTACTACGCCGTCCGACTCGGCCTCGTCGGGGTCGCGTTCGCAGCCGGCTGGGCGGCGTTCGTCCTCGTCGGCGATTCGTGGTGGACGCTGCTGGTCGCGGGGTTCATGGCCGTGACGTTCGCTCAAATCGCCCTCGTCATGCACGATGTCGCGCACCGCCAAGTCTTCCGGCTACGGCAGCCGACCGAGCTCGTGGGACGACTCGTCGGCAACGCCGGCATCGGCCTGGGCTACGGCTGGTGGCAGGACAAGCACACCCGGCATCACGCCAACCCGAACCACGAGGAACTCGACCCCGATGTCGCGCCCGACATTCTGGTCTGGTCACAACAGCAGGCACGGTCCAGCCGCGGTCTGGCTCGTCTCATCGGGAGGGCGCAGGCGTTCCTGTTCTTCCCCCTGCTGTTGCTGGAGGGCCTGAACCTCCATGTGGCCGGCGTACGTGCGCTCAGAAATCGAGCGGTCAAATACCGCGGACTGGAGGGCGCGCTGCTGTTCGGCCACTTCGCCGCCTACCTGGCCGCACTGTTCGCGGTGCTGCCCGCCGACAAGGCCTTCGCGTTCCTCGCTGTCCACCAGGGCCTCTTCGGCCTGTACATGGGCTGCATCTTCGCCCCGAACCACAAGGGCATGCCGACCTTGACCGGCGACGACCGCCCCGACTACCTCCGTCGCCAGGTGCTGACCTCCCGCAACGTCCGGGGTGGCGCGTTGACCGACCTCGCCCTCGGCGGGCTCAACTATCAGATCGAGCACCATTTGTTCCCGAGCATGCCGACGCCGAACCTGCGTCCGGCCCAGGTGATCGTCCGCGACTACTGCGCCGAAATCGGCGTGCCCTACCACGAAACCGGGCTGATCTCCTCATACCGCGAGGCGCTGAGACACCTGCACCACGTCGGCGCTCCCCTGCGCACTTCGGATCGAGACCCGAGTGCCGAGGTGCCGCAACGCAATCGCTGAATACCATGACGCACCGGGGCCGTCGGCGGCTGCGCTGTTGGGTGGTCGCGTCCACGAATCTGCGTTACTGAGCTCGATTACGCGCTCAGCGGTTACTTAAGACTGGTGTCAGGGCTTGATCCGGCCAGGGATCGAGTCCCTGGTACCCGATGGGAGGCATTACAGCCGTCCTAGTCGTTGAAGGCGCTGCGCTCGTAGGAAGCCAACCCGTCCGGGAACCAGGGCGGCATCACGACTCGCGGCATCACAGGATGTCGTGATCTCGGGTCGTGTGATCACCAGCGGGGTCAGCTGGCGCGTTAATGGCCGATCGCGGTGTCAGTGGGGGTATCAGGTGTGTGTCAGCGCGGTGTCAGTCAGCCCGGCGACAGTGTGTACATCAACAAAACGACCGGGCGCCGACACGGTTCCAGTCGCTGATCACAACCGATTTCGAGGAGTACACGCCATGTCCGTCACCATCACCCTGACCGATCAGGACAAGAGCACCCTGCGCACCGCCGCCTACGGTGCGGTGTCGCTGATGGCCGCCTCAGGTGCGCCGCACAAGGGCATCACGCACGGCTCCATCGCCCTGACCTCGGCGACCGGGCTGGTCGGGCACGTGCTCGCCGCCAAGTCCAAAGACATTCACCTGCCGGGCAGGACCGCCGCCGAGCTCGCCGACCACGTGCTGCCGAGCCTGACCGCGGCCATGAGCCTGCTGGGCAAGCAGCATCCGGGCGAAGCCGGCAACTTCCGCGATACCGTCCTCGTCGCCGTCGAAGCCGCCGCAAGGCCCCGCAACGGCGAGCCCAGCGCGGCCGTGGCTGCGATGGCCCGCAAGATCACCGCGGCCCTCGACGCCGCTTGACGGATGCGGCTCGCGCAGTACAGCTGGTCGCGGGGTCCTCTCCGGACCCCGCGACACGGCCACCGACCGCCGGACCTCGAGTGCGGACGGCATGCCGGGCTAACTGATCGGCAGCACGCTCAGGATCGGGTCGTAGGCCCAGTTCAACATGCGCTCGGCGTCGTTCTTGGCGACGATCTCGCTGTCGGGTGAGCTGTGCAGGACCACACCGATCAGCGGTATGCCCGCCCTGACCGTCTCGAACAGCAGGCAGGTTCCCGCAGCGTCGGTCCATCCGGTTTTGATGCCGATGGTGCCGGGATAGTGGCGCAGCAGCAAGTTCGTGGTCTGCCAGAGGTGAGCGCGGTTGTCCGGGCTCGCGGGCACGTGATAACTCTTCGACCTGGCGATGTCGCGGAACTCCGGCAGGCTCATCGCGCGCAGGCCGAGGGCCAGCAGGTCCGCCGGTGTGGAGTAGGTGGAGTGGTCGGTGGGGGCGGGTAGCCCGCTGGGGTCGGTGAAATGCGTTCTCGGCAAACCCATCTGACGCGCGGTGTCGTTCATTCTGGCGATGAAGCCGTCGTGACCGGGCCCGTAGGCGTCGGCAAGGGTATAGGCGGCGTCGCAGCCCGACGGCAGCATCAGCGCGTAGAGGAGCTGTCGCGTGGTGAGCACCTCGCCGGGAACCAGGCCCGCGGTGCTCCCGTCGTACTCGGTGCAGTAGGCGACGATTTCTCGCGGCACCGTAATGGCCCGGTCGAGGTCGCCGGCGTTGATCACGACCAGTGCCGTCATCACCTTCGTGATGCTGGCGATCGGGACCGGGGTGTCCGGCTGTCGCGACCACAGCACCGTGCCGGTGATTCCCTCTGCCAGCGCCGCTCCCGACGCCTGCACTGCGTCCAGCTCGGATGTCACCCAGGGCAACTGGATATGGGCGTCGCTCGCGGCGTGGGCGGCCGTGACGGCCTGACCGGCTACCGCGACCAGCACTCCGGCAACGACCGTCCGCAACACATTGGCAAATGTCCGCATCGCCACATTGTGCCGCTTTATCCGTACAGACACCGGCATCTTGCGTCGCGAATTACCGCGTCGCCGCGAAGACAGCATACAAGCAGCTAATTGAAGCTTCGAGTTCTACTCTCCCGTGCGACCGCCCGCTCAGCGGCCCAGCGAGACAACGGCGTCAGCCGCCGCCTAAGGCCGGTGATCGGCTTCGATCACCCAACGCCCACCCGTCGTCCCCGCTCCCGTGGTCGACCCTCCCGCGCCGAGGGCACCGCTATTCGTTCCCCAGGTCCATTCCGTCCAGCCCCGCCTCCCGCAGGATGCGGGCCAGGGTCTCGTCGTCCACCGGGCGCTCCGGAGGTTCCACCTCGGAGATCGGGTTCTCTCTCGCCGTGGGGAGCATCTCGTCGTAACCGGGGTCGCCGGGATGGAATTCCTCGAAGCCGCTGTAGTAGACGCCGTCCTCGGTCCGGCCGCGCAATCGAACCAAGATCGTCTCGCCGTCCTCGGCGAGCATGGGCGGGCTGGTGTCATCCGAATACGCGGTCAAAGTAATCCTTCAGCTGATTCGCGAGTTGGCGGTCACCGAGGGCGAAATCGCGAAGCTGTTTCGGGCCGTGCAGCCACGCCGTGAACGCCTCGCCGAACGCTTCCACCGGCTTGTCGAAGTAATTGTTCCACTTCGCGTTCTGCCCGATGGACTGGAGCATAGCCGCGTGCAGGTCACGCCACTCCTTCGCATCGCTGAGCCATTTCCCACCGGTGCCGTATGCCGCGTCGACAGCATGCCCGAACTCGTGGAAGACCACGTTGAGGCTACCGCCGTGTCCGCCGGAGTTGATCACGATTCGCCGCGGGCCGCCCAGGTACACGCCTCGCACGGTGTTCCAGCTGGTACCCGGTTTGCGGCCGTATGGGGTGCTGCCGGCCAGGCTCTCGGTGCCGGGCAATTGGAGCATCGGGCGATTCCCGATGACGATTCCGCCACCCGGAATCGCGTTCATATGCTCGCTCACCCGTGCGTAGATATGGCTGGGCACGCGTGCGAGATCTCGCAGCATTCCCAAGGTCTCGGGTGTCCGGTCGATGACGTTCACGAATGCGCCGCCGTCGGCGGGCGGATAGGCGACGACGAACTCGAATGCGTCCCCGAGCCGCACGCTGTCGCCCGGATGCAGCATGACCTTCGTCCCCGGCGTGATCTCCCTTCCGTTGACGTAGGTGTGGTTCGTCGATCCTTCGTCCCGGATCCAGACCCGGCCGGAGGGGTAGACGCCGACACTGGCGTGCTGACGAGATATCTCGTTGACGCGGGACAGGCCCTCGGGCAGTTCCGCGCTGTCGCGCCCGAGCAGCAGGGGCTCGCCGCCGCGCACCAGATCGAGGGATACGTCGCCGTGCACGTTGTTCAGCTTCACCGGCAACACCTGCGGGCTGCGTTCCAGGTAGCCGTCGTCGAAGCGTGCCGCGCCCACCCAATCATCGCCGAAACGGATCTGATCACCCGAGCGCAGCTGTACCGGCCGGTCCGGATCGACCTTGACGTGGTCGACCCAGGTGCCCCTGGTCGAGTGTTCGTCGCGCAGCCAGACGTGCCCGTACTCGTCGCGGTAGATCGTGGCGTGGCGACGCGACACCTGCATGTTGTCGGCCAAGTGACTCGCCATCGGCGAGTCCGGCCCCCGGCCGATCACCACCTCCTCGCCGCGCCGCAGTGCGAGCGGAGGCAGGTTGTCGTCGTCGGACAATCTCAGCAGCAGCGGCGCTTCCGCACCGACCTGAAGTCTCGAGGACACACCACCGAAGGTCAACTCGTCTCCGGCGTTCAGGTACCGCTTCTCACCCGCCGGTATCCGCTCGTCGTTGACCTTCGTCCCTACCCAACTGTCCCCGTCCGGGTCGCGCACCCAGATCCGTCCGTCGAGATCGCGTCCGAGGGCGACTTGCCGTCCAGACATTCCGTACATGGTGTATTGGTTCAGGAGGCTGACATCGATGGAGATCTCCTGCCCCGGGACGAGGCTGATCGGGCGCTTGTGCATATGCGGCGGGAACTGCAGTTCGGCAGGCGGCAGGTTGGGGCGCTCACTGCTCCCGATATGCGCTGTCCCGAGGTAATCGGGACCGAGTCCGACATTGTCACCTTCGGCCAGGCTGACCTTCTGGTTCGGAGCGATCTTGTCACCGTTGACCCATACCCCCTCCGATTCCGGATGGGCTCGGATCCACAACCGGCCGTCATGGTCCAAGCCGAGCGTGGCGTGCCGCTCGGCGACACCGGAAACCCCACGCAGTTGGGCGGCGAAGGGCGAGTTCTCGCCGTTGCCGATCACGACCGTCTCTCCCGGCGCGAGCCGCACCGGTGCCGCATCCGCCCCGCTGCCGATGCGCACGCGCACCGGGCTCACGTCCGCCGGCGCGTCCGTCGGGACGAATCGCGCCTCGGTGTCATACCAGCCGAGGCGCAACTCATCGCCCGGCTCCAGTATCCGGCGCTCCCCCCTGCCGAGCCGATCGCCATTCACTCGCGTGCCGTTGGAGGAATCGCTGTCCTGAATCCAGACCCGGCCGTTCTCGTCCATGCCGAGGATCGCGTGGCGTCGCGAAACACTCTGTCGTCCAGGCGCTTCGGGATGCACCATGTCGCGCCCGATCTCGACCTCCCGGCCGCGATGCAGCTTCAGCGCGGGCCCCTCGTTACCGAACAGCCGGACTTCGGCCATCTGACGCTGGAAGGCGACGCCAAGTTCCAGATCACGGCCGAACATGACGTCTTGGCCGTCGTAGATGCGCATCCAGCGTCCGCCGGTCATCTGCTTGCCGTCGACGAAGGTGCCGTTCATCGAGTGGTCGTCGCGAAGCAGGACATGGCCTTGCTCGTCCACGGTGATGGTCGCGTGGCGGCGCGAGACCCGGTCCGTGGCCATGTCTTTCAACAGCGAGCCGTCACCGCGCCCGAGCACGTACTCCTGCCCCGGAATCAATCGAAGCGGGAGCCGCGCGCCATCCTGTCCGGTCAGCACCACATCGACGAAACCACCATCGGGATGGCGGTAGAGCTGAGTGAATCCGGCCGGCGGGGGCTCCGCCGCGAGTGCGTATCGGTCCTGGCTCGCCGATTGTTCGTGTCGCTCGACGCGCGGCTGCGGTTGTGTCGGCGGGCCGTCGTAGGTCGGTTCGTCCGGCCGGGCGCGCGGGGCCGGCCCCTCCTGACCCGCCGCCACCTTCTCCGCCGACGACTGCCGTCCGTCCGAATCCGCCGCATCGATCGGAGCCCGCCTCGACTGGTCCGGAATGTGCGGATCGTCCTGCACCGGCCGCCGTCCATCCGCCGCCGCGTCGACCGGTACGCGCGGCGTCAACTCCTCCTGCCGCACGACCGGAGCATCCACCTCCCGAGGCAGCGGTGGAGGCTGGTCCCCGCGGCCCCGTGGCGCGACCGCCGCGTTGATCTCGCCGCGCGGCGTCGGGGGGCGGCCATCGCGCAGCGGATCGTCGATCCGGGGCGGCCGGTCTTGACGTGGCGTGACGGACACCGCCCTGCCCTCGCTCGCCATACCCGGCGTCGCGCCGCCTGGCGGTGGTGCCACGGGCGGCGGAGCCCCACGGCGCGAGTCGCCGCCGGGCGCGGCATGGTCCTCCAGCGCGGTCATCCGCTGGAGCATGGCGTCATACCAGTCGCGACGACCTGCCGCGGAGAACACCGGGCTCAATTCTTCGACCCGCTGCCGGATCTCCAGCATCTCGGGTCGCGTGAGATGGTGTTCCCGGAACAGGATTTCGTCGTTGGGTCCGTAGCGCAGGAAGTTCTCCGCGAAGGGACCGGGGACATACTGTGCGTCGGTGAGGTTCTCGAATGCACGGCTGTGGTCGATTCCCCACACGTTCCCGTCCGGGTCGACCATCCAATTGTCGCCGTTGCGGTCCGGCATGCGGATCAGCACATCCATCACGCCTTGGCGCATTCCGGCCGGAGAGCTGATGACCTCCGGTGGGAACGAACTGCGCGGATACGACTCCGCCGCCACGGCGCCGGGCACCGCTTCCATATAGACGTGCTCCCCGACGACATGCACTGCGGGCACCCGCGCGCCCACCGCGTCGCCGACCAGCGAGCTCAGGATCTCCGCGTGCGCGTGTCGCGGATCGGCGACCACTTTGTGGATCACCTCGGTGCCGTCGTGGAAGATGAGCCGCTCCACCACCTTCGCCGACTTTCCCTCGGTGCTGAATCGCTCGATCACCTCGACCCGCGGTGGTTCACCGGAGTTCAACAGGTCGTTGACGCGCACTGCGAACTCCCGCTGGCGCAAAGCGATCCGATGGGCGCCGTTCTCCGCTCGGAACGCGTTGCGGCCCGCCGTGTGTACGCGAAGCGCACTGCCCGCCGCGCCGACGAACCCGCTACCGAAGCCGGTGACGACGGATTCGCGAACCATCTTGAACAGGTCACCGAGGCTGTGGATGTCCTCGTGATGGATGATCAGCGACGGGATCACGCCGGCCAGACCACCCGCGATTCCACCCGCGCCGCCGATCAGCATGGTCCCGCCGAGGTGCGCGGCGAGTCGGCCCTGTGTAGTGGTGGCCCTGCCGCCCAGCCGCTGCAGTATGCCGGGAGCGAGCCTGCGTCCGACCTCCGCGCCCGCCACGCCGCCGACCACACCGCCCAAGATGTGCTCGAAGAATGCGGCGAAGTCGAACCCGTCGCGGACGCCGTCGCTGATGTCCCACAGCTGCGCTCCCGCACTGATCGCCGCACTGGTCAGGGCGCCGACCTTCGCGGCGTGCACGGCCCCGTGCAGCGCGGCTCGCCGGGCCGCGCCGGATGCGGCGTTTTCCGCCACCTCGCCGGCGAATCTCATCGCCGCCGCGCGCATCGCCTGCTCGGCCTCGATCCGGTCGATCAGCGCCTTGGCCCCGCCACCCTGGAAGAACAGCAACGCGTCATAGGCCAATTGCGCCGCGAGAGCGATTCCCATCGCCGCCAGAAGGTGTCGAACCTGAACGGTGGAATCGGCCGTGTCATGGCACTGTTTCCCCATGCTCTGACACACGGCGGCCTTGTCCCGCATGGCTTGGGCGACGACCTCGTGCCGCTGGGCCAGACCATCCCGGGTGACGCCGGTCAACGCGGATTCGGTCGACGCCGCCTCCGCTTCGTAACGGTCGGCGGACTGAGTTAACTCCTGGCATGCCTGCAGATATGCGTCACCGCAGCGGCGCATGCCGTCCACGTCCGTCTCGGGCCAATGCCCGATGACCAAGTCACGCACAACCGATGGCACCTCGGCCAGCAGCGCATCCATAGCCGACTGCCTCCCGGCACCTTCTAGCAGCCTGAGCGCCAATGTAGACAGAACCAGCGGGTGTTACATCCCCAACATTGGGAATAGTGTTGTCAACCTCGGGAAGGCGGTGCGCTCGCCGGGTCGACAATAGAGAGCTCGGGAGGTAGGGAGAAGTTGTGGTCGAGCAGTTCTCGGCAGATCTGGATCGCCTACGGGCCCAGGCTCCGGCGTTCGACCAGATCGGCTCGGAGGTGGCAGCGACCGTACAGCGACTGCGGACAACGTTGGCAAGCGAAGGCGCGCCGTGGGGCGACGACGATGCCGGGCGCGCGTTCGCCGAATATTACGTCCCGGAACACAAGAGGACGATGGCCGACTTGAACAGCCTCGTCGAGGTGCTCCAGCAGGCCGGCACCGATCTGCGCCACCTGGCGGAGAACTTCGAGAACCAGGATCGGGCCGTCGGGCAGCGGATTCGCGATTCCGGCAACGCGCTTCAGAATGGTTCCCCCTTGCTTCCGGTGGCGGACAACGCCACGCTCACACACCGGCTCGGCCCCAGCGCCATGGACACACCCACCCTCGCGCAGCCATCCGCGGAACATCCGCTACCCACCGCGGCGACACACCCGGCCCAGCGAACTGTTACCACCGCACCACCGGACCACTGGTCACCTGATTCGCAGAGCGCCCCCGCCCAGACCCCGGGCACACCCGCGAACGGGTCCGCTCCAGAACAGCAGCCGAGCCGGCCAGAGAACAATCCGCCCGGCCGGGACACCGAGCAGCCGAGCTTGCCCGGCCCCGGCGCGCACCCACCTCGTCAAGCGGACCCCGCACGCACCCGTCCCGCGCCGGGCACTCTGCCGCCTTCACCATGGGCGAAGGCCGCTGCCGCCGCGAATCAATCCGCCGCGACGAAGCAAACAACCGGCGCGGCGAAGCAACCCACCGCCGCTGCGCCGAGTACGCCCTGGACCAGACCCACCGCAGGTCGTCCGCCGAAGGTCTCCGCACCGGACGCGAACACGCCCGGTTCGCCGCCGCGCATGCCAGGACGACCGCCCGCACGACCGGACCAGAAAGATGAGAAGCCGAACCGGAAGGTGGACGCCTCCGCCGAGTCGGTCGCGGCCCGCCTCGCCCGGGAACTCGCCGAGCGCCACGGTGTGCGTGCGTTCGGCTTCGACACTCCCGACATCGCGGTGGAGGTATTGACCGAGATCGTCGCCGCGGTGGACGACGTGCTGCCGCGATACCCGCGGATCGCCCTGCGCGCCATCGGGATCGAGGAACTGACGGACGGCGAAACGGCTCGACTGGAATGGGATTCGGCGTCACCTGGTGAATCGAGCGATTTCTTCGACGCCGAGGGCGCGGCCGACCAGGCGCTGTCCACCGCGCGTGTCGTGCTGGCGCTATCCGTCGCGACCGACCCGAATCGGTTCGAGCAGTCCGTGACCGCGGCCGACAACGCAGGCCTTGTCGCACCGGGATGCGCACGGCGGCCCGTGTATTCGGCGATCGTGCGGGAACTCGGCAGGGCGCTCGACCGAGCAGGCGGTTTCCGCGCACGCGCCGGCGCGCAGCGGGCGCTGCTCACGGCGTACCTGCCTCAGCTGAGCCCCGAGGACAAGGGATCGCTGAATCGCACGGTGTCCGGCTTCCAGGAATGGCGAGCACAGCTGGGTGGCCGCAGCTTCGACCGCGGACGGTTCCATCCCGCCGCCGCTCTGGCCGAGGCGTTCACCGACGTGATCCTCAACGGCGTGCAAGCCGCGCCGCCCGCGCAGGTGCTGCACCGCCTTCTGGTCACCACCGCGAACTCCCCCACTCCATAGCGTCTGCGCACAGCGGAGCACAGATACGCGATATCCAGTCGTGAGGTGAATGATGTTGCCGCGCAGGGATACTGTGAGCAGTATGCGGTGGCTGGTTGCGGTAGGTTCGGTGCTCCTATTGGCTGGATGCGCGCAGGTCACGTCGGGGAAGCCGGAGCCGGTGGCGGGCTCGTCGCAGGTGGGGACGGGGCCGTCGCAGACAGGTGCGCCGGAGAAGGAAGGGGACCTGCGGGATCGGATCGAATGGGTTCGGCAAGGTTCGCCCGTCGATCTCGCTCGGTTCCACTCGGCGCAGGTCGCCGGCGGCCCGGTGACCGATCTGGCGGCCGATATCGCGTTCGTCAGCCCGACCCGCAAGATCAGCTGCATCACCGGTGTCGAATTCGATTTCGACGGGTTCGACTGCATGGTCGAGTTGCGCGAACCGGTGCCTGCGCCGGGTGAGGGCTACGGCCAGTGGTTCGGCGGCTACGTGACCTACTCCGGGCAGCGGCTGACGGTGGGCCAATTCCGCGGCGACCCGGGGCTGTTCATCAACGGCGAGGGCCAGACGTTGCCGTACGACAGCACCGTCGCCTTCGGCGACTACCTCTGCCGCCTCGCGACAACCGGCCTCAGCTGCGTGAATCCCACCCAGCGCACGGGCGTGCAATTGAGCAGCGAAGGCGTCGTTCCGCTCGGCTGCCTGCGCGAACTCCCGGAGTCCGAGCGCGAGCCAGCCGTCGGCCGCGCTTACGCCTGCTGAGCCGGCGCACCCGATCCAGAAACGGGAACGGCGCCGCTCCCGGAGGAGCGGCGCCGTTACCAGCGATTCAGCGAATCACTTGATGATCTTCGTGACACGACCGGCGCCGACGGTGCGGCCACCCTCGCGGATCGCGAAGCGCAGACCCTCGTCCATGGCGACCGGCTGGATCAGCTTGACGAGCATCTCGGTGTTGTCACCGGGCATGACCATCTCGGTGCCCTCGGGCAGGGTCACAACGCCCGTCACGTCAGTCGTACGGAAGTAGAACTGCGGACGGTAGTTGTTGAAGAACGGGGTGTGGCGGCCGCCCTCGTCCTTCGACAGGATGTACGCCTGGCCCTCGAACTCGGTGTGCGGGGTGGTGGTGCCCGGCTTCACGACGACCTGGCCGCGCTCCACGTCCTCACGCTTGATACCACGAACCAGCAGACCGACGTTGTCGCCCGCCTGGCCCTGGTCGAGCAGCTTGCGGAACATCTCGATACCGGTGACCGTGGTCTTGGTCTTGTCCGGACGGATACCGACGATCTCGACTTCCTCGTTCACGTTGATCACGCCACGCTCGACGCGACCGGTGACGACGGTGCCACGACCGGTGATGGTGAACACGTCCTCGACCGGCATCAGGAACGGCTTGTCGGTCTCACGAACCGGGTCCGGGATGGACTCGTCGACCGCGGCCATCAGCTCCAGCACCGACTCCGACCACTTCGGGTCGCCCTCGAGCGCCTTCAGGCCGGAGACCCGCACGACCGGCGCGTCCTCGTCGAACTCCTGCGAGGCCAGCAGCTCGCGGACCTCCATCTCGACGAGCTCGAGGATTTCCTCGTCGTCGACCATGTCGGCCTTGTTCAGCGCGACCAGGATGTAGGGCACGCCGACCTGACGGGCGAGCAGCACGTGCTCACGGGTCTGCGGCATCGGGCCGTCGGTGGCGGCGACCACGAGGATGGCGCCGTCCATCTGCGCCGCACCGGTGATCATGTTCTTGATGTAGTCGGCGTGACCCGGCGCGTCGACGTGCGCGTAGTGGCGCTTCTCCGTCTGGTATTCGACGTGGGAGATGTTGATCGTGATACCACGAGCCTTCTCTTCCGGCGCCTTGTCGATCTGATCGAACGCGAAGCTCTCGTTCAGATCCGGGTACTTGTCAGCCAGCACCTTGGTGATCGCTGCGGTCAGCGTGGTCTTGCCGTGGTCGACGTGACCGATGGTGCCGATGTTGACGTGCGGCTTCGTCCGCTCGAACTTCGCCTTCGCCACTTTGTTGTCCTCCTGGACTTGTTGGTGCGTGCAATTGCAGCAGTGCGGGGGTCATCCCCGCGGACACGGGGAAAGGGATTACAAACGCCCGGGAGCTATTACTCGCCGGTCGCCTTGGCGATGATCTCCTTCGACACGTTGGCCGGGACCTCCGCGTACGAGTCGAACACCATGGAGTAGTTCGCCCGGCCCTGGGTCTTCGACCGCAGGTCACCGATGTAACCGAACATCTCCGAGAGCGGAACCAGCGCCTTGACGACACGGGCACCACTGCGTTCCTCCATGGCCTGGATCTGACCACGGCGGGAGTTCAGGTCGCCGATCACATCGCCCATGTAGTCCTCGGGCGTGGTGACCTCGACCGCCATCATCGGCTCGAGGATCACCGGACCGGCCTTGCGAGCCGCTTCCTTGAGCGCTTGCGCGCCCGCGATCTTGAACGCCATTTCCGACGAGTCGACGTCGTGGTAGGCGCCGTCGAGCAGCGTGACCTTCAGGTTCACCAGCGGGTAGCCGGCGAGCACACCGTACTGCATGGCGTCCTGGGCGCCCGCGTCCACCGAAGGGATGTACTCCTTCGGCACGCGGCCACCGGTGACCTTGTTCTCGAACTCGTAGTGCGCGCCGTCCTCGCCGACGAACGGCTCCAGTCCGATGATCACCTTCGCGAACTGGCCGGAACCACCGGTCTGCTTCTTGTGCGTGAACTCGAGCTTCTCGACCCGCTTGGTGATCGTCTCGCGGTAGGCCACCTGCGGCTTACCGACGTTCGCCTCGACCTTGAACTCGCGCTTCATGCGGTCGACCAGGATGTCGAGGTGGAGCTCGCCCATACCGCCGATGACGGTCTGGCCGGTCTCGGCGTCCAGCTTGACCGAGAAGGTCGGGTCCTCTTCGGAGAGACGCTGGATCGCGGTGCCCAGCTTCTCCTGGTCGGACTTGGTCTTCGGCTCGATGGAGACCTCGATGACCGGGTCCGGGAAGGTCATGGACTCGAGCACGATCTGGTTCTGCGGATCGCACAGGGTGTCACCGGTGGTGGTGTCCTTCAGGCCGATGACCGCGTAGATGTGACCAGCCGAGGCGGCGCCGACCGGGTTCTCCTTGTTGGAGTGCATCTGGAACAGCTTGCCCAGACGCTCCTTCTTGCCCTTGGTCGAGTTGATGACCTGGGCGCCGGAGTCGACCTTGCCGGAGTACACGCGGACGTAGGTCAGCTTGCCGAAGAACGGGTGCACCGCGATCTTGAACGCCAGGGCCGCGAAGGGCTCCTCGGCGCTCGGCTTGCGGGTGAGCAGTTCCTCTTCCTTGCCGGGCACGTGGCCGGTGGTGGCCTCCACGTCCAGCGGCGAGGGCAGGTAGTCGATGACCGCGTCCAGCATGGGCTGCACGCCCTTGTTCTTGAACGCCGAGCCACACAGCACGGGGTAGAGCTCGGAGGTCACCGTCAGCTTGCGGATGGCGCCCTTGATCTCCTCGACGGTCAGCTCTTCGCCGCCGAAGAACTTCTCCAGCAGCGCCTCGTCCGACTCGGCGACGGTCTCCAGCAGTTCCTGGCGGTACTGCTCGGCCTTCTCCTTCAGATCGTCCGGGATCTCGACGACCTCGTACTGCTCACCGAGCTTGGTCTCGCCGCGCCACACCTTGGCGTTGTTCTCGACCAGGTCGATGATGCCCTCGAAGGTGTCCTCCGCGCCGATCGGCAGCTGGATGACCAGCGGCTTGGCGCCGAGGCGGTCCTTGATGGTCTGCACGGTGAAGTAGAAGTCCGCACCGAGCTTGTCCATCTTGTTGACGAAGCAGATCCGCGGCACGTCGTACTTGTCCGCCTGACGCCACACCTGCTCGGACTGCGGCTCGACGCCTTCCTTGCCGTCGAACACCGCGACGGCGCCATCGAGCACGCGCAGCGACCGCTCCACCTCCACGGTGAAGTCGACGTGCCCGGGGGTGTCGATGATGTTGATCTGGTTGTCTTTCCAGAAGCACGTGGTAGCCGCGGAGGTGATGGTGATACCACGCTCCTGCTCCTGCTCCATCCAGTCCATCGTGGCGGCGCCGTCGTGGACCTCACCGATCTTGTACGTAATGCCGGTGTAGAAGAGGATGCGTTCAGTTGTGGTCGTCTTGCCCGCATCGATGTGGGCCATGATGCCGATGTTGCGGACCTTGTTCAGGTCGGTGAGCACGTCCTGTGCCACGGAAATCTTCCCCGCTCGTAGCTAGTTGGGATTATCGGGGACGACCCTGTGGTCGCCTCTGTTGTCAACGCCGGACGCGGCCGGTGAGTGCCGCGTTCCGGCTGTGCCTCCCGACCCAGACGACGGGCCGGGCAGACGTCACCAGCGGTAGTGCGCGAAAGCCCGGTTGGACTCGGCCATCTTGTGGGTGTCCTCGCGGCGCTTGACCGAGGCGCCGAGGCCGTTGCTGGCGTCGAGCAGTTCGTTGGCCAGGCGCTCGACCATGGTCTTCTCCCGGCGCGCACGCGAGAAGTTGACCAGCCAGCGCAGGGCCAGGGTGTTGGCGCGGCCCGGACGGACCTCGACCGGAACCTGGTAGGTGGCGCCACCGACGCGGCGGGGCTTCACCTCCAGCGACGGCTTCACGTTGTCCAGCGCGCGCTTGAGGGTCACGACCGGGTCGGTGCCGGTCTTATCGCGCGCCTGCTCCAGCGCACCGTAGACGATGCGCTCGGCGGTGGACTTCTTACCGTCCAGCAGGATCTTGTTGACCAGCTGAGTAACCAGCGGCGAACCGTAGACCGGATCGTTGATCAGCGGACGCTTGGGTGCGGGGCCCTTGCGTGGCATATCAGCTCTTCTCCTTCTTGGCGCCGTAACGGCTGCGGGCCTGCTTGCGGTTCTTCACACCCTGGGTGTCGAGGGAGCCACGGATGATCTTGTAGCGAACACCCGGAAGGTCCTTCACACGACCGCCGCGCACGAGCACCATCGAGTGCTCCTGCAGGTTGTGACCCTCGCCGGGGATGTAGGCCGTGACCTCGACCGAGCTGGTCAGGCGAACACGCGCGACCTTGCGCAGCGCGGAGTTCGGCTTCTTCGGGGTCGTGGTGTACACGCGGGTGCACACGCCACGACGCTGCGGGCTCCCCTTCAGGGCCGCGGTCTTCGTCTTGGCGACCTTGTCGCGGCGACCCTTGCGGACCAGCTGGTTGATGGTTGGCATAGACCGGCTTTCCTTATTAGTTAACGCGGTGTGTGGACTTCATGTCTGTTGTAAGTTCGCGGCGTTCCCGGGGCCCTTGGGGAAGGCGAGCTTCCGCTTCCGGGCCCGTCGTTCACGCCGCTGTCATCGAGCTTTCACTCGCACGTCCGGCCACGTTTCTCGCGTCCCGAGGTCGGGCGTGTCGCGCGCGGCGCGGAGCCCGAATTCCGGGCACGCTGGAGTCGTCGGCCGCTCTCGCTGGCCTACGGTCACGCACGAACTTGCCCGTATGCTTCCGGGCACAGCGGTCCACGATACCCGTGGCCGGGACACAGGGTCAAAGCGGGTGGGTTCCGCAAGCGTCTACCTGGCCAGGTTCAAGGTCATTTCCATCAACTTCTTGGCCGCGTCGCACGGATCGGGATGCGCCGAACCGGGCCGGTAGTTGATCCACCACCCGATCACCCCGTTGTCCGGGGCGCTCGCCGTCACACCGCAGGAGTCACGGTCGTTCGGCCTGCGGATCTGCAGCGCGAGCGAACTCTGAATGGTGATATTGGTGGTCTCGTAGCCGAGCTTGTTGTTCGTCTGCTTCTCGTTGCTCAGCGTTCCGTTCTCATACCAGTTCAGCGTGGCCATGCCGTTCCCGCCGGGCGCGCCGATCAGGTCCCACATGCAGACCGCGCCGAAGAACGCATCGCTGATCGTGACGCTCTCACCGATCGCCTTGCCGATCTGCTCGTCGGAGAGGATCTCGCATTCGCGCAGCAATTTGTCCAGCCTGGTGTTGACCGGCTCGCTTCCGCCGACCGGCTGCGCGGTTCCGGAGACCACCTGCCCGCACCCGGCCCCGGCCAGCACGAACGCCGCGGCGACGGCGGCGGCCGCCGCGCGCCTGTACAGGTCTCGACCGACGTTCACACCGCACCCCTCACTGAATCCGCTGCAGCGTCAGCTCGGCGAGCGCGCGGCTGCGGTCGCACGGGTTACCGGTCCCCGCGCCGAACTGTCCGATATTCGTCGACCACTCGAAGAAGTCGTCACCGAGCTGCACCGCCAGATCGCAGATGGTTCCACTCGGGTCCAAGGCGGCGAACCCGTCGCGCCCGGCCACCGTTATCGGATCGGGCGCGCGGCCGTTGACGGTTACCCACGCCCGCTCACGCTCGATGGGACTACCCCGATAGGAGGCGAAAGTGATACTGGGAGAACTGATTCCGGCCGACTGCCAGTTGCATCCGACAGCGTTGCGGAACACCCCGGAGATCCGGCCGAGGCCACCGAGAGTGCGCACCTCTTCGTCGGTGACATGACCGCACTCCCCGACGAACGGGCCGAGCGCCACCACCTTGGGCACGGGCCGCGAAGGACCCGAGTCCTCGGTTTCCTCGCCCGAACCGCAGGCCGTCAGCGCGAGCACCAAGGCGGTCGCGATGACGACCGCCGACTTGATCCGCATGCAGAGAACTCTACCGACGCGGCAGCCGGACCGGCTCGACAAGATCGCCCGGCCCCCGAGCCACCACGGCGCGTCGCGGCGCCGAAACGAGCTCGCCCTTCGGTCGCGGTAGCGGCGGGACACACCCGGCCGCACGGCTCTCACAAATTCCCCCGCGCCTCCTGTTCACGTTCGATCGCCTGGAACAGCGCCTTGAAATTGCCCTTGCCGAAACCGAGGGAGCCGTGGCGTTCGATGAGTTCGAAGAACACCGTGGGGCGGTCGGTGAGCGGCCTGGTGAAGATCTGCAAGAGGTAGCCGTCCTCGTCCCGGTCGACCAGGATGCCACGGCGCTGGAGTTCTTCGACCGGGACGCGGACCCGGCCGATGCGGGCGCGCAGCTCGGGGTCCTCGTAGTAGGCGGCGGGTGTCTCCAGGAACTCGACTCCCTCCCGGCGCAAGGCGTCCACGCAGGTGAGGATGTCGCCGGTGGCGAGCGCGATGTGCTGGACGCCGGGCCCGCGATAGAACTCCAGGTACTCATCGATCTGGGAGCGTTTCTTGCCTACGGCTGGTTCGTTGAGCGGGAACTTCACCCGGTGGTTGCCGTTGGCGACGACCTTGCTCATCAGGGCCGAGTACTCGGTGGCGATGTCGTCGCCGACGAACTCGGCCATGTTCGTGAAGCCCATCACCCGCCGGTAGAACTCGACCCACTCGTCCATCTGCCCGAGTTCGACGTTGCCGACGACATGGTCGATGGCCTGGAACAACCGGGTGGGCGCGCCGTCGCGCCGCTGATAGTCGGAGCGGCGGGCGACATAGCCCGGCAGGTAGGGCCCGTGGTAACCGGATCGGTCGACCAAGGTGTGCCTGGTCTCGCCGTAGGTGGCCAGGGCGGCCGAGCGCACCGTGCCGAAGTCGTCGGTGTCGTCGTGCGGTTCGACCAGAATGGTGGCGCCGTGGGCGCGCGCCCACGCCACACAGCGGTCGACGTCGGGCACTTCGAGGGCGATGTCGACCACACCGTCGCCGTGCCGATCGTGATGGGCGACCAGCGGACTGTCCGGGTCAACCGCCCCGGTGACCACGAAACGCGCCGCGCCGCTGCGCAAGACGAACGCCTTGTGGTCGCGATTGCCGGTCTCCGGGCCGGAGTACGCCTCCAACCGCATCCCGAAGGCGGATTCCAGGAAGTGCGCGGTCTGGGTGGCGTTGCCCACGACCCAGACCAGGGCGTCCCACCCGATGACCGGGAACGGGTCACCGCTGTCGTCGTGGTCCACCAGCCCCACGAGCGTGCGCAGTTCGCCGTCGCTGGGAACGGCGCCGGGCGGTGCGTCCGGCAGGTGCTCGATGGTCATGTCCCAAGGAAATCGCCGAGTCGGCGGAGTAGGCAACAGCGACAATTCTCGATAGACACTGTGGCGAATTCGGCTAGGAACCGTGCGGTGATGCTGGACAATTTGAATAGCACCGACGCGACGGGCAGCGAGCCCGTCCGAGTGCTGGAACGGAGGGCGGTCATGGCGCGCACACCGGCGAAGCTCGACGAACTCGATCTCGCCATCCTCACCGCGATGCACGAGTACCAGAAGGCGGGCATCCTCGAACTGTCCCGCCGGGCCAAGGTCGCCAGGGCCACCGTGCAGTCGCGGATCGCGCGCATGGAGGAGTCCGGCGTGATCGCCTCCTACGACCCGCAGATCGATGTCACCGCGGCGGGGTTCGACGTGCAGGCGTTCGTCACGCTGGAGATCGCCCAGGGCGCGCTGGACACCGTGGCGGCCGAACTCGACGCCATCCCCGGCGTGCTGGAGGCCTACGCCACCACCGGCACCGGCGACGTGCTGTGCCGGATCGGGGCCGACTCGCACGCCGGGCTGCAAGCCGTGCTGCTGAGCATCGACCGGACCTCCTCCGTCACGCGCTCGCACAGCGTCATCGTGCTGTCCACCGTGGTGGCGCGCCGGGCGCTGCCGCTACTGCGCACGCTCGGCCCGACCGGGACCACCAAGGCGCCCGCCTATCGTCCAGCCCGGGAACCCTGAGCCGATCCGGGTCAGGGGCGCAGGTCGGCGTGCACGTCGAGGATTTCCACGCTCGCCTGCTTGTCCGCCTCGAGGAAGGCGAGCAGAGCGTGCGCCTCGGCTTCGACCTCGGCGCGCTCCGCGTTCGTCCAACTCCGGGTGGGGCTGATGCGCAGCCGGGCGAGCTTCGCATCCGTGAACACCTTGTACAGGCCCGCGAGGAAGCCGTCGACCAGCACCGGAGAGACCTGTGCCGCGAAGGCGCGCAGGGCGGGAGCGGTGCCGTCGGGCACGATCCGGGTCCGGTCCTGATGCGACAACACGGCGTTGTCGTACCAGCCGAGCAGCCGCACCGGAGCGGGGACGTCCGGATCGGCCAACGCACCGTCGGCGACGTCGTAGAGCGTGCGGCCGCGCTCGTCGGTGTAGATGCGCACCCGATCGCCGAGTTCCGCGACGGCCTGCTTCATGCCGGGCAGCTTCGACCAGGTTTGCATGTCCATCGTGCTCGCTGGACCGAACGCGCGCAGATACCGGAAAATCAGCTCTGCCAGGGGATAAGTCGGGTCCAGCGGCACACCCAGCCACGGCTGGACCCGCGACCAGATCGGCCTGCTGTTGTCCTTCCACTTCCCGCGCGGCGGCGTCTGCAGAACCGGCAGTTGATACAGCCAGGTCTGTACCACCGCGCCCGGGTCGCGGTCGGGGTACAGCTCGGCGGCGCGGGCGCGCAGGTCCGCCGCGGACATCGGCTCGTCGCCGAGCACGGCCTCGCCGTGCCCGCGCACCTGCTCCGGATCCAGTCCGATCATGGCGCCGTAGTTGAAGCCCTTGCGGAAGGGCACCTTCTCCAGCTCCGGCTGCACGTGCGGCGCGATCCGCACCGCGTCGGACGGAGTGACCAGGTGAATCGTCCCGCGCATCAGGGTGATCCGGACCAGGGAACGGTCCTCCAGCGCGTTCGACACCGTCGCCGGGTCGAACGCCGCGACGCGGCTCCACAATCCGACGTACGGCGGCGGCGAATCCTGCGCCTGTAGCCCGACGAGGTGGTCACACATCTGGTGCGCGGTCAGCCGCGAACGCTCGAGCAGGTGCTGGCGGGCCAGCAGGGTCCGATTGAGGACACGATTGGACAGTTTCATGACGCGGATGGGCCGGTGTGCGTCAGCGCAGCGTCACCACGACTTTGCCGGTAGCCGTCCGGTTCTCCAGCGATGCGACCGCCTCGGCGGCCTTGTCCAGCGGGTACAGCACCGGCTGCGGCGGCGCGATCTTGCCGGAGGCCAGCAGCGGCTCCACCTCGGCCCACTGCTCCTGCAGGTAGCCCGGGTGCGACATCACCCATTCGCCCCACGCCGCACCGGTCACCTCGACGTTCTTCAGCAGCAACCGGTTGACCTTGACGGTGGGGATCTCCCCCGCGGTGAAACCGACGACGAGCAACCGGCCCGCCGAGGCGAGCGATCGAATGCTGTCGGTGAAACGGTCGCCGCCGACCGGATCGAGCACGATGTCGACGCCGCGACCGCCGGTCAGCTCCTTCACCGCCGCGAGCCAGCCGTCGGTGAGCACTACGTCGGTGGCGCCGTTGGCGCGTGCCACCTCGGCCTTCTCCTCGGTGCTCACCACGGCGATCACCCGGCCTGCGCCGAGCGCGGCCGCCATCCGCAGGGTCGAGGTGCCGATGCCGCCCGCGGCGCCGTGCACCAGGACCGTTTCGCCTTCGGCCAGCCTGCCGCGGGTGCGCAGGCAGAAGTGCACCGTCAGATCGTTGAACAGGATGCCCGCGCCGGCCTCCAGCGAGACGTTGTCGGGGAGCCGGAACACCATCTGCGTGGGCGTCACGGCCGTCTCGGCCAGCGCGTTGCCGAGCATGGTCAATGCGATCACCCGGTCGCCGGGCCGCACGTGCGCGTCCTCGGGGGCCTCCCGCACGATGCCCGCGACCTCGCCGCCGACGACGAACGGCAGCTCGGGCTTCATCTGGTACAGGCCGCGCGTCATCAGCACGTCCGGGAAGGCCACGCCCGCGGCGTGCACGTCGATCACGACGCCGCCCGGGAAAGCCGCGGGCTCCGGGATATCGACGATCCGAACCGCTTCCGGTCCTTCCAGCTTGCTGACCTGGGCTGCGCGCATGTGCTGACCTCTCTGTCCTCGCGACGGCATGATCCGTGCCGACGCCACACCGACAACATAACGGTCGCGGCTCGACGACGCCCATCGGCACCACCCGATTTTGCTATGCTGACCGCGACCTCACGGTCGGGAGGGAAGGGGGATTCATGGTCGAGCAAAACCAGTCGGTACCTGCGACGACGATGCAGGTCGACCCGGCGGCGCTGCGCTCCTTCGCGCAGACGCTGCGCACCGAGGCCACCTCGGTCACCGACCTCGGCGCGGGCGAGGCTTTCGGCGCCGTGGCCGGGGCACTGCCCGGCACCGACTTCGGCCCGGTGGCCCAGCGCGCGAACGACGCCGCGCACCGCTGCCTGGAGCGGATCGGGTCCCGGCTCACCACGATCGCGGACAACCTGCACAACGCGGCGGGCAAGTACGAGCTGGCCGAGGACGACTTCGCGGCGAAGCTGCGCGCTATCGGACTCCAACTGCCATGACGCTCACCATCCCCGATGTCGCGAACTGGCAGCCGGAGCAGCTTTCGGCGGCGGGCGGGCTCGCCGAACAGATGTCGCGAGGCCTCGACACCGCCGTTGCCAAAGGCGCGGACGACACCCTGGCCCTCGCCGAGGCGAAGATGTGGTCCGGTTCGGCGGGCGACGCCGCGAACGCCCGGATGCAGACCGAGAAGACCCGCGCTTCCGCGGTGAGCGCCGCCCTGCTCGAGCTGAAGACCGCGCTGACCGCCCAGGTGCAGAACCTGATCGAGGCCCGCGCCAAGGTACTGAGCTTGCGCGACGACGCGCTGAACCAGTCGCCGCCCTTCGACGTCGCGCCCAACGGCACCGTGGATGCCAAGACGCGGATCGACCATCTGCGCGCGCACGCGGACAAGGCCGACGTGGAGGGGCTGATCTTCCAGGAAGCGCTGCAGGCGGCCTCGCGGACGTGGGAGCTCACCAACGCGCTCAAGACCGCCGAGGACGTGGCCGATCAGGCCGAGACCCAGGTCGAGGGCGCGGTCGCGAAATTGGAGGCGGCGTTCGCCGGGCTCGGTGAGCCGAGCGCGAACGTACCGGCGGCGGCTCCCACCGCGCCCGCGGCAACCGTGCCGGCGAGCACATCGGGCACCCCGGTCGCGAGCCCCTCGTCGGAGCGGCCGAGTCAGCTGATGTCGGGGTACAACTCCGACTCCGGCTCGTCGTCGGGCACGCCGTATCACGGTGGGCCCAGTTCGTCCGCGCCGACCGGCCCGCTGCCGAGCGGTGACGTGGCGCGATGGATCGCCGAAGCGAAGCAGAAGCTCATCGCGATGGGGTACGCACCCGAGGACATCGACGAGCGAGCGATCGCGCTGATCATCCAGCACGAGTCCGCGGGCAACCCGTACGCGGAGAACCGCTGGGACAGCAACTGGGTGGCCGGGCATCCGTCGAAGGGCCTGATGCAGACCATCGACAGCACGTTCAACGCCTACAAGGCGCCCGGCCACGACGACGTATGGAACCCGGTCGACAACATCATCGCCGGAGTGCGGTACTCGATCGACCGCTACGGGTCGCTCGGCAACGTCCCGGGCGTCGCCGCCGTGAACTCGGGCGGCGCCTACCAGGGTTACTGAACCCGCACACTGCGGTGACCTGCACCTGGGCGCCGCCACTACCGGGCGCTGCCGGCGGGCGTACCGGGCCTCCATACCGTAGCGGCAGACGGAAGCCCCCATTTTTGCTGGCCCAGGTCCCGGCAGGCGGACTATTAAGGAGGTAGGGACGGCTCGACGCGAGGGTGTGACGTACGCCCCGTAAAGTCGTCACAACAGCACCGCATGAAGAAACGCGGCACACCGTGCAGCGCGAGGAGCACCAGTGTCACTCGATCAGCCACTCGCCCCGCTTCCCCAGGAGGGCATGGGCTTTGCTTCGGCGTGGCCCGTCCGGGCTGGTGATGTGGATCCCTACGACCGGTTGCGGTTCGATGCCATCGCCCGCTACCTGCAAGATATCGCCTGGGAAAACCTGCATAAGACGTTCTTCCACCGGACCGACCCGAACTGGATCATCCGCCGGACGGTCATCGATGTCATCCGGCCGATTCTGTGGCCGGACGAGGTGCAGCTGCTGCGGTGGTGCTCGGCGATGTCCACCCGGTGGACCAACATGCGTGTGCGGATCACCAGCGGAAACGGCGGATTGATCGAAACCGAGGGCTTCTGGATCAATATCAGCGAGTCCACCGGGATGCCCGCGCGAATCAGCGACGAGGGCCTGGCCTACCTCGCCCGCACCTCCAGCGAGCACCGCCTGCGCTGGCGGCCGTACCTGACCGACGCCACGCCGCCGGAGTCGGATACCGACCTGCCGTTCCCGGTGCGCGCCACCGACATCGACCAGTACAACCACGTCAACAACGCCTGTTACTGGCAGGCGGTGGAACAGTTCCTGGTCGAATATCCGAAGCTGCTCGCAGGGCCGCACCGCGCGGTGATCGAGTACGTGGCGCCGGTGCTGGCGCGTCAGCACGTGAGCGTGCGCAGCCGGTACGAGCCGGGTGACCGGACCGGACAGCCGGTGCTGCGGCTGTGGTTCGTGGTCGGCGGAACCACCACGACGGTAGTCCGCATCATGCCGTTACCCGGCCAGCCCGCCGCTCCGAATTTCTAGTCCGATCAGTGCGGTAGCGCGGGATTCGGGTTCAGGTCCTGCGTAGAGTGCCGCTCGAGTTCTGGGCATATCCGGTGGCCGGTCCGGGCCTGGGGCCGATCGGATCTCGGGGATCCGACCGGCGTCCCGATCGTCAGCCGCGGGCGGCTTTGAGCAAGTCCTCCCTGGTGGTGAACTTGACCCTGGGGCGGCCCGCGGACTTGCCCGCGGACTTCTCCGCTTGGTCGATCGCCCGCCAGCCCGCGCGGTCGACCAGGTCGGCCTGACGCTCGGCGAGCAGTGCCCTCAGCGCGGCGCGGTCGGCCTGCGGCGCGGCGAGTTTGCCCGCGGTGAAGTCTGCGAGCAGCAGCTCCACCGTCTCCTCGGAGTCGATCCGGTTCGAACCGATCACGCCGCGCGGGCCCCGCTTGATCCATCCGCTGACGTACACGCCGCTCAGCATCGTCCCGTCCTCGCCGATGACCCGGCCGTGCTCGTTCGGCACGACGCCGCGCCGCTCGTCGAACGGCAGCTCGCCGACCCGTTCGCCCCGGTAGCCGATCGACCGCAGCACCAGCGAGGTGTCGATGCTCTCGGTGCGATCGGTCGGCCGAGCCACGAGCTGACCGTCTTCCTCGAACAGCTCGTTGTGCACGATCTCGATGGCTTCGACCCGTTCGGCCCCGGTGATCGCGGCGGGCGAAGTGAGGTAGCGGAACACGATCCGCTTGTTGCCTTCCGCCCGCCGCCCACCGGCGTACTCCTGGGCCAGGGTGTACTTCAACGCCAGCGACGGCTCGACCTGCGGGTCGTCCACGATCGCCTGGCTGGCGTGGTCGAGTTCCAGGTCGGTCTCGTCCACGATCACGTCGACGCCCTTCAGGTGCGCCAGCGCCAGGAATTCCGGCGAGGTGTAGGCCGCCTGGAGCGGACCACGCCTGCCGAGCACGACGACTTCGCGAATATTGCTCTGCCGCAGGGCGTCCAGCGCGTGGTCGGCGATGTCGGTCTTGGCGAGTTCGTCCGGGTCGACGGTCAGCACGCGCGCCACGTCCAGCGCGACATTGCCGTTGCCGACGATCACCGCCCGCTCGCCGGACAGGTCGAAGGTCCGATCGGCGAAGTCGGGGTGGCCGTTGTACCAGGCGACGAACTCGGTGGCGGAGTGGCTGCCCGGCAGGTCCTCCCCCGGCACGCCCATCCTCCGGTCGCTCGAGGCGCCGACCGCGTAGATCACCGCGTGGTGGTGGCGCAGCAGTTCCTCGTGCGAGATGTGCGTGCCCACTTCGACGTTCAGGTAGTACTGCAACGTCTCGCGACGGAACGCGGACTCGAACATGCCCGAGACCGTCTTGGTGCCGGGGTGGTCGGGCGCGACGCCCGCCCGCACCAGGCCCCACGGCGTGGGCAGCCGGTCGAACATCTCGATCTCCACGTCGGCCCTGCGCAGCAGTTCATCGGCCGCGTAGCAGGCCGCCGGACCCGCGCCGACGATCGCGACGCGCAGCGTGCCCAGTTCCTTCGGCGGACGCGCCGGCGTGACGATCGGGTCGAAGTTCGATTCCAGCGGATGCCGTTGGAAGTAGGCGGCATTGATGTCGCGGAACCGTGCCAGCGAAGCCGTCAGGTCGTCCTCGGAGAAGATGGCCTCCACCGGGCACGCGTCGACACAGGCGCCGCAGTCGATACAGGTGTCGGGGTCGATGTAGAGCATCTCGGTCGTCGCGAACTCCGGCTGATCCGGAGTGGGACGGATGCAGTCGACCGGGCACTCGGAGACGCAGCTGGCGTCGTTGCAACAACGCTGCGTGATTACGTAGGCCATATGTGCTGATCCTCGAAGAAGTACGTGGGCCGTGGCCACCCATGGGGTTGTGGTGGACAGATGAGCGGCGTCCGTCACGATTGCCACAGGGATCGCCCGCGGCCGCCCGTGATGTGATGCCGCTTTCAGTTTGCCTCGAGTGTGGTCGAGACCTCGCGGCCGGAGGCCTTACCGTATCCCCATGGCGCGGACTCTGATCCTCATGCGGCACGGTAAGTCGGCGTATCCGGAGGGTGTCGACGATCACGAACGACCGCTGGCTCCGCGCGGGCGGCGCGAGGCCGGACTCGCGGGCCGGTGGTTGCGCGACACTCAGCCCGCGATCGACGCCGTGCGCTGTTCCACCGCCACGCGGACCCGTGAGACGCTGACCGCCACCGGAGTCACCGCGCCGGTCGTCTTCGAAGCGGGGATCTACGAGGCGTCGCCGGAAACGCTCATGGAGCTGGTTCGGCTCAGCGACGACGACATCGCGACCCTGCTGGTGATCGGGCACAGCCCGGGCATGCCGTGGACGGCGTGGGAGCTGGCCGGTAATCGCAACAGCACGGCCGCCGTCGAACTCAGCCGGAAGTTCCCGACCTCGGCGCTCGCGGTGCTGCGTTTCGACCGGCCCTGGGCGGACGTCGACACGGGAACCGGCGAGCTGGTGCACTTCCATATTCCGCGCTGACCGCACGCGGTGGACGCGCGGTCAGCGCAGTAACTTGCCGCCCACCACGACGACCCCGCCGAGGACGAGCAGCAGCGCGAACGCGGCGAGACCGCCGAACAGCCACCACACCACGCCGAGCGCCAGCGCGAACGGCGCGATCGCGACAGCGGTGATCACCGGGCTTTCCTTGACCGCCGCCCAGGCCGAACGGGCCCTGATCCGGTCGATGTCCTTTCCAGGCATGTTCCCAGCGTAGGCCGGAATCCGGGACTTTGTCGGCGCACGGTGGAATGCTCGCCGGATGGATTGGAAAATTGAACTCGTCGCCATCCCGGTGACCGACGTCGACCGCGCCAAGGACTTCTACACCAAGATCGGTTTCCATGCCGATCACGATCACCGGGTGAACGAGAACCTGCGCTTCGTACAGCTGACCCCGCCCGGCTCCGGCTGTTCCATCTGTGTGGGCGAGGGCCTCACCGAGGCGGCGCCGGGCAGCGTCGAAGGAATGCAGATGGTGGTCGCCAGCGCCGAGGACGCCTATCAGCAGTTGATCGCCGCGGGTGTCGATGCCACGCCGGTCCGCGACCTGGGCTGGGGTCTTTTCACCTTCTTCGCCGATCCGGACGGCAACAAGTGGGCGGTCCAGCAGCTGCCCACCTACAGCTGAGCGCACGATCCGCAGCCGCGGGAATCGCCCGGCGGTGGGGCGCTGGAGAATCGAACACAAACCCTTGCTTGGAGTGCACTCCAGGTGACTAGCGTCGTCGATGTTCAACGGGAAAGGCGAGTGCAATGAGCGTTCGAGAACACAGCGCGATCGTGAACGAAACGGCGTCTCCCGCGAGCGTGCGCGAGGACCGGGAACTGCCGCGGTATTCGATCGGCGAGGTGTCCGAGCGGTCGGGGCTGAGCCGGGACACGCTGCGCTGGTACGAACGGATCGGGCTGATGGACTACATCGGCCGGGACCACTCCGGCAAGCGCCGGTTCAGCGACCGGGATCTGGAATGGCTGGCGCTGATCGGCCGCCTGCGCACGACCGGTATGTCGGTGGCGGACATGGTCCGCTACGCCGAACTGGTGCGGGCCGGCGACGCCACGTTCCCGCAGCGGCTGGCGATGTTCCGGGACACCCGCGCCGAGGTACTCGCCAAGATCGATGAACTTCGTCAGACCCTGGCCGTGCTGGACTACAAGATCGCCCTGTACGAAGGCAAAGTCGAGACGGACCCGCCTGCGGACCTGGCCTTCACGTCGGCGGGCCGGGAATAGCCACACCAGAACGGGAGACGCGCATGTCGACGTTGACGCTCAATGTCCGGTTCCTCGCCAGGCCGGGTCGCGAGGCGGAATTGCGGAATCTGCTGCAAGGCGTGATCGAACCGACGCTCGCGGAGGACGGCTGCCTCACCTACGAGCTCTACCTGCATCCCACCGACCCGAGCCGGATGGTGCTGCTGGAGGAGTGGACCGACGAGGCCGCCCTGGCCGCACACTTCCAGACGCCCCATCTGAAGGCCCTGGCGACGGCGTTGGAGGACGTTCTGGTCGAGCCGTTCCAACTGCGGCGGTTCTCCGAGATCGGGTGATCCGTGGTGGTCCGGCGTTGCCTGCGGCGCCGGACCGCCACGGGTTGCCCCAGTGATCGATGGGTCGCGCGAGCCTGCGCGACCCGCCCGCAAACTCCGGACCGAAGTCCGCTTATCCCGCGGCCTACGCTGCGCCGTTCACCGGCGAGGGCTAACATCCCACGAATATGAGGCCCGAAGCATCGCGTACCGCCTCGACGTGCACTACCGCGCCGCCTCGGCGCGTTCGACCGGGTCTCGATTCTCGAGCGACCATCCGGTCCACGCACGGAAGGAGAAGGGAACCATGACCGAAGCAGCTTCGGAATCCAAAGTCGTCCGCAGTGACGAGCGGCATCGCTACGAGGTGTTCCACAGCGGCGAACTGGCCGGTTTCGCCGACTACGAGGAAAGCGGCGACGAGACGGTGTTCACGCACACCGAGATCGACGGCGCGTTCTCCGGCAAGGGTCTCGGTTCCGTGCTGGCCGAGTACGCGATCGAGGACGCCGTCGCGCGCGAGCGCGTGGTCCGGCCGGTGTGCCCGTTCATCAAGGCGTATCTGGACAAGCACCCGCAGTACGACGCGCACGTGATCGGCAAGGGCGTCACGCGGTGAGCGATCTGGACGCACGTCCGGCCGAGACGCTCTGCGAACCCGCGCCGGGGCCGGGCCCGGTCGCGGAGCAGTATCCGGCACGTGAGGTGCCGCTCGGCGGTGTACGCGGCGTCTTCGTCGAACGCGTGCTGCCGCAGCGCGATCTGCCGACGGTCGGCGCGTGGTGCTTCCTCGACCACTTCGGTTCCCCGACGGTCACCACCACCGGTGCGCCGCCGGACATCGATCCGCACCCGCACATCGGCCTGCAAACCGTGACCTGGCCGTTCGAGGGCCGCATCCGCCATCGCGACTCGGTCGGCTCGGACGTGCGGATCGAACCCGGCCAGCTGAACCTGATGACCTCCGGGCGCGGCATCGCCCATTCCGAATACGCGGTCGAGGGCGCGCCCGCCGGGCACGGCTTGCAGCTGTGGATCGCGCTGCCCGGCGACCGCACCGGCATCGCCCCGCACTTCGAGCAGCATCGCGAACTGCCGATCCTGGAGGCTCCCGGCCTCCGGGCGATCGTGCTGATCGGCTCGCTGGCCGGAGTGACCTCGCCCGCGATCGCGTACACACCGATCGTCGGCGCCGACGTGCGGTTGGCGCCGGGAGCCGACGTCCCCCTCGCGCTGGACCCCGGTTTCGAGCACGCGGTCCTGGTGATCGAGGGGCAGGTCACGGTCGCGGACACCGCACTCGCGCCCGGTCCACTGCTGTATCTGGGCACCGGACGCGACGAACTGCGGCTCAGCAGTGCCGATGGCGCGCACTTCGCGCTGATCGGCGGTGAGCCGTTCGGCGAGGAGCTGGTGATGTGGTGGAACTTCGTCGGCCGCAGCCACGAGGACATCGTCGCGGCTCGGGAGGATTGGGAGAACCACGACGTCACCCGATTCGCCGACATCGCGGGCCACCCCCCGCGGCAGCGCATTCCCGCGCCACCTCTGCCCGGACTGCATCTGAAGCCCCGCAAGCGCCGTATCGGCCCGGCCCGAAGCCTTTAGCGGCCCAACTCGATTCGGCTCCGCGCGCCGCGCACCGGCGCCGCCGCCGATCGGCGTCACCCCCACCTCTCGACTCGGCCCGCGGCCGCCGGTCGCGGTAAAGTCCGATCACCACAAGGTTTTTGGTGGGAGGGGGTTTCGGTGGACGACTCGACGCAGCGGGTGATGGCTGCGCGCGAGGCCGTGATGGAACTGGTTCCGTCGCCATGGAACAGAGAGAGGTTCCTGGCCGCCCTGGGAGAGTGGCGCGGGCGGCCCATCGAGCTTCTGCCGGTCGCTTCGGCGCTGCTGCCGGGAGCCCTGGAACCGGGGCGCGGCACACCGTGCGGGCTGTGGCTGGAGTGCACGGACGTCGACGTGATCGCCTATGCCGCCGGTACGACCGATTTCCATATCGATCAGATCATCGCGCACGAGACCGGCCATATGGTGCTCGATCACAACGCCGGGTCCGCGGGGGTGACCGGAATTCAACGGATTCTGCCGAACATCGATCCGGCCCTGGTTCAGCGGGTGCTCGGACGCAGTGAGTTCGCCGACCACCAGGAGGACGAGGCCGAACTCTTCGCTGACCTGCTGCTGTCCGGTGTCTCACGCTGGCGCTCCTCGCGGCCGATGCGTTCGTTCTGGGGCGGTGAGGGGTGACCTCTTCGGCCCCACCGGTCATCGCGTGGCTGATCATCACGGGCAGCGCGGCGGCGGCCTCGTTGCGGCTGGTGTGGCTGCACGGCCGGGCACGGCCCAGCGAACGACACGTGACCTATGCCCTGATCTGCGCGGTGATCGCGGCACTCCTGCGCGAAGGGGCCGTACAGCAGGCGCTCGCCGACGCGGGGCTGCTCAGCGTCGGCTTCACCAGGCAGCTCGGGACCACGTTCATCGTCGCGACCTTCGCGCCGCTGATCGTGCTTGCGCAATCGTGGTCGGAACGGTGGTCGGAGCAGGAATCCGACAGCTACCGGCGGATGCGCAGGGCCGTCTGGAGCGCGGTGGTCGTCTCCATGGCGCTGATGTTGCTGCTCGGCGCGCACGCCCGTGCGCTGGGGCAGTACATCGACCGGACCGAGGGGTGGCAGACGGTCGCCTACTTCGCGTTCTTCTCCGGCTGGTGCGGCGCGACCGGCCTGCTGGTGTTCGCGGCCAGCGTCCGGGAACTGCGCGCTGGCCAGTTACGCCCTTCCCACAAGCTCACCTACCTGCTGATCCTGATCGTCGGTGGGTGGACGCTGGAAGAGGCCGTCTCGATCTTCACCAGCTCGGTCTGCGCGGCGACCGGGACGGGCGCGGCGTTCGTCGACTTCCGCTTCCACGCCAACGAGAACAACTTCGTGTACATGGTCGGCCTCGGCTCGCTGGCCGCGGGCGTCCGGGTAGGCACCGAGATCGCGCGCAGGCTGGGCATCGACTCGGCCTCGCGAACCATCCGGCAGCTGACGCCGATGTGGCGGGATCTGGTGACCACCTGCGCCGAGATTCCGCGCCCGTCGCAAGCCGACCCGGACTTGGACCCGCGGCGGCGCCTGCACCGGATGACGGTCGAGATCCGAGACGCACTGCTGGTGCTCGGGCGATTCGCCGAGCCGATACCGGCCGATGTGCCCGCCGACGCCGCCGAGGCGGTACAGATCGCGCGCGCCCTGCAGCGCAAAGCCGACGGCGCGCAGCCCGGTTCCTACCTTCGGCTGCACGCCTCGGCGCCCGGTCGCGACATCGTCGACGAGACTCGTACGCTGCGCCGTATCGCGCGGCATTGGGTCCCGGCACAGACCTACCTTCGCGCACAACTGGACGGAGCAAGATGACCACGACGAACTCCACGCGTCGAATCCGGGCGAGCGACCGGGAACTGCCACACCCGCCGTTCCGGCTGCCGATCGCCGGTGACGTGTGGGATCTGCACGTCACCGACAGCAGTCAATGGGGGATGCGCGGCGCGCAGAAGTACGGCGGGATCTACGAGCGCAACATCTTCGGCACCCGCGTGACCTACGTGTCCGATCCGGACCTGCTGCGCGAGATCAACGACGACGCGCTGTGGGCCAAATTCCTGGGTGTGCCGATCCGGGACCTGCGGACCGTTGCCGGTGACGGCCTGTTCACCGCGCACAACTCCGAACCGAACTGGGCCAAGGCCCACGCCATCCTCGCGCCGTCGTTCACCGCGGCCGCCATGCGCGGATACCACGCCACCATGCGGGCCTGCGCCGCCGAACTCGTCGAGTACTGGACGGCCCGGTCAGGCGAGTGGGTCGACGTCCCCGCCGATACCAACAAGGTCGCGCTGGAAGTCATCGGGCGGGCCGCGTTCGGCTACGAGTTCCAGTCGTTCACTCGCACCGACCCGCACCCCGTGGTCGCCGCGATGCTGCGAGCCCTCACCTACATCAACCGTGCCGCCTACTCGCATCCGCTCGTCGAACGCACGGTGTTCCGCGAGCAGCGTGCTCAGCACCGTCGAGACGTCGAACTGGTCAACAGAACGATCGATGAGGTGATCGCCCGGCGTCAGCGGGAGGGCGCTGGTGGGCACGGGGATCTGCTGGACCGGATGCTGACGGTGCCGGACCCGGAAACAGGGAAACTGCTCGACCCGACGAATGTCCGGCACCAGATCCTCACGTTCCTCACCGCGGGGCACGAGACCACCGCGGGCGTCCTGGCGTTCGCGCTGCACTACCTGTCGATCGACCCGGCGATCGCCGCTCGGGCCCGGCAGGAGATCGATGAGGTCTGCGGCGGCGGCGACCTCGCCTTCGAGCAGGTCGCGAAACTGCGCTACCTGCGGCGCGTCGTGGACGAGACCCTTCGGCTGTGGCCGACGGCTCCGGGGTATTTCCGCAAGGCCCGCGCGGACACGATGCTCGGCGGGCGCTATCCGTTCGAGCAGCACGAGTGGGTGTTCATCGTCCTGCTCCAGCTGCATCGGCACGAGCTGTGGGGTGACGATCCCGAGCGGTTCGATCCCGACCGTTTCCTCCCCGAGCGGGTGCGCGGCCGCCATCCCGAGCTGTACCGGCCGTTCGGGGTGGGCATGCGCGCCTGCATCGGCCGCCAATTCGCGCAGCACGAGATGGTGCTGATCCTGGCGACACTGCTGCGCGCCTTCGATCTGACCCCGGATCCCGGTTACGAACTGCGCGTCAAAGAGACGATCACCTTGAAGCCGGATCGCCTGCGCCTGAAGATTTCCCGGCGCGACGGTTAGCCGGCCCGCGCTTCGGCTCCGCGCACGCGTGGCGTGACCGGAGCCGAAGCGTCCGGGGCTCAGCCGCGCGCGAGCAGTGCGTCCAGTGCGCGGTAGCTCTCGTTGAGCCCGGTCTCCATACCCGACTGGAGCATGCCGTCCCGCTCCTGCGGCGTGTGGAACTGACTGTCGGTAACGACCTTGGTGCGGCCGTCACCGAGGTCGACGAGGCTGACGCTGTCGATCGCGACATGGGCGGGCATGCCGTCCCACTCGAAGGAGTACACGATGCGCTCCTGCGGGGTGACCTCACGGAAACGGCCCTCGAAACCGTGCGTTCCGTCGTCGGAGTGCTCGACGAAACGCCAGTGCCCGCCCGGCCGGAACTCCCAGCGCTCGATATCCAGCCGGTTGCCGCGTCCCCACCACTGGGCGAGCAACTCGATCCTGCTGTAGGCGTCCCACACCCGCTCGCGTGGGGCGTCGAAGATCCGCTCGACGTGGATCGCGCGGTCGCTGTCGGCCGTGACGACGGCGTCGTTCGTGGTTGTGCTCATCAGTCCTGCTCCGTTCGTTCGAGGAATGCGCCGAGACGGTCCATCCGTGCTTCCACCATCCGCCGGTAGCCCTGCATCCAGGCCACTTCGCGGTCGAAGACGTTCTCGCCGAGGCGGCAGTACCGCACCCGGCCCCGCTTCTCCGTGACCACCATGCCCGCCGCCTCCAGCAGCTGAATGTGCTTCTTGATGCCGGTGAGCGTCATCTCGAAGCGTTCCGCCAGCTCGCTGACGGTCGCGGGCCCACTGCCGAGGTGTTCCAGGATCCCACGCCGGGTGGGATCCGCGAGCGCCCCGAAGGAGGCATCCAGGAAGTCATACTGAACCATCTAGTTCAGTGTTGCGTATCGAGAGTCGGCCGTCAAGAGGCAATCCACCCCGCTCCTGCACCCAACGGGCCGACGGCTCGACCGGCAGCCACGGCGGCGGGCGGCCGAGCCGCGCACCCTCGCTGTGCGACAGAGACTTTCGCGACCGGCCCTGGCGAAGAACTATCGTCCAGCCCCTTCTGATCCGGGCCGCCGGACGGTATCTTTTCCGGACGAACCGGACACGGGGGCGGCACACGGAAAAGAGCACGATGAGGATCTACCGATTCACCGCGACGACGCTGACCGCGCTCGCGGCCACCGCACTCACCACGAGTGCCGCACACGCACAGCCCTCGCCCGCCGACGCGCCCCTCGACCTGCGGGGATCGTTCCACCAGATCGCCTACGAGGTCGCCGCCACCGAAGACCGCCGGGCTGCCGTGGCGACCATCCAGGACGGGACATTCGCATCGACCCACGACGGCCGGGTGGTGACGGTCTCCGATCGCGAGGGCAATGTGGTCGCCGCGCTGCCGATGACGCTGCGCATCGGCGATCAGCGCGTGGCGCTGCGACCCGTGCTCGAGGACGCGGGCCACCGGCTCACCATCGCACCGGTCGCGATGACCGACGCGCCGCTGCGCGACATCAGCGCCCAGGAGCGGTTCTACGCCGAGGCCGAGAAGGCCATGCCGACCATCCTGGCCGGCGCGGGCATCGGCGCCGCCATCGGTTTCATCGTCGGATTCCCCTTGGGCTTGTTCGTGCTCGACTTCATCACGGTGCCCGCCGCCGCGGTGGCGGGCGCGGCGATCGGCGCGATGGCCGGATACGTCGTCGGCGGTGGGCAGCCGGCCGTCGACGCGGCGCTCGCGTACGTCACCGCGCCCTAGTCGAACCGGTCGACGGGCGTGAGCCGCTGCGTGTGAAGGCGGGTCCGGCCGTGTCCGATTCGATCAGGATCGGCGCGGCCGAAGCACCGCGGTGAACACCGCCACGGCGACGATCTTTCCGCCGGCGTCGGCGATATCCACCGGCACGTCGATTTCGAGCGGCACTTTCGCCTCGATGTCCGCGCGCATCTTCGCCAACGTCTCGTCGGGGAACGCGGAAGTGGCGCGGAACGGTCCCGCTTCCCCTTTCGCGCGAGCCCGGTATTCGATGCGGCCGTCCTTCGCGACGATGAACGTGTCCCCCATCAGGTCCACGATTCCCGACACCGACGCACCCATCGCGGCGGTCTCCGCCATCCCGAACAACACGGCGGCATGCAGATCCCCGTTGTGGTTCAGATGCTCCGCCCGCGGCGCGATCGACACCACGTTCCGCCCCGCCGCGAACTCCTCCCACTCGATCCCGGCGTACTGGATGAACCCCAGCTTCCGGAATCCGGCTACCACCAGATCGCCCAGCGCCGCGCCGTCCACCGCCACCTCCAGAGCCAGAACTGAAACCCGTTCTAATTTCTACTGGCTCCGACCCCCCTTTGTCCACCACCGACCCGATGCGCCAGCGCGCCACGTCCTCGGTGCCGACTCGCGGCCTCGCGCAGCACGAAGGGTTTCGGATGAAGAGGTCGACGAAAGCACTCGGCCCCCGCTCCGGACGGAGCGGGGGCCGAATGTCGTTGCGGCTGACGTACTACCGGTAGTCGCTGAACCCGTAGTCGTCGAGCGGAACCGCGGCGCCGGTGGTCTGACCGAAGCTGTCCGGGCTGTAGTAGGTGTCGTCGTAGGACGGCACCGCGTACGCGGCGGCACGGGCTTCCTCGGTCGGCTGCACCTGGATGTTCCGGTAGCGGTTGATACCGGTACCAGCCGGGATCAACTTACCGATGATCACGTTCTCCTTGAGGCCGATGAGCTTGTCGGAGCGGCAGTTGATCGCCGCGTCCGTCAGGACTCGGGTGGTCTCCTGGAAGGACGCCGCCGACAGCCACGAATCGGTGGCCAGCGACGCCTTGGTGATACCCATCAGCACCGGGCGACCCGCCGCGGGCTCGTTGCCCTCGGCGACGACGCGACGGTTGGCGGCCTCGAACTCGGCGCGCTCGGTGAGCGAGCCGGGCAGGAACTCCGTGGCGCCCGAGTCGATGATCGTCACGCGACGCAGCATCTGGCGCACGATGACCTCGATGTGCTTGTCGTGGATCGACACACCCTGCGAGCGGTAGACCTCCTGGACCTCGTGGACCAGGTGGACCTGCACCTGACGGGGGCCCATGATGCGCAGCACCTCGTGCGGGTCCGCCGCGCCTTCCAGCAACTGCTGGCCGACCTCGACGTGGTCACCGTCCGAGAGCAGACGCTCGGTGCCGTCGTCGTGCTTGAACACGCGCAGACGCTGCCGCTTCGAGAGCTTGTCGTAGACAACCTCTTCGCCACCGTCATCCGGGATGATGGTGATCTTGTAGAAGCGATCGTCGTCCTCCAGCCGCACGCGACCGGAGACCTCGGCGATAGGCGCCTTGCCCTTCGGCACGCGCGCCTCGAACAGCTCCTGCACGCGGGGCAGACCGCCGGTGATGTCGTCACCCGCGACACCACCCTGGTGGAAGGTACGCATGGTCAGCTGGGTACCGGGCTCACCGATGGACTGCGCGGCGACGATGCCGACGGCCTCACCGATGTCGACCAGCTTGCCGGTCGCCATCGAGCGGCCGTAGCAGGTCGCGCACACGCCGGTGCCGGTGGTGCAGGTCAGCACGGAGCGGACCTTCACCTCGGTGATGCCCGCCTCCAGCAGCGCCTCCAGCGCCGGATCGCCGAGGTCGGCGCCCTTCGCCACGATGACGTTGCCCTGCGCGTCGAGCGCGTCGGCCGCGAGCGTCCGCGCGTAGGTGGAGGTCTCCACGTGCGCGTCGCGGATGATCGAGCCGTCGAGCTGCTTCTCCGCGATCGGCACCACGATGCCGCGCTCGGTGCCGCAGTCGTGCTCGCGCACGATGACGTCCTGCGAGACGTCCACCAGACGACGGGTCAGGTAACCCGAGTCGGCGGTGCGCAGCGCGGTGTCGGCCAGACCCTTACGAGCGCCGTGGGTGTTGATGAAGTACTCCAGAACCGTCAGGCCCTCACGGAAGGAGGACTTGATCGGCCGCGGGATGAACTCACCCTTCGGGTTCGTCACCAGGCCCTTCATACCGGCGAGGGTACGGGTCTGGGTGAAGTTACCCGTGGCGCCCGAGTCGACGATCGTGATGATCGGGTTGTCGGCCGGGTAGTGCGCGCGCAGCGCCTTACCGACCTCCTCGGTCGCCTCCTGCCAGATCTTGACCAGGGCGTTGTTGCGCTCCTGGTGATCGAGCGCACCACGCTGGTACTTCTTCTCGATCTGATCCGACTGCGCCTCGTAGCGCTCCATGATCTCGGCCTTCTCCGGCGGCACGAGCACGTCGGACATGGAGACCGTCACGCCCGAACGCGTGGCCCAGTAGAAGCCGGCGTCCTTGAGCTTGTCGACGGTCTGCGCGACCACGATCATCGGGTAGCGCTCGGCGAGATCGTTGATGATCGTCGCCTGACGCTTCTTCGGCATCTGCTCGTTGATGAACGCGTAGTCCGCGGGCAGCAGCTCGTTGAACAGCACCCGGCCCAGCGTGGTCTCGGTGGTCCACGCGTCGCCGCGGCGCCAGCCCTCCGGGAACAGCTCCGCCTCGACGTCCTTCGGCGGGCGCTGGTCGGTCAGCCGGACCTTGATCAGCGAACGCACGGTGAGTTCACCGCGGTCCACCGCCATCTGCGCCTCGGCGGGCGAGGAGTACACGCCCTGCTCCGGAGCGTCCTTGGTGGCCGGCTGGTAGGAACCCTTCGCGCCCTCTTCCAGGCGGGTCAGGTAGTACAGGCCGGTCACCATGTCCAGACGCGGCATGGCCAGCGGGCGGCCCGACGCGGGCGACAGGATGTTGTTCGACGACAGCATCAGCACGCGTGCCTCGGCCTGCGCCTCCGCCGACAGCGGCAGGTGCACGGCCATCTGGTCACCGTCGAAGTCGGCGTTGAACGCCTCACAGACCAGCGGGTGCAGCTGGATGGCCTTGCCTTCCACCAGCTGCGGCTCGAAGGCCTGGATGCCGAGGCGGTGCAGGGTGGGCGCACGGTTGAGCAGCACCGGGTGTTCGGCGATGACCTCTTCGAGGACGTCCCACACCTGCGGCCGCTGCCGCTCCACCATCCGCTTGGCCGACTTGATGTTCTGCGCGTGGTTCAGGTCCACCAGGCGCTTCATCACGAACGGCTTGAACAGCTCCAGCGCCATCAGCTTGGGCAGACCGCACTGGTGCAGCTTCAGCTGCGGACCGACGACGATGACCGAACGGCCCGAGTAGTCGACGCGCTTGCCGAGCAGGTTCTGGCGGAACCGGCCCTGCTTGCCCTTGAGCAGGTCCGACAGCGACTTGAGCGGACGGTTGCCCGGTCCGGTGACCGGACGGCCGCGGCGGCCGTTGTCGAACAGGGCGTCGACGGACTCCTGCAGCATCCGCTTCTCGTTGTTGACGATGATCTCGGGCGCGCCGAGGTCGATCAGTCGCTTGAGGCGGTTGTTGCGGTTGATCACGCGACGGTACAGGTCGTTCAGGTCGGAGGTGGCGAAGCGGCCACCGTCGAGCTGAACCATCGGGCGCAGCTCCGGCGGGATCACCGGAACGGCGTCGAGCACCATGCCCATCGGCGAGTTGCCGTTGGACTGGAAGGCCGCGACGACCTTGAGCCGCTTGAGCGCGCGCAGCTTCTTCTGGCCCTTGCCGGAGCGGATGGTCTCGCGCAGCGACTCGGCCTCGGCCTCGATGTCGAAGCTCTCCATCAGCTTCTGGATGGACTCCGCGCCCATCGCGCCGGTGAAGTACTCGCCGTAGCGGTCGACCAGCTCGCGGTAGAGCACCTCGTCGACGATGAGCTGCTTGGGCGCCAGCTTGGTGAAGGTGTTCCAGATCTCCTCGAGCCGGTCCAGCTCACGCTGGGCGCGGTCGCGCAGCTGGCGCATCTCGCGCTCGCCGCCGTCCTTGACCTTGCGGCGGACGTCGGACTTGGCGCCTTCGGCCTCCAGCTCGGCCAGGTCGGCCTCGAGCTTCTGGGCGCGGGCCTCGAGGTCGGCGTCACGCTGGTCGGCGACCGCCTTCTTCTCGACCTCCATCTCGGCCTCGAGCGTGGACAGCTCGTTGTGCCGCAGCTCCTCGTCCACCGCCACGATGACGTAGGCGGCGAAGTAGATGATCTTCTCCAGATCCTTCGGCGCCAGGTCGAGCAGGTAGCCCAGGCGCGAGGGCACGCCCTTGAAGTACCAGATGTGGGTGACCGGAGCGGCCAGCTCGATGTGGCCCATACGCTCGCGGCGCACCTTGGCGCGAGTCACCTCGACGCCACAGCGCTCACAGATGATGCCCTTGAAGCGGACGCGCTTGTACTTGCCGCAGTAGCACTCCCAGTCCCGGGTGGGACCGAAGATCTTCTCGCAGAAAAGGCCGTCCTTCTCCGGCTTGAGCGTGCGGTAGTTGATGGTCTCCGGCTTCTTGACCTCGCCGTAGGACCACTGACGGATGTCGTCGGCGGTGGCCAGGCCGATCCGGAGTTCATCGAAGAAGTTGACGTCTAGCACGTAACTTCCTTTCCCCTGTGCGGGTCGAATTCGAGCAAAAGTTCACTAGTGGGGTAATCCGTTGCGGAAGCTGGATGCCGTTGTTGTGACGGCATCCAGCCCGCCGCCTAGTTCGCCAGATCGTCGACGGTGGCCGCTTCGTTCCTCGACAGGTTGATGCCCAGGTTGGCCGCCGCGCGCTCCAAGTCCTCGTCGTCGCCGTCGCGCATCTCGATCGCGGCGCCGTCGGAGGACAGCACTTCGACGTTGAGGCACAGGGACTGGAGTTCTTTGAGCAGGACTTTGAACGATTCCGGGATGCCCGGTTCCGGGATGTTCTCGCCCTTGACGATCGCTT